>JBBRVG010000007.1:0-66805 GCA_038247115.1 Enterobacterales bacterium | reverse complement strand
TAGCACCCCAGCCATATTGTTATGTACTATCATGTTTTCCTGCAATATCAGTTAGTTAACGCTTCAAATGGCTATGTAGCTCAGTTGGTTAGAGCATCGCACTCATAATGCGGGGGTCACAGGTTCGAATCCCGTCATAGCCACCATCTCTGCACTCTCTTCTCGACGTACTCGCCCGCTTTTTCGTGTTTTTCATGCCTTCAGCAATAAATCGGCCTCAACTCGACATAACACTCGCTTGCTGCGTGTTATTGCATCACTGGCAAACGTTGGTCTGTCCGTCAAAAAGCCCAAAAAAAATCATGCCAGCCCCAGCGCATACCGCAACGCCAGTCGCTTAAGCGGGCCGCCGTGCTCTGCCAGCAGCAACCCCATATTACGCAGCAGGCGCAAAGGGGGCAGATCATTACTGAATGTCAGGTAAAAACCGTCCATCGCCGTTTGCATCAGCAGATTGTCGCGGCGACGCTGACGCTCATAATCCCGTAACAGCGCCGGATCATCCCAAGCTCTCCCAGCCTGCAAGGCAGTTGCAATCGGTTGGCACAGGGCCGTGACATCCTTGAAACCCAGGTTAACCCCCTGCCCTGCCAGCGGATGTATGGTATGAGCCGCATCCCCCAGTAGTGCCACCCGGCCGCTGACATAGCGCTGGGCATGGCGTCGGGTCAACGCAAAACTCCCGGCGGCGGTGACCGAAAACTCCGGCAAGCGCTCGGGAAACTCGCGCCGTACCTGTTCAGCTAATTGTGGCAGTGACAAGCCCTGCAGCTCTCGCACCCGCTCCGGTGTGTCATACCACACCAGGGATCCATGACTTCCAGCCAATGGCAAAAAGGCTCTGGGGCCACGCGGAGTAAATTGTTGCCAGGTGATATCTTGCTGCCCACCAGCAATATCCACATTGATGAGCAAGCAGGCCTGGCGGTAGTCCCAACTGGTGAGGCCAATCTGCGCCAACTCACGGGTTCGCGACTGGGCGCCATCCGCCCCCAACAGTAACCGGCTTGCGATCTGGCTGCCATCATTCAGGGTGCAGAGGATCCCCTCCGGGCGCTGCTCCAGTGCCGAAAGCTGGGCTCCGACCTGGAGCGTGACATTCGGCAAGCGCTGCAACTGCTGCCATAAGGCCAGTTGCAACAGCCGGTTTTCGACAATGTAGCCTAGTTCGGAAACCCCTAATTGCTCGGCAGCAAACCGGGTCGCCATACCCTCCAGCTCCCAGGTTTCCAGACGCCGATAGGGGCAGGCGCGCATCGCCAGAACGGACTCCCAGGCACCGCAGGCTTGCAGCAAGCGGATAGAGGCCGGGCTGATGGCTGAAACTCGCAAGTCCATGGGCTGATCAGGGGCGAACAGTTGCGGCGCTTGCGCCTCGACTACCACCACTGTGAGTCCAGACTGCGCCAGATGACAGGCCGCCGCCGCGCCCACCATACCCCCGCCAATCAGGGTGACATCGGCATTTAACAGCGCAGGGATAGGGCTAGCCTGAGATTCCATCAATCGACTCCAGCGCCTACCGTCAGGCAACGACGCAACAACAAGATTATGAGCAAGGCGCCATTGTATCCCAGCTCGGGAACGCCGTGACGAACCCAGCGGAAAAATGCGCGCAAAATCGACCAATACCCTTACAAAATGCGGGTTGGATAGAAACTAGTCTCCACCGAAGTAAGGGGGTAGAATACGCGGTCCTTCGGGTAGCGAGCGGCTGAGTCCCTTCCTGCCTCCACTGAATATTTGGTTAAGCGCGAAAGAGTCTCCATGAGCAAAAAACTGCATATCAAAACCTGGGGCTGCCAGATGAACGAGTACGACTCGTCCAAGATGGCGGACTTGTTGGGTGCCTCTCAAGGCTACGAAGCCACCGAACTGGCCGATGAAGCGGATGTTCTGGTGCTCAATACCTGCTCCATCCGTGAAAAAGCCCAGGAGAAGTTGTTCCATCAACTGGGTCGCTGGAAGGAGCTGAAGAAACTCAATCCCAATCTGGTGATTGCGGTCGGTGGCTGTGTGGCCTCGCAAGAGGGTGATGCGATCCGCAGCCGTGCGCCGCAGGTCGATATAGTCTTCGGCCCGCAGACCTTGCATCGTCTGCCGGAGATGATCAAGCAGGTCCAGGCAGGCAACGGAGCCCAGGTCGATATCTCCTTCCCGGAAATCGAGAAGTTTGACTCCCTGCCCGAACCGCGCGCCGACGGGCCGACCGCCTATGTCTCCATCATGGAAGGCTGTTCCAAGTACTGCACCTATTGTGTCGTGCCCTATACCCGGGGCGAAGAGGTGAGTCGTCCGCTGGATGATGTGCTGTTCGAGATTGCCCAGTTGGCCGAGCAAGGGGTACGGGAAGTCAATCTGTTGGGACAAAACGTCAACGCCTACCGCGGCCCGACCCACGAGGGCGACATCTGCTCGTTTGCCCAGTTGCTGCGCCTGGTCGCCGCCATCGATGGCATCGACCGTATTCGCTATACCACCAGCCACCCGATTGAATTCACCGATGACATCATAGAAGTCTACAAGGACACGCCCGAGCTGGTCAGCTTCCTGCACCTGCCGGTACAGAGCGGTTCGGATCGCATCCTGACCATGATGAAGCGGCCGCACACGGCGCTGGAGTACAAATCCAAGATCCGCGCCCTGCGTGCTGCCCGTCCGGATATCACCATCAGCTCGGATTTTATCGTCGGCTTCCCCGGTGAGAGCGATGACGACTTCGCCCGCACCATGAAACTCATCGACGATGTGAAGTTCGATATGAGCTTCAGCTTCATCTTCAGTCCGCGCCCAGGCACACCAGCCGCCGACATGCCGGATGACACCTCGATGGAGGTGAAGAAAGAGCGCCTGTATCACCTGCAGCAGGTCATCAATAACCAGGCGATGCAGTACAGCCGGGAGATGTTCGGTACCACCCAGCGCATCCTGGTCGAAGGCCCATCCAAGAATGATGTGATGGAGTTACGCGGCCGTACCGAAAACAGCCGTGTGGTCAATTTCGAGGGCGATGCCCGCCTGATTGGCCAGTTCGTCGATGTGGAGATCACCGAGGTGTTCCCCCATTCGCTGCGTGGCAAATTGGTGCGCACCGAAGCACAGATGGATTTACGGCACAGCATTCGCCCCAGCGAGATCCTTGCCCGTCGCCCCGACGGCGTCGCCGACGAGCTGGGTGTCGCCACTTTCCGCCCCTGATCCAACCGGGGGCTTGAGCCCCCGTTTTCTAACTTTGTCCGAAAGAATTGCCCGAGAGGATATTTTGAGCCGTCATATCACAACTCTGGATCTGCATCTGGAACCGGCTGACGCCCAGCGTCTGGCCAGTCTTTGTGGCCCGTTCGATGACAACATCAAGCAAATCGAGCGCCGTCTCGGCGTCGAAATCGTCTATCGCAATCACCACTTCCAGGTGGTGGGTAAAGCGCTGCAGGCCGAAGCCGTGATCGAGCTACTCAAACGCCTGTATGTGGCAACACAGCCAGTGCGCGGCCAGAAGCTGGTCGACCTGACCCCGGATCAGGTACATCTGGCGATTACCGAATGCCATGTCCTGGAACAGGATGAGGATGTCCACGCGCAAGCCGCTGACAGCATCCCCTACGGCAAGGAAATCAACATCAAGACCAAACGCGGCATGGTCAAGCCGCGCACGCCGAATCAGGCCCAATACATTGCCAACGTGTTGACCAACGACATTACCTTCGGCATAGGTCCGGCCGGTACCGGCAAGACCTACCTTGCCGTTGCCGCTGCCGTCGATGCGCTGGAGCGTCAGGAAGTGCGCCGCATCCTGCTGACACGCCCCGCCGTCGAGGCCGGTGAGAAGCTCGGTTTCCTGCCCGGCGATCTGTCGCAGAAAGTGGATCCTTATTTGCGTCCGCTGTATGACGCACTGTTCGAGATGCTGGGTTTCGAGCGGGTCGAGAAACTGATCGAGCGCCAGATCATCGAGATAGCACCGCTGGCCTATATGCGCGGCCGCACCCTGAACGATGCCTTTATCATCCTCGATGAGGGGCAGAACACCTCAGTCGAGCAGATGAAGATGTTCCTGACCCGGATTGGCTTCAATTCCAAGGCCGTAGTCACTGGGGATATCACCCAGATCGACTTGCCCCGCCATCAGAAGTCGGGCCTGCGGCATGCTATCGAGGTGCTGAGTCAGGTCGATGGCCTCTCCTTTAACTTCTTCCAGGCCGAGGACGTGGTGCGGCACCCGGTCGTGGCTCGCATCGTCAAGGCCTATGAGTCCTTCGAAGAGCAGCAACGCCGGCTGGAAGCGGAACGGCAAAAACCGCAAGCCAATATGGAGTCCTCGTCATGAGCGTGATCCTCGATTTGCAGTTAGCCTGCAGCAGTTCCGATGGCCTGCCGACAGAAGCCGACTTCCAGCGCTGGCTGGATGCAGCCGTGTTGCCGTTTCAAGAAGAGGCCGAAGTGACCATCCGTCTGGTGGATGAAGCCGAGAGCAATCAGCTGAATCTGACCTATAGGGGCAAGGACAAACCGACCAATGTGCTCTCTTTTCCCTTCGAGTGCCCACCAGGTGTCGAACTATCACTGCTCGGCGATCTCATCATCTGTCGTCAGGTGGTAGAGCAGGAAGCGCAGGAGCAGGGCAAGCCTTTATTCGCGCACTGGGCTCATATGGTTGTGCATGGTAGCTTGCATTTGTTAGGGTATGACCATATTGAAGATGAAGAAGCCGAAGAGATGGAAGCCCTGGAAGTTGAATTCATGCAGGCGCTCGGCTATGACAATCCCTATCAAGACGATGAGATCTAAGGACCTATCCACACACCATGAGTGACGAACAAAGTCAGTCCCCGAGCTCGACAACCCGCAAAAATTGGCTGGATCGCCTCAGCCATCTGTTTCAGGGCGAACCCAAGGATCGCCATGAACTGGTCGGCATGATCCAGGATGCCGAAGAGCGCGACGTCATCGACGAAGAGACCAAGGAGATGATCGAGGGTGTGCTCGGCATCGCCGAACTGCGGGTGCGGGATATCATGATACCGCGCTCACAGATGGTCACTATCCGCCGCAACCAGGCGGTGGAGACATTTTTGCCGATCATCATCGAATCCGCTCACTCACGGTTTCCGGTGATCAATGAAGACAAGGACCATGTCGAAGGCATACTACTGGCCAAGGATCTGCTGCAATTTGCCGTGGGACTGACCGACGCCCCCTTCAGTTTTGACAAGGTACTGCGCCCGGCCGTGGTGGTCCCCGAAAGCAAACGGGTTGACCGGCTGCTCAAAGAGTTTCAGCAGCAGCGTTACCACATGGCTATCGTAGTCGATGAGTTTGGGGGTGTCTCCGGCCTCGTCACCATCGAGGACATTCTGGAGCTCATCGTCGGCGAGATCGAAGATGAATACGATGCTGGAGAGGACGAACAAGAGCAGATCCGCCGCGTCAGCAAGAGCGTGTTTGCCGTCCATGGTCTGACCCCGATTGAAGAGTTTAACGACTACTTCGATACCAGCTTCAGTGATGATGAAGTCGATACCGTGGGTGGTCTGGTGATGCATGCCTTTGGTCATCTACCGAAAAAAGGCGAAGCCGTCACTCTGGCTGGGTTCACCTTCAAGGTGGTCCATGCCGACCGCCGCCGCTTGCTGCAGCTGCAGGTCAAGATACCGCAGACCCACGAGGCCGACGGCGAAAACCACGACGATTGATCCTGACCGATGACGTGGATGACGCGGCATACTTCCGCAGACCGCCAGCTCCCAATGGGCTGGCGGTCTGCTTTTAGCAGACGCTCTGCATTCAAATCCTAACCCATAGACTCAGAACTTAACCATGATGACCCGACTCTTAGCTTCACGCTCCAACTGGTGCACCTCGCTCACGTCGGGCTGGGCTGGCCTGGTATCCGCAGCACTGGCAGGCGCTCTGGCCACACCGGCCTTCGGCCCCTGGAATATCTGGCCGCTGGCGCTGGTTTCCCTTGCGCTGTTACAGCTGCTGCTGGCCAACCAAGATCCCAAACGCGCCGCAGCGCTGGGTTTCACCTTCGCCTTCGGCCTCAACCTGCCGGGTCTATGGTGGATCCATATCAGCATGACGGTATTCGGCGGTATAGCCCTGCCGGTGGCCTTCCTGATGGTCGCGCTGCTAGCGGCCTATCTGGCGCTGTTCCCCATGGCGGCCTGCTGGCTGTGGGCGCGTCTATTCCCGCAGCGAGATGACAAGTCCGATTGGCTTCGTACCCTACTAGCCTTCCCCGCGCTCTGGCTGCTGAGTGACTGGGCTCTAGGCCATGTGATGACTGGCTTCCCCTGGCTATGGTTTGGTTATAGCCAGATCAACAGCCCGCTGGTTGGCATAGCCCCCTTGCTCGGCGTGCAAGGCGTCACCCTGCTGTTACTGCTCAGTAGTGGCGGCATAGCCCTGGCCCTGCGCCAACGCAAGCCACTCTGGCTGCTGCTGCCGGTGGCAGCCTTTGCTTTGGGTGCTGGCCTGCAACCGCTGAGCTGGACCACACCCGGCAAACCACTCAACTTCGCCCTGATGCAAGGCAATATCGCCCAGGAAGCCAAGTGGGATCCGAAAAACATCCGTCCCACCCTGCTGCGCTATCTGGAGATGAGCCGCTTGAATCAGGATGCCGATGTTATCGTCTGGCCAGAATCAGCCGTACCGGCGCTGGAAAACGAGATGCAGGAGTTCCTGGCCAATGTGGACAGCGCCATGCGCGAGCACAAAACTGGCTTTCTGACCGGCATTCAGTATCTGGATATGAGTGAGCGCCGCTTCTATAACGGCGTGATCGGCATGGGGCAGATCGATGAGGATGGCATCCAGAGCTATCAATATGCCCATGGCAATCGCTACTACAAGCAGCATCTGGTGCCAATAGGCGAGTTCGTACCCTTTGGCGATCTGTTGCGCCCCATAGCGCCCTTCTTCAACCTGCCCATGTCCTCGTTCAGCCGTGGGGCGCCGGAGCAGGAGAACATTCTGGTCCATGGCCATCGCTTCGCTACCGCTATCTGCTACGAGATGGCCTTCTCCGAGGAGCTAAGACGCAACGTCCATGCCGATACCGACTATCTGCTGACGGTCAGCAACGACACCTGGTTCGGGACCTCCCACGGCCCCTGGCAGCATATGGACATTACCCGTATGCGCGCCATCGAGTTTGGCAAGCCGGTGATCCGCGCCACCAACAGTGGCGTCACCCTGGCCATCGACGCCCACGGTCAACCGATCAAAATGTTGCCCCAGTTCGAGCAGCAGGTATTGCGCGTGGATGTAGCTCCAGCCTCAGGGCAAACTCCTTACAACCGCTTCGGTAGCTGGCCTCTCATCGCCTGGGTCCTGCTCGCTCTGGGGATTGTCGCTTGGCAGCAGCGTCGATGGACGGCCAATCACATCTGAGCCATCGCAGCTATACCCGTCCAACAAAGCCCCATTGCTGGGGCTTTTGTATAGCAAGGCTCCCGCCTATGGCATGGAAAACCAGACTCAGCATCCGACCGTCGATTGGAATGATGAAAATCGTAGAAAATGTCGAGTTATGTTGGTACTGCGCATGATTTGGTAATAACAGGTAAAGTCCCGTCAGCCATCGGGGCTTTCGGTCGCTTGAGTGACATACTGAAGATCGGCAATTCTCGATAGGATGCGCGCATGTTGCTTTCACCATTGAATGAAGAAGAACTGGCCTCCCTGCTGCAAAAGCAAGCCTTCGAGCCGGAAGAGGTGACAGACTGGAGTCGCCCCCGGCTGCGTTGGATAGTCGCCAGCTCGCTGTTGGCCTTGGCCAGTCTATGCGGACTCTATCGCTGGTATCTGCTGCAACCTCAACTGCCTCCCCCCCTGTTGCTGGAGTGGCAGCAGGGCGCGCCGGTTGCCATCGACAGACCAGAGCTGGTGACATGCCTGCAGCAATGGGGAAACCGCCAATCCCTGCCCGCCGCCGAGCACATACTGCTGGAGCCTTCGGATTTAGGTTGGTCTGTAGTCTGGATTTCGGCACAGAGGACCTACAACTACCAATGGAGTGATGCACAGGTACAAGCTTGTCACTGATGCGTCTGTTGCCTTGGATACTGACGATCTTTGCTCTTGGCTGCGCTTTGCTGGTGTTGTGGTTATCCAGCGATGGTCATTTGCAACAGCAACTCACCCACAGAACCTGGGCCTTCGAACGGGAACAAGAGGTAGCTGAAGAAACCGCAGCCCTGCTGCTGGATCGCAAACTCAATCGCTGGCAAGAACAGGGAGAGTTGTTGTTGCTGGCCAACGGCCAATTACAGTTTGAATCGCGGGTTGTGCTCGGCAGTCTCACCGACAAGCCCGCACTGCGACTGCTGATCCAGGGGCAATGGTTGCTCTCGGAAGGCTTTGTCTCCTTCACCACTTCAAGCATCAGTTTTTTGCCGACCAATACCGCGGGCAAACAATTATTGGCCGAACATGAATCCATGCTCGAACATCTGGTAAAAAATAGGTTTAACCGCATCCGAAAAGTCATGCTGACGAATGAACATACGCTGCTGCTGAGTGAGGATGGGGAGGCCCTGTGGGGGCTACAGGAGCGCGCGGAAGCACAGCGGTTAACGCTTGCAACCACGCTTTGGTAGCGAACGGCGTGGCCGGCCAATCGAGCAGATCACTCACCACAGCGACAGGGTAGCGCTAAGCTGACCCTCCGCGGTGGAGCCCCCATGGATGGGTTCACGGCGTGTCAGCGTGTGCTTCCTTGTCGATGTAGCATAATGAGGATCGGCTATTTTAGTGGGCAGGATACCCATGACTCATGCCATCACCAAGCGATTCCGCCCCGCAGCTTTGGCACGGTACAGAGCCTGATCGGCGCGATTGAGCAGGACGACGGATCCCTCACTCTGGTATTCGGCCACACCGCCACTCAAGGTAATCGTAATGGTCTCGCCATTGGCTTGAATATCAAGCGCCGCCACAGCCGCACGGATCTTCTCACCCAGAGCACTCGCCGCCAGGCCATCACAATCCGGCAACAGCACCAGAAATTCCTCGCCGCCCCAGCGGCAGACCACATCGGATTGACGCACCGTCGCCAGCATGGTTTGCGCCACCTTGCGAATGACCATGTCCCCCACGTTATGACCAAAATGGTCATTCACCTGTTTGAACAGGTCGATATCAAACAGGATCACCGACACATGCTGTTGGTGACGCCGCGCCTGAGCTACCAGGTGCTCAAAGGTGGTTTCAAACACCTGACGGCTGATCATGCCCGTCAACTTGTCTGTTGCCGCCATCTGCTCGATACGGCGCTGATAGCGCCCCAAGGTCAGATTGGCAATCACCAGTATCCCCAGCGTCACCAAACCACTGAGCAACAGGTTACCCCACAGTGTCTGCTGCAGTTCGCCTTCGCCGGCATGACTGGCCTGTTCGACCATCAGATACCATTTGAACTCGGGAACCAGTCGGCTATTGAGATAGACCTGCTGATCCTGGCGCTCGTACTGGTAGGAGCCACCGGGGCTGGTCAGGATCTGGGTTGCAAGAGGAGCCAAGGCCGGATCAGCCTGAATGGTTTCAGGACCCGCATAGTTTTTCCCATGCAGTGCCACCCGCCCCTGACGATCAATGAAATAGACACTGCGGCTGTAGCGCTCCTGATACTTCTCGATTAGCTCACGTACCTTGTCGACCGCCAGACCCACACCCGTCACACCGATCAGCTTCTTATTGAAGTCATAAACCCGGTAGTTCACAAACACTGTCGTTTTGCTGCGATCCGCGGTATCGGTGTCGATGTTGATCTCGAAATCTTCGCCCACCGGCAGATCCCGCACCCGAAAATACCATGCATCCTCCGGGCTCTTGGCACTGACCGTTTTCAGTACACCGCTGGAGTGATAGTAACGTCCGGTCTTTTCCGAGACGTAAAAGCTGGTGACAGTGCCGAAACGCTCCTGCAACTCCTTGAGATAACGCACCATCGGCTGGGCATTGCTCTCGTCACTCAAGGCCCAGTCGCGAAGAAAGGTGTCATGCGCCATCAGGGAGGAGATAAAAATCGGTCGCAGCAGATCTTGCTGGATTTCGGAATAGATATTGTCACTGGTTAACGGCAGGGTATTGGACTCAATCTGCTCGCTTAACGAATGGTGGGCGACCTGATAGCTGCTCCAGCTGGTCAGGAAAAACGCCGACATCAATACCAGGGTCAGGACCCAGATAAATTTACGCTTATCACTCCAAAGCGCCTTTGGCATTGCTTCTCTCCTTGCGATCCCCTAGTCGATCCTGATCCCGTAGACTACGAATGGTAACAGGACTAGTTGTCCGCACCGTTAGCCCAGATCCTGCGACCGGCCATTCCAGCCGAGCAGTCTACACATCTACTCCGGAATACGACATAGCACAGACGTTGACTTCGAACGCATAAGACCGACTGCGGCACCAAAGACAACGGCGCCCTGGGGCGCCGTTGATTAGACAGTCAAGCCAAGCTTACATCTGGGTGCTGGCAGTAGTCTGCGGATTCAGACGTACCGGCACACCCGTACGCTGTTCCAGGGCCTGCTTGACCACCAGGGAATCGGTGTCGGCATGGGCGATAAAGCGGGTTACCGCCGTGCTCATCGGCAGAGGAGCCGCAATCGTGGAGGTCAACTCCTCGTGAGTCCGGGACAGGGGTTGATGCACTTCCAGATAGCGACCGCCATCCGGCTCGGCGCTGGCCTTCACCGGCTGATTGACGAACTGAACGCGAGTGCCGACCGGAACCTGCTTGAACAGATACTCGATGTCGTCATTGCGCAACCGCACACAACCATGGCTCACTCGCAGGCCAATCCCGAAGGAGGCATTGGTACCATGGATGGCATAGAGATTGCCGATATACAGGGCAAACAATCCCATGGGGTTTTCTGGACCAGCAGGCCAAACCGCGGGCAAGGGTTCACCCTTGGCGGCATATTCGGCGTGCACCTTGGCGGTAGGCGTCCAGGTCGGATTGGCCTTCTTGCGCTGAACCGAGGTGATCCAGTTTTCCGGGGTATCGGTACCGAGTTGGCCGATGCCAATGGGCAGAACTTCGACCACGTTCTGACCCTTCGGGTAGTAGTACAGGCGCATTTCGGCAACATTGATGACGATGCCTTCACGGGGCGCATCCGGCAGGATCAGCTGATGCGGGATGATCAGGGTGCTACCCGGCCTGGGCAGATAAGGATCCACCCCGGGATTGGCTTCCAGCATATTGGTCAGACCAATCTGATACTGAGCGGCAATCGCTTCCAACGGCTGAGTGCTATCGGCAGGGACCACATATTCCATGTTGTCACCGATCAAGCGGCTGTTTTTTTCCGGTAATCCGTATTCAACGGCTACTGCGGGCAGGCTGATAAGGGTCGCGGCAGCCATCAGGGCGGCAGCGGAAGAACGAAGGATGTTCATAAAATTCCTGTGAGATGTCCTGAAGACCAAGCAAAGTAAGCCACGTCAGGCCGCGGCACGCACTGGCTCTTATCGAGAGTCAACGGCAGCGGTCAATAGCGCCATAACCTGAGCGGGGCATTTTTCCCCGAACCGTGTGAAAATTCAACTTTTCTGTGACATCCCATGCATAAATTGTCATATCAGCATGCTGGTGACATCCATGCTCCGGCCAGTACGGCGCCAATACAGAGATAGCAGCTCGATACAAGCTGACGATGGAAGCTTTTTCGATGCCGCACGCGTCTGTCGTTACCCCATCACCGGCGCCTGACGGACACAAAAAAGGCGCCTTCAAGCGCCTCGTCGACAGATGGGTCGAACTGACTTAGCAAAACCAGCTCATGGCGCTAGTGCCTCACGACTGAACTCCTCGCCGCCGCACTCGATACAGCTGACGATCCGCTCCGGATGCAACACCAGCCGACGATAACCACACTGGTTACAAACCAGAACGCCCAACGCCATGCGGTCACCAACCCGGTACAGCCCCTTGTGTTGCACCTCATCCAGCACGCTGCGCCACTCCACCTGGGTCCGGTCGGTCAGCTCCAGTAACCAACCCCAGATAGATTCTTGGAGTGCCTGATAAAATGCCGAATCCCGATACCCCCCGGGAGCTTCCTCGAACTCCCGCAAGTCCTCTTTGACATATTGGGCGATGAGCGCCAATTCATCCTTGGTCAGCGCCTGGGCGGCGGCCAGATAAGACTGGGTGCGCTCTATGAGATGGGCAAGCGACACCCCGGGCTCAGCGGCCTGCCATTCTGCCTTCAACCGTGCGATAAAGGCTTCGTAACCCTGCTGTTGTTTCGGCATAGCCTTGCTCCTTGGTGAACGGTAGTACAGGCGGAGCGCCCCACCGGACGCCGCACCCCGGACCACCACTATTGTTGGCGGGGGGGTTTATCAGTATTCTATGACCATATTCCAACAGGATAGCCTATCCAATTCACACATATCGGATGTCACTGATGTCAGCCATGCAAGAACATTACAATCCCCAGGATCTGGAACCTGCCGTACAGCAGCACTGGACCAAGAATCTGACTTTCAAAGCCGTGGAAAAGGTCGACAAAGAGAAGTTCTACTGCCTCTCTATGTTCCCGTATCCATCAGGCCGTCTCCACATGGGGCATGTGCGCAACTACACCATCGGTGATGTGATCTCCCGTTTCCAGCGCCTCAATGGCAAGAATGTGATGCAGCCTATCGGTTGGGACGCCTTCGGTCTGCCGGCTGAAAACGCCGCCATCAAGAACAATACCGCCCCCGCCAAGTGGACCTACGAGAACATCGAGTACATGAAGCGCCAGCTGAAGATGCTGGGTCTCGGCTACGACTGGGATCGGGAAGTCGCCACCTGTACGCCGGAATACTACCGCTGGGAACAGTGGTTCTTCACCGAGCTGTATAACAAGGGACTGGTCTACAAGAAGACCTCCTCGGTCAACTGGTGCCCGAATGACCAGACCGTACTGGCCAACGAACAGGTGCAGGATGGCTGCTGCTGGCGTTGTGATACCCCGGTCGAGCAAAAAGAGATCCCCCAGTGGTTCATCAAGATCACCGCCTATGCCGAAGAGCTACTGACCGATCTGGACAAGCTGGATGGCTGGCCGGAGATGGTCAAGACCATGCAACGCAACTGGATTGGCCGCTCCGAAGGTCTGACCATGACCTTCGCCGTTGAGGGCAATGACGAGCATTTCGACATCTATACCACTCGTCCGGATACCCTGATGGGCGTTACCTATGTGGCCGTGGCCGCCGGTCACCCGCTGGCCAAGCGCGCTGCCGAGCAAAATCCGGCTCTGGCCCATTTCATCGACGAGTGCAAGAACACCAAGGTAGCCGAAGCCGAGCTGGCGACCATGGAGAAAAAGGGCATGGCTACCGGCCTGTACGCCCTGCATCCACTGGATGGTCGTCGCGTCCCCATCATGGTCGCCAACTTTGTGTTGATGGATTACGGCACGGGTGCCGTCATGGCGGTTCCAGCCCACGATCAACGCGATTTCGAGTTTGCCCAGAAGTATGACCTCGAGATCCGTGGTGTCATCCGCCCGCTGGATGGCAGTGAGCTGGATATCAGCGCCGCGGCCTACACCGACAAAGGTGTGCTGTTTAACTCCGGCGACTTCGATGGTCTGGAATTCCAGGCGGCCTTCGATGCCATCTGCACCAAGCTCGAAGCGCTGGGCAAGGGCAAACGCACCGTCAACTTCCGTCTGCGTGACTGGGGTGTTTCCCGTCAACGTTATTGGGGTGCGCCAATCCCGATGCTGACCCTCGAAGATGGCAGCGTGGTGCCGACACCGCACGACCAACTGCCGGTGATCCTGCCCGAAGATGTGGTGATGGATGGCGTGCAGAGCCCGCTCAAGGCCAATACGGATTGGGCCAAGACCACCTATAACGGTCAGCCCGCGTTCCGGGAAACCGACACCTTCGACACCTTTATGGAGTCTTCCTGGTACTACGCCCGCTACTGCTCACCGGATTATCAGGACGGCATGCTCGACAGCGAACGTGCCAATCACTGGTTGCCAGTGGATCAGTATATCGGTGGCATCGAGCACGCCTGTATGCACCTGCTGTATGCCCGCTTCTTCCACAAGCTGCTGCGTGACTCAGGTATGGTCAAGAGCGATGAGCCCTTCACCCGATTGCTGTGTCAGGGCATGGTGCTGGCCGACGCCTTCTACTACACCGAGAATGGCGCCCGTATCTGGGTCAGCCCAGTGGATGTCAAGGTCGAGCGCGACGAGAAAGGACGCATCACCAAGGCCACCGATAACGAAGGTCGCGAGGTTGTTCACGCTGGCATGACCAAGATGTCCAAGTCGAAGAACAACGGCATAGATCCGCAAATGATGGTCGAACGTTATGGTGCCGATACCGTGCGCCTGTTCATGATGTTCGCCTCGCCAGCCGATCTGACTCTGGAATGGCAGGAATCCGGTGTCGAAGGGGCTCAACGCTTCTTGCGTCGTCTGTGGAAGGCCGTCGCCGAGCATACCGCTCGCGGTCCGGTTGCACCTCTGGATGTCGCCAGCCTGAACAACGAGCAGAAAACCCTGCGTCGCGAGTTGCACAAGACCATTGCAAAGGTTTCCGACGATATCGGTCGCCGTCAGACCTTCAACACCGCCATCGCCGCCATCATGGAGCTGATGAACCGCCTGGCCAAGGCACCGCAAGAGAGCGACCAGGATCGCGCCCTGACTCAGGAAGTGCTGAGCAAGGTGGTGCTGATGCTCTACCCCATCACACCGCACATCGGCTTTGCCCTGTGGCAGGCGTTGGGTGGTAGCGGAACCGTTGATGAGGCCCAGTGGCCGAGCGCTGATACAGCCGCTCTGGTAGAAGACGAGAAGCTGGTGGTGGTTCAGGTCAACGGCAAGGTGCGTGGCAAGATCACTGTTGCCGCCGATGCTACTGAAGAGCAGGTGAAGACTCAGGCGTTTGCCGATCCGACCGTGATTAAATTCATGGACGGCAAGGAAGTGCGCAAGGCCATTTATGTGCCGGGCAAGCTGCTGAACCTGGTCGTGGCGTAATAGTGGCATTGCTGAACGAGGTAACGATGAACACAGGCCTGACACGTTGGTTGCTAGTGCCCTTGCTGGGCCTGTGGCTCACCGCTTGCGGTTTTCATATGCGGGGCGATCTCGATATACCGGCCGAGTACATGAAGGTGCAGCTCAAGGGTGATAACAAGAGCGACCTCTATCGACTGGTTGCCACCCGTTTGGATCGTGCGGGTGTGCAATTGGTTCCCGGTGGCGAGAATATCCCACAGCTGACACTGGGAGACATTCTGGTCACCAACCAGGTGGTCTCGGTCGACAGCCGCTCCCAGGCGGTGGAATACAACATGCAGTTCAATACCGAGTACACAATTGCGGTACCCGACCATGAGCCGCAAAAGTTCAATGCCTCCTTCAGCCGCAACTTCCTGAATAAGAGCTCGGAAGCGCTCGCCTCGAGTCGGGAGCAGGAACAACGGACCCGCGAGATGCAGGAGCAGACCGCGGATCTGATCATGATCCAGCTCAGCCGCCTGAAGTTTTGATGCGGCTGTATCCCGAACAACTCGATGCACACCTCAAAGCAGGGCTCAAGCCCTGCTACCTGGTGTTTGGCGATGAGCCCTTGCAAAAAATCGAGACCGTGGACCGGATCCGTAAGGCGGCCCATATCCAAGGTTTCACCGAACGTTATCGCTTCAGTACCGATGACAACCCGGATTGGGATCAGGTGCAAGACTGCTGTCAGGCGCTGAGCCTGTTCGCCAACCGACAAATCCTCGAACTGGAGCTGGGTGAAAAGCCCCCCAAAGAGTGGGCCGAGCGTATCGGGGCTATCACAGCCGCGCTGCACCCGGATCTGCTGCTGATCCTCCATGGCCCGCGACTTTCGGCCGCTCAGAGCAAAGCCAAGTGGTTCGATAACTTGTCGCGCCAGGGCGTCTACGTGCCGATCTCGTTTCCAGATGCCCGTTTTTTCCCACGCTGGATGCAACAAAGAGCCGAACAAAGTGGCGTCAAACTGCAAAAAGAGGCGGTACAGTTTTTGTGTCACGCCTTCGAAGGTAATTTGCTCGGCGCCGCCCAGGAGTTGGAAAAGCTGGCGCTGCTCGACCTGCCCCAGCCTCTCGGATTATTAGCGCTGCAGGAGAATGTCACCCGGCAGAACCACTTCACGCCGTTTCAGCTCATCGACACCCTGCTCGAGGGCAAGGTCAATCGCGCCCAGCGCATGCTATTGCAACTGCGAGGCGAAGGCGTCGAGGCTGGTATGCTGGTCTGGAGCCTGGCCAAAGAGCTCGAACAACTGCTCAAATTGCGGCTCGCTATGCAGCAAGGCAAGCCGTTAGGCCCCCTGTTGGAGCAGGCCCGCATCTGGCAGAGCCGTCAACCGCTGATACAAGGTGCGCTGCAGCGATTGGATCTGCATCAGTTGCAGTTGCTGATTGCCGTCACAGCACAACTGGATCACAGCATCCGCCGCTTCGATCAGGAACAGGCCTGGTTGCTGTTGCAAAGCCTGTGTCTGGGATTCAAGGATCCCAAGGCGCTGGAGTTTTTGCTGGCATGAAGCGCGCCATTGGCATTCTGGGTGGGACTTTCGATCCCATCCATCTGGGTCATCTACAACCAGCGCTGGAGGCGATGCAAACCCTGCAACTGGCCTCCCTGCGGCTGATGCCCAATCATATTCCCCCCCATAGACCGCAACCGGTAGCCACCAGCAGCCAGCGCTTGGCCATGGTCGAGTTGGCGGCTGAAGATCTAACCAGCGTCACGGTCGACGACCGGGAGCTGCGACGACTCACGCCCTCCTACACCATCGACACCCTGATCGAACTGCGCCGGGAACTGCCTGATACTCCCTTGTGCTTTTTGATGGGGATGGACTCCCTGCTCGGTTTGCCAAGCTGGCACCGCTGGCAGGAGCTGACGGACTATGCCCATCTGGTGGTGGCTGTCCGCCCGGGCTGGCAACCGGAGCTGGGTGGCGAATTGGCGGAATTTGTTACCGCACACCAGACCAACTCGCCCCTTGCTGTGCATCAGCAGCTCGGGGGGCACTTGTTATGGTTGCAAAATCAGCCGTTCGCCTTATCGGCCACCGAGCTGCGGGCGCGACTGGCGCAGGGGGACTCCCTCGGCGGGCTGGTACCACAAAAGGTGGCGGATTATATTCGCCAGCAGGGGATCTATCGCCCTGCCGTGTTATAATCCGCGGCCATTTTATATCAATTCAGACCAACCCTTGGTTGGCCGGAGGTTTCTCTTTGCAAGGTCAGGCACTACACGATTTCATCGCAGATAAAATTGACGATTTGAAAGGTCGCGACATCACCGTTATCGATGTCCGCGGCAAGTCCAGCATCACCGACTGCATGATCATCTGCAGTGGAAACTCCAATCGCCATGTCTGCTCGATTGCCGACCATGTCGCCGAAGAACTACGCCATTCCGGCATTCCCCTACTCAGTATCGAAGGTCAAGCGCTGGGCGAATGGGTGCTTGTCGACGCCGGAGATGTGCTGATCCACGTCATGCAGGATGAAACCCGCGCCCTCTATCAGCTGGAAAAACTGTGGAGTGGTCAGTTTACCGAGGCTGCGGCCTGAGCATGAAGATCCAGCTGATTGCCGTCGGCACCAAGATGCCGGACTGGGTGACTACGGGTTTCAATGAGTACCAGCGCCGCTTTCCCAAAGATATGCCGCTGGAGCTGATCGAAATCCCGGCCGGTAAACGGGGCAAAAACGCCGATATCGCTCGCATCCTGCACAAGGAGGGCGAGTTGACGCTGGCAGCCGCCGGTAAAAATGCCAGGATTGTCACCCTGGATATTCCCGGCAAAACCTGGACCACGGAGCAGCTGGCGCAACAACTGGAAGCTTGGAAACTCGATGGCCGCGATGTCGCCCTGTTGATCGGCGGCCCGGAAGGGTTGGCCCCAGAATGCAAGGCACTGGCCGAACAGAGCTGGTCGCTGTCACCGCTGACGTTACCCCATCCGCTGGTGCGGGTGGTGGTAGCGGAAAGCCTGTACCGCGCCTGGAGTATTACCACCAATCACCCTTACCACAGAGAGTGATCCATGCTGCAACAGCGCATCTCCATCAAGGATAACAACGCCGAAGCGGCTCTGTTTCGTCGCCGCGCCATGGTCGCCATGGCCGGGGTCATGGTCCTGACCTTGATGTTGTTGATGAACCTGTATGTGGTCCAGGTCATTCATCATGATGATTACCAGACCCGCTCCAACGATAACCGCATCAAGGTGGTTCCGGTGGCGCCACCGCGCGGATTGATCTTTGATCGCAACGGTGTGCTACTGGCGGAAAACCGCCCTGTCTTCAGTCTGGAAATCATTCCGGAGCAGGTCGATGATCTGCCCAACGTTCTCGACGAATTGATCGTACTGCTCAAGCTGGATCCGGAAGAGAAAGATCGCTTTCTCAAAGAGGTACAGCGCCATCGCCGCTTCAATCCCATCACGCTGGCCGATCAGCTGAGCGAAGAGCAGGTCGCCACCTTTTCGGTGAACCAGCACAAGTATCCGGGGGCCAGCATCGAGGCCTATCTCAAGCGCTTTTATCCCTTTGCCGATACTTTCACCCATGCGCTGGGATACGTAGCCCGCATCAACACCACGGATCTGCAGAAGCTGGATGAACAGGGCAAATTAGCCAACTACGCCGCCAGCCGAGATATCGGCAAGCTGGGCGTCGAAAAATATTATGAAGAGTTGTTGCACGGTCAGGCCGGTTATCAGGAAGTCGAGGTCAACAATCGCGGGCGTGTGATCCGCACCCTCAAGTATCAACCGCCGATTGCCGGCAAAGACATTCACCTGACGCTGGATCTGCAACTGCAGAAAAAGGCTCAAGAACTGCTGGCCGGGCGTCGAGCCGGTATAGTGCTGATGGAGCCCAAGAGCGGCGCCGTGCTGGCTCTGGCTTCCTCGCCGACCTATGACCCGAACCTGTTTGTGCGCGGCATCCGGACCAAGGAGTATGCGGCTCTACTCAATGATCCATCCCGTCCCTTGATCAACCGGGTCAGCCAGGGCGGCTACGCCCCCGCCTCCACCGTCAAGCCGCTACTGGCGGTGATGGGGTTAAACGAAGGCGCCATCACGCCCTTTAGTCGTTACTTTGGTGGCCCCTTCTTCCAGCTGCCCGGCTCCACCCATAAATTCCGCGACTGGAAGAAGTGGGGACACGGCTGGTTGGACGTCTATCGCGCCATCGAAGTCTCGGCCGATACTTTTTTCTACGATCTGGCCTATCGCACCGGCATTGATACCATCAACCGCTACATGACGGCGTTCGGCTTCGGGAACTACTCGGGGCTCGATATCTACGAAGAGACCATGGGCGTCATGCCGTCTAGAGACTGGAAACGCCTGCGCCGCAAACAAGCCTGGTATCTGGGAGACACCATCTCCATCGGTATCGGCCAAGGCTACTGGACAGCAACGCCGATCCAGTTGGCCCGCGCCCACAGCATATTGACCCAACATGGTCATAATGTGATCCCTCACTTGCTGAAGTCGATCCGAGAAGGGGATGGCCATCAGGAACCATTCCGCGAACCCACCGATCAGGCGCTGAGCGTCAAAGACGACAGTTACTGGAAGGTGGCGATGGAAGGCATGTACCGGGTCATCAACGGCACCGAAGGAACGGGTCGCCGCGCCTTTGCCAATACCCCCTACAAGGCGGCCGGTAAATCCGGGACCGCCCAGGTGGTCGGCCTCAAGCAAGATCAAAAATACGATGCAAAGCGCCTGAAAGAGGAGCACAGAGACAATGCCCTGTTCGTCGCGTTTGCGCCCTACGAGGATCCCAAGGGTGTGGTCTCGCTGATCCTGGAAAACGCCGGTGGTGGTAGTGCCAACGCCGCCCCCGTGGTCCGTGCCATGCTGGATGCTTACCTGATTGGCCCCGAAGCAGCACCAGTACCAGTCCCTGAGGAACATCCATGAATCAACGACACGGTGTCTCGTTCTGGCAGCGCTTCCATATCGATCTGCCGCTGCTGCTTGGCTTGTTAGCCCTGCTCTGCGTCAGTCTGGTGGTGCTCTACTCCGCCTCCGGCATGCATCCCGAGGTGCTGGGACGTCAACTGCTGCGTACCAGCATGGCCTTCGGACTCATGATCTTCATAGCCCAGTTTCCGCCCGCCTTCTATGCCCGCTGGGCACCACCGGCGTTCGCGGTCTGTATCGTGTTACTGCTGTGTGTCATGGTATTCGGTCATATCGGCAAGGGCGCCCAGCGCTGGCTGGATCTGGGATTTATCAAGTTCCAGCCCTCGGAATTTTTGAAGATCATCATGCCGATGACCATAGCGGCCTATCTCAGCCGTCATGCCTTGCCACCGACCTTCAAGCAGATCGTCATAGCGCTGTTGCTGGTTCTGGTCCCGACCCTGCAGATTGCCGAGCAACCAGATCTGGGCACCGCCATCCTGGTGGCCGTCTCCGGGGTCTTTGTCATCTTCCTGGCCGGTATCAACTGGTATCTGATCCTGGCAGCCGGCTTAGCCGCGGCCAGTTTTTTGCCCGTGCTCTGGTTCTTCCTGATGCACGACTACCAGCGGCAACGAGTGCTGACCTTTCTGGATCCGGAAACCGACCCATTAGGAACTGGTTATCACATCATCCAGTCCAAGATTGCCATCGGCTCGGGCGGTCTATTCGGCAAAGGCTGGCTCAATGGCACCCAATCCCAGCTCGAGTTCCTGCCCGAGCGGCATACCGATTTTATCTTCGCGGTATTCAGTGAAGAGTTTGGTCTGATTGGCTTCATTCTGTTGATGTGCCTGTATCTGTATGTCATCAGCCGTTGCATGAGCATCAGCCTGCAAGCCCAGGGTTCGTTCGAACGCTTGCTGGGTGGAGCCTTGACGCTGACCTTCTTCTTCTACGTCTTCGTCAATATCGGCATGGTCAGCGGTTTGCTGCCCGTGGTCGGTGTGCCTTTGCCGCTCATCAGTTACGGTGGCACATCCATGGTGACGCTGGCCGCCGGTTTTGGCATTCTGATGTCCATCCATACCCACCGCCGCTTGCTGGCCTGATCCGGAAATCATCCCATGCGCTATTTGCTTGCCCTGCTGCTCAGTTGTTCTGCCTTGATCGCCTCGGCGGCGGAGATGACCACGGCCGATCAACAACGATTACAGCAGTTGAGTCAGGATCTGCAGATCCCGCTGACTGATCTGCAACAGGCCATCGGTCAGGCACAACTGCGCCAACCCGTCATAGATGCGATTCAGAAACCCTGGGAAGCCAAGCCCTGGTACCAGTACCGGCCGCTGTTCATCACCGAAGCCCGGGTGCGTAACGGGGTGCTGTTCTGGCAGCAGCATGCCGATTGGTTGGCCAAGGCCGAGCAGCAGCTCAAGGTTCCCGCCGAGATGATCGTCGCCATCATAGGGGTCGAGACCCGCTACGGCAGCCAGATGGGGGAGCATCCGGTACTGGATGCGCTCTATTCGTTGGGCTTTCACTATCCGGCGCGGGCTCCCTATTTCAGCAAGGAGTTTGCCCAGTACGTCAAACTGGCCAAACAGCAAGGCTGGCCACTGCGAACGCCCAAAGGATCCTATGCTGGCGCCATGGGCATGGGGCAATTTATGCCAACCAGTTATCTGCATTTTGCCCGGGATTTCGATGGCGACGGCCACATCGACCTGTTCTCCAATCCCGCCGATGCCATCGGCAGTGTCGGCAACTACTTTGCCGAACATGAGTGGCACTGGGGTGAACCGGTTGCGCACCTTGCTCAAGTCGCAGATGCCAGCAAGGTGGCGACCCTGCTGGATGGCAAACTGGAGATCAATCAGAGCTGGCAGCAACTGCAAGCTGCAGGTGTGACCCTGAGCACAACCTTGGCACCTGCAACTCCGGTGAAATTGCTTAAACTGGATCAGGCCATGGGCACGGAATACTGGGTGCTACGCCATAATTTCTATGTCATCACCCGTTATAACCGTAGCCCCCTGTATGCCATGGCCGTTTACCAACTCAGCGAGAAGATTGCCGCCGCCTATCATGATCAATAATCCGATCCTGCTGCTGTTGCTGTTGATACTGACGTTGACTGCTTGTAGCAGCCCGACGGCCAAGCGCCTGCCTGCACCAGCGCAGCCAAGCCGGGATCTGGACTTGACCGGTGTGGGTGGCGTGACGCCCAGATTCGAGCCCCCCAGCCGCATCGGTAACAAGGATTACCAGGTCTTCGGGCGTGATTACAAAGTCTGGAACGGAATTGAGCACTACCGGGAAGAAGGCACCGCCTCCTGGTACGGGCCCGGTTTTCATGGCCTCTATACCTCCAATGGCGAACTCTATAATCAGGAAGATGTATCGGCGGCGCACAAGAACCTGCCGCTGCCCTCCTACCTGAAAGTTACCAATCTGGAAAATGGCAAAGCCATAGTAGTACGGGTCAATGATAGGGGCCCTTTCCATGGCGACCGCATCCTGGATCTCTCCCGGGGTGCTGCCCATCAGTTGGGGATCCTGGGACCCGGCACGGCTAAAGTCCAGGTTGAACTGGTCAAGGTGACGCCACCGCCGAATGCGGCCGAGATCATAGCTCGCCATGAGGCGCGTACCATTCAACTGATGGCGACCAATTCGGCCCTCAAGGCCAGTGATGCGGCCCGCGAACTGAGCCAGCGCTTCGGCAAACCTATCCGGGTGGTCACGGCCAACCAGATCTATCGCCTGCATCTGGGTCCTCTGGAGCGCAAAGAGGCCGAGTCCATGCTGCAACGTCTGCGGGGCGCTGGCTATCAGCAAGCCTTCTTTGTGAATTGAACCTTTCGTGAATTAAACCGAGGATCCGATCCGGATCCCGTCAGCGGCGGTGAAAACTTGACCGTCATCCCCAAGTGGGTCAAGAATACCGACCCTTACCTTGGGCTCATTGAAACCAGCTGTGCGTCACTCTTGAATTGCGGAGAGTCGACGGCAGGCATTAGCACAACACTGGAATGGAACGACATGAAAGGAATCAGCTATTGGCTTATGGCCACGGTCATGTTGTCGATATTAACGGGCTGCGTCACCGAGGTCCGCGAATATCGGACCCGCATCGCTAAAACCAAGATCCACACCGAATCCACCGACGACAGTGGCTTCAATTTCCGTACTGTGGCCGGTCCCTTGCCCGAGAGCGAACAACCGCGCTCCCAGGTGAATCGTTATGCGATCCGCAAAGATTATGGTCGGCCAGATCCGGCCCTGATCCCCGTGGCCGGGGTGGAGCCGCGCTTTGAAACCTACAGCCGCATTGGCAACAAGGACTACGAAGTGTTTGGCCAACCCTACAAGGTATGGCGGGATATAGAGCAATACAGTGAAGAGGGCACCGCCTCCTGGTATGGTCCCGGCTTTCATGGCCAATACACCTCCAGTGGTGAAACCTATAACCAGTACGACATCTCGGCGGCGCACAAGCATCTGCCGATCCCCTGTTATATCCGGGTCACCAACAAGGAAAATGGCCGCTCGCTGATCGTGCGGGTCAATGATCGCGGTCCCTTCCATGGTGATCGCATCCTGGATCTCTCCTTTGGTGCCGCCCAGCGTCTGGGCATCGTCGGTCAGGGCGTCGCCAAAGTCCGCCTGGACCTGGTCCATCCTCCGCGTCCGGCCAATGCCGACGAGATGATAGCCCGCAGTGAAGCCAAAACCATCCAGTTGCTGGCCACCGACTCGGCACAAAGGGCGCGAGAAGAAGCGAGCCGTCTGAGCCAGAAATTCGGAACCCCCATCACCATAGTCAGCGCCAATCAAGTCTATCGCCTGCACATGGGACCCATGGCTCCCCAGCAAGCCGATGTCATGCTGGCGGTGGTCAAGGATGCGGGTCTGAATAGCGCCTACTTCGTCTATTGAGCCTGAGAGCCCACAAACTTCAACCAATTCCTGGCTGCCAAGGGGATCACACTTTGTTATAGTAGCGCCCTTCGCAGAATTGCCTGTTGGCAGGCTACTCACAAAGGATCACGATTTTGAAACTGGCGAAACCCTTTCTGCTTTGTGCCTCTATGGCGCTGTCGATGACGGCTATGGCCGCAACTTCCACTCCGACGCCTGATGCGCAACCGAAGCCGGATCCGAAGCCGATGCCTGCTCCGGCTCCCGTGGCACTGCCCAGCCCACCGCAAATTGCTGCCAAAGCCTTCTTGTTGATGGACTACCACACAGGTCAGGTCCTGTTCGGCAATAACGAACATGAGCGTTTGCCGCCCGCCAGTCTGACTAAGATGATGACCTCCTATGTCATCGGCCAGGAGCTCAAGTCCGGCCGTATGAAACCGGATGACATGGTCACCATCAGCCAGAACGCCTGGGCCAAGAACTACTCCGACTCCTCGAAGATGTTTATCGAAGTCGGCAAACAGGTCAGCGTGGATAACCTGAACAAGGGCATCATCATCCAGTCCGGCAACGATGCCTGTATCGCAATGGCCGAGCACATCGCCGGCTCTGAAGACTCGTTCGCCAGCCTGATGAACCAGTGGGCAGACCGTCTGGGCATGAAAGAGACCCACTTCGTCAACGCCCACGGACTGCATAACGAGAACCACTATTCCAGCGCTTATGATATGGCCCTGCTGGGTCAGGCCCTGATCCGCGATCTGCCGAGCGAATATGCCATCTACTCGCAAAAAGAGTTCACCTTCAATGGCATAGTGCAGCACAACCGCAACCGCCTGCTGTGGGACAAGAGTCTGGCGGTAGACGGCATCAAAACCGGTCACGTCAGCGAAGTGGGCTATAACCTGGTTTCCTCGGCGACCGGTCCGGACAACATGCGTCTGATCGCCGTGGTCATCGGCTCCGGTAGCGAAGCGCAACGGGCTGAAGAGAGCAAGAAGCTGCTGACCTACGGCTTCCGCTTCTACCAGAACGTCACTCCCTACAAGCTGGGCGCCGAGCTCGCGACCCAACGGGTGTGGATGGGTGACAAGAACGAGATCAAGCTGGGTACCGATCGGGACATCAGTCTGGTCATACCCCGCAACAGCAGTGGCAAGCTCAAGGCTGACTTCCAGTTGAAAAACGAACTGGATGCCCCCATCAAGAAGGGAGAGCAAGTCGGTACCATCTTCCTGAAGCTGGATGGTAAGGATGTCGCCCAGTATCCGCTGGTTGCCCTCGAAGAGGTGAATGAAGGCAGCCTCTTCAGCCGCCTGTGGGACTACCTGATCCTGCTGTTCCAGCGCCTGATTGGCTAAGCCACCACGCTGAAGACAGACGAAACAGGCCCTGCATGTCAGGGCCTGTTTATTGGTCCAGAATGAATAGAAACCCCGTATCACGTCATCACCTGCCGTCAGGCGATGCAAGCAAGAGAGAACACCATGTCGCTGAATACCAAGTTTGATGAACTCCTCGAGTTCCCCTGCCAGTTCCCGTTCAAGGTGCTGGGTGTTTCCCATCCCGAGCTGGCCGATCAGGTGGTTGCCGTGCTGCAACAACATGCTCCGGCCGACTATTCGCCAACCCTGCGCCCCAGCGCCAAAGGCAATTATGTCTCGGTCAGCGTCACAGTCACAGCGACCAGCAAGGAACATCTGGAGACCATGTATGTGGAGCTGGGCAAGCTGGAGCTGGTGCGGATGGTGCTGTGATCGGCCTCACATCTGACTGGTAATCATCCAGTCGCTGGTTATAATGACCGGCGAATTTTACAAAAAGGAAACAATGTTGCAGCAAATGCCCTTGATCGTGCGCCATCTCGGCATCCGTCCCTACCTGCAAACCTGGCAGGATATGCAGACGTTTACCGATCAGCGGGACGCCGACACTCCCGATGAAATCTGGTTGCTGCAACACGAGGCCGTCTACACCCAGGGCCAGGCCGGTAAGGCCGAACACCTGCTGCACCAGACCGATATCCCTGTGGTGCAGTCGGATCGCGGCGGTCAGATCACCTACCATGGTCCCGGCCAGTTGGTTGCCTATCTGCTGATTGATGTTCGCCGTAAGGGGCTGGGCGTGCGGCAACTGGTGACGGCGATGGAGCAGGCGGTCATTGCCCTGCTCGCCCGCTCCGGGATCGAGGCGATCGCCAAGCCCGATGCCCCCGGCGTCTATGTCGCGGGCGCCAAAATCGCCTCACTGGGATTGCGCATTCGCCGTGGCTGCTCGTTTCACGGCCTGGCACTGAACGTCAACCTGGATCTGACCCCCTTTAGCCATATCAATCCTTGCGGCTATGCCGGTCTGGCGATGACCCAGACCGCCACGCTGGGCGGTCCGCAAACCGTGGCCGAAGCCGAGCCCCTGCTACTGGGCGAGCTGACCCGCTTGATTGACTATTCCACCTGGACTGAACTAACCGAGAGCTGAGTGATGAGCAAACCTGTACGCGTAGAGCCCGGCATCAAACTTCGTGATGCCGACAAGATGGCGCTGATCCCGGTGAAATTCATGCCGGATGCCGACGAGGCACCGCTGAAGAAACCGGACTGGATGCGTATCCGTCTGCCCGCCACCAGCGAGAAGATCCAGGCGGTGAAGAACATAATGCGCAAGAACAACCTGCACTCTGTGTGCGAGGAAGCGTCCTGCCCGAATCTGTCCGAGTGTTTTAACCACGGCACCGCCACCTTTATGATCCTGGGCGCTATCTGCACCCGTCGCTGCCCGTTCTGCGACGTCGCCCATGGCCGCCCGCTGGCACCGGACAGCGACGAGCCGCGCAAGCTCGGCCGCACCATTGCCGAGATGAAACTCAAGTATGTGGTCATCACCTCGGTGGATCGGGACGATCTGCGCGATGGCGGAGCCCAGCACTTTGCCGATTCGATTCGCGCCATCCGGGAAGAGTCTCCCAGCACCCGCATCGAGACCCTGACCCCGGACTTCCGCGGTCGCATGGAGACAGCGCTGGAGATCTTCAAAACCAATCCGCCGGATGTGTTCAACCACAATCTGGAAACCGCTCCCCGCCTCTACCGGGTGGCGCGTCCGGGTGCCGACTACAAATGGTCGCTGGAATTGCTGCGCCGTATGGGCGAGCAACATCCGGATATGCCGACCAAATCCGGCTTGATGATGGGACTGGGGGAGACCAACGACGAGATCGTCGAGGTACTCAAGGATCTGCGCGCCCACGGCGTCACCATGCTGACCCTGGGCCAGTATCTGCAGCCCAGCCGTCACCACCTGCCGGTGAAGCGCTATGTGCCGCCCCACGAGTTTGATGAGCTCAAGGCCATAGCTCTGGATCTGGGCTTCACCCACGCCGCCTGTGGCCCCTTCGTCCGCTCCTCCTACCATGCGGATCTGCAAGCCCAGGGCAAGGAAGTTAAATAATCCAGGCTGAGCACACGGTATTACCTGCTGTGTGCTCCGTCTCGCTTTTACCCGCGGCTAGCAATATTCATACTCTAGATAATCAATCTAATAATCACTGCGTTGCATACTAATAAATATGCGCAAAAATAATGACTAGCCTCCGGCAAATAACAAAAATTGATTATGCGATATGGAGAGAAAAAGTACAGACCAGAAATTTAGTCGCAAATACTATGCTATCCAATGGCATGGATATCAGGAAGCCATGAATCAACCAATAAAGTTATTACTAGAAACAAAATGGCGGCGAATATTATTCACCGCCATTGATTAGAGTTGCTTTATTTCTAACCTTTATTTCAATTTAGCCACTAATGCATCAATCTGGACTTGCGTGAGATAGCCATTCGAGATCATATAGGTCGTCATTTCCTGCTGCAAATTAACACTGCTATCATCCAGGTCAACTTTGAGCATTTTTTCGAATGAATATTTCAGCAACTTGTAATCACGGAACTCTTTCATGGCCATATTATTCGAGCTTTGGTAATCACTGACAATATCGCTCCATGATGCCCCCATCAAGGAAGCGATCACCGCCGAGAATACCCCGGTTCTATCAGTCCCTAATCGGCAGTGTATTTCAACCGGAGCCTGATTGGCATCACTAATAATAAATTCGACCACTTGTTTAATCCAGCCACCGAACTTGGCACTGTCGGAACTAAAGTAGACCGTATTATAATCCGCATCCGGTAAATACAAATTATGTCCCGCATCAATCAACGCCTGATGATAGCTGGAAATAGTTTCGTTTTTTGTCGCATCCAGAGTCGCCGTTTCATCCTTATACAGAGTGATAACGCTCTGGACCCCTTTCTCTTGCATATAAGTCTGTACTTGCGCTACCCGGGTATCTTCGGTATCAAACTGCGAGCGCGATTTCTTGAACGGATGATAAGAGCGATACAATTTGCTTGTCCCGGGGACCAGACGGAAATTGGATATCTTTTGTTTGTCGGCTTCACTGGTCAAATCAAACTCGGCCAGAGTCTTGACAGTATTAGCCGTGTCCCGGTTGGCAATGACTTGTGTCATATCATCACCAGGGAACACCAGAATATGGTTCCGGTCATTACCACCGGTAATATAATCGGCTGGTGTGGTCGTCGACATATCCAGCCAGGCAGCGGTTGCCGCAACCCCATCTACAGTACCGGTCACTACAAATTTGAATTCCGGTTGTCCGCTGTTGCCAGGGATCGCCACACTGCTATTAGGTAATGATAAATACCAAATACCATCATCTGTTGTACTGGCGGTCATTGCAAAGCCGGATGTCAATGTCCAGCCATTGAATGAACCACGAATATCAACACTCTCAATCGTGGTTACCTTCTTGGCATCGAGTTGATCCTGCTCTTTGGCGACATCGAAAATAAACACCGTATTGTCACTATCGGCCGAAAATCCACGACTACGAATATCATCCGTTAATGTGACGGGAACATCACTGGTGACACCCGGATCGACGATAACTTCATCATTCGATGAATCATTACACCCGCTGATAGCCAACACAGCTGCAAAGATAAAAGCAGCGGTACTGAACTTTATTTTCTGTTGCATGGTCAGTCCTTGAATATTAATTTGTTTTAATAGGGTTACGTGTTTGTTGCGTTAATGTTTAACTCATCAATTGCATTGACGACTCACGCTATCACGTCAAAAAAGGATAATTTCGAGTCCTTGTCACATTCGCAATATATAGGTGACGGATTTTCACCCACCCATAGGCGATCCCTGATCCCCGAGACTTGCTTTATGTCTGACTCATCGTTGAATCAACGGTTATAGGCTATCGCTTTGCGATACACCCCGTTACAGTAGGACCAGAGCTAAGCGGCTATCTGGCGCAAGGAATGATCATGACAGAAGGACCACCCACTGTGATCGACGACAACCCGGGCGAGCATAGTCTGCAGCTACTTGATAACCAATTTCTGGCCGATCTGCGCCAGCAGATGCTGCGATTTGCGCTGCTGCAACTGGCTGACCATGCGCTAGCGGAAGATGCCGTACAAGAGGCACTCACCGGTGCCCTGCAGAATGCCCGCGCCTTCGGCGGCCGGGCGGCACTCAAGACCTGGGTGTTTGCCATTCTCAAGCACAAGATTGCCGATACACTGAGGTACAAGCAGCGCGTCACCGACGCCAGCAGTCTGCTGCGCAGTGAGGATGAAGAGCAGGATTTCTCCGCCCTGTTCGATGCGCGCGGCCATTGGCCTGCCGACGAGAGGCCGGGCGATTGGGGAAATCCCCATGAGACGGTGCGCGAGGGACAATTCTGGCGCGTATTCGAGGCTTGCCTGGATAATCTGCCGGGGGCTCAGGCCCGCGTCTTCATGATGCGTGAATTTATTGAACTGGAATCCGACGAGATCTGCAGCGCCGTCGAGATTTCGCTGAGTAATCTGAATGTCATGCTCTACAGAGCCCGCATGCGGTTACGCGAGTGTCTGGATAGCCGCTGGTTTATGGAGCAGAAATCATCATGCTGAACTGTCGCGAGGCCACGCGCCTACTCTCGGAAAGCCAGGATCGGCCATTGACCCTCAACGAACGGATGACGCTGAAACTACATCTGATGATGTGTACCGGCTGCCGTAACTTTGACCAACAGATGGGCTCCATCCGTCAGATCACCCGGCTGTATGTGCAGGGAAAACAGCCGCCGGAGGATGACTCCCACTCTTGAGTCGAAGCCTCTTGACCCGGCAAGCCATCCACACTGGCTTGCCGATGACTCAGGGCGCGGTGACACCATACCGGCGCGCCAACCCATGATCCAGCGAGAAGCGCCCCGCTCCCTTGGCTAGCAAAAACAATAAAGCGACCGCCCAGACGCCATGGGTGGCATAGGCATCCGGGTAAACCAGCAGTTGGATGGTCGCTGTCATGACCAGCAACCCGCTCGCCGCCAGGCGGGTGCCCAGTCCCAGCAACAGCAGCACAGGGAATAGATGTTCGGCCGAGGCTGCGACGAGTGCCGCCACTTCCGGATCGAGCAGTGGCAGACGATATTCCTCCCGAAACAGATACAGGGCCGAATCACTCAGCCGGGGCCAGCCCAGTTCCACCCGGCCGGCGAGCAGATCGATGACCAATCCTTCGACCTTGGTCTGCCCCGATTGCCAGAAAATGGCGGCAATGGAAAAGCGCGCCAGTAAGGCGATAGCACTGTCCGGAATACGCTGGCAAGCGTTTCGCAGCATGGCGATGATGGCCGATGCGCGACTGTTTCCAGCCCGCTTGAGCTCTGTCGGGTTGTTCATCTCTTATCTCCCGGGATTCATGGGTCAATGGGTTAATGGGTCCGAAAAGGCCATCACGGCCCCCTGCTGGATCAGTAGCGTCAAGCCTGGCGTTACCTCGAATCCGGCATGCTGCTGGCTGGCCTCTGCCATGGCTTCACCCAGCGTCAGCCCCCGCTGCAAGCCGGTGATGAACCCATGGGTTCCTGCATCCACAGGGATCAGATCCACGGTCAGCCCTGTCCGCAGCAGCAGCGCCTGTTGCGGGCTATCCAGCCGCAGGCTTGCCAGCTGTTGCTGGATCTGATGAGGCGTCGTCAGTGCACAGTCCCCCTGATGAGCGGCCCAGATAGAGACCACCGCATAGGGAGAGCGGATCAGTTGCAACGACGGATGCAGGGTGAGTCGTCGATCTGGCAAGTGCTCGACATCAGCCCAGACCGTCGCCAGTGTGGCCGTAGCGACGCGCGTGCCATCCGCACTGTGAAACGCCCGGATGCGCAACCATTCCAGTTGCGCGACATCGGCCAGATAGGGCACAGCTGTGGCTGGTGCAAACTGACGGATAAACGGCGGCAATCGATCGCCGTATTCCGCCAGAATGGGCGACTCAGGAGGAAACTCCCGGACATATATCTGGGCCATGGCCCGAAAAAATGGCTCCCCGACCAGGGCTTGTACCACTGGAAAGCTATCCGCCAAGGCATCAATTAATGACGCCAGCACATTGTTCCGGTAGACGGCAAAGCGGCGCCCCGGATCTGAGCCATTCCAGGTGTGGAGCCCCGTCGGCAGCGGTCCTTCCGGGCTCCCTAACGCCTGATAAAAATCCTGTTGCCCGCTCATAGCGCTGTCTGCCGCGGTTGCATGCAAGCCACCCCACTAAGGCGCAGCTCGGCCTGTTGCGCCTCGGTGCACAGGGTCGCCAGTGACGGAATATTCTGATCCCGTTCAATCAGGGTCGGAGCGGGCCCCAGCTGCTGCAAGGTAAACTCATACAAGTGCCACACCGCCTCGGCGATGGGGGCGCCATGGCTGTCGATCAGCAGCGGATCGCCGGCCGCATCCCAGTCCCTGGCAAATCCTGCCAAATGGATTTCGCCGATCCATAAACCGGCCAGCGCCCGAATATAGGCATAGGGATCTCGGCCATGGTTGATGCAAGAGACATAGACGTTATTGACATCCAGCAACAAGCCGCAGCCGGTACGTTGCAGGATGTCGCGGATAAACTCGGACTCACTGCGATCCGAGGTGGCAAACTCCAGATAGGTCGCCGGATTCTCCAGCAACAAGGGTCGTTGCAGTGCCTCCTGAACCTGATCGATATGCGCGCAGACCCGTTGCAGAGTTCCGGCGTGATAGGGCAACGGCAACAGGTCATTCAAAAAGTGCCCGCCATGGCTGGCCCAAGCCAGATGCTCGGAGAACAACTCGGGCTGATAGCGATCCAGCAGGGCGGCCAGGCGTTGCAAGTGGGCCTTGTCGAGCGGTTGCTCCCCGCCAATGGAGAGCCCGACGCCATGAATAGACAAGGGATATAGCTCGCGGATCCGGGTCAGGTAGTGGTGAAATGGCCCCCCATCGACCATGTAATTTTCGGCATGGATTTCAAAAAAGCCCACGGTGGGCCGAGTCTCCAGGATCTCGATAAAATGTTCAGGCTTGAGCCCTATCCCGGCACGAAGGGGCATGACCCCTCCGTGCTGGAAAGAGGAAGCAGCACTGAGCAACTCATGTTGCGTCATGGCATTCATGGTCGGCTTCCTTCAAGGATGGCAGCTCAGCTCTACTTGGCCTGGAAGGCGTCTAACTGCCCCATGCCGGTCGGGGATGTCGGGGATGCGGTTTGTACGCAGGTGCCCGCCGGCACCATCTTCCAGGCATCTCCCTGATAATCAATCTTCGCCGTGCCGGCGCAGGTGGTTCCAGCCCCGGCTTTGCAATCATTCTTACCCTTGAGGGCTACGCCGTAACATTTTTCCATCCCGGCGGTATCAGCGGCGAAAGCCGGGGCAGCAGCGACAGTCAGAACAGCGCCCAGCGCCAGGGCAAGGGTGGTAGCAGCAGTTGATTTGGTCATGGTGGAACTCCTGTAGAGGTCAATCAAGGTGGGCATGGGCCCGGGTCATGGCAGTCGAGAGGAGAAGCCAGACGCGCTGATTCTCTTCTCTTGCTATGACATAGTCGGAGTCACCTTGAGTTTTCTTACACAAATTTTTAACTTTTTTTTACTCTCGAGATCTCAGCCGATCTGCTCCGCCAACCCGAGTGAGTGAGCAACCGAGCATACCGGGCAAATAAAAAAGGCTCTGTCCCTGTCACCTGTTGGGAATTACCTGTTAGGAATAAAGAGGGATGGAGTCTGGACGAAAAGCAGACCGTTGGCGGCACGGACGCCGCCACCGAGCCAACATGGATGTTTTTACGGCGTGTCTGTGTTCGTCCGGACTCCTGAACGCCAGCCTGATACCGGGTTTTGATTCGAGCAACGCATAACTGGGACAGCGCCATAAAAAAGGCCGGAGTCTCCTCCGGCCATATCAGGGCTGTGTCGGGTTGTAAGCGTCAACTGTCAACCGGAGCCCCTGAACCTGGTGGCATCGTAAGCACAGGCTATATGCCGGGCGATAGGTCGTTACAGCTCCGACTCCTGGGATTGTCGGGTGCGGAAACGCTTGTAGTTCAACTGGTACTTGGCCATACGCAGACCAAGGATACGGCGGGTGATCCCCAACTGCTCGGCAGCATGGCTCATATTGCCCCTATGCTGCCGCAGCGCGGCAATGATGAGCTCGTATTCGACCTGGGACACCCGTTCATGAATGGCGCCGCTGGCTTCGGCTTCCGGCGTCGAGGCCTGCAGATTGGCGGGCAAATGATGCGCCTGGATCACCCCATCCTCGGCCAGCAAGACGGCCCGCTCCATCAGATTCTCCAGCTCGCGCACATTACCGGGCCAGGGATAGCGCTGCAGCAGGTTGAGCACCGGAGTGGTCAAACGCGGCACCTCACAGCCTTGCAACTGGGCAAATCGCGCCACAAAGTAATCGGCCAGGGTGACGATATCGCTGCCTCGCTGCCGCAGCGGCGGTATGGTGATCGGGAAGACATTCAGCCGGTAGTAGAGATCCTCGCGAAACTCGCCTTTGGCCACCATGGCCCCCAGATCCCGGTTGGTCGCCGCCAGGATCCGCAAATCCACCGTCAAGGTGGTGTTGCTGCCGACTCGCTCGAAACTGCGCTCCTGCAACACCCGCAGCAGTTTGGCCTGCATCAGCAGTGACAACTCACCGACCTCATCCAGAAAAATGCTGCCGCCATGGGCCTCTTCGAAGCGTCCGGCACGCCGGGCCGTCGCGCCGGTAAAGGCCCCCTTTTCATGACCGAACAGCTCACTCTCGATCACGCTTTCCGGCAGCGAGGCACAGTTGAATTTGACGAACGGGCCGCTGGCCTGGGCGCTGTTGTAATGAATGGCGCTGGCAACCCGCTCTTTGCCAACCCCGCTCTCCCCCAGGATCAATACTGTGGTCTTGCTGTGGCTGACCTTATCGATCAACCGGTAAACCTCCTGCATAGGCCGCGAGTTTCCCATGATATGCCCCGGCTTGAACTTCTCCTGCAAGGCATGGCGCAAGCGCCGATTCTCATCAAGCAACTCATGCTGACACTGATGATCCAGCAGATGCAGCTCCACCACCTGGGCCATCACAGTGGCCAGGATCGACAAGATCTCCACATCCAGATCCAGCAGACACGAATTGTCATAACCCCGGCCAACGCTCAGGGTGCCCATGACTTTTTGTGCCCGCATGATCGGCACGCACAAGAATGCCAGCGGCAACTCCTGCTGCTGGTTCCAGCTCCCGGTCCGGTTCAAAAAAGCAGGCTCCTGGGCTATGGAAGGCACTACCACCGGCTTGCCGGTCTCCACCACCCGGCCGATGATGCCTTCACCGGGGGCATAGATACCGCGGGCCATGGCTTCGTCACTCAGACCTATCCCTTCATGAATGAAGATCTGCCCGGTTGCCGGGTCATACAGCGAGACCATACCGAACAGCACCTGCAGGTGACGCTGCAGCAGCGCCAGTACCAGTTGTAACGTGGTCGGCAAATCGGCCCCGCGCCCGACCACTTGTGTCACCTCCGAAAGCAGTGGCAACAAGGAGCTGCGACACTCCCCCAAAGGGCACTGGCATTCGTTGTCGCTTTCCTGACGAGAACGTTCAATTGTTTCAGTCTGGACACTCATGACTGTAGGCAACATAGCAACTCCTTCGACGCGGATCCGGCTGGAATTACAGCCGGATCAATGGGGTGAAACAACTTCGCTGTATACCAAGCAATATAGCGCCAGGGACTGTTGCAAAAACAACGCCAGCTGCGGACTCCGCCACATCCATGTCGCACCAGCGACATCGGCGATAGCTATATAAGAGATACCTATATGATGGATATCAAGGATATTTAAATAGACAGACTGCAAGTTTGGCCTTTTATTGCCATCAACATACAAGCTTGATGCTAAATATCAAGTCGCGCCCGACATCTATGTTTCGCGACACAATGCCCACGGCATTCAATAATGTACCCGCAAGAATAAACCCCATGCAGAATGTACATCCAGGTACGAATAAATGTAAAAAAACATGCCTGCCTGCTGATAACAATTCACATCACCCCAACCAGAGAAAAATAAACTCGTTAAGAATCAGCAAGATGATAATTCAGCAATAAAATATACAACATCAATAAGGCTCTGGCATATCGGTTGCAATCTTATGGTAGCGATGGGAATGACTCAGTCATTTCATCACCATTCTCATACTGAGGGATGTAAAACATTAAACCAGGAGAGTAAGACTATGACCCGTAAAATTGCTATTTATGGCAAAGGTGGCATTGGTAAATCAACCACTACCCAGAATACAGCAGCCGCTATGGCTTATTTCCACGGCAAGAAGATCTTTATTCATGGCTGTGATCCGAAAGCAGATTCCACCCGCCTGATTTTAGGGGGCAAACCCCAAGAAACCCTGATGGATGTATTACGGGATCTGGGTGCCGAGAAGATCACCAATGAGCTGGTGGTCAAGACCGGATTCCAGGATATCCGCTGCGTCGAATCCGGTGGCCCCGAGCCAGGAGTGGGCTGTGCTGGCCGCGGTGTTATTACCGCCATCGATCTGATGGAAGAAAATGGTGCCTATACCAGCGAACTGGACTTCGTATTCTTTGATGTATTGGGTGATGTGGTCTGTGGTGGTTTTGCCATGCCAATCCGCGATGGTAAGGCGCAGGAAGTTTATATTGTCGCCTCCGGTGAGATGATGGCTATTTATGCTGCCAATAACATCTGTAAAGGCCTGGTAAAATATGCCAAACAAAGTGGTGTGCGTCTGGGTGGCATTATTTGCAACAGCCGGAAAGTGGATGGCGAAAAAGAGTTCCTCGAAGAATTCACCGCCGCCATCGGTACCAAAATGATTCACTTTGTGCCGCGCGATAATATTGTCCAGAAAGCGGAATTCAATAAGAAGACAGTGGCTGAATATGATCCAGAGGCGAATCAAGCCAAGGAATATAGCGAACTGGGTCGCAAAATTATTGAAAATAAGGATCTGGTTATTCCAAGCCCATTAACCATGGACCAACTCGAAGAGATGGTCGTGAAATACGGCATTGCAGATTAGCAAGATCATTATTCGGTTTCACCACGGGCGAAACTTATATAACCAAACCAATACCTATTGGAAATAAATAGCCACGCCCGTGATGTGCGAAAAAATTGATGTTGAATTCGACGATGACGCCAGATAAGGGAGCATGACCAATGCCATATCATGAATTCGAATGCAGTAAATGTATTCCCGAGCGGAAAATGCACGCTGTGGTCAAAGGGCCCGGCGAAGACCTGACCTCAGCCCTGCCGCTGGGTTATCTCAATACTATTCCCGGCACCATTTCGGAACGGGGTTGTGCCTATTGCGGCGCCAAGCATGTGATTGGCACGCCGATGAAAGATGTCATTCATATCAGTCACGGCCCGGTCGGTTGTACCTACGACACCTGGCAGACCAAGCGCTATATCAGCGACAACGACAACTTCCAGCTCAAATACACCTTCGCCACCGATATGAAGGAAAAACATATCGTCTTCGGTGCCGAGAAGGTGCTGAAGAAAAATATTCTCGAAGCCTTCGCGGCCCATCCGGACATCAAGCGGATGACCATCTACCAGACCTGCGCCTCGGCGCTGATCGGGGACGATATCGATGCCGTGGCCCAGGAGGTGATGGACGAATTGCCGGATGTGGACATCTTTGTCTGCAACTCGCCGGGCTTCAAGGGGCCAAGCCAATCCGGGGGGCACCACACCATCAACATCGCCTGGATCAAGAACAAGGTGGGGACGGTCGAGCCGGAAATTACCAGCGACTATGTCATCAACTATGTCGGCGAATACAACATCCAGGGCGATCAGGAAGTGATGCAGGATTACTTCAAACGCATGGGCATCCAGATCCTCTCCACCTTCACCGGCAATGGCTCCTACGATGACCTGCGCGCCATGCACAAGGCCGATCTGAACGTTCTGGAGTGTGCCCGCTCCGCCGAGTACATCTGCAACGAGCTGCGGGTGCGCTATGGCATTCCCCGGCTGGATATCGATGGTTTCGGCTTCGAGCCCCTGTCGAACTCGTTACGCAAAGTGGCGATGTTCTTCGGCATCGAAGAGCGGGCGCAACAGATCATCGATGAGGAAACCGCGCGCTGGAAACCCGAGCTGGACTGGTACAAGGAACGCCTGCAGGGCAAGAAGGTCTGCCTGTGGCCAGGTGGCTCCAAGCTGTGGCACTGGGCCCATGTCATCCATGAAGAGATGGGGCTGGAAGTGGTCTCTGTCTATACCAAGTTCGGCCATCAGGGCGACATGGAAAAGGGCATAGCCCGTTGCGAAGAGGGAGCGCTGGCCATCGATGATCCCAATGAGCTGGAAAACCTCGAAGCCATGGAGATGTTGAAGCCGGACATCATCTTCACCGGCAAACGGCCCGGCGAAGTGGCCAAGAAGATCCGCGTGCCCTACCTCAATGCCCACGCCTATCACAATGGCCCCTACAAGGGTTACGAAGGCTGGGTACGGTTTGCACGGGATATCTACAACGCCATCTACTCGCCCATCCACCAACTGGCATTTCTGGAAATCAGCAAGGACGAGATACCGACGACTCAGGGCTTTATGACCCAGCAGATGCTCACCGATGCCAATCTGAGCCCGGAAGTTACCGGCTCCACCAAGATGCGTCCCTACACTGGGCCGTACGACTGCATCACGCCGCTGCGCAGCAAGAGTTATCCAACCTTCGAGCGTCAACCCGCAGCCGATGGCGCGCCGGTTGCCGAGCTGGGTTAAGGGGGAAATACCATGGAGCACCCAATGAAGCCGCAAATCGAACAGCTGGTCGATTACATCATGAAAAAATGCCTGTGGCAGTTCCACTCACGGGCCTGGGATCGGGAAAAGCAGAATGCCGGCATTCTGGGCAAGACCACCCAGCTGCTGTGCCAGGAGGAGGTGGATCTCTCCTCTCCGGCCGAGCGCTGCTATTGGGTAGATGCCGTTTGCCTAGCCGATGCCTTCAAGGAGCGCTACCCCTGGATCAATGTCATGGAGGTAGCGGAGATCAAGCAACTGATGCAGGGACTGCATGAGCGGCTGAATGTTCTGACCATTACCGGCTCGCTGAACAAAGAGCTGACCGACCAGCGCTATTAAGAAGGGATTACCAGATGACTTGTGAACTCAAAGATAAGGCTCGCGCCGGGGTTATCAACCCGATCCTCACCTGCCAACCGGCGGGTGCCCAGTACGCCAGCATCGGCATCAAGGATTGCATCGGCATAGTCCATGGCGGTCAGGGTTGCGTCATGTTCGTGCGGCTGCTGATTTCCCAGCACCTCAAGGAGAGCTTTGAAATTGCCTCCTCCTCGGTGCATGAAGACGGGGCCGTGTTCGGTGCCCTGGATCGGGTCGAGCAGGCGGTGGATGTGCTGCTGATGCGCTATCCCCACGTCAAGGTCGTTCCCATCATCACTACCTGTTCCACCGAGGTCATCGGCGATGATGTGGATGGCGTGGTGCGCAAGCTCAACGCCGGTTTGCTCAAAGAGAAGTTTCCGGATCGGGAGGTGCATCTGATCCCGGTGCATACCCCGAGTTTTGTGGGCAGCATGGTCAGTGGCTATGACGTCGCGGTACGAGATTTCGTCAAATACTTCGCCCGCAAGGAGGCTCCCAACGGCAAGATCAACCTGATCACTGGCTGGGCCAATCCGGGTGATGTCACGGCCCTCAAGCATCTGCTGAGCTAAATGGAGATCGAAGCGACCGTGCTGTTCGAGATCGAGAGCTTCGATTCGCCGCTGATGCCCAGTGGCAACCATGTCTCCCATGGCGAGACCACGGTGGAGGATTTGCAGAGCACAGCCAATGCGCTCGGCACCATAGCCCTCAACCGCTACGAGGGCGGCAAGGCGGCGGAGTACCTGCAAAGCGAGTTCTCGGTCCCGGCCATCATAGGCCCAAGCCCCATCGGCATCCGCAATACCGATACCTTCTTGCAGCACCTCAAGCAGATGACCGGCAAACCGATCCCGCAGTCTCTAGTGCGGGAGCGGGGGATCGCCATCGATGCGCTGACGGATCTGGTGCACATGCATCTGGCCGACAAGCGGGTCGCCATCTATGGCAATCCGGATCTGGTCATAGGTCTGGCCGAATTCTGTCTCGACCTGGAGATGAAACCCGTGTTGCTGCTGCTGGGAGATGACAACCCGGCCTACAAGAAGGATCCGCGGCTGCAAGCCCTGCAAGAGCGAGTGGATTTTGATATGGAAGTCATCATCAATGCCGATCTGTGGGAGCTGGAAAACCGCATCAAGAACGAGGGACTGGAGCTGGATCTGATCCTGGGCCACTCCAAGGGCCGCTTCACCGCCATCGACTACCAGATCCCCATGGTCCGGGTCGGGTTCCCGACCTATGACAGAGCCGGTCTCTACCGCTATCCCATCGTCGGCTACAGCGGTGCCACCTGGCTGGCGGAGCAGATGGCCAACGCCCTGTTTACCGATATGGAATACAAGAAAAACAAGGAGTGGATCCTGAACGTTTGGTAACCCGACACCAGCCCCCGGCAGCGGCCATGGTCTCTCATGGCCGCTCGCCTCTCCCTAACCCTTGCGAGGAGCCATCCATGCCCCCACTCAAGATCCGCGCCCTGTTCGAGAGCGATGCGACCAAGTTTGCGCGCAATATTCGTGATGCCCAAGGTTACCACCAGCGCGCCCGGCAGTTTGCCGAGCAGTCCCGTGGCGCCAGCCTGATCTTCAATGTCGCCTCCCTGGCCATCGAGTGTTATCTGATTGCCCTGTGTTCCTACTTCAAGACCATGCCGTTCAATCACAACTACAACGCCCTGATGGATGCCGCCAGCGAGGTCATCGCCTTCGATCCTGAGCTGGCGCTGCAGATCCGCTCCCTAGACAACATCTTCGGTATCTGTTCGCTGGAACACTACCACCACGGCCCCCCGGAGAGCGCCGACGCCGAAAGCACACTGACCATCTGTGCCGCGCTGGAAGCCATGTTCCTGACCCACCAACTGACCGCCGACAGCATGGATGCGGCTTAATTCCACCAGGAGAAACTCATGGATTTGATGACAACAGCGATGCCGGCAGGCCATCCCCATGGCGCCATGCGACGCGAGGATCGGGAGATCACCGATCGCGCCGAGATCGACGCCATTTTGCGAGCCGGCAATTTAATGCATCTGGCGCTATGCGATCAGAATGTGCCCTTTCTGGTGCCAGTCTTCTATGCCTATGACGGCACAGCCCTCTATTTTCACTCCGCCAAACGCGGCAGCAAGATCGAGATCCTCAAACGCAACAACCGGGTCTGTTTCGAGATCTCCGAGGCACTCGGCGTCATCCCCAGTGATCAGGCCTGTAATTTCGAGGCCCGGCACCAGACGGTAATTGGCCATGGCCTGGCCACCTTCATCGAGGATCAGGCCGCCAAAATCGAGGGGCTGGACCGGATCGTGGCGCAATTTACCAGCACGGCGTTTACCTATCCGGAAGCCAATTTGCGAGCCACGGCGGTCATCCGCATCGATATCAGCTCCCTCAAGGGCAAACGTCATGGCATGGAGGAGTGAGACGGACTCCAAGCCCACGTCTGAGCGGGACCTATCAACGCATAACCGGGACATGGCCATTCGGATTAAGGAGTAAATGAGGATGAAAATAGCGGCACTGGTGGATCAGCAAGGCGCCACCGCAGATCTGTTTCACAGCGTGCAGGTACGGCTTTATCACAACCCCCAAGGGCAGTGGCAAGTGCTGCGTGATATCCCCTTTTTGACGGAGGGCATGACGGAGAAGAGCATGAGCATGACCGAGATCCGCAGCCGCTTGCTGGGCTTGCAGCCCCAACTGGAAGGGTGCCAGCATTTGATCGCCCGCTCCATCCACGGCTTTGCCCGCTCGATTCTGGATGGCATGGGTCTGGCCATGTGGGGGCTGGAGGGTGACCCCGGCCATGTTCTGGAGCAGATACGGCTGCAGACTCAGACCCGCCAGACAGACATGACAGCGCAGACGCTACTGCAGGCCACCGGGACTCCAGGCTGCTATAGCATCAATCTGCAGGCGGCTCTGGCGCAGGACAACCGGCTCACCTCCAAGCAACTGCTGCATCCGATCCTGGATCAACACCCCTTCGACCGCCTGGAGATCCTTTGTGACCATGTGCCCAAATGGTTCGAGCGAGAGTTTCCGGCCCGCCAGCTCAATCTGCGGGTCGATCGTCACGCCGATGGTAGCTGTATCGCCATCGTCTCGCGCAGCAAGGCCTAGCGGCGAATCGCCACAGCCCATTCCCGCCACGCCGCAATTGGCGTATTTTTGCGCAATCAGCCCCTTGTCGCGCACTGTGGGATGAGCACCCGTTTACCCGCCCCCCGTGGGGTAGTACCCTGATGGCCTCTACCAAGGAACCGGATAAGCGCCATCCGGTTTCACAGCGGGAGCCTAACCAGCAGCCATGTCACAGCAACCCCTCTATCGGCAACGACTTCGCGACGCCCTGCGTCAGGGGATGGCTGCCGGATACCAACGGGTCATCCGACTCGCCCACTACTGCCGGGGTTGGCAACTGCTGGGCTGGACGGCGGCGAGCCTGTTGCTGTCATCCATGCTGCTGGTGATCCTGGCGGACTATCTGGTCTCCGATATGCGCAAGTACAGTTATCAGGATGCCGCGCTCATCCCCTACAACAAGGTCGCCGTGGTATTGGGCACCTCGCGCTTTCTCAGTGATGGCGGGCGCAATGAGTACTTTCACAACCGCATCGCCGCCGCCACCGAGCTCTATCGGCAGGGCAAGGCCTCCTACTTCCTGGTCTCCGGCGACAATGCCACTCTGAGCTATAACGAACCCCGCGAGATGCGCCGCGCCCTGATCCGGGCCGGGATCCCGGCGGAGCGCATCTACAGCGACTACGCCGGTTTTCGCACCCTGGACTCCATAGTCCGCGCCAATGCGGTATTCGGACAACGCAGCTACACCATAGTCTCCCAGCAATTTCACAATGAGCGGGCCCTCTATCTGGCCCGACATTTCGGTATTCAGGCCATCGGTTTCAATGCCCGGGATGTGGATGCCTACTCGGGGCTCAAGACCCGGATCCGCGAGTTGATGGCGCGGGTGCTGTGTCTGCTGGATGTCTACATCCTCGACAAACAACCCAAGTTCCTCGGCGAGCCGGTGCTGATCGGCTGAGCGCCATTGCCAGCGGCTTCACAGTGCTTGCCGCCTCACAGAGCCTGCCGCTTCACGTTGCCAACCAAACGGGTAGCACAAACGTGTATTCCCAAGCCAGCTTTGGGTAGCATAGCCCCCTGTCATAACCCGCTTTTATCAAGGAAATTCCGATGAGTCGTCACCCGCAACCGCGCGATCAAGCCTGGCTCCAGATCGCCGTCGGCTTGTCGACCTCGATGCCCGGCGAGCTGCAATACCAGCGTCTGGTACAGGCGATCTGCGATGTGCTGCCCTGCGATGCGGTGGCGCTGTTGAAGTTGCAGGAAGGTGAACTGCTGCCGGTAGCCCTGCACGGTCTGGCCCCCGAGCTGATGGGGCAGCGTTTTATTCCCCGCGAGCATCCGCGGCTGGCACGGATCCTGGAAAGCCGCGAGCCGGTGCGCTTCCCTGATGAGGCCGGACTGCCCGACCCCTTCGATGGCTGGTTGGCCAATGATCCGGAACGCAAGGCCGATGTTCATGCCTGCATGGGCTGCGCCCTGTATGTGGACCAGCAACTGGTGGGCGTACTGACCCTGGATGCTCTGACCCCGGGGGCCTTCGATGGCATCGACGATATGACGGTGGCCGCCTTTGCCGCGCTCTCCGCCGCCACCTTGCGTAATGTGGCGCTGATCCGCGCCCTGGAGCAGGCCAGCGAGCAACAAAAAGCTCTGGCCCGGGAGCTGGTGCAAGAAGCTCAGCGCCGGGAGGGAGAGCTTATCGGCCATAGTCCCCTGTTGCAGCAGTTACGGGAGGAGATCCGCCTGGTCGCCGCCACCGATTTGGCGGTGCTGATCACAGGTGAAACCGGCACCGGCAAGGAGCTGGTCGCCCGCACCCTGCACGCCCAATCGCGCCGGGCCGAGCAGGCACTGGTCCATGTCAATTGCGCAGCCCTGCCGGAGTCGATTGCCGAAAGCGAGCTGTTTGGTCATCTTAAGGGCTCCTTTACCGGCGCCATCAGTGATAGAGCCGGCAAGTTCGAGCTGGCCGATGGCGGCACCCTGTTCCTCGATGAAATCGGCGAATTGGCGCTGAGTTTGCAGGCCAAATTGCTGCGCGCCCTGCAACAGGGGGAGGTGCAGCGGGTTGGTGCCGACAAGCCGCACCGCGTCAATGTGCGGCTGCTGGCGGCCACCAACCGGGATCTGGAGCTGGAGGTGCGCGAGGGGCGTTTTCGCGCCGACCTCTTCCACCGGCTGAAGGTCTATCCCATCGCCGTGCCGCCACTGCGCGAGCACATCGCCGATCTGGAGTTGCTGTGCGGCTACTTTCTCGATCTGGCCCGTAGCAAGCTGGGGCTCAAACAGATTGGCCTGCATCCGCTGGCACTGCTGCGGTTGCGGGAGTATGACTGGCCGGGCAACGTGCGCGAGCTGGAGCACTTGCTGATGCGCGCCAGCCTCAAGGCGGCGCGGGAGAATGCCCAGCGGCCATTGATCCGTGCCGAACAGCTGGATCTGCACACCCAAAGCAGCCCATTGCCCGCCCCATCCGATGAGAGAACAGCAGAACAGCACCCCACCTCCGGTACGCCAACCCTGGATCAGTTGCCGCTGCGCGATGCCGTCGATGCCTACCAGAAACAGCGCATCCTGCAGGCGCTCACTGCCCAGGATGGTAACTGGAGTGCCGCCGCCCGCGAGCTGCAACTGGATCGCGCCAATCTCAACCGCTTGGCCAAACGCCTCGGACTGGCTTAAGCCGCAAAGACCATGGCCGATTGCTGCACGCCGGACAGCACTCTTTTGCGGCAGTCCCGGTTTTTCCCGGCTCCCCAGCAGGCTAGAGTGAAGCATCTGTTATCCACTGGTGCTGACCAGTCAGCCATCGAGGAGCTCTATCATGTCTCAGGATCCCCTGTTCTGCCCGCTGCGGCTGGGCCATTTCCAACTTGCTAACCGCATTGTCATGCCGCCCATGACCCGCTCCCGGGCCAGCCAGCCTGGCGATGTGGCCAATGCGCTGATGGCTGAATACTATGCCCAGCGGGCCAGTGCCGGCCTCATCATCAGCGAGGGGACCCAAGTCTCCCCCTTGGGCAAGGGCTACGCCTGGACACCGGGTATCTACAGTGCCGAGCAGGTAGCCGGCTGGCGTCTGGTCACCGATGCGGTCCACGCCAAGGGGGGGCTGATCTTTGCCCAGCTCTGGCATGTCGGCCGGGTCACCCACAGCGATAATATCGGCGGTGCCCAGCCTCTCTCGGCATCGGCCATCAAGGCCGAAGGCGTGCGGGTATTTATCGATAACGGCAGCGAAGCTCCCGGCTTTGTCGAGGTCTCGACTCCTCGGGCTATGAGCCAGCAGGATATCGACACCGTGGTTGCCGAATTTCGTCAAGCCGCCCGCAATGCGATGGAGGCCGGTTTTGATGGCATAGAGCTGCATGGCGCCAATGGCTACCTCATCAATCAGTTCCTCGACTCCGGCTCCAATGCCCGCACCGACAGCTATGGCGGCAGCCTGGAAAACCGGCTGCGCTTCTTGCGCCAGGTGACCAGCGCCGTGATCGCTGAAATTGGTGCCGAGCGGGTCGGCGTCCGGCTGGCACCACTCACCACCCTCAATGGCACCGTCGATGCCAACCCGGAGGAGACCTACACAGCCGCTGCCACCCGGCTGGGAGAGTTGGATATTGCCTACCTGCATATTGCCGAAGCCGATTGGGACGATGCGCCCGTGATGCGAGATGCCTTCAAGGCTGCACTGCGCGCGGCGTTTCCCAATAACCTCATCTATGCCGGTAAATACGATGCAGAGCGGGCTCGCGCCGCTATCGCCGCCGGTTGGGCCGACCTGATCGGCTTTGGCCGCCCCTTCGTCGCCAACCCGGATCTGCCAGAGCGGATCCAGCATCAGCTGCCCTGGGCCCCTCATGATCCGGCGACCCTGTTTGGCGGCGGCGCCCACGGCCTGACCGACTACCCGCGCAGTCACCCATAAGGAATATGGTTACGGCACTTCGACAATCGGAATACACGCAGGGCGGCCATTAGGCCGCCCTGTGCTTATCTGGTCGCGCGAATATCGATGCTGGAGCCGATGGGGGGAAGAAGAACCGGCTGGCGCCGCAATGCCCATTCGTTCACACGGAGAGATGGCCTGTTGAGCCAACCGTTGACGGCAGGAATGCCATCGGTTATGCCGAAGCCAGCCAGCTTAGTTGATAGCCATGTTTACCCATCTGCTTGGCCTGGTACATGGCCCGGTCGGCACAATCCAGCGCCTGGTCGTAACCAATGCCATTGCCCTGCCACATGGCCACACCGATACTCATGCCGATCTGGATCGGCTGACCATCCAGCTCCTGATAGTCGGCACTATGGGCCAACAACTGGCCCGCTAACTGGCGGACGGCGGCTTCGCTCACATCCTGATCCAGATAGATCACAAACTCATCCCCACCCATGCGTGCCAGCAGACCACTGTCAGGAGTCACACGGCGTAACCAGTCGGCAACCCGCAGCAACAAGCGATCCCCGCAGGAGTGCCCCAGGGAATCATTCACCGCCTTGAAGTCATCCAGATCGATAAACAGCAAGGCCGCAGCATCCTGTACCTGCTCCATGCGCCGCTGACTCGCCTCGGAGAACGCCTGCCGGTTATACAAGCCGGTTAATGGCTCGGTCTGCACCTGCTGGGCCAGTCGCAACTCATATTCCTTGCGCTGGGTGACATCGACGTGGGCCCCCATGATGCGCAGTGGCAATCCGCTGGCGTCGCGCTCTATGATCCGCCCCCGATCCCACAGCCAGGTTACCGAGCCATCCGGTGACAAAGTCCGGTATTCAGCTTCGTAGAAGGGATATTGCCCCTTGAGATGGCCAAAGTAGCTATCCAGCGCCGCAGTGGCATCCGCCGGATGTAACTTGGCACGCCAAAGATCAAAATGCGGAGCCATTTGGCCGTTTTCAAAGTGCTGCAGATTAAAGACCGTCAGCTCACCGCTGGGAATCATCCCCTGCCACAGACAGAGACCAGTGCCATCCAATGCAGCATTGAGCTTCTCATGCAACAACCGGTTTTCTTGCTGCAACTGGGCCAGTTGAGACTTCAACGCAGCCAACTCGCGAGCGGACACAGCCGTCGTCTCGGATTGCGGGTCCATAAGCAGCATCTCTTGTTCATAGGCCTGAGGGGCTGACACCATCTCGACTACATCCTTCTTGACTGCATGCATTCCGGGACACCATGACCCCATATCTATCACCCGGGCTTCCGGACTCGATCGTTATTCTGGAAAACTTCCGATAAACCGGTTGAATCAACTAGATTTTCCGTCATTGAGAATATCGTTGTGAGCGAAGAAATAAAAGACGGTTAGTTAGCTATATCCACAAGATCCTGCAGCATAAAAAAACGCCGCATCGAGATGCGGCGGAAGATAGGAACACTTGGATCCGGATCAGACAGTAAAACAGACTCAAATTGATTGGGAAGCCAGCGCATGCCGCTCTCGCCGCTCGCTATCCAGGGTCAATCCCAACGCCGCCAGCACGATCAGAGCACCAATCCAGGGGGTGTGCATCAATCCCAGATGTTCAACCACCAGACCACCAACCACAGAGCCAATAGCAATGCCGATATTGAAGGCTGCAATATTCAGCCCCGAGGCCACATCCACGGCATTGGGTGCATGACGCTCGGCTTCTTGCACCACCAATACCTGCAGTGCCGGGACATTGCCAAAGGCAAAGGCCCCCCACACCAGCACCGTCAACACCACCAGCAGCGGATGGCTAGCCGTGAAGGTCAGGGCCAGCAGAATGGCCGCCAGGCCGGAGAACAAGATCTTGAGCGCCGGGATGGCGCCTTTCTTATCCGCCAACTTGCCGCCCCAGATATTACCCACCGCCACGGACAGCCCATACACCAGCAGGATCACACTGATTGCAGAAGCCGAAAAGCCGCTGACCTGTTGCAGGATCGGCGCCAGGAAGGTAAAGGCGGTAAAGGCACCACCATAACCCAACGCTGTCTTGGCATAGACGCGCAACAGCGCAGGCTGAGTCAGCACGGCCAGTTGATCCCGCAGGGATGCTGAAGCGCCACGGGGGAGATGGGCCGGGATCAGGCAATAACTACCTACGCAGGCGATGAGGCCCAATGCCGAAACCACCAGGAAGGTCTCCCGCCAACCAAACAGTTGCCCAATCCAGGTCCCCAAGGGTACTCCGGTGACCAGCGCGACCGTCAAACCGGTAAACATGATGGCGATGGCACTGGCGGCTTTCTCTTTGGGCACCAGACTGGTTGCAATGGTCGAGCCGATGGAGAAGAAGACGCCATGAGCCAAGCCGGTCAACACCCGAGCCAGGATCAGGGTTCCATAATCCGGAGCCTGCCAAGCCAGAAGATTGCCCAGGGTAAACAAGGCCATCAGGCCAACCAGCAGCCACTTACGGGGTAACTTCCCGGTCACAGCCGTCAGCAGAGGCGCGCCTATGGCAACCCCCAAGGCATAGAGGCTGACCAGTAAACCGGCCGAGGGCAGAGTCACCTGCAGTTGTGAGGCTATGGTCGGCAGCAAGCCGACAATCACAAATTCCGTGGTGCCGATGGCAAAGGCACTGAGGGTGAGAGCAAAAAGCGCCAGAGGCATAACATTCTCCTAAACGTAGTGAGCGATATACGCGATGGCGCCCAGTATGAGGGGCTCGTTTATGTGCAAAAATGACGATAAAATCAGAATTAAAATGTTACTGGAGCAGCAATGAAGACCCATTCCGATGAGTTGGCCCTCTATGTGGCCGTGGTGGAAGCCGGTAGTTTTCGCCAGGCGGCGGAAAATCTGGGCATCGACAATTCGGTGGTCAGCCGTGGCGTCAAACGGCTGGAGGCCAAGCTGGCCACCGTCTTGCTCCATCGCACCACGCGGCGGGTGACCCTGACGGCGGAAGGGGAATGGTTCTATGAGCGCGCGGCGCGGATCCTCAGTGAAATGAGCGCCGCCGAGAGTAATTTGCTGGCCCGGCGTGAACATCCCAGCGGGATCCTCAAGGTGGATGCCGCCTCGCCGTTTATCCTGCATCAACTGGTGCCCATCATCGGTGAATTCCGTCAGCGCTATCCGGACATAGAACTGCATCTGGAAAGCTCAGATGGCTTTATCAACCTGCTGGAGCGCCGCATCGATGTGGCGATCCGGATCGGAGAGCTGACTGATTCCTCACTGCGCGCCATGCCGCTGGGACACTCGCGACTGCGTATCCTGGCCTCCCCCGCCTATCTGGCCCGCGCCGGAACACCGCACCTGCCGGCCGATCTGGACAGCCACCAACGGCTGGGTTTTATCACGCCGGAGCACCTCAACCACTGGCCTTTGCTCGGTGAACAGGGGGATCGCCTGCCCATCACGCCCCAGATCCGCGCCAGCAGCGGCGAAACCTTGCGTCAGCTGGCCCTGGCTGGAGAAGGTCTGGTCTGTTTGTCGGATTTTATGACTGCGGCCGATCGAGCCAGTGGTGCCCTGGTCGAAGTGCTGGCGCGCTCCAACAGCGGCGCCTCGCGCCCGATCAATGCGGTGTTCTACTCCGATGCCCAGCGTAATCCGCGATTGCGCGTCTGGCTGGATTTCCTGCGCGAGAAGCTGGCCGCAGGCAATAACTAGACTGCCCCATAAAGCACTCACTTCGCGGCTAACCCTTATCGGGTCGGCATCTATACTCTTAACAGGTCTGTTTCAGCACCGGTGATCCTATGGCTTTGCAACCACACGTCCGGTTTATACCCCGGCTCCGTGCCCGTCCTGATAGCAAGCAAGATATCGTTCGCACCGCCCGACGATACGGACTCTTGCCCTTACTGTGCACCGGGCTGCTCCTTGCCCAGGCGCAGGCCGAGTGCCTGATTACTCTGGGTTACAATGATGACCCCATACCGCCCTATATAGAGCGGGCTGTGCCCAGTGCCGGTCCCCAGGGCAGCGCCATTGAACTGGTGACACAAGCCGCCCGCGAGCAGGGATGCCTGATTGTCTGGCAGCGACTGCCGAACTTACGCGTCCTCCATGCCACTATTCACCAGCAAACGGATGGCGCCCTCTTCTACTCCTGGACCAAGGAACGCAGCAAGGCTCTCGTTTACCCGCAGCGGAATGGCCTCCTCGACACCAGTCGCCGTGTCACCACCCTGAACTATGTGCTCTATCGACGTCAGGGCTCCGATGTCCGCTGGAATGGGCAAACACTCACCCCGCACGCCTGTGTGGTGGGATTCAATGAGGGTTGGTCGATTGGCAGTTATCTGGACGAACAGGCCATCCCCCACAGCGGTGCCAATGACAGTGAACATAATCTGAAACGTCTGGAAAAAGGCCGGATCTGCGCTTATGCCACGCTGGAGGAGTCGGGCGATGTCGCCATCGCACATTTTCCGGGGCGCTTTGAAAAGTTGCCCATTCCCTTGCTGCGCAAGGATTACTTTTTGATATTCAATCCCTTCTACTACCAGCAGCATGGCCCGCAGGTGGAGCAGCTCTGGAACAAAATCGGTCAGTTGCGGGATGCCAGGATATCGCGCCCGGCCTCAGAGTCAGAATGACTCATAGAGTCAATTTGACTTTGATACTCACGAAGTCGAATAGACGCACAACAGTTAATTAACAAACATATCTTATTGTTTATAAACAATAAAATCACCTGGCACGCTCCTTGTAACCACTATTCTGGTCTGGGCGCTGAACTTCGATTTCGGCCGCCTTTTATCAGGATTTGTGCAAGGAGCTCTCCCCATGTTTTGCGTCCAATGTGAACACACCATTCGTACCCCGGTTGCCACCGGTTGCAGCTACGCCATGGGCATGTGCGGCAAGACCAGCGAAGTCTCGGATCTGCAAGATGTGCTCATCTATCTGCTGCAGGGCGTCAGTGCCTATGCGCTCAAGGCTCGGGAGTTCGGCATCATAGATCGCCACATCGACGCCTATGTCTGTCAGGCCTTCTTTGCCACCCTGACCAACGTCAACTTCGATAGCCAACGCATCATCGCCTTCATCGACGAAGCCCAGCGTAACCGTGCCAGCCTCAAGGAGCGCTATGAAGCCGCTTGTCTGGTCGCCCGTCAGACCCCGGCCTTGATGACAGGCCCCGCCGCCGTCGAGCTGACCAGTGAAAAAGCCACCCTGCTGACCCTGGCTCCCAGTGCTGCGGTCAATCGCGGTCTGAGCGAAGTCGGAGCCGATATTCTCGGCCTGCGCCTGCTCTGCCTGTACGGTCTCAAGGGCGCCGCCGCTTACATGGAACACGCCCGAGTGCTGGGTGAGCAGGATGATGCGGTCGGTGCCGAATTCCACGACATCATGGCCTGGCTCGGCACTGATCCCAGCGATATGAACGAACTGCTCGGCTGCGCGATGCGCATCGGCACCATGAACTACCGCATCATGGCCATGCTGGACAAAGGCGAAACCGAAACCTTCGGTCATCCAGAGCCGGTACAGGTCAATATCAAGGCGGTGGCAGGAAAAGCCATCCTGGTCTCCGGCCACGATCTGCATGATCTACAGAAGATCCTCGAGCAAACCGTCGGCACGAGCATCAATGTCTACACCCATGGCGAAATGCTGCCCGCCCACGGCTACCCGGAATTGAAGAAGTATCCCCATCTGGTCGGCAACTACGGCACCGCCTGGCAAAACCAGCAAAAAGAGTTTGCCGCCTTCCCCGGCGCCATCGTCATGACCTCCAACTGCATCATCAATCCGGATGTCGGTCAGTACCGGGATCGGATCTATACCCGCAGCATCGTCGGCTGGCCCGGTGTCACCCACCTGGAAGGGGATGACTTCTCGGAAGTGATCGCCAAGGCACAATCCCTGGCGGGCTACCCGCACAACGAGATCCCGGCCTACACCAGCACCGGCTTTGCCCGCAATGCGCTGATGGCCGCGGCGCCAGCGGTGATCGAGCAGGTCAAGGCCGGCAACATCAAGCACTTCTTCCTGATCGGCGGCTGCGATGGCGACAAGTCCGAGCGCAGCTACTACACCGACATGGCCAAGGCGGTACCGGACGACTGTGTGATCCTGACCCTGGCCTGCGGCAAGTTCCGTTTCAACACCTTCGAGTACGGCGACATCAACGGCATACCGCGTTTCCTGGATGTCGGCCAGTGCAACGATGCCTACTCGGCTATCCAGTTGGCTATAGCCCTGGCGAACGAATTCGGTTGCGGTGTCAATGAGTTGCCACTGTCGATGGTGCTCTCTTGGTTCGAGCAGAAGGCAATCGTCATACTGCTGACCCTGCTCTCCTTAGGCATCAAGGGTATCCGTGTCGGTCCGACCGTGCCGGGCTTCCTGACGCCGAACCTGCTGGCCTATCTGCAAGAGAACTTCGATCTGAAACTGATTGGCACCGTTGAACAGGACTTGGCCGATATGCTGGCCGCCTGATGAACTGGCCCTCTGCTCCTCGAGAGTAGGGGGCCATTATTTCTGATCACTCGGAGCAAGAGTTCCGGTTATTACCGAGAGAGAACTGCCGCGCCAACGGTCAGCCACCGACAGGAACCCGCTATGATGCCACTTTCAACTCTGCTCACCGCGCCACTCTGGAGCGAGGGCGAACGTGAACTGATATGTCTGCACCGGCAGGATGAAACCCGGGATGGCGATACCATCACCGCCACTACGTTCGTCTTTCAGACCCATCCCCAACCGAGCCGTTTTCACTATCGGCCCGGTCAATTTTTACTGCTGAGCGTCATGCTCGACGGACAGCGCCTCCACCGCGCTTATTCACTCTCATCCTCCCCCACCCGTCCCAACACGCTAGCCATTACCGTCAAGCGAGTCGCGGGTGGACGCGTCTCCAACCATTTGCTGGACACACTGCAGCCGGGGATGACACTGCGGGCACTGGCTCCCAGCGGCCAGTTTCATCTGCCCGACACCTTGCCCCGTAACCTGCTGTTACTCAGCGGCGGCAGCGGCATCACGCCCATGCTCTCCATCAGTCGCACCCTGCTGGATCTGCACGCCGACTGCCAGATCCATTTCGTGCACAGTGCCCGCCATGCCGCGGATCTCATCGCCGGGCAACAACTGGTGCACTGGGCCCAGAGTCATCCCAATTTTCATCTGACCCTGCTGCTCGAACAGGCTTCGAGCGAGTTGGCGTGCATCGAGGGCCGTCTGAGTGCCGAGTACCTGGCGACCCTGACCGCGCCGCAGAGCGATTACGCCATCTTCCTATGCGGACCCGGCGGCTACATGAATGCGGTCAAGGATCTGTTGGCCGCACCGGCCTATCAGAACATTGCCCTGTATCAGGAAGATTTTTCACCCAGTACCGCCCCGGGATCTGCCCCTCATGCCGGGACTAGCCCACAGGGCGCCGCTGCCGATGTCGGCCTGTCGGCTCCCGGCTTCAGCCTGTCGGTCCCCGCCTTTGGCCATCAGAGTCATATCGGCGCGGATGAGACCCTGTTGGCCGCTCTGGAGCGCGAAGGATTGCCGATCATCGGTGCCTGCCGGGCCGGTGTCTGTGGCAGTTGCAAGTGCAAGCTCGAGCAGGGCGAGGTCGAAAGTGGCCCACAGTTGGCCCTGAGCGCCGAGCAGATTGCCGAAGGCTATGTGCTCGCCTGCGCCAGTACCCCGCGCAGTGACCTGCAGGTCACCCTGGGCTAAGCCTCTGCCAACAGCAGACCCTATTGATGGTTTATCAGTGCGCTCCGTCACCGGGGCGCCGATTAGAAGGATCCAAACAATGCATACTCCTCCCAAGCAGCGTCTGGTCGTCGTCGGCAACGGCATGGTCGGACACAGGTTTTTAGAAGAACTCTGTGAGCGCAGCGATGCGGGCCAGTTCGAAATCACCGTCTTTTGTGCCGAACCTCGTCTGGCCTATGACCGGGTACACCTCTCCTCCTATTTCTCCCATCACACCAGTGAGGAACTCTCTCTGGTCAAGCCCGGCTTCTACGAGAAGCAGGGGATCCGCGTGCTGCTCAACGAAGCGGTCAAGCAGATCGATGTCCAGCAGCGGCAAGTGCATTCCAACAAAGGCACAGTCGTCGAGTACGATGCCCTGATCCTGGCCACCGGCTCCTACCCCTGGGTGCCGCCGATCACCGGCAGCAGCCATCATGAATGTTTCGTCTACCGCACCATCGAAGACCTCAAAGCCATCCGCGCCGCCGCCAAACAGGGCAAGAGTGGCGTGGTCATCGGCGGTGGCTTGCTGGGTCTCGAGGCTGCTGGTGCCCTCAAGGCGCTGGGGCTGGAAACTCATGTCGTGGAGTTTGCGCCCGTGCTGATGGCCGAACAGCTGGATCGCATGGGCGGTGAGCTGTTACGCCGCAAGATTGAGGCCATGGGGGTACAGGTTCATACCGGCAAGAGCACTCAGGAGATCCTGATGCACGGCGGCAAAACCGCCGCCCACCGCCTGAACTTTGCCGATGGCAGCCAGTTGGAAGTGGACGTGGTGGTGTTCTCCACCGGCATCCGCCCGCAAGACACGCTGGGGCGCTACAGCCAACTGGCAATTGCCGAACGGGGCGGTATCGTCATCGATGATCACTGCTTGACCTCGGATCCGCATATTTATGCCATCGGCGAATGCGCCGCCTGGCAGGGCCGCTTCTTCGGCCTGGTCGCCCCGGGTTACAAGATGGCCCAGATCGTAGTCGATCAGCTACTCGGCGGCGACAGCCGTTTCGAAGGCGCCGATATGAGCGCCAAGCTGAAACTGCTGGGAGTCTCGGTCGGCTCGATCGGCGATGCCCACGGCCGCACACCTGGCAGCCACAGCTATGTGTTCCAGGATGATCACGCCGGGATCTACAAGAAGATCGTGGTCAGCGCCGATGGCCAGAGCCTGCTCGGCGCCGTGCTGGTCGGCGATGTGGAGGATTACGGCAATCTGCTGCAGATGAAGCTTAACGGGCTGCCATTACCGGCTCATCCGGATAGCCTGATCCTGCCCGCCTATGCCGGTGCCAAACCGACGTTGGGCGTCGATGCCCTGCCGGACAGCGCCCAGATCTGCTCCTGTTTTGATGTCACCAAGGGGCGCATCGCTGCCGCCGTGGCCGCAGGGCACCATACCCTCGCCGCCCTCAAGGCCGAGACCAAAGCAGGGACCGGCTGTGGCGGGTGTGTGCCCCTCATCACCCAGGTGCTCAACAGCGAACTGGCCAAGCAGGGGGTCGAGGTCAAGAATCACCTCTGCGAACACTTCCCTTACTCCCGCCAGGAGTTGTTCCACCTTATCAAGGTAGGCCAGATCAAAAGCTTCGAGCAGGCCATTGCGCAACACGGCCACGGCTATGGCTGCGAGGTGTGCAAGCCGACCATAGGCTCCATTCTAGCATCCTGCTGGAATGAGTATGTGCTCTCACCCCAACTGACAGCGCTGCAGGACACCAACGACATCTTCCTTGGCAACATGCAAAAAGATGGCACCTACTCGGTGATCCCGCGGATGGCCGGTGGCGAAGTCACCCCCGAGGGCCTGATGGTGGTGGCCGAGGTGGCGCGGGATTACAAGCTGTATACCAAGATCACCGGCGCCCAGCGCATCGGCCTGTTCGGTGCACACAAGGATGATCTGCCCGCTATCTGGAGTCGGCTCATCGCGGCCGGGTTCGAAACCGGGCAGGCCTATGCCAAGGCCTTGCGCATGGTCAAAACCTGTGTCGGCAGCACCTGGTGCCGTTTCGGGGTGCAGGACAGCGTCGGTCTGGGAGTCGAGCTGGAGCACAGATACAAGGGGATCCGCTCCCCGCACAAGATGAAGTTCGGGGTCTCCGGCTGTACCCGTGAGTGTGCCGAAGCCCAGGGTAAGGATGTCGGTATCATTGCCACCGACAAGGGCTGGAACCTGTATGTCGGTGGCAACGGCGGCATGAAACCGCGCCATGCTGACCTGCTGGCCAGCGATCTGGATAAAGAGACCCTGATCCGCACCATAGATCGCTTCTTGATGTTCTACATCCGCACCGCAGACAAATTACAGCGTACCGCCAGCTGGCTGGACAACCTCGAAGGCGGTCTCGACTACCTGCGCGGCGTCATCATCGAGGACAAGCTGGGTCTCGCCGCCGAGCTGGAGGCCGATCTGGCCGCGGTGCGCGCCGACTATGCCTGTGAATGGCAACAGACAGTCGCCGATGTCAGCCAGTTGCCGCGCTTTGCCCACTTCATCAACAGCCCGCAGCCCGATCCCCTGGTGCAATTTGTGGCTGAACGCCATCAGCACAGACCTGCCGCACCAGCCGAACGAATCCCTGTCTATCAGATCCACCTGGAGGAGCAGCCATGAGCAACCCGAACTGGACCACCATTTGCCCCCTGGACGCCATAGTCCCGGGCACAGGCGTCTGCGCCCTGCTGGGGGTACAACAGATTGCCATTTTCCGTCCCCGGCTCAATGACGAACTGTTTGCGCTGGACAATATCGATCCGTTCGCCCAGGCCAGCGTGCTCAGCCGTGGCTTGCTTGCCGAGCATCAGGGCGAACTCTGGGTCGCCAGCCCGGTGAAGAAACAACACTTCCGCCTCCGGGATGGTCACTGTCTGGAAAACGGCGATTTTTCGGTGAGCTGCTTCCCGGTGCGCGTGGCGGCCGGTCAGGTGCAGATAGCCGTCTGATGTTCTGTCGCGGGATGCAGGCATCCCGTGCTATTCAATCTCAAGGAGCACTCCATGTTTACGGACACCCTCAACAAGTGCGCGGCCACGGCCGAGCGAATCGTAAAACTCGACCGGCAAAACCCGTTCGGATTCTGGGTGGCCTCGGCCATGGCCGGGGCCTACGTGGGGTTGGGGATCATCCTGATCTTCACCCTCGGTAATCTGGTCGATCCGGCCCTGCGTCCTCTGGTGATGGGCGCTACCTTCGGTATCGCCCTGACGCTGGTGATCAATGCCGGAGCCGAGCTCTATACCGGCCACACCATGTTCCTGACCTTCGGGGTGAAAGCCGGTTGTATCAGTATCCCGCAAGCCTCCCGCGCCCTGCTGCAATCCTGGACTGGCAATTTGCTGGGCTCGGTACTGGTGGCCTGGCTGTTCCTGCAAACCGGCGGCGGCAAGTTACTGCCCGATGCCAGCAGCCTGCTGCACTCGGCGGCACTGGCCAAGACCCAGCTCCCGGTCATGGTGTTGCTGGCCAAGGGCATGCTGTGTAACTGGCTGGTTTGTCTGGCGATCTGGATGTGCCAACGGGTGGAAGGCAGCGCCAAGTTCATCGCTATCTGGTGGTGCCTGTTGGCCTTTATCGCCTCCGGTTACGAACACTCCATCGCCAATATGACGCTATTTGCCCTCTCCTGGTTTGGTGCTCACAGCCCGGATTACAGCCTCTCCGGCATCGGCTACAACCTGCTGTGGGTGACGATCGGCAATACAATCTCCGGCGTCGTCTTCATGGGTCTGGGCTACTGGTATGCCACACCAGCGGCACAACGCCCCCATGCCCACGGCACGACGGCGGCAGCCGCCGCGGCCAACGAACAAACCGCGTAACTCGGGTAGCACACACCAGAAACACAAACGCCGATGCAAGCCTGCACCGGCGTTTGGGGATGCTAAATCCTCAGAGCTCAAGGCAAGCGGACTACTTCTTCTTGGTCGGGTGACGCTCTTCACCATTGACCAGCAACTGATGAAAATCACCATTGCTGCGGTAATAGACCTCGGCACCTTCGGTGACAGCACCATAATCCTTACCATCGACAGTGACCCGGCTCATCTTCACTGCCACAGTATGGCCATCGACTTCCATGCGACCGCGCCCAACCAGACGCCCCTCATTGGCCATGACAGAGACATTGCCCTCATTGGCGGGCCCCTTGTCATATGGGCTGCTCCGGTCACATGCCGCAAGCATCCCCAGCAGCAGCAGGGACACACCCAAACTCACCCTACGTTTCATGAACAGCCTCCAAGAGCCTTGAACCTATGCCCAGCATTATGCACAAGATTTGCCAATCTGGATGAGTGACACAAAAATTCTGACTCGCAGCACCGGATCCCGCTACATCAGCAGGGATCACTTCATGATCTACCCTAGCTGAGACAAACGTTTGGCTATTTAGCAAAATTAATAGAATCAATCAGATATAAAACTGGATCTCCCAGCACAACCGCCTAAAATATCGCCCATTTTCAAACCCATCCCTTCATTGCCAACGAGAAGTTTATGGATACCCAATCGTCACCCCACGCGGCGGCAGGCCCACGTCCGGCGTCAAATTCACATCATGATCTGGTCTACGGGCTGGATGCCAGACCACCATTGCCACAAACCATTTTTGCCGCCTTGCAGCATATGCTGGCCATGTTTGTCGGCATCATAACCCCGCCGCTGATCATCGCCAACGCGCTGGGGCTCAGTGGCGAGGACACCCGCTACATCGTCTCCATGTCGCTGTTGATGTCCGGGATTGCCTCCTTTATCCAGAGTCGGCGCTTTGGTCCTGTGGGCTCGGGCCTGCTCTCGGTGCAGGGCACCAGCTTCAACTTTTTAGGGCCGATTATCGCCTCGGGCCTGGCCCTCAAGCAGGCCGCCATGCCGACCGAACAGATGCTCGGCACCCTGTTTGGTACCATACTGGTCGCGGCTATCAGCATGATCATCGTCAGTCGCTGCCTGCATCTGATCCGTCAGGTCATCACACCACTGGTCACTGGCATAGTCGTGCTACTCATAGGTCTGACGCTGATCAAGGTCGGTCTTATCAGCATGGGCGGTGGCTTTGCCGCCATGGGGGACGGCAGCTTCGGCAGTGGCGAAAACCTCGGTCTGTCGCTGCTGGTGCTCGTCACCATAGTGCTGCTGCAGCGCAGTCAGAACCCCTGGTTGCGCCTCTCGGCCATCGTCATCGCCATGCTGGTCGGCTATATCGCCGCCTTCTTCCTTGGGCGACTCAACCCGCTGCAGGGTACCGAATCCTGGATTGCCTTGCCGCAACCCTTCCGCTATGGCATCGGCTTTGACTGGCACTTCTTTATTCCCATCACTGTCATTTTCGTGGTTACGGCACTGGAAGCCATCGGTGACATGACGGCCACTTCCGATGTATCCGGCGAACCGGTGGATGGCCCGGTTTATATGGCCCGGATCAAGGGCGGCGTGCTCTCCGACGGGCTCAACTCCATGCTGGCTGCAGTGGTCGGAACCTTTCCGATGTCGGTGTTTGCTCAGAACAATGGCGTCATCCAGCTGACCGGCGTCGCCAGTCGCTATATCGGCTTCTTCATTGCCGCCATGCTGGCACTGTTGGGCTTGCTGCCGGGCGTCGCCGCCTTCATTCAGCAGATTCCAGAGCCGGTTCTGGGCGGAGCCACCGTCGTCATGTTCGGCACCATAGCTGCCGCCGGGGTGCGTATCATCTCCCGCGAGGTACTGGATCGCCGGGCCCTGATGATATTGGCGGTCTCGCTAGCCATGGGCCTGGGGGTGGCGCAGGTACCGGAAGTGCTGCAACACCTGCCGGAGTTGCTCAAGAGCGTGCTCTCCTTTGGCGTCGCCACCGGTGGCATCACCGCCATGGTATTGAACCTGTTGCTGCCCCGCCGCAAAATCGCTGTTGTCGGGTAACCCGGCAACAGCCTAAACAACCAGGGGCGCTAGAGCGCCCCTTTGTCTAGTTTGTCCGAGTCAGCACCCGTCAAAGACGGGGTTTGCGTGAGCATGGATTCAGACAAAGGGTGATCAGGATGTGTCAGCCGGTAATGACGCAGATGCTCATCGGCTTGTTGAGGCTCGCCACTGCGTAACAAAGCCATCGCCAAGGGTAACTCCGCCTCCAGCACGCCATGCCGAAACGCCTTATCCAGATAGAAGGTGGCTCGCTTGTGATGACCGGAGGCCAGCAAGAACTGGCCATAGCGGTAGAGAGCATCCCCGTCTTCCGGGCTTTGCAACAACCAGCGATTGAAGGCCAGCTCGGCACGCTGGGCTGCCCCACCGACCCCCAACTGATAGCCAATAGCAGCCAGCATGGCACAACGTTTGAGCAGAGCTGTTGTCCCCAGCTCCAGAACGGCCAGTCCGACAATCGACTCCAGCGCCTGCACATCGGCTATCGCCCGACGCCGTTCATTACGGGAATCAAATCCGGATGGTACGGCCAGAGTATGCGCAGCGAGATCGGCCAGCCACGAGTCGAGATAGGCAAAATCAATCTGGCTACGGGCTTGCGCCTTGTCGATGGCAACTAACCGCTCGAGATGATAATGACCATATTCGCCAGCAGACGCCTGCAGATTCAGCGCTAACAGCAGTAATCCGATGCAACCGCGAAAATAGCAACGCATCTTGATCCTGAGTTCAGGTTAAACGATGAGCGCCATATTAATCCGCAGGTTACGAACTGTCTGCTTTTCGAACGATGCACGAGTTGAAACTTGGTGATGGCTCACTCATCACAGACGTTGCCGGGGTAGCCCGGAAGAGTGGCCGCTGCCGGCAGACACGCCAGAATTTCGCTGGCTTTGAGCAAGGTTGGCAGATTATCCGCCGTGACCTGACGCCAATTGAGTTTTTCGCCCAGATATTGCGCCCAGGCAAACTCGATGAAATAGGTCTGCCCCTGCTTGGCATACAGGCCCGCATCTTCAGCAAAGCCAGCCAGGGAACGATAGGGATAATCGGGTAATAGGGCTATATGGTTGGGCAATTGCTCGGGCTTGACCTCATGACCACGCTCATCCTTAAGCCAGGCCCAGTGATGGGCCTGCATCTGCGGCCAGAACAGCTCGGGGTCGGTCAATATGCCCTCAATGACCACAGGCACCTCCCGCATCCCCAGACTCCACAGGGTGCGCGTCAAATGATGACGGTCCACCAGCCAGAAACGACCATCCGGACCAATCACCACAGGGATGCGCTTTTTTTCCGCCAGTGCCCACAATTTTTTGGCACTTTTGTGTTTGAGCTCTTTGACCTCAGTCTGCACTTGCAACAAACCCACTCCGGGCTGGGTTGGATGCAACTGGTTAATGGCTAATCGACACAAACTGCCAATCTTCAAATCAGGCTGGCAGGGATCAGCGCTCTGTTTAGCCCACAACAGAGGAGAGCAAAGAGAGAGAAAGATGAAGATCAGGGTTCGACGACTTGCATCCCATACCTGGTATCCGACACGGTACCATCTTCGAGAGTTGCCCAACTGCATGCGTGATTCCGCCATAATTTGCCGACCGAGGCTCAGCAAAGAAACCGCCGAGGCTCGAGTCAGCCATCAAATTCTGGCTACTCTACGCCTTGGCAAAAATGAATGACAATGAACCACAGGTCCGCTGCTGCAAAACTAGGCAAGGGCTTGATGTATATCAAGCGAGACCGGGATTAGTGCGGGGCCGGCGTTCCCCACTCCCGTCGAACCTCATCATACACAGGCAACAAACCATAACGAGACCAGATACCCTGCACTGAATCGGCAAACACTCCCACAGGTAATGCTTTGCGTAATCCATTGAGCGTCGCTGGAGGAAGTTCGGGATGACAAGCCAGCCAGCGCTCGACTCGCGCCAGAACCATGACTCGCTGTATCGTCACCCCCTCCGGCTTGGCCATCAGCAGCTCAGGCAACACATCACTCACCAGCAGATCAAAACGGTTGGCCTGCAACATGGCAATGCCATTCCCGGCTTTGGCTAGCGGTTCATAGCGGATGGCGGCGTTATCCAGTAACTCGTTCAATTCGGCCACATCGATGGCCCCGACCCGATACTGACGCAACTGTTCCAGATTGACCAGTTTGCCGACCGTTCCGGCTCGGGCATAGACAGCCAGCGTAATCGGGGCCACCCGCCCGATATAACGAATGGTCTCCGCCTCTCCGGGAGCAAAATTGACAGCTAGGCCACAACTGTTCGGTTGCACAGCAAGCCGTTTCATCAAACGCCGAACCGGCATCGCCTGGTAGTGCACATCGATGCCCTGCTCCTTGGCTAATTGTGTAAACGCGTCGATATAGGGGCCACTGAGTTGACCGCCCTGCAGAATAATGAAAGGCGGATAGAGATCGGCGTATACCTCTATCACCGGACTTGCAGCCCAGCTACTACCGGTGAGTAAGCAGCCCCACAGAAAGCAGATCATCCATTTCACGGGTATTACTCCTTTGCCATCACGGCAGAGTGACCAATTGAACCGGTGTTTGCACAATACCTGGTAAATCGGCTTGTTTAGTCCCTTGCACGAGCGCGTGCAAGGCCAGTTCAATAGCATACTCAGCCTGTCGGTTCGGATACTGATCCGCAGTCGCCAACACGCGACCATCCTGAATGTAACGGCGAATGCCAGGAATGTGGTCATAACCTGCGATCAGCACCTGCCCCTGTTTACCCGCCGCAGCCACCGCCTGGACGGCCCCGATGGCCATATTGTCATTCCCGCAGAACAAGGCCCGCAGTCCGGGTTCAGCTTGCAGCAAATCGGCAGCCGCCAGACGACCTTGCTCCACATCCCAATAACCGGAACGGATGCCCGCAACGGACAAACCGGCGCTCCGCAATGCAGCACGAAAACCATCGCTTCTGGCCCGTGCGTTAATGGAGCCTGGAGGCCCTTCAATCAAACCAACCTGACTCCCGGCAGGCAATTTTTTGGCCACAAATTCGCCGACACTGCGCGCTCCAGCAAAGTTACTAGGACCCACAAAGGGAATGTTAACGCCCTCCAGAGCCAAGGCCCGATCGTCCAACTTATTATCCATATTGATGACCAGAACACCCGCAGCAATGGCTTGCATCAACACGGGTAACATGGCGACCGAGTCCGTCGGCACGACAATCAGAGCGTCTATTTTTTGCTCTAGCAAACGACGGATAATCAGTTCCTGTCCCGACACATCGGTTTCGGCCTTCACCCCTTCCACCGCCAACCGTAATTGCTCTGGATGTGCGGAGGCGTAAGCCTTGGCACCATCCGCCATCTGGACGAAAAATTCGTTTTGCATCGACTTGAGCACAATAGCGACCGTCGGCGGATCACTGGCCCATACCCATGCAGATTGAGTTAACAACAAGAGGGGTAGACAACACCAGAGTCTCAACCACTTCATATGGTGTTCCTTCTTTGGAGGGATCAAGTCATAACAACCGCTGATTTCAAGTGTAAGTGACCGGCTCCTATGCGGTTGAAAATAGAGCCTGGTTTTGATAACTGACACCGCAAAAAAACGATGTGCTCGCTACTTTTCTTGATGTGATCCAAGGCGTACCTTAGAGCCCTTGCCACACAGAGCAACCATTCATAGCGATGGTTCATTCGTTTCATCTCTGGAGTATTCCTACCCATGCATCTGGCGCATTCCTATTTCAGTCAACTCAACCACGATTATCTGACCGTTCATCATCAAAAGGAGACTCTGTTCTGGGATACCTATATGGGGATCAGCGAGGATCATGAGGGATTTGCCGCAGCCGAAAAACAGTACAAACAATTCATCGCCAATGGCCAGCGACTGGGTGAGTTACGCGCCCATATCCAGCGTCTGGAACAACTGCATCCTTCAACTGAACGGGATGAATTAGTCACCGGATTACAGGGCTGGTACAACTTCTTCGACTGTAACGCCATTGAAAGCTCCAGCGCCCAGGCAGAACTTGAACGCTTGATTGAACGGGAAGCCGAACTGTTTGCCAGCCGCAAGCACTTCAAACCCACCCATCTGGATGGCAGCGGAGAACGGGTCGAGGCGTCATTAGGTGCCCTGCTGACGAATCTGGCGACCAACGAGGTGGAGGAGCAGCGTCTAAGTTCCCATCAGGCCCTGCTGGGAGTAGAACAGTGGGTACTGGAAAATGGCCTCATCGAGATCATTCAGCAACGCAACCGTTTCGCGCGCAGCCTGGGCTATCGCAACTACTTTGATTACAAGGTCCAGAAAAGCGAACGCATGACCCCGGAACAACTGTTTGCCATCCTGGATCGCTTCGAGGCCCAGACCCGGGATGTGAATCAGCGGAGCCTGCAACAGCTGAAGGAACAACGTGGAGCAAGCGCAACTGCTCCCCATAATGTGCGATTTTTCAGCAGCGGTGATGTAAACCGCAAGCTGGATGCCTATATGCCGTTTGCCTCGGCACTGTCACGCTGGATCCACAGCTTTCAGCGCCTGCATATCGATTTTTCCGGGGCCAATCTGACTCTGGATCTGCTCGAGCGGGCCGGCAAATATGAAAATGGCTTTATGCATGGTCCGGTACCTGCGTACCTCAATGCCGGTCAGTGGCAACCGGCGACCATCAATTTTACCAGTCTGGCCAAACCGGACCAGGTTGGCAGTGGTCTCAATGGCCTCAATACCCTGTTCCATGAAGGCGGCCATGCCGCCCACTTCGCCAATATCAAACAGAATGCTCCCTGCTTCTCCCAGGAGTTCGCCCCGACCTCCATGGCCTATGCCGAAACCCAGTCCATGTTCTGCGACAGTCTGCTGGATGATGCCGACTGGTTGACCCGTTACGCCACAGACCCGCAAGGCACACCTATTCCCGCCAGCCTGATCCACGAGCTGATTGTCGCCAAGCAACCGATGCGCGCATTCGGTGAACGTCATATCTTGCTGGTGCCCTACTTCGAGTGGGCCTGCTATCAGATGACCGACGAGCAGATGACACCCGCAGCCCTGACGGCTCTGGCCCGCGAGGTGGAACAGCGCATTCTCGGTATCGCGGCCAGTCCCCGTCCGACACTGGCGATCCCGCACCTGCTATCTCAAGAGTCAGCCTGCTCCTATCATGGCTATCTGTTGGCTCTGATGGCGGTCGAGCAGACCCGGGCCTTCTTCTTGCAGCGGGATGGCTATCTGACCGACAACCCGGCCATAGGCCCAGATCTGGCGCGGCACTATTGGCAACCGGGCAATCGACTGACCCATGACGAGACGCTGCGCAGCCTGACCGGCGAAGGATTCAACCCGGATTATCTTGCCAACGTCTGCAACCTCAGCGTGGAGGCTTGCTGGCAAGCCGCGCAGGCCAGTATCGCGGCCGCCGCCTCACGCCCGATACCGACGGATGAGTTTGCATTGAACGCCCATATCCGCCTGGTACATGGCAGCGAACTCATTGCCGACAATCAGGAAGGCGATGCGCAGATGTGTGAACAATTCGCCGCCTGGATCCAGCGTCACTACGGATAAGCTCATCCCCATCGCTGTGTATCGGCCCCGAAAGGGGCCGCTTTTGTTTACATGGGTTAACGTTCTTTTGCCGAAGTTTACCCCTCGCCCGCTTGTCCGCGCCCCCGCTGATTCCGGATACTTGATGCTTGAATAGTTTGATAAAACGACAGGCTCGACGTGCCGGCACAGACGGCAGAGCGAGTGAGGAATTTGTACATGAAGTCCATGATCTGGTTCAGTGTCGGCCTGCTGGTCTCGACGACCACAATGGCGCAACCGGGCGGCCCTATGCCTGACGGATCCCACCATGGGCACCCCGCACACTTTGCCCCCCCACCCCATAGGTATCGGCCGCCACATCCAGCACCGGGTCTGATAGTGGATATCTTACCGCCCGGGTACAGAACAGTGCTGTTCGCTGGCTTGACCTATTTTGTGTTCAACGAAATCTGGTATCAACTTCACGGCGGGCGCTATGAAGTGGTCGCGCCACCACCACAACCAGTCGTCCAACCGGTTGCCACGAATAACCCCTATTACGAGAATGGTCTGACCCGGGTAGACATCAACGGCGTTCGCTATTACGTCCGCGATGGACGCTACTATCGCCGCACCGCCGAGGGTGACTATCTGGAAGTCCCGCCTCCGCACTCATGATCTCCGGTAAAGTCCCCTCACAGCTCTGCATCCGCCTTCATGTATTTGCACGGGCCTAGAGCCCCAGTTGCCAGCCCAAGAGGCCCATGGCGATATCAAGATCATCACCCCTTCCTCGAATAAGCCGAAGCCCGTAACACAAAAAAAAAGCGTCCTCCGGGGAGGACGCAATACGATCAACGTGGAAACGAAGGATGGTGCTATTTTGCGACCAGGGTGTAAGCCAAGGTGCTGTCATTGAAAGTCACCAGATAGGTGCCGGCAACTGCAGTCTTGATATCTGACCCGCTCAGGTTGGCCACGCCATCGGCATTGGTGTCACCATAGTTCTTGGTCCAGTCGCCCAGAACATCGAACTTGAAGCGTTGTGAACCCGTCGCATCACCGGCACCGGTAAAGGTGACTTGAGCTTGCCAGGTGTTATTGGCCACCAGCTTCATCGCCGTTGAACCCCAGCTGTTCGGGGTGCCACGGAAGTTGAGGCTGGTCAGATTGCCGGTATAGATAGGGGTGTCATTACCGGAAATCTTGGTCAGCGTGTACTTCAGGGTGTCGTCGTTGAACTGGACCTTGTATTGACCCACGACTGTGCTGTAGATATCAGCTCCGGCCAACTCGGCAGTGCCGTCCTTGTTGGTGTCGCCATAGTTCTGCGTCCAGTCACCCTTGACGTCAAACTTGAAGCGTTGGTTAGCTTGGCCGTCGAAGGTCACAGTAGCTTCCCAGACATGGTCAGCAACCAGCGTCATGGCCGTATTGCCCCAACTGTTGGGTGTGCCGCGAAGATTCAGGCTAGCCAGAGTACTGTTAAAGACCACACTGCCATCGGTTACCGTCACGGTAGCGCTGGCCTTGGAAGTCAGCCCTTCGGCATCGGTAACCGTCACGCTGATGGTCTTGCTGCCCAGTGTATCGAACAGTACGGTTTCATTCTTGCCACTACCACCGGTAGACCAGCTGTAGCCGGTAACGCCCACATCATCAGTGGAGCCGGAGGCATCGAATACCACGCTGTCACCCAATTTGACACTCAATGCCTTAGGAGTCAGTGCGGCTACCGGTGCCTTATTGCTGGAGATCTGGGTCAGGGTATAGCTCATATCACTCTCTTTGAGCGAGACCTTGTACTTACCCACGCCATTGAAGTAGATATCCTTGGCGCTTCCCTTGTCAGCAATGCCGTCTGCCTCTGTGTCACCGTAGTTTTCAGTCCAGTTGCCATAGACATCAAACTTGAAGCGCTGGGTACCTGTGGCATCCCCGGCACCGGTGAAGGTGATATCGGCTGACCAAACTCGGTTGGCATCCACCGTCATGGCGGTGCTGGCCCAAGCATTATTGGTGCTGCGGATATTCATGCTGGAAAACTTGTTGATAGGTAACACAGAACCACCGCTACACGGGGTTGACTTGGTGCACTCAGCAACAATGGCAGCCGCTTTCATCCCTCCAACATTAAAGCTGGCCTTACCTGACCCATCGACGGTGACATAAGCGCCACTGCAGTAGTCGTTGCCCGCCAGGATATTGCAGTACTCACCCGCTG
>JBBRVG010000006.1:0-73742 GCA_038247115.1 Enterobacterales bacterium | reverse complement strand
GGATAGCTTGACCCGTTATCCACAGAAAGCGCGAAGTACATGCGGAGTGGTAGTTCAGTTGGTTAGAATACCGGCCTGTCACGTCGGGGGTCGCGGGTTCAAGTCCCGTCCACTCCGCCACTATCGAAAAGCCCAGACTATCGTCTGGGCTTTTTTGTTTTTTCTGAATTGCAATGATCTCCCTGCTACTACCCCGAATCGTCTCTTTTGCTACATTAGAGAATAAACTGTGCACCAGCTCGGTAATATCAAATCTCTCGGCAGATTCTACTTGCTGTCCCTTGTGTTGTTTCCTGAAGCTGATATGTTGGTGATCGCTGACATATTTCTACTGTTCATCTCGCTGCTAACGAAAGCCGTATTGACTATAAAACAAGCAAAATGGGTAAAAAAACTTAGTTTTTATTCCATTTTTAGCCCTATGCAATTTTTTGCTGTAATTTCAAGGGGTAAAAAGAAAAAAATAGGGCTTCTATTGGGAATATTCTATGCCATACTGCACATGCTTGCCTTATATCTCGCAAGTTACAGGGAGTTATTCATGAACAAATATCAAGTTTTACTGGGCACCGTTGCACTGAGCGCTACTCTGCTGGCTGGTTGTGCTAATACCGACCAACTGAGCGCTGACGTACAAGGCCTGACTACCAAGGTTGATCAACTGGCTGGCGAAGTGAGTGCTCTGCGCTCCGAGCAAACCAAGCTGGCTACCGACGTACAGGAAGCCAAGTCTGAAGCCATCCGTGCAAACCAACGTTTGGACAACATGGCTACTCATTACAAGAAGTAATGTGCGACGAGAGTCGTATAAGTCCTAGCCTAGCGAGTTAATATCTTCGGGTAATAATGAGTTATCTAGGGTGCCAAAGGAGGGGGTTACCCCTCCTTTGTTTTAAAACCTCTAAGTAATTAAACAGAGGTCTCCGCGTTAAAAAGAGTTCTTCCTACACGCTGACTGCGATCGCATGAAGCGAAAATCTACGAAATACCAAAGCGAGCCTTGATGGCAATGGTTTGGGATCTCATCCCCTGCCTGAAGGTAATATCACCGCTATCAACTGAGTCTCCGTCCGCTTCAACAGCGAAACCCGAGACTTCAAAGATAGTTATTGCTTGTTATCCTTCGCGCTCAATCTTAACCCGATGATCACCATTCACACCCAGCCCTCAATGTATCAGTAGTCTAGCAATCGACACTCATCGCCTATTGTCTAACTCTGTCTGTCTGAGAGCAGAATGCCAACTTCAAACATTGGATCTAGTCCAATGGCTCACACTCATACGCGCAAGCTATCTCTGTCATAGCTCCGCTCTGGCCTACAAAATCGGACTATGGGAGCCTGCGATTCAGCGATTAGTGGTCTACGGGTAGGACGTCTGGGGAACCGAAGAGCCCTGACAATGTACCCTCTGCTCTCGGTGTTGTGGCTCGTGAGGCACACAATGGATCTCGCCAGTATAAGGTGGGTGAGGGTCTAGACCAGTCCAATATGGTGAACGTATGTGAATTACTGATACTGCGTCAAACTCATGTAAAGCGCCATGTTCTGCTGCTTAACTTGCCTCGGGCAATAAGTGCCTTTTGCATCTTCCACCTCGATCCCTGACAATCTCGTTTCTTGTGAAGTGGTTGGGCTTGTTCATCTTTTACTCGCCTTCGTCCCTCCCTCGCATTCTTTGTTGAATTGGCAGGAGCTGTCCATGTTTACCCTCTATCACTCCAATCAGCTGGATTTGCTCAAAGAGTTGCTGGTGAGCCGCATCCGGCAGACTCCGCTGTCTCACCCCTTCGATCAGGAACAGATCCTGGTGCAGAGTCCAGGCATGGCCCAATGGCTCAAGCTGGAGCTGGCCAAGGCATTCGGCATCGCCGCCAATATCGACTTTCCGCTGCCCGCCAGCTTTATCTGGGATATGTTCACCCAGGTGCTGGCGGATGTGCCACGCCAGAGCCCCTACAACAAGGGCACCATGAGCTGGCAGCTGATGACCATACTGCCCGCTTTGCTCGCTCGTCCCGCTTTTGCGCCGCTGGCGGCCTATCTTGGGGGCGCGGGTATGCAGGAGAGACAGCAAGAGCCGCACCGTGATCCTGAGCAGGTGCGTCTGTGGCAGCTCTGCCAAAAGATTGCGGATCTGTTCGACCAGTATTTGGTCTACCGGCCGGATTGGATCGCCTGCTGGGAAGAGGGTAAAGGATTGGGCCTTGAGCTGGCCGATGTGAGCGGTCAGGAGTGGCAGCCCGAACTGTGGCGCGAGTTGGTGGCTCGCACTCTGGCGCTTGGCGCGAGCGGTTATCACCGCGCCAACCTCTACGAAGAGTTTATCCACGAGTTGCAAAAGAGTGCCCAACTGCCGGGAACGCTGCCCCAGCGGGTATTTGTATTCGGCATCTCGGCGCTGCCGCCTCGCTATGTGGAGGCGCTGCTGGCTCTGGGCAGCCGGGTGGATGTGGAGGTTCATCTCTTCGTCACCAATCCCTGCCGTTACTACTGGGGGGATCTGCTGGATAGAAAAACCCTGGCGCGGCTGTCGAACAAGCTCAAACCTGGCACTGATATCGAGTCTCTGCAGGGACCTGCCAACCCGCTGCTCGCCTCTATGGGCAAGCTGGGCCGGGACTATCTGCACCAGCTGATGGAGCTGGATGTGCCGCAGATCGAAGCCTTCGTCGATATCGATGACCTTGATGCGAATGGAAATGCCAGCTTGCTGCGCGCCATCCAGAAAGATGTGCTGGAGCTGGCGGAACGAGGGGCCGGCCGGGTCGATCTCGACAGCAGCCATCACAAGAGCCCTATCGATTTGGCGGATGGGTCTTTGCAGATCCACGCCTGCCATGGTCCCATGCGTGAGCTCGAGGTGTTGCACGACCGGCTGCTGGCACTGTTCGAGCAGGACTTGAGCCTCACCCCGAAAGATGTGGTGGTGATGATGCCGGATGTGAACAGCTATGGCCCCTACATTCAGGCTGTCTTTGGCGCACGGGGCCTGATCCCCTTTGCGGTGTCGGATCGGGCTGCGAGTCAGGAGAGCCCGCTGCTGCAAAGCTTCCTCGCCCTGCTACGGTTGCCTCATTCCCGTTTCGGTGCGGGGGAGATGCTCTCCATTCTGGAGGTGCCTGCCGTGTTGCGCCGCTTCGAGCTGGATGATGACGAGTTCAACCAGCTACGACTCTGGGTGCAGGAGACCGGGATCCGCTGGGGATTGGATGATGCCTACCCGGAGCGTTTCGAGCTGCCGCCCATGTCCGGCAACAGTTGGCTGTTCGGCTTACGCCGTATGCTGCTGGGCTTTGCCATGGGGGATGGCGAGCCAGTGGCGGGCATCTTGCCCTACGCTGACTATATTGCAGGGCAGCATGGCTCTGTAGCCAGCATATTGCCCTATGCCGAGATTGAGGGACAGCAAGGCTTGGCTCTCGGCAAGTTGGCCTGGTTTGTCGATTCACTGGCTGAATTCCTGCCGCGTCTACAGCGCGAGCAGAGCCTGCCGGAGTGGACCGCCTGTATCAACGAGTTGTTGGAGCGCTTTTATCTCGCCGATGAGGATGAAGAGCGTCAGCTGCAACTGATCCGCACCGAACTGGCCGAGTGGCAGGGCAAGCTCTCGGAGGCGCACTTCGAGCAGTCCATCACGGCGGAACTATTGCAGGATTACCTCGGTCATGAGCTCGGGGAGTCGCGCTCCAGCCAGCGCTTCCTGGCCGGACAGGTTAACTTCTGCACCCTGATGCCGATGCGATCCATCCCCTTCAAGCAGGTCTGCCTGTTGGGCATGAATGATGGCGTCTACCCGCGCACACTGGCGCCCATGGGCTTCGATCTGATGGCCGTTGCTTCCCGCCGTGGCGATCGCTCTCGCCGGGATGATGATCGCTACCTCTTCCTCGAGGCGCTGCTCAGTGCGCAGCAGGGGCTCTATATCAGTTATCAGGGGTTCAGTGCTCAGGATAACAGCGAGAAGGTGCCTTCTGTGCTGTTGGCCGAACTAATTGACTATGTCCGGCAGGGCTTCGTGTTGGCGGGTGATGAGGATCTGCCGGACGAGTCCTCCGGCAAGCGTCTGCTTCAGCACCTTATAGTCCTGCACCCACTCACCCCCTACAGCCGCGACTACTTCTATCCGGAAGAGGGGTCTCGGCTCTTTACCTATGCCGCCGACTGGTTGCCTGCGCTCACGCCACAGTTGGGGGCTGCCAACTTCCAGAGCGGCGAGCTGCCGCTTCCACCCGAATGGGGAAGAGAGCAGGGGCTGGAGTTGGCCGAACTGCTGCGTTTCTATCGTCAGCCCGCCAAGTATTTCCTCAATCGCCGCCTCAAGGTCTGGTTCGAGTTGAACGAGGCCAACATCGAGGATAGCGAGCCATTCGAGTTGGACGGCCTGCAGCTCTATCAGCTCAAAGACCTGCTACTCGACTCCCACCTCAAGGCGGGGAGCAGCGAGATCCGGCGCGAGCGGTTGCGCCTCTCCGGTCAACTGCCGCAAGGATGGTTCGGCAGCCTGCTGCTAGACGAGCTGGATGAGCAGATGGGCCATCTGGCGGAGCGGCTGCGTCCGTGGCTGGCAGAAAAACAGGCGGTGGAGATCGATATCTCGCTGGCACAGGGTCAACTGCAAGGGTGGATCGACACCCAGCAGGGCCGTGCACTGGTGGTCAAACCGGGCAACTTTAACGGTAAGGATCTGCTGCTGGGCTGGGTCCAGCATCTCTGTCTGTGCTTGAGCGATACCCCCGGCGATACCCTGTTGCTGGATGCCAAGCAGAGTTGGCGGCTGCCTGTACTCCCCGCCGATGAGGCCCGGCCCAAGCTGGCTGCACTTGTGAGCCTCTGGGAACAGGGCATGAAGCGGCCGCTTCCCTTCTTCCCCATGACGGCCTGGGATTGGCTCAAGGCCATCGAGAAGGCTCAGGACAAACCCGATGCCGCTGACAAGGCGGCGCTCACCCGGTTCAACGGCGGCTATATGGCGATCGGCGAGGGGCAGGATCCTTATGTCGCCCGTTGTTTTCCTGAACTCAACGAGGTGGTGATGAGCCAGCTGCAGGCGTTGGCCCGCGAACATCTGAGCCCGCTGCTTCACACCCTGGAGGAGTTGAAATAATGGCTCAGGCACTGAATACGCTGCGTTTTCCACTGCATGGTGAACGACTGATCGAAGCCTCGGCCGGTACTGGCAAGACCTACACCATAGCCGGGCTCTACCTGCGGCTGCTGTTGGGCCATGGTCCGCTTATTGAGCCAGCAGATGAGCCAGGCGGCGAAGAGGGAGAGCCGGTGGGGCAACCCTGCGCCCACGAGCGGCCGCTGTCGGTGACCGAAATTCTGGTGGTGACCTTTACCGAAGCGGCCACCGCCGAGCTGCGGGGACGGATCCGCGCCCGCATCCACGAGGCTCGCCTGGCATTTTTGCGTGGCAGTGTCGCCGACAAAGAAAAAGATCCTTTGTTGGTTGGTCTACTGGCCGAGGTGGCAGATCATGAGCTGGCTGCCCGACGCCTGTTAGCCGCTGAGCGGCAGATGGATGAGGCAGCAGTTTTTACCATTCACGGCTTCTGCCAGCGGATGTTGCAGCAAAATGCCTTCGAATCGGGCGCCTTATTCGAAACCGAATTCTTGACCGATGACAGCCAGCTCAGACTGCAGGCTGTGAGTGACTACTGGCGCGCCGAGTTCTATCCGGTGGATGAAACGCTGGCCCGTGCTGTGCGTGCTCTCTGGAACAGTCCAGCACTTTTGTTGCGAGATATGAGCAGTTGGCTCGACCATAGCGAGCTGGAGATCCGCCCCGCGCTGGACAATGAGACACTGGCCGCGCGTCATCAGGCGGCGATGGCCCGCATTGAGGCAGTCAAGGTGCAGTGGCTGGCGCAGCAGGACGAGATCCGCCGCCAGACGGATGGGCAAGTCAGCCGCTACACCGGCAAAAACTATGAAGGCTGGCTCACCAAGATCGGCGACTGGGCGCAAGACCCCACCAGCGGCTATGACCTGGCCACCGATCTGGAGCGTTTCGGGCAAGCAACCCTTGAGGCGAACCTTAAGAAGGGGGGCGAGCTACCGACCTTGCCGCTGTTCAGCCAGATCGATGAGCTGCTGGCCAGTCGCCCTGGCATTCGGGATCTGATCCTGCAGCGAGCCGCCCGGGTGGTGCGCGAGCGGATGCAGTTAAGCAAGCAGCAGGCTCATCAACTGTCGTTCGATGATCTGCTCAAAGATCTCGACGGGGCACTCGGTTCCAACCTGGGTGAGCGGCTGTGCGAGCGCATTCGTGCCAGCTACCGGGTCGCCATGATCGATGAGTTTCAGGATACAGATCCCCAGCAGTACCGCATCTTCCATCGGCTTTATGGCGGTCGCAGTGATACGGCACTCTTGATGATTGGTGACCCCAAACAGGCCATCTACGGCTTTCGCGGTGCCGATATCTTTACCTACATTCAGGCGCGGCGAAATGTGAGTGCCCACTACACTCTTGGCCGCAACTGGCGCTCCAGCAGTGCTCTGGTGGCGGCGGTCAACGGTCTGTTCCAGCGGGCGAAAGATCCCTTTATCTATGAAGCTGATATCCCCTTCCTGCCGGTGGAAGCCAAGGGAAAAAATGAGAGCCTTGTAATTGAAGGCGCGTTTGCGCCTGTGCTGCAGTGTTGGCAGCTGGGTGGTCAGCCCACCTTCAACCGGGGGGATTACCAGAGCCGGATGGCCCGCGTGACGGCGGCAGAGATCCATCGGCTGCTAAGTCTGGCCCGTGAGGGCAAGGCGATGATCGGCGATGCGCCGGTCAAGGCGGGGGATATCGCTGTGCTGGTGCGCACCGGTGCCGAGGGCAGGCTGATCCAGCAGGAGCTGGCGCGGCTTGCTATCGCCTCTGTCTATCTGTCGAATCGTGAAAGTGTGCTGGATCAGGTGGAGGCGCGGGAGATCCTGCTGTTGCTGCATGCCGGCCAGAATCCGAGTGAGGAGCGCAGCCTGCGGGCGGCACTGGCGACCGGTTTGTTTGATCTCGATGCATGGGCTCTGGACTCCCTTGCTTCGGACGAGCGGGCGTGGGAGAGCGCTGTTCAGGAGTTTATGGAGTACCGTACTGTGTGGCAGCGTCGCGGCGTATTGGCCATGTTGCGAGCCCTACTGCACCGGCGCAATCTCGCTTCATCTATGCTGGCGAGCCCCTATGGCGAGCGACGGCTGACCAACTTCCTCCATCTGGCCGAGCTGCTACAACAGATCAGCAGTGAGCTCGATGGGGAGTATGCCCTGCTGCGCTGGCTGGGGGAGGCAGTGAATCGCCCCTGTGGTCAGGATGCGGAGCAGGTACTGCGGCTGGAGTCCGAGCGCAAGCTGGTGCAGATCGTCACCATCCATAAATCCAAGGGGCTCGAGTATCCGCTGGTGTTCCTGCCCTTTATCTGCAGCCACCGCGCTGCCGAGACTCCGCTCTATCACGAATCGGGCGAGGGGGAGAACCACACCATCCTCGATTTGACTGGCGCCGCCAGCGCGCTGGCGGCCGCGGATCGGGAGCGCCTGGCTGAAGATCTGCGGCTGCTCTACGTGGCGCTGACCCGGGGCGTCTACGCCACCTGGTTGGGGCTGGCACCGGTACGAGCCGGGGCGGGCAAGTCGGAGCAGACTGATCTGCACCACACCGCTATCGGCTATCTGTTGCAAAAAGGTGAGGCCGGGGATGCGACTACCCTGGCCACAGCTCTCGCCGAGCTGGCGCAGGCGCTGCCGGGAGTGGCAGTGGGTGAACCCTCGCTCACCCGCCCGGCTCCGTTGTCACAGGAGCAAGAGCAGCTTGGGGAGCCCATGGTGCGCCACTTTGCGGGGCGGCTTGAGCGGGATTGGTGGATCAGCTCCTACTCCGGGCTGGCGGCCCAGGGTAACGGTCATAGTAAGGGAGTCTTGGCCAATCCCGGTTTTGATGACGAAGTGACGCCGGAGGCCTCGGCTCCCATCGTCGAAGAGGAAGAGCCAAGGCCCTCCATCTTCACCTTCCCGAAGGGCGCGCGCCCCGGCACCCTGCTGCACAGCCTGTTCGAAACTATCGACTTCCCGAGTGCGGGCGGTGATGAGCTGACCCGACATATAGCCGCTCTGCTGGCCCAGGATGGCTTCGATGGTCGTTGGGTGACAGTGCTACAACAGCAGGTGGCGGCGGTGCTCGATACCGACTTGCTTCCCGCGCCAGAGGGCGAGTCTGGCGCGCCGCTGCGGCTGCGCCAGCTGGATGCTCGCCACAAGCAGGTCGAACTGGAATTCTTCTTACCCATGGGCCGGGTGACTGCACCAGCGCTGACGGCGCTCTGTCAGCGCCACGATCCGCTATCAAGAGGCAACAAACCGCTCAGTTTTGCCACAGTACAGGGGATGCTGAAGGGCTTTATCGACTTGGTATTCGAGTGGCAGGGGCGTTGGTATCTGCTGGACTACAAATCCAACCACCTCGGCATGAGCCCGGCGGATTACCACAGCCCGGCGCTGGAGCGAGCCATGACGGAGCACAGATACGATCTGCAGTACCAACTCTATTCGTTGGCGCTGCACCGGCTGCTCACCCTGCGGCTGCCGGGATATGACTTCGACCAGCATTTTGGCGGTGTCTTCTATCTGTTCCTGCGCGGCATGCCGGAGGGGGGCGTCTACTATACCCGTCCGAGTCGTGAACTGGTGTCGGGGTTGGATCAGTTGTTCAGCGAAGGTTCTGAGCCGCCAGCCCCGGGCTCTCAAGCATTGAATGAGGTAGAGGCATGAGCGGTATCATTATCAGCACGGCGACCAGCGCAATGATGATCGAACGATTGAAAGCGCTAGCACTGGCGGGGCGGATCCGTCAGCTGGATCTGCAATTTGCCAAGCTGGTGGCAGATCTGGGCGGTACTCCCGAACTGGTGCTGGGCGCGGCTCTGGTTTGCTATGAGCTGGGGCGTGGCCATGTCTGCCTGCCGCTCGATTTGCTGGCTGGAGGATCTCTGCGGCCGTTTGGGCTGGATCCGCAGCGGAGCCAGGCGCTGCTGGCCGATCTGCCAGCGCCGGCCTGCTGGCCTAAGCTGTTTGCCACCAGCCACCTGGTCGGTAGTGAGCAACCTGATGACGAGCAGTCAGGTAGTGATTCGTCGGATACCTCCGGTCCCCGCTGGCCACTGCGGTTGAGGCAGGGGCGGCTCTACCTCACCCGCTACCATGATTACGAGCAACGGGTGGCCCACCATTTGCGCCGTTTGAGCGAGCGGGGGTCTGATGAGGGGCTGCCGTGGCCCGAGATAGCGCCGACGCTTTCGCGTCTGTTTGCCCGCGACTATCAGCTGATCTTGACCGCTCTGCTCCAGGCTCGTCTGGCCGGGAGCTTTTCGGCCCGGCACTTCATCGAGAAGTATCTGGATCTGGTGATGCCTGAGGCGGTGGATTGGTTCGCCATCGAAGCCTTGCTGGCCTCCGCCAACTCAGCCAGCGAGCTGGGTGCTCTGAATCAACTGGTGCCCGAGGTGCTGTGTTGCAATGACCAGAAAGTGGCAGCGGCCACGGCGGTGGCTCGCCCCTTTGTCGTCATCTCCGGCGGCCCTGGTACCGGCAAGACCACTACGGTGGCAAAGTTGCTGGCTATTCTGGTAGAGACAGGTCTGCAAGGGGGCAAAGCCCCGACGATCCGGCTGGTGGCCCCCACGGGTAAGGCGGCGGCACGGCTCACCGAGAGTATTGGCGCGGCCCTGCAAGCGCTGGATCTCCCCTCTGAGTGGATTGATGCTATTCCGACCGAGGCCGGGACTCTGCACCGATTGCTGGGGGTGATCCCGGGGCGCAGTCAGTTCCGCCACCATGCGGGCAACCCCTTGCATCTGGATCTGCTGGTGGTGGATGAGGCCTCGATGGTGGATTTACCGATGATGGCGCGTTTGCTGGATGCCCTGCCAGCCCATGCCCGGCTGATCTTGTTGGGTGATAAGGACCAACTGGCCTCGGTGGAGGCGGGAGCCGTGCTCGGTGATATCTGCAGCTTTATCGAGCAGGGTATCAGCCAGGAGTTGGCGGCCTGGCTCTCCCGTCAAACCGGCTACCGCTTGTCGGGGTCCGCCACCAGTACCCCGGTGCGCGACAGTCTTTGCCTGCTCAGCAAAAGCTGGCGCTTTGATCAGCATTCAGGCATCGGCCAGTTGGCTCGGGCTTGCAATAGCGGAGATGCGGCGGCGGTGAAATCAGTCTGGGGGATGGGCTTTAACGATATCACTCTGCACTCCTGGGTGGGGAATGCCTACGAGACCCTGATTGCTCAAGGGGTGGCCGGTTACGGCACCTATCTTAAGGCCGCCCGCGAGGGGGCAGGCGTGGCTCAGGTGTTTAAGGCATTCCACGGCTTCCAGATCCTCTGTGCTCTGCGTGAGGGTCCATTCGGAGTGGCGGGGCTGAACCAGCGTCTGGAACTTGCCCTGTCACGGGCAGGGCTGATTCAGCGTGAAGGGGACTGGTATGCCGGTCGCCCCGTGATGGTGGTGCGCAATGATCACGGGGTTGGCCTCTATAACGGTGATATGGGGCTCTGCCTCCCGGACGAGACGGGCCGCCTCAAGGTGTGGTTTGAGCAACCCGATGGTGGTTTGCGAGCTCTTTTACCCAGTCGCTTACCACCCCATGAGACCGTTTATGCCATGACCATCCACAAGTCCCAGGGGTCGGAGTTTGCCCAGACTCTGCTGGTGTTGCCCGAGCAGGATAGCCCGGTGCTGACTCGCGAACTGCTGTATACCGGTGTAACCCGGGCTAAACAACGCCTGGCGTTATTCGGCAGTGAGGAGTTGCTGGCGCGGGTTGTCCTGCGCCCGACCGAGCGCAATAGCGGCTTGACGGCCATGCTTGAGCGCTCGGGCAGATAAATCATCAGGCACCATAATGCGCCGCAGTCACCGTACTAGGGCTGCGGTCTATTGCCTTAAGCATTACAGCTCCCGAGCCTCGCGGTCGCATATCATGCTGCGTGTTCTATTTTTAGCGCACTCATGCTTTCTCGTCCGCCTTGAGACATGACTGGCAATTGCCCAGGTTGGCGGTGTGTTTACTCCTCTCATCTGCTGAGCGATTGTCTACACTTGGGATGTTCGGAGCCTCATGCGACCAAGGGTTCCGATAGGGTATTAATTTGTTGGCGCTTTATGCCAACAGCATGTTCTGGTGCACAGATAGGCCCTGAATCATTTGCAAACGGTTTCGGCATCTGGATGATGCGCCTGCTCCACTCCAATCATTCACTTATATCAAGGGAAGACGTGATGACCCTTTCAATCGTCCAACGCATCAAGGCTGGATTTGCGCTGTTGCTGTTGTTGCTGCTGATCTTGGGTGGCATCAGTTACCTACAGACTACCGGCATTCATAATCAGCTCAAACAGGTGACCGAGAAGGCAACGCCGCTGGCGATGACCACGACGCGTTTGCGCGAAGCCTTGTTGCTGGCCAATCGCTATACCCTGGCTCATCTGAGCAATCGGCAGGCGTCGGCGCTACCGGCATTGCGCCAACAGTATGAACAGAGCAAACAGCTCTACAGCCAGCAACTTCAGGGGATGGTGGCTTTTGATCTGCAAGGCACCGAGCTGAGTCGACTCGAGGCTGTACAAAAGTTGGCCCCTCAGGTCTTCGGAGTGGCGGAAAAAATGATGGGGTTGCACCAACAACAGGTCGAGCTGGAAGCTCGCCTGATGGGGATGCGCAATCAGTTTTTGCGGCTGGATGACTCCTACCGCTCGGCGGCCGATTTGTTGCTGCAATTTACTTCCAGCAAACGCTCTTTGCACAACAAGGCTGAATTGATCACCAGTGGTATTGCGCGGGATATCAAGCAGATCCAGCGCACAGATGGAAATACGGATCTGTTATCGTTGGAAAAGGTGTTGGCCAAGGATATCGAGATTGCCGACAAGCGCCTGGAAAATATCGTTGTACCCGATGATGTGAAACAGCGCTTTAGTCGCAATGTCGAGCTGCTTAAGAAGCTGGCATTCGGCGATCGGGGTTTGATCCGAACTCTGGTGCAAGACCAACAACTCACCCGGGAGGTTCTGGCGGCGCAAGCTGAGCTGGATCGACTCTCCAATCAGGTCAATCAGGAATTACAGGCGCTCATCGATGTGACGAGCCAAAGCGTGCAAGCGGATAAGGCTAGTGCGGCAACTGCCGTGCAGAATGCCATCTTCTGGATCCTGCTGGTGTCTGCGGTATCGGTTGGTGTGGCTTTGCTGGTGGCCTGGTCATCGGCGCGCAGCATTCAACGCCCACTGCAACTGATCAACAAGGAGCTCTCGCTGATGGCGCAGGGGGACATGACCCGGCGTATCAATTATCGCAGTCAGGATGAGTTCGGGGCCTTATCTCGTTCTATTGATCAGCTGGCCAGCAATACCGATACGCTCTTGGTCGAGATCCGTAACGGCTCCGAGCACCTGGTGGCGGAAACTGAACGCACGGCCCAGATCAGCGAGCGGGCCATGGCGCGGGTTCAGGATCAAAAGAGTCAGACCGATCAGGTGGCTGCGGCCATTACCGAGCTGGAGGTGAGTGCCACCGAAGTTGCGCGCTCTACCGAAAATGCACGCAATCAAGTGGATCAGGCCAATGACGAAACCCGGCAGAGCAGGAATCTGGTGATTAACAACCGCCAGCGTATCGAACATCTGGCGGAAGAGATCGAGGCTGCCGTGAGCATCACCCACAAGCTTGATGGTTTCAGTGGCAATATTGGCAGCATTCTGGATGTTATCCGCGGCATTGCCGAGCAGACCAATTTGCTCGCCCTGAATGCTGCTATCGAGGCGGCTCGGGCTGGTGATGCGGGCCGTGGTTTTGCCGTCGTCGCCGATGAGGTCCGGGCTTTGGCCAATCGCACCCAGCAGTCGACGGAAGAGATACAGTCCATGATCCACAATCTGCAAGCATCGAGTAACGATGTGGTTTCGGTGATGGGACGTAGTCATGAACAGACGCGGCTGTGTGTGCAGCAAACCCGCGATACCGAAGAGGCGTTGCAAGGAGTTGCACAGCGGATGGAGGCTATCAAGGAGATGACCGATCAGGTGGCCCATGCGGCGGCCGAGCAGATCTCGGTCAGCCAAGGTGTCGCCCAGCATATTTCGGGGATTGCCGACGTTGCCCACGAAACTGAAATCGCATCCCGGGATTCGGCGACCAGCAGTGATGTGCTGGCGGCGCTGGCGGCGACACAACAACAACTCATCGCGCGTTTCAAGGTTTAGGAGAGGGATATGCTGAAAGTATGTAGTGCAATGCTGGCTCTTGGCTTGAGCTGTTCAGCCGTCGCCACTGAACTGGTGATTGAAACCTGGCAAATCGATGATGTGGCGTTATGGAAGGAACAAATTCTGCCTCGCTTCCAGGCCAAACACCCGGATATCAAGGTCACTCTGGCCCCGGTCAGGGCCAGCGAATATCAAGCTACTGTCAGTCAGCGATTGACGGCGGGGCAGGCTGGCGATCTCATTAGCTGTCGGCCGTATGATGAGTCCCTGCAGCTGTTCAAGAACGGGTATCTGGAAGATCTGACCGATCTGCAAGGGATGGAAAACTTCCCCAGCTTTGCCAAAGCCGCCTGGCAAACGGATACTGGAGCACAAACCTTCTGCCTGCCCATTGCCTCGGTGATCCAGGGCTTTTATTACAATCTGGATATTTTTAAATCGTTGGGATTGGACGTTCCCAAGACGCGTGAGCAGTTCTTTGCTGTGCTGGACAAGGTCAAGGCCGATGGTCGTTATCAGCCGCTGGCGTTGGCGGCGCATGATAACTGGATAGTCTCCGAGTTGGGATTCCAGAACATAGGGCCGAACTATTGGCATGGTGAAGATGGGCGGCTGGCGTTGATTGAAGGGAAAGCCCGGTTGACGGATCCGGCGTATGTGGCGGTATTTGACGAACTGGCGCGCTGGTCACCTTATTTGGGCACTGCTCCGGGGGATGTGACCGAGGCGCAAGCTGTCGAGGCGTTTCAATCCGGGAAAGCGGCCATGATAGTGGCCGGCTCCTGGGCGATCAGCCAGTTTGATGGCAAGGTCAACTTTGGTGCCTTTCCGCCTCCCGTCGCCAAGGAAGGGGATGCCTGCTATTTCACCGACCATACCGATATCGGGATTGCGATCAATGCCAAGAGCAAGAACAAAGAGGCGGCCCGTCAGTTGCTGGAGTGGATGGCGAGTGCCGAATTCGCCGAGTTGTATTCCAATGCCGTGCCGGGATTCTTCTCGCTCTCCAACCATTTCTTCGAGCTGAAAAATCCGGTGGCCAGTACCATGATGAGCTGGCGAGACAGCTGTGACTCCACCATTCGCGTGGCGGCACAAATTCTGTCACGGGGTGAGCCCCCCTTGAGCCAGCAATTGAATGAGGCATCGCAACAGGTTGTGCTCGGAACTCTGACGCCACAGGCGGCGGCGACACAACTGCAACAGAGCCTGGTGGCCTGGTATGCGCCCCAGCAAGCCGTTGCCACCAGTAGTGCGGTGGAATGCCAACCGGCTGTACTCGCCAGTCCGGTATCAGGTGCAGCCAGCAGCGCGGCTACGACAGAGGCTGCGGCTCTTGATGCGGCAGAGGAAGCCTTATTGGGAGCTGCGAGCTCAGCCGCCCCGACGGCACCTTGAGCCACAGACTGAGAACCGACCCGACCTAAGGTATCCTCAAGTCTAAGATGCCTTAGCCGTGAGTAAAAAGTCGTGAATAAAAAAACAGGGAGCGCTAAAAATGCGCTCCCTGTTTTTATGGTTTTGTTTCCGGCTTGCGGTGGATAATTCCGTTGGCCGTAGGAGAGGCCTTTACAAGGCCACTTGGGCCTTGATGCGATACCTCATTCGAGCTTGAGGCTGTGCTATGCGGATGGGGTGGCTGAGGCGAGCGCGCTAACTAACGTGAACGAGCTAACTAATGCGGGCAACGGCCATATCCGCCAGCTCATACAGAGCTTGCCGATAGTGGCCAGCCGGTAGTATATCCAGTGCAGCCTTGGCTTTTTCCGCCTCTTCTTGAGCGCGGCGCTGGCTGTAGTCAATGGCTCCGGTCTGGGCGAGGATGCTCAGTATCTCATCGAGTCGTTCCAACCCATTGCGTTCGACTATAGCCTCGACCAAAAGTGCTCGCTGCTGATCATTGGCTTGCTGGATGGCATAGATGAGCGGCAGGGTCGGTTTGCCTTCGGCAAGGTCATCCCCAACGTTTTTACCCATCTCGGTGCTGGCCGAGGTGTAATCCATCACATCGTCGATGATTTGAAATGCAGTACCCAGGTAGCGGCCGTAATCCTGCATCGCCCGTTCGAGCTCGGGGGTACTGCCGCACAAAACGGCGCCGAGACGAGTAGCAGCTTCGAACAGTTTGGCCGTCTTGCAATAGATGACTCGAAAATAACTTTCTTCCGTCGTCGAGGGATCATTGCAGTTCATCAGCTGCATGACCTCACCTTCGGCAATGATGTTGGTGGTTTCGGCCATGATCTCCATGATCCGCAGATTGCCCAGCTCAGCCATCATCTGGAAGGAGCGGGTATGCAGAAAATCGCCGACCAACACGCTGGCGGCATTGCCAAACAGGGCGTTGGCGGTATCACGGCCGCGCCGCAGTTCCGATTCATCAACCACGTCATCGTGCAGCAGGGTAGCGGTATGAATGAACTCTATGATGGTTGCCAGCTTGATATGTTGATCGCCGTGGTAACCCAGAGCTCGAGCTGCCAGTACAGCTAACAGGGGACGCATGCGCTTGCCGCCCCCATTGACGATATACACGCCAAGTTGATTGATGAGAGTAACATCAGACTGAAGACGCTGTAGGATGAGCGCATTTACCGCTTGCATATCATCGGCAGAAATCGCGCGAATTGCGTGTTGATCCATAACTATCGATACTAAGTCCTGATGAGGGCTCGGAGATGCCGAATTCGTGTTCCCCGATTCTACATGAATTGTTAAGCTAATGCAGTGTCCGGTGTTATCCGCTGCTTCAACCCGGCGGTGATCACAATATGATCTTTTCCTGAAATGGTCCTTGCCTCACTCAGGCAAGTTGCGTAGAATGCGCGCCCATTGTCATCTAGTTTTTTGTGCATCGTCTGCAAGGCAGAGTGGTTGCCCAATTCGGAGTTTAAACATGTACGCTGTTATCCTAAGTGGCGGCAAGCAACACCGTGTAGCTGAAGGTCAGGTTATCCGCCTGGAGAAGCTGGAAGCTGAAACCGGTGTTACCGTAGAATTCGATAAAGTTCTGATGGTTGCCCAAGGCGAAGAAGTGAAGGTCGGTGCACCATATGTTGCCGGCGGCAAGGTTCTGGCTGAAGTTGTGGCTCACGGCCGTGGCGAGAAGGTCAAGATCGTCAAGTTCCGTCGTCGTAAGCATCATCGTAAAGAGATGGGCCACCGTCAGTGGTTCACCGAAGTCAAGATCACTGGCATCACCGCTTAATTCTGAGGAGTCCATCAAATGGCACATAAAAAGGCTGGCGGTTCTTCCCGCAACGGTCGCGATTCCCAAGCCAAACGCCTGGGTGTGAAGCACTTCGGTGGTGAAAACGTTCCGGCGGGTAGCATCATCATCCGTCAACGTGGCACCAAGTTCCATGCCGGTGAAAACGTAGGTTGTGGCAAAGACCATACCTTGTTTGCAAAGGCGGAAGGCAAGGTCAAATTCGAAGTTAAAGGCCCGAATAATCGTAAGTTTGTCAGCATCGTTGCTGAGTAATTTGCGCTGAAGGCTCGAAAGGCCCTGCCCTATGGCAGGGCCTTTTGTTTTACTGCTGCTTATCAGCAGCGGTTGGTCGTTCAGACCGAATCATCGCCTATCGGACGCCTCGCGGTAATCGTTCCTGATCTCTATAATTGCACCATCAAGCTTGAGTTGGTGCGGGAGTTGTAAAAGTATGAAATTTGTTGATGAAGTTCAGGTCCGTATTGAGGCGGGTGACGGCGGCAATGGCTGCGTCAGCTTTCGCCGAGAAAAATATATCCCGAACGGTGGTCCGGATGGTGGTGATGGTGGCGATGGTGGTGATGTCTATCTGCTGGCCGATGAGAACCTGAATACCCTGATCGATTTCCGTTTCGAGCGTTTCCATGCCGCCCAGCGTGGCGAGAATGGTCGTGGGGCCAACTGTACCGGTGCCCGCGGTCAGGATTTGGTACTGAAGGTTCCAGTAGGTACCCGCTCTGTCGATGAAGATACCGGCGAAGTGTTGGGGGATTTGACCCAGCACGGCCAGAAACTGATGGTGGCCAAGGGTGGCTTCCATGGTTTGGGAAATACCCGATTCAAGAGCTCGGTCAATCGCGCGCCGCGGCAAAAAACCATGGGCACGCCCGGTGAACAGCGTAACTTGCGTATGGAGTTGCTGTTGCTGGCGGATGTGGGTCTGCTCGGTATGCCGAATGCCGGTAAATCCACCTTTATCCGTGCTGTCTCTGCGGCGCGTCCCAAGGTTGCCGATTATCCGTTTACCACCTTGGTGCCCAATCTGGGCGTGGTGCGGATGAAGTCCGAGAAGTCCTTCGTCATCGCCGACATTCCTGGCTTGATCGAAGGTGCCGCCGAAGGCGCCGGGCTGGGGATCCGCTTCCTGAAGCACCTTGAGCGCTGTCGGGTCCTGCTGCATCTGGTGGATATTCTGCCGCCGGACGAGTCCGATCCAGCCGTCAGTGCTACCACCATTATCCATGAGCTGGAAAAATACAATCCTGAGCTCGCGGCCAAGCCCCGGTGGTTGGTGTTCAACAAGCTGGATCTGGTGCTGGAAGAAGAAGCCGATGCCATCATAGAGCGGGTGGTGCGGGAAATGGCCTGGGAAGGTCCTGTCTATCGTATTTCCGCATTTGACAAGCAGGGTACAGACCCTATTTGTTATGACATTCTGAATCTGCTGGAAAGCATGCCGAAGCCGAGTGAGCTGGAGGCGCAGCAACCGGAGCGAGTTGAATTCAAGTGGGATGATTACCACAAGGAACAACTGGCGCAGGTTGCAGAAGAGGATACAGATGACGACGATGATGATGATTGGGATGAAGATGACTACGATGTAGAAGTCATTTACACCCGTTGATACCGCCAATCCCTCCTCTTTTCAGAGGAGGGATTGTTATTTCAGGTGCCTGCATGTCTGTTTTTTCTCCCGCTTCCCGCTTTGAAACCCTGATTTACCGACATATTCGCGTCATTCATGTGATCAAGATTTCCCTGGCGCTGTTGATCGCCCATCTGTTGAATCTGCTGTATCCGGTTCCGTACCTGGCCTGGACCTCGGTGACGATTGTCATCATCATGCTGACGCTGCCTCAGGTCGGTGGGGCGCTGGAAAAATCTATTCAGCGCATTATCGGTACCCTATTTGGCGCCGCGTACGGCATCCTGATCCTCTATCTGACCCAGGATCCCTGGCTCAGTGGTCTTCTGGCGCTGCTGGCCATCGCCTTTATTACCTGGAGAGCCAGCGGCAAGATGAGTTACGCCTACCTGGTGGCCGGATTTACCCTGATGATAGTGCTGGATGGGGGCGATCAGGGCATGGAGGAGGCCATGTGGCGGACTGCCACTATTTTGTTGGGTTGTGCGATTGCCATTCTGGTTTCCCAGTGCGTCTTGCCGCTACGAGCGCGGAATGAGTGGCGCTGGTTGCTGGCGCAATCCCTGCAGGGCATGTCCCATCTCTGGCAGAGTCATCTGTCGCCGAACGTACATAAACCCCTGCAGACCCGGGGACGCATCAAGCAGTTACAACGGACGATACAGCGGCAGCGCGGCTTGCTCAATTCGGTACGGATGGAGAGCCGGAGCCTCAGGCCTTATGGCAAGGAGCTGGAGGCTCTGGTCGAGGTTCAAGAGCGTTGCCTGTTATTGCTAGAGCTATTGGCGCAGAGCCGCTGGGAGAATAGTGCTAGTGCCCAAGCGATTCAGCAGCAGTACGCCATCAGTGTCCAGGCGCGAACTCTGGGCGAGCGGTTAACGGCATTTAGCCGTTTCTGCGCCGGTGAACAGCTTCAGCTTCCAGAAGCGGCTTCCGGGGATGGCCTGAAACTCAAGCAGATGATGCTGGTCAGTCTGGAACAGCAACAGAGCCATTCCCTGAATGCTTATGGCTATGGCTGGCTGATTTACCAGACCAGTTTGCAGATTACCCTGCTGGAGAAATTGATCCGAGGCCTGGCCGTGAGCCGGAATGATCCTTGATATCGATTAACGAACCGTAGCGCGAATGTCGTTATAATCGCCAGCAGAGATCCGTCCTCAGCACACTTTCAGGGATGAACGCGATGCAAGAGCAGAAACAGTTAACCCGTGATGAGCAGACCGCTCTCACCCGGGTATTAGTCAAAACCGCACAGATGCTGGCCTCTTGCGGGGCCGAGAGCCGCATTATAGAGCAAACGACCTGTCGCCTCGGCTTGACGCTGGGCGTCGAGAGCGTGGAGATGGCGATCACGCCCAGTGCCGTGATCCTGACCACCCTGAACCATGGCTCCTGTATTACCACCACGCGACGCATTCATGAGTTTGGGATCAATATGCAGGTGTTGTGTGAGATCCAGCGTATCTGCATTCTGGCCGAGAAAAAATTGTTGGAAAATACCGACGAGGTGCGTGCCCGTCTGGAGGCCATCAAGCCATACCGCTATAACCGCTGGGCCGTGGTCGCTATGATTGGTCTCTCCTGTGGTAGTTTCAGTCTGCTGTTTGGGGGGGATTGGCCAGTATTTTTGATCACGGTTCTGGCTTCGTCTGTCGGTATGTTTGTGCGTCAGGAAATTGCCCATCGCCACTTCAGCCCGCTGCTGAATTTTGCCGCCACCGCGTTTGTTGCGACCCTGATCGCCAGCCTGGCCACCTTGAACAACTGGGGGGCGCAACCCGAGTTGGCGATGGCTGCCTGCGTCTTGCTGCTGGTGCCTGGCTTTCCGTTGATCAATGCCATGCTGGATGTGGTGAAAGGCTATTACAACATGGGACTGGCGCGCTGGCTGACGGCGACCATGCTGACCTTGAGTGCTACGACCGGTATCGTATTGGCGATGAAGCTGACCGGAGTCTGGGGGTGGCAACCATGAAAGAGCTGGTTAGTTTGGCATTGTGGGACGCATTCTGGTCAGCCATTCCAGCGGTCGGATTTGCCATGCTGTTTTCGGTGCCGCCGCGTTTCTTGAAATATTGTGCCGTGGTCGGAGCTCTGGCGCATAGCATGCGTGCTGTCCTGATGCATTACGGGCTACCGATCGAGTGGGCCACACTGGCGGCAAGTAGCTTTGTCAGTCTGGTGTTTGTCTACCTCTCCCGCCGCTTGCTGGCGCCGCGCCCAGTCTTTACCGTGGCCTGTATTATCCCTATGATACCCGGCAAGTTCGCGTTCAATACCATCATTGCCGTGCTGAGCATGAACAGCGAAGGTGTCAGTGGGCATCTCATCAATGCCGCCATCGAGAATGGGTTGAAGACGCTGTTTATTCTGATGGCCCTGAGTTTCGGCTTGGCTATTCCGCCATTGATCATTTACCGCAATCGCCCAATCGTATGAGTCTTTTATGTTGCTTTCACTGATCGCCGCCATGGCCAAGGATCGAGTCATTGGCAAAGACAATGCCATGCCCTGGCATTTGCCTGCCGACCTTCGCCATTTCAAAGCCGTCACCCTGGGGAAACCCGTAGTCATGGGACGCCGCACCTTTGAGTCGATCGGCCGACCATTGCCCGGGCGGCGCAATGTTGTCGTCAGTCGCAACGCCCAGTGGCGAGTCGAAGGGGTGGAGGTGGCCGCCTCGCTGGAAGCGGCTCTGGAACTGCTGGCGGATTGTGATGAGGTGATGATCATCGGCGGCGGGCAACTGTATACCGAAGCGCTGCCGCGCGCGGATCGCCTGTATCTGACCTACATTGATGCCCAGCTGAGTGGTGATACCCATTTCCCGGATTATATGCCGCTCGGGTGGCAGGAGTTGGAGCGGGCCAGGCATCCGGCCGATGAGAAAAACGCCTATGCCTGCGAGTTTGTCACCCTGAGCCGCCAGCGCTGATCCGGCCTTTCATCACCGGATAATAAAACCGCCGAGATTAGGGCGGTTTTTTATTATCCGGTGTTCAGGCGGGGACCTTAGTCACCTTTGGCATACATAGGGCAGCTGAGAGTGAAGAAGGTATCGTCGTCCCAACGCCAGAGTGTGAGCTGATTGCCCCACACACAGCCGGTATCCAGGGCGTGGATGCGTGGCACAGGGCATAGCCCCATCAGTGCCGCCCAATGACCGAAGATCAACTCAGGTTCATCCTGGTGCTGAGGGCGTAATTCAAACCAGGGTTTGAGGTCCGGGCTTTGCTGCTTGGGCGATACCTTGCTATGAAAGTCGAGGCTGCTATCTATGCCGCAGAAGCGCATGCGCGTGAAGGTATTGATGATGTAGCGCCAGCGAGGAAGACCCGCCAAGCGCTCATCCCAATGGGCCGGGTCGTTGCCATACATGTGGCACAGCAGCCAGTTCCCCTGATCGCTGCGCAGCAAGTCTTCTACTTCACGGGCACAGCGTCGGGCGGTTGGCAGATCCCACTGCGGGGACAAACCGGCGTGGCACATCATCACGGGTCGGGTCGGGTGTTCTACCAGCAGAGGTTGCTGGCGTAACCAGCGCAGTAATATTGCTGCATCGGGCGCGTTCAGTAGTGCTTCGAGCTGATCCTTTTTCTTCGGTTTGGCATAACCGGCCGCCGTTGCCAGCAGGTGCAGATCATGGTTTCCGAGAACCGTGGTAGCCCGTTCACCGAGTGAGGCGACATAGCGCAGGACCTCCAGTGACTTGGGGCCGCGCGCGACCAGATCTCCGGTCAACCAGAGTTCATCTTCGTCCTGGCTGAAACCAGCCAAATCCAACAGTTGCCGCAACTCGTCGTAGCAGCCCTGCACATCACCAACAAAATAAAGTGCCATAACGCCTGTCTAGTGGATCAGATGGGGAATGGCCAGGGTGAAGAGAGGGATATCGATATCGAACAGCTCTCCCGATTCGTCCTGAAAGGTATAGCTTCCTTGCATAAAGCCCAGCGGTGTCTTGAGTTGGACACCGCTTTGATAGGCATAACACTCACCTGGATTGATGAATGGCTGTTCGCCAACGACGCCGGGACCCTGCACTTCGGTACGTTGACCGTTGGCATCTGTGATGAACCAATGCCTCTCCAGTAGTTGTACTGGGCGATTCCCCTGATTTTCAATTTCAATGGTGTAGCCAAAGCTGAAGTTCGCCTGATCAGGCACTGATTGCTCCGCAAGATAGCGGGGATAGGATCGGATCAGGATACGCTCAACCATGGTTACCCCTGTGGGTGTTCGCTCAGCCAGTTTGCGATAGTGACAAACTGTTCCAGCGTCAGGTTCTCTGGTCGCAGATTAGGATCTATGTCCAGCAGCGTCAACTGCTCTGGTGTAATGAAGTTGCGCATACTATTTCGAATCGTCTTGCGGCGCTGATTAAAGGCCTCCAGACAAACCCGCTGCAGGTCGCTGACCTGGGTTGCCACCAGTGCTGGCTTGGCGTGAGGCACCAGCCGAACTACCGCCGAATCCACCTTGGGGGCGGGCTTGAAGGATCCCGGGCCGACCTGCAGCACCGGAATGATCTGGCAATAATATTGCGCCATCACGCTCAATCGGCCATAAACCTTGCTGCCAGGGCCCGCAGCCAGACGATCCACCACCTCTTTTTGCAACATGAAATGCATGTCGCTGATGAGGCCGGATTGTTCAAACAGATGGAACATCAGGGGCGTGGAGATGTTGTAGGGCAGATTGCCGAACACCCGCAGTGGCTGGCCGTCTTGCTTCAGCTGGTTGAAGTCGAACTTCATGGCATCCGCTTCGTGGATGGTCAGCTTGTCCTTGAGGACCGGATGATGACGCAGGCGTTCGGCCAAGTCGCGATCCAGCTCGACGACATGCATGTGGCTGATTTGTGAGGCAACCGGTTCGGTCAGGGCGCCGAGACCCGGGCCGATTTCCACCATCACCTGGCCTTCTTGCGGATGAATGGCGGCTACAATGGCATCGATCACATAGTGGTCGTGCAAAAAATTCTGGCCGAAGCGCTTACGGGCGGTATGGCCCAGATGTACCTTGTCGTTACTCATGCTTGCTTGGTTACCATATCGATGGCCTGGTGGAGGGCGGTCAGTAGACTACCCATGTCGGCCTTGCCTGTCCCTGCCAGATCCAGCGCCGTGCCATGATCGACCGAGGTGCGGATGAAGGGGAGGCCCAGGGTAATATTGACGGCTCGTCCAAAGCCTTTGTATTTGAGGACCGGCAATCCTTGGTCGTGGTACATGGCGAGCACCGCATCGGCATCGCGCAGGTATTTTTCTTGAAACAGGGTGTCGGCAGGCAACGGGCCTACCAGATCCATGCCCTGTTGGCGCAGACTTGCCAAGACGGGTTCAATGACATCAATTTCTTCCCGTCCCATATGACCGCCTTCACCGGCATGGGGATTGAGGCCACAGACATAGATCCTGGGTCTGGCGATGCCAAACTGCTGGCGCAGATCCTGATGCAGGATCTGGAGGGTGCGTGTCAGGCTGTCGGGGGTGATGGCATCGGCCACCTCTTTCAATGGCAGATGGGTGGTCGCCAAGGCGACGCGCAAGCCTTCGGTTGCCAGCATCATCACCACCTGATCACAACCCGCTTGTTCGGCAAAGAACTCGGTGTGACCACTGAAACGGACCCCGGATTCGTTGATGATCCCCTTATGCACCGGACCTGTCACCAGCGCAGCAAACTCACCACTCAAGGCGCCAGCGGCGGCGCGCGCCAGAGTTGCCAGCACGTAGGGGCCATTGGCTGCCTGGAGTTGGCCTGGTTCGGCAGCAACTGCCAGCGGGATAGCCGCCACCGTCAGTGTCCCTTTACGCTGGGGGCTGGCCAGGCGCTCAGGTTGATAGGGCTGTAATTCAACAGCCAGATCCAGCAGCTTGGCGCGAGCCATCAGCAAGGCTGGGTCGGCCACCACCACCAATTCCACGGGCCAGCCTTGAGTTGCAAGGCCGAGGATCAAATCTGGGCCTATGCCCCCGGGTTCGCCCGGGGTCATGACGATGCGGGCTACTGTGCTCATGGTGCCGCACGCTCGGCAATTATGTTGATGTAGGCTTCATCCCGCAGCTCGTCGAGCCAGCTCTGGGCTTCTTCGGTAAAGCGGCGGTTGTAGATCATCTGATAGGCCCGGTTTTTCAGTGCCTCATCGGTGGCTGCTTCATTGCGGCGGTCTTCGACCTGAACCAGATGCCAGCCGTGATTGGAGCGGAACGGCTGGCTATATTGGCCCGGTGACAGAGTGGAAACCTGATCGCGGAAGGCGGGATCATAAATCTGCGGATTGGCCCAACCCAATTCACCGCCCTGTACTGCAGAGCCCGGATCTTCGGAATACTTTTCGGCCAATTGGGCAAAGTTGGCTTTACCGGCTTTGACGTCACGCAAGAAGCCTTCGAGCATTTGTTTGGCTTTTTCTTCACTCAAGATGATGGAGGGCTGGATCAGGATATGGCGCGCCTTGACCTCAATTTGCTGGCCTTGCGTCGCGCCCCGGCTGGCGAAAATTTTGACGATATGCAGGCCGGCACCAGAGCGCAGGGGTCCCACCACATCACCATCATGGGCACCGCGAGCGGCTTCCGCCAGCAGAGTCGGCATCTCTTCAAGGGTCATCCAACCCCAGTCACCGCCTTCGAGGGCCTTGGGACCTGAACTTTCAGCCATGGCGATTTTCTTGAAGTCGGCCCCGGCCTTGAGCTGGGTCAGCAGCTGTTCGGCTTTTGCTGCTACCCGAGCCTGTTCATCGGCATCGGCCGAGGAAGAGAGGGCTAGCATGATATGGCCGACATGGTATTGCTGTTCCTTGCTGCCCTGAGTCTGGATCAGTTTCACCACCTGTTCGACTTCCTGATCGGAGATGTTGATCCGTTGACGCATCTGGTTGCGGCGGACTTCACTCATCAGCAGTTCACGGCGCACCTGATCCCGAAACTGAGCCTCGCTCAGTCCATCGGCAGCGGCTTGTTGCTTGAGCTGTTCAACCGTAATTTTTTGATCCGAGGCGATGGAGGCAATGGCTTGATCGAGTTGGCTGTCGCTGACGCGGAGTCCCTGACGATCCGCCAGTTGTACGACCAAGCTCTCGCTGATCAGGCGATCCAGCGCTTGCTTGCGCAGTTGGGACTCTTCGGGCAGGGGTTGCCCGCTACCTGCGGCATCATGCTGTACCTTGGCGACCAGGCTATCGAGCTGGCTGGCCAGAACCACATCCTGATTGACGACGGCCACAACACGATCCAGCGTGGCCGCCTGACTGGTCAGTCCGATACCTGCCAGCAGGGCGAAGGTTAATAATTTATGCATATTTTTCTTCATCAATCTCATTCCGGGTCTATGACCGACGATCAGTCATTCAGGTTAAATGGACGCGTATAGGGCAACAGTTGGGTATCCAGGGTGTAGTTGGTGCCTGAACCGACACTGCCCAGCCCCTTCATCTGGAATTGCAAGCCAACACGTGTCTCCGGGCTAGCGGTCAGGGTGACGTTATCGGGTTTGTTTTCCTGTTCCAGAACCAGATCCAGGCTCCAGCAGCAGGAGTCGTAGCGTAGCCCGATGAGACGATCAATGTTCAGGCTCTGCTGCAAATCGTAGTAATAGGCGGCAATGGCCTGCCATTTCTGGTTGATGGGAATAGCCGTCAAACCTCCGAGCTGGCTCATATCCGTCTGCTCATAGGGTGCGGTGACAACGACGTTGCCCTCCCGCACATAGCGGTAATTGAGTTGTGCCATGAATTGATCTTGCCGGTATTCAACCGCGCTACTTCCCAGTGATATCTGGCTTTCATCGGTATTGTAAAGCATGCGAGCCTTGAGGAACCAGGGATCGCTGGGGTGGATATCTCCTTCGAATGTCAGCAAGGAGCGGGAATTGGTGCTGTCCGCCTGATCCGGCAGCAGGGTCACCCTGGGTTTGGTCAGCGAATAAGCCTGGCCTACTGTGACGCGCACCCGCTCGACGCTCTGGTCATCAAACACCCGGCTGGTCAAGCCCATGCTGACGTTATTGGCATCACTGATCCGATCCAGACCGGCATAACGGCGGTCACTGAACAGGCTGTAGTAATCCGGCAGCATGTTGGTGGTATCAAACAGACCTATGTTGTCCTGATTCTGATAGGGCACATAGTGGTACTGGAACTCCGGCTCCAGGGTCTGGGTGTAGAGTTGCTTATTCCAGTCGCCAATTCGGTCAAAGACCAGACCGCCTTTGACGCGCGCCGAGGGCAGGGTGCGATTGACGGTCGAGGCCAGATTACCAAACCCTTGCTGCTGGTAATAACTATCCATATCCGAGGGGACTTCTTGCTGATAGTGGGTATACATCAGCTTGAACTGGCTCTCGAGACTGTATCCGGGCGCCTTGGCCAAGGGAATGGTCAACTCCGGTTCCAGATGCAAGCGATCGCCGGTATAGGCTTTGCGGCGCTCCGAAGCGTGTGCAAAACGAGTCAACTCACTGGATAGCGAGGTCTCGTACCAGTTGCCGGTGTGGTAGGCATTGTAGTTAATACGCGGCAACATCTGGTGCGGCTCCAGCGCATCGGGAAGCAGTATCTGGTAGTCACGCACTTCGCCACTGAAGTTCCACTGCTCCTGATAGACGCCACCGGAGAGGGACTGCATCAACTGGTTATCGATACCGCTGGAAACTGGTGGTGATAAGTCATTGAAATAGTTGTAGTCATTCTCCCCAACACGGGTGGCATCGGCCTTGATACGCAGACTGTCATCATTCAGTCGGGATTGATGATTCAAGTTCACCAACCAGCGAGAGTCGAGATTAGCGTCCGATACCTTGGCTCGACGGTCTTCGCCCATATATTCGGTGTAGAGTTTGCCCTTCTGTTCTTCCGTCGGCATGTAACGGAACTCATTTTGCAACATGGTGCCCCGGTTCTCGATATAGCGCGGCGTCAGCGTCATGTCGTAGTTCGGGGCAATATTCCAGTAATAGGGGGTTCGCAGATCCATACCATCCGAGGAGCTGAAACCGAACGTTGGATAGAGCAACCCGGATTTGCGTTCATCCTTGACCGGGAAGGTCATGTAGGGAACATAAAAGACCGGCACATCATACAACCAGAGCGTGGCGTTCCAGGCTTCGCCGAAAACCTCGTTCTGATCAACTTTGACCGAGCTGGCCTTGAGCCACCACATCTCCTGGCCTGGAGGACAGGTAGTGAACTGCGCGGTTTCCAGCTCCAGCTTGCGTTGCTGCTCATTCAGGTTGATATGCTCGGCCTTGCCGCGCGCCGGTGAGCTATGCAGCTGATATTCCGCCTTGTCCAGCCGGGTTTCCCGGGTATCCAGATTGGAATGCAGGGCATCATTGCTGCGCAGGGTAACCTGACCATCCTGATAGAAGACATTGCCTTCAGCGGTCAAATCGCGGGTGACCTGGTTCAACTCGGTATATTTGGAGCTCAGGGTGCGGATGCCCTGAAAAATCTGCACGTCGCCTCGATAGATAGCCTTACCATCCTGGGTGGCTTCCGCGCTGTCGGCGTTCACTTCGACCGGCAGTTGATTGATATTGGCGGGCGCATCCTGTGCCAGGGGAACATCACTGTAACAACGCTGATCAAAAGTGCCTACGCCCTCTGCGGCCAGAGCAGAGGGGGCACCCAGCAGGCTGGTCGCGAGCAGGGTACTGGTTAAACCTAGGGTGCTATGGGTCATTATCAGCTCTATGATTCCTGACGGTTGGCGAACCGGGCGAACGAAGAAGAGGCGCCGACCGCGGGTTGTGCTTTGCGGGCCATTATTTTATGTTAGCCGACAATGATAAAGCATTATTTCAATCAGGGCTAACGCCCTACGATGGGGCGATTGGCTTCTCTCTGCCCATAACTCATGGCTGCTTCAACGACCAGGTATCAGGGCTAAGCAATGGCCCTGTTTTTATATCGATATGAATCAAGACCGATTAAAGGCTCTGACCCTCTGGGCTCAGGGTTGTGAACAGGATCCTCAACTGCAGTTACAGCTCATTTCCGGGGATGCCAGTTTCCGCCGTTATTACCGTGCTCATGGCCAGATCTGGGTTGATGCCCCACCGCAAACCGAGAAAAACCGCGAGTTTGTGCGCAATGCCCAAGCGCTGCAGCGGGCGGCCATCCCGGCACCTATTGTTCATGCTGTTGATTTGGACCAGGGGTTTCTCTGTGTCTCAGATTTAGGGGACGAGATGTTGCTGGCGCGACTGGATCCAATTTCGGTGCGGCAGTGGTATGGCAAGGCCATCGCCTTATTGCCCACCATGGCGCGCATTGAGCTGCCGTTGGAGCCTTTCGATGCCGAATTTATGGCCCGAGAAAACAGCATATTCCCGGAATGGCTTCTGGGCAAACACTTGGGGTTGAACCTGGATGAGACGGAACAGCGCTTGCTGGAGGAGACCTTTGGTCTGCTAACCCGCAACAATCTGGCGCAGCCGCAGGTGGTGATGCATCGGGATTTTCATAGCCGTAACCTGATGGTGCTGGCGGACGAGTCTCTGGCGGTGATCGACTTCCAGGATATGGTATGCGGGCCTCTGACCTACGATTTAGTCTCCCTGCTCAAGGATTGCTATGTGCGCTGGCCATTATCCCTGGTCAACGACATGGTGACCTTTGGTTATCAGTGCTATCAGGCTGCCGGCTTGCTTGGGGATATGGGTGAAGCCCGTTTCCGTTCGTCATTGGCATTGACCGGAATGCAGCGTCATCTCAAGGCCGCAGGCATCTTCTGCCGCTTGCACCATAGAGACGGTAAGTCCGGTTATCTCAAGGATATCCCCCGCACCCTGTTCTATGTGTGGGAAACCGCGCGCGCTGAGCCTGAGTTGCAGTCGTTTGCTGCCTGGCTCGAGCAGCGGGTGCTGCCGCATTTTCCTTACCAGCCCCAGAGCGAGGTGTCGTCATGCGCGCCATGATCCTGGCTGCCGGTCGGGGAGAGCGGATGCGTCCGCTGACTGATGAGATCCCCAAGCCGCTGCTGTGCGTCGGCGGCAAGCCGCTCATCGTGCACCATATTGAAAAGCTGCGGGCGGCGGGTATTCGCGAACTGGTGATCAACCACGCCTGGCTGGGTGACAAGCTGGAAGCGGCGCTGGGGGATGGTTCCCGGTTCGGCGTGCAGATCCTTTGGTCTGCTGAGGTTGAAGGTGGACTGGAGACGGCGGGGGGCATTCGTCAGGCCCTGCCGTTGTTGGGGGATGCCCCGTTCTTGGTGATCAACGGCGATATCTGGCTCGATTGCGATTACGAAGGTTTCGTCCGGCAGGCGTTGGGTAACGATCTGGCCCATCTGTGGCTGGTGGATAACCCGCCACAGCATCCACAGGGTGATTTCACCCTGCAGCAGGGGCGCGTGTTGGCGCAACCGGCGCTGACCTTCAGCGGTGTGGCGCTCTATCACCCCCAAGCTTTTGCCGAGGTACCGGCGGGCAAGCAGCCTCTATTGCCTTGGTTCCGACGCTGGATCGCCGCGGATCAGGTGTCCGGCACCCATCTTCAGGTTGAATGGCGCGATATCGGTACGCCCGAGCGTCTGATGCAACTGGATCAGCTGCTGCGCACTCGATACTCGAGCGATGAAGCACTCTGCGGACAAGGAGTGGCTGATGAATTATAAAGGCAAGTTGATTGGCTTCTTACTCGGCCTTTGGCTGGGGAACTGGATTGGTGCCCTGTTCGGGCTGTGGATTGGCCATGCCTATGACATTGGCAAACGACGTCAACAGGGGTTCAGTTTTCGCCGGGTGCCGACTCGTGCCGAACAGGCGCTGTTCTTTCATACCACCTTTGCGGTGATGGGTCATATCGCTAAAGCTGCGGGACGGGTCAGTGAACAACAGATCCGCATCGCCAGTCTGTTTATGGATCGCATGCAACTGCAGGGCGAGATCCGGCGCGAGGCTCAGGAGTCGTTCCGCCAGGGCAAGGATGCGGATTATCCGCTGGATCAGGAGCTGGTCAGTTTCCGCCGCGCCTGTCGTGGGCAGATGGATTTGTTGCGGGTGTTTCTGGAGATCCAGCTGCAGGCCGCCTTTGCCGACGGTCCTTTGCAAGGCGAACAGCGGCTGCGACTGCTGGAAGTGGCCGAGTTGCTCGGTTTTTCCCGCTGGGAGCTGGAGCAGTTTCTCGCCATGGCAGAAGCGGAAACCAGTTTTGGTCGTCATCAGCAGCGTGCCGGTGCCGGACAACAGGGCGCAGGATGGACGCCGCCTCCGGCCCGGGATCGCCTCAAGGATGCTTATACCCTGCTCGGAGTTGGGGACAGTGCCAGTGATAACGAGGTGAAAAAAGCCTACCGCAAGCAGATGAGCAAGCATCATCCGGACAAGTTGGCATCCCAAGGATTGCCACCGGAGATGATGAATATGGCCAAGGAGAAAACTCAGGAAATTCAGCAAGCCTGGGAGTTGATCAAGCAGCAGCGGGGGATCCGCTAAGTCGCGCGTAGCTCGCCGAGTTTGAGCGTGGGCACAGTGAGCGCCCGTTTATCATCGCTATGTCCCAGTTCGTTGTGGTGAATGGAATAGGGTGGCGTCTGGATAAAAAGCAGACCGTTGGCGGCAGGGATGCCGCCGTCGAGCCCCCATGGAAGGGTTCATGGCGTGTCTGCGGTTGTTCAGACGGCACACTTATTCGGATCGTTTATCCATGCAACTCGTGGTTGGACAGCGTCATTACAAGGGACTGGCACTCTTGCGATAGTCACTGGGGCTCATACCGACCCGCTTTTTGAATACCCGCGAGAAGTAAAGCTGATCATCATAACCGACCTGCTGACCTATGACTGCCACCGGCATGGGGGTGGTTTGCAACAACAGCTTGGCGCGCATGATGCGCTGATCTTCACGCCAGCGGACTATGCTGACGCCGACCTGCTCGCGAAACAGATGGGCCAGACGCGAAGGAGACAAGAATACCTGCTCGGCGAGGGCATCTATGGTGATCTCGGCGGCCAGCGAGGTGTTGAGGATCTGGCAGGCTTCCAGAACGCGATAATCCATCGGCACCATATCGGCCTGGGAGGAGATCTCGTAGCAGCGGATCAACAGCCGCTCGAGCAGATTCATGGCCAGGGATTCCGACATTGGTCGGAAGGCCTTGTGGGTCTCCTCGATATCCAGAAACAGCAGGTCGAACTCCTGGATAAGCTCAGGCTCAGCCAGGGTAATACGTCCGACTCGCTGCACTTCGTGAGGCCATTTGAGCCAGTCCGCCCAATAGGCTCGGGGACGAAAATAGACCCAGCGGTGATACCAGCACTCGCTCTCCTCGGCCCGGCGATAGTAGTGGACCGCCTCCGGGGGGAAGAGCAGCAGATCGCCGGGTTCGACGTCGAACGCCTGCTCGCCGGAAAAAATAGTGCCCTTGCCCTTCACCGTCAGGTTCATGATGAACCCCTTCATGCCGTGTTGCCGATCAATGGTGAAGTCCAGCACATCATTCTGCTCGATGGGCGTGAGTCCAGAGACCAGAAACGCATCGAACAGGTAGTCCGGCAGCAAGGGGTTGAGCTGTTTAGGTTGATCTTTTTTCATGGCGGACACGGCAGAGAAAAACTTCTTCGTGAAAAAATCAGCTTTATGCATTGTATTCGGCCACCACTAATCTGCTGTGTGTGACGGAGGTAATTCCGCCAACTAATTGAGTTGCATCACATTTATTCTGCGTAAGCTGTCGAATGCCATGATTGATGGTCATAACTGATAGGAGCGCAACACATCATCCATACCGTGGGCTATGGCCGTTAGCTCATGGGCCAGCTTCTGACAGGAGTCCGCCGATCGACTATTCTCGTTCGCCTGCTGTGCTACGTTCTCCACCTGTTGGGCGATGACATCCGTCGCTTCTCCCTGTTCGCGAATGGCATGGGAGATATCCTGCACCATGGCCTCACTATCCCCGGCTACGCTACAGATATCATTCATCTTCTGGCGAGCATCCCCGGCACTAGCGACCCCGGTGGCCACCTTGTGCACCGCCTCCTGCATGCGATGCACAGCGCTGGCGGAGAGGCTCTGCACCTGATTGATCATGGCGCTGATCTCCTCGGTCGCCGCGGCGGTACGGGCCGCCAGATTGCGCACCTCATCGGCGACCACCGCAAAGCCGCGCCCCAGCTCACCGGCGCGAGCCGCTTCGATGGCGGCATTGAGCGCCAGCAGGTTGGTTTGCGCCGCCACGCCACTGATCACATTGATGACCGAGACTATGGTCTGATTTTGTCCTTCCAGGTTGTGCAGCTCCTCGGCGGCCTTGTTGACCGCCTCGGCGATAGCATGAATATCGCTGACGGTCTGGGCTATGACCGCTTGTCCTTCGAGAGCCTGTTGCCCGGCGGCGTGGGAGCGCTCGCTGGCACCTTGCGCCTGATCGGCGACATGATTGATGCTGACGGTCATCTCTTCGACCGCAGCGGCCATCTGATTGGAGGAGCCCTGCTGGATGCTCGCCGAATCGGCGACCTGACTGGCGGCACCGAGCAGTTGATCCGAGATGGTGGTGACCTGAGTGATCCCTTGCTGGAACTGGCCAAAGCTCTCCTGCAAGTGACCAATCAGGGCGTTGAAGGCCTGCAGCAGATGGGCGATTTCATCCTTGCTCGAGATCTCGGCACGCAGGGTGAAATCGCGAGATTGCTCGATGCGACTGATGGTGGCGACGGCGCTCTGGATACCCCGGCGGATCTGCCAAAATAGCCAGCCGCCCAGGATCACCAAGCCGATAGAGACCAGGGCGATACAGAGTATCAGCTGACCCAGCGCGCGTTGATAGGCGGCTGTGGCGCGCTGATTGCTCTGCTGCACCTGCTGGTGGTTCTCGGCCGTGGCTTGATCCAGCAGCGTATTGATGCGGTTGCCCTGAGCGGTCAACGCGACCATCTGCTCCTGGGCCTTGTTGTTCTGGTACTTGCGCGACAGCGACAGTATCTCATCGGCGGCACTCAGGTAGCTGACCACCAATTTTTCGGTCTCATCAAAGCTTGGGTTGGCCGCCTTGGTCTGCAGGGTCTGATAACGTTTCAGACTCTGCGTCAGTTGCTGTTGGGTCTGTGTGATCTGCCCATCGAGAGTTTTTTTCTCATCGCCATCGAAAGATAAGGCATGCCGATTCACCATCAACTGCAGAGTGAGAAAGCGGGTGTTGATGGTTTTGAGCTGCTCAATCCCGGGAATAGTCTTATCGCTGAGTGAACGGATCTCGCTATTCAGCACCGACAACTGCCCGAGGGCGACGCCACCCACCACCAGACAGCCTAAAAATGCGAGGCTGATAAGCAGGATTAACTTGGCCGATATCTTCATGCAATCACCTTGAACGGGTAGAACGGATCAACAGCAATGAGGGTAGGAGGTGCAGCCAGCATGTCCGCTGGCTGCAATCGTGGTTGGCGATAAAGGATTAGACCCGGGCTTTGCGCACTTGCTTGTAACGGTCGAACAGCACGGCGGCCAGCAGGATCAAACCCCGCACCACATACTGGGCGAACGGCGAGATGTTCAGCAGATTCATGGCGTTTTCCATCAGCCCCAGGATCAAGACCCCGGCGATGACATAGGAGATCTTGCCAATACCGCCCTTCATCGAGACCCCACCCAGCACGCAGGCAGAGATGACGATGAGCTCGAAACCGATGGAGGTCATGGGCTGACCGGAGGTCATGCGCGAGGCGAGTATGATACCGGCCAACGCTGAAATCAGACCCGTCATGGTGAAGATGATGATCTTGGTGCGCACCACGTTGACCCCGGCCAGACGTGAGGCTTCCTCGTTACCGCCCATCGATAGTGTGTTGCGACCGAAGGTGGTCTTGTTCAGCAGCAGGCCAAACAGCACGAAGCAGACGGCGGTGATCCAGACCGGGGTTGGAACACCCAGCATGGCGGAGTTGCCGATGTCGAAGAAGCTCTCCTCGACAATACCGACTGCCTTGCCATCGGAGATGATGTAGCCCAGGCCGCGCGCCATCTGCATGGTGGCGAGCGTGGTGATCAGCGCATTGATCTTGAACTTGGCGACCACAATGCCGTTGATGAGACCAAACAGCATGCCGATACCCAGACCCGCCAACACGCCCATGGTGATGCTTTCGGTGGCGTTGATGGCCACAGCACAGGTGACCCCGGAGCAGGCGACGATGGAGCCTACCGACATATCAAACTCACCGGCGGCCAGACAGAACAACATGCCACAGGCGACCATGCCGGACATGGAGACCGCCAGACCCAGACCCTTCATGTTGATCAGGCTGGCAAAATTGGGGATCAGTAAACTGGCGAACAGGAACAGGATGGCGAAGATCACCAACATGCCATATTGGTCCCAGATGCGGGCTATCTGCAGCGCCGGCTGGTTGGGCTCTTTCTTCACGGTGGATGGTGCAGCTGCCAGAGATGTGGCCATGGTAAAACTCCTTAATGGATTCAAGTCCGAAAGCGGTTATTAACGGGCTGGCATCGCCAGATGCAGGGCTTTGACCTCATCGGCGTCGCTGTGCAGCAGTTCGCCGGATATCCGTCCCTCCCGCATCACCAGGATGCGGTCCGACACGCCCAGGACCTCGGGCAATTCGCTGGAAACCACCACCACGGCGATCCCGGATTTGGCCAGGTCGTAAATCACGTTATAGATTTCGTTTTTGGCGCCGACGTCGATGCCGCGGGTGGGTTCATCGAGCAGGATCACCTTCATGTCTTCCGAGAGCCAACGGCCGAGAATGGCCTTTTGCTGGTTGCCACCGGACAGATGCATGATGGCCTGATGGGGCGAGGGGGTTTTCACCCGCATATCGCGGATCCGCAACTTGGCGTTCTCGTCTTCCCAGGCCTGATTGATGAGAAAGCCGCCGCGCGCCTTGTGGCGACGGGCGCTGATGTTGATGTTCTCCTGCACCGAGTGGATCGGAATGATGCCCAGTGCCTTGCGGTCTTCGGTGCAGAGCATGATGCCACTGTGAATGGCATCGATGGGATTGCGGATCGGCACCTGCTTGCCAAACACCGCTATCTCGCCGGAGACCATTTTTTCGGCGCCAAAGATGAGCTTCATCATCTCGCTGCGCCCGGCCCCGACCAGGCCGAAGATCCCCAGAATTTCGCCCCGTTTGACGTGGAACGACACCGGCTCCTTGAGCCCGGGTCCCTGCAGGTTTTTGACTTCCAGCCCCATGGCGCGGTGGGGGCGAGGCTCATACCCATAGATATCGGTCAGCTCGCGACCCACCATGGTCTTCACCAGCAGATCCCGGTCCACCTCGGCCATCGACTCGAAGGTGCGGACAAACTGGCCATCCTTGAAGACGGTGATGGCATCGCATAACTCGAAGATTTCGTCCATCCGGTGCGAGACATAGAGGATCACCTTGCCCTCATCCCGCAGCTGACGAATGACGCGAAACAGTTGTTCAATTTCCCGGGAGGAGAGGCTGCTGGTGGGTTCATCGAAGGCAATCACCCGCGCGTCGCGTGTCAGCGCTTTGGCGATTTCCACCATCTGCCATTGTCCCAGAGAGAGGTACTTCAGGGGAGTCTCGGGGGAGACATCCATGCCGAGTCGCGCCAGTTGGCGGGCGGCATCCTGATAGAGTTTTTCTTTATCGATAAAGCCATGCCGGGTCGGCAACTGCCCCAGATAGATATTCTCGGCAATGGTCATCTCCGGGACCAGATGCAGCTCCTGGTAGATGATGGCGATGCCGCTTTCCAGAGCATCGACCGTGTTCTGGAATGTCACCTCGCTGCCACCGAGCTTGATCGAGCCATTCGACGGTGCCTGAAAACCACTGAGTATTTTCAGCAAGGTGGATTTACCGGCACCGTTCTCGCCCATCAAAGCGTGGACCGTGCCTTCCTGACAGGCGAAGGAGACATTCTGCAACGCTTTCACCCCGGGAAATTCTTTGCTGATGCCACAAAATTCCAGATAAGGGACTGACTGATTCATTTTTTCACCCCATGTCCGGCATGGGGTCACCCCCATGCCGGCACCTGTTGATTCCGACTAGAGACCTTTTTTCTGCAGCTCGACCTTGAAGTTGTCACGGGTGATCAGCACCACATCGGTGACCTCCGTGAACTTCGCGGGTTCTGTGCCATTCACCACCCAGTCGTTGAGCATCTGGATGCTCTTGTAGCCGTGGACATCCGGGCTCGGCAGCAGGGATCCGAAGAAGCCAGTGGCTTTGGATTTCGACAGCTCGTTGACCGCATCGACGCCGTTGATACCGATGCCGATGACACTTTCAGCCTTGAAGCCCTGGCCTTCGGTGGCGCGGACTCCACCCAGTACCGTGTTGTCGTTCATGCCGACAATCAGCCAGTTTTTAACATCCGGATGCTGCACCAGCATGGAGTTGGCGGCATCCAGGGCCCCTGGAATGTCGTTGGCCTTGGTGGGGACGCTGTAGATCTGGGCTTCCGGGAAGCCGGCGGCTTTCAGGGCGCTGATGGAACCTTCAACCCGGCGACGGGCGGTATCCAGTTCGTCGGCAGTGATGGCCAATACCCCACTCTCTTTGATATCCCATTTGCGGGCGGTCATCTCTTTATAGAGCTCCTGTCCCTGACGCTCGCCAATCTTGGTGGCGGCCATCATCACCAGTGGCACATCGGTCATCGGCTTGCCTTTGGCATTCACGAACTGGTCATCAACTGTGATGACCTTCAGATCCATGCTCTTGGCCTTGGCCATGATGGCGGGCCCCAGTTTCGGGTCCGGGGTACAGATGACGAAGCCCTTCGCACCGTTGGCAGCCAGGCTGTCGATGGCGTTCAGCGTTTTTTCACCATCGGGAACTGCAATCTTGATGACCTCGAAATTCAGGTCTTTACCGGCTTTATCGGCAAATGCCCACTCGGTCTGGAACCAGGGCTCTTCCGGCTGTTTGACCAGATATCCCAATTTCAACTGTTCTGCGGCAAAAGCAGAATTAGCTATACCAAACGCGAAAGCGGCAGTGATTAGATTTTTAACCATTTTATTCATGGCAATGTCCCCTGATCGTGAGTCATTAAATTTGAGTACCTGATGTGTCAATTGAGTGCGTTGGCGTCAACCTAAAAAACATCAAGTTAAAACAGGTGGTTATCGACTTCTCTGATTGAACGGGATTATTTGTAACCGCTTTCTTGGTGGGATTTAGCGACTTGGATCACGCCGGGAAATTGTAGCGATTTTGTCTATATTTTTAGCGATTTTGTCATGTATCAAAATTTGAATCGCCTTCCACAAATGAATCAGACAGCCGATATATCCATATTTTCAGCAGCCGATGCCTAACGGGCTAGGGCCCACATCTCCTATGGTTTCCGCCACGGTTATTCCTTTTCTTTCATTTTTCCCAGGAGAACACCATGGCTGAGCACATCGTCATCGGGCTCGATTTCGGCAGTGATTCGGTGCGGGCTCTCGCCGTCCGTTGCCAGGATGGCGCCGAATTGGCGACCCACGTGGTCTATTACCCCCGCTGGCGGGATGGCAAGTTTTGCGATCCGATCCGCAACCAGTTCCGGCATCATCCTCTGGACTACATCGAATCCATGGAGTTGGCGGTGCGGCAGGTAGTAGCCCTGCTGGCGCCCGCCCAGCGCATGGCGATCCGCGGCATAGGCGTCGACACCACCGGCTCGACTCCGGCGCCCATCGATGCGCAGGGCAATGTGCTGGCCCTGCGTGACGAGTTCGCCAAGAATCCCAATGCCATGTTTGTGCTGTGGAAGGATCACACCGCCATCGCCGAGGCCGAGGCCATCACCGAACTGTGTCACAGCGGCCGGTTCACCGATTACAGCCGCTACATCGGCGGCATCTACTCCTCCGAGTGGTTCTGGGCCAAGATACTGCACGTCTCCCGCGCCGACCGCGCAGTGCGGGAAGCGGCCTGCAACTGGGTCGAGTTGTGTGATTGGGTCCCAGCCCTGCTCAGTGGCACCCAGGCTCCCAGCCAGCTCAAGCGTGGTCGCTGCTCCGCCGGTCACAAGTCGTTGTGGCATCCGCAGTGGGGCGGGCTGCCTGCCGCCGATTTTCTCAATGCTCTGGATCCGCTGCTGACCCAGGATCTGGATTATCCGCTGTTTACCGAGACCTGGACTGCCGACATTCCGGTTGGGCGTATCACCGCCGAGTGGGCGGAGCGCTTGGGGGTGCCGTCCGAGGTGATGATCGCCGGTGGCGCCTTCGACTGCCACATGGGGGCCGTGGGGGCGGGCGCCAGCCTCAATACCTTGGTCAAGGTCATCGGGACCTCCACCTGTGACATCCTGATGGCCGATGAGCGCACCATAGGGCAAAGGGCCATCGCCGGGATCTGTGGCCAGGTGGACGGCAGCGTGGTACCGGGTCTCATCGGTCTGGAAGCCGGGCAGTCGGCATTCGGCGACATCTATGCCTGGTATCAGCGGCTGCTGAGCTGGCCGCTGGATCAGCTGACCAAGAGTTATCCCGAGTTGAAGACCGCGGTCGAGAATCACAAGCAGCAGATGCTGGGGGCTCTGACCCAATCCTGGGACAAGCAGGTGGATCTGGAGCATCTGCCGGTGGTGCTGGACTGGTTCAATGGGCGTCGCACCCCCAATGCCAATCAGCGCCTGAAGGGCACCATCTCGGGGTTGAACTTAGGTTGCGATGCCCCCGATCTGTTTGGCGCCCTGATTGCGTCCACCGCCTTTGGCGCCCGTAGCATCATGGAGTGCATGACCAGTCAGGAAGTGCCGGTGGAGCAGGTGATGGCACTGGGCGGCATCGCCCGCAAGTCACCCGTCGTCATGCAGGTGTGCGCCGATGTGATGAATCGCCCCATTCAGGTGGTGGCTTCGGATCAGTGCTGCGCCCTGGGGGCTGCCATCTTTGCCGCCGTGGCAGCCGATATCTATCCCTCCATTGCTGCCGCCCAGGCGCATATGGCAAGCCCGGTGGAGCGCACGCACCAGCCGCAAGCCGACAAGGTCGCCGCCTATGAAACCCTCTACCAGCGCTTCCTGAAATGGGGGGCGGTCGCCGAGCCGCTCTACAACGAGGGGCGCAACGCATGAATCTGCAACAGCTCAAACAGCAGGTGCTCGAGGCCAACCTCGACCTGCCCCGTTACAACCTAGTGACCTTTACCTGGGGCAATGTCAGCGGCATCGACCGGGAGCAGGGACTGGTGGTGATCAAGCCCAGTGGCGTCAGCTACGAGCACATGACGGTGGACGATCTGGTGGTGCTGGATCTGGCGGGTAACCGGGTGGCGGGCGAGCTGCGTCCCTCCTCGGATACCGCCACCCATCTGGTGCTCTACCGCCGGTATCCGGAGCTCGGCGGGGTGGTGCATACCCACTCCACCCATGCCACCGCCTGGGCTCAGGCGCGGCGGGCGATCCCCATCCAGGGCACCACCCAGGCCGATTATTTCCACGGTGATGTGCCCTGCAGCCGCCTACTTTCTGAGGCCGAAGTGCGGGACGACTACGAGCGCCTGACCGGCGATCTCATCGTCGAGACGCTGGGGGACACGCCCCCCCTGACCATGCCGGGGATCCTGGTGGCCAACCATGGTCCCTTTAGCTGGGGTTGTGATCCCCATGCTGCGGTGCACAACGCCGTGGTGCTGGAGGAAGTCGCCCGCATGGCCTGGATCACCCATCAGCTCAATCCGCAGGCGGCCGCCTTGCCCGATTACATGCTGGAAAAACACTACCAGCGCAAACATGGAAAAAATGCCTATTACGGCCAATCCGGGGCGCACTAACGCGTCGACTGGTCCATCAACCGCTTCATCGATGAGGAACGAATCATGGAATTTTTAAAGCAATTAGAAGTCTGGTTTGTCGTGGGTAGCCAACATCTGTATGGCCCGGAAACCCTGAAACAGGTGGCTGATCATGCCCAGCTGATGACTCAGCAGCTGAACGAAAAAGCGGGGTTGCCGCTGAAGATAGTGCTCAAACCGACTGGCACCACGCTCGATGAGATCTCGGCGATTGCCCGTGATGCCAACCACAGCACCGCCTGCGTCGGGGTCATGGTTTGGATGCATACCTTCTCGCCAGCCAAGATGTGGATCCCGGCCCTGACCCAGCTGGGCAAGCCGCTGCTGCAATTCCACACCCAGTTCAACCGTGATCTGCCCTGGGGTGAGATCGACATGGATTTCATGAACCTGAACCAGACCGCCCACGGCGGCCGGGAGTTCGGCTTCATGGGTGCCCGTCTGCGCCTGCCGCGCACCGTGGTGGTCGGCTATTGGGAAGATCAGGGCGTACACGCCAAGATCGCCCGCTGGATGCGCATCGCCGCTGCTGTGTATGACAGCAAGCAGATGAAGGTGGCCCGCTTCGGCGACAACATGCGCAACGTGGCGGTGACCGAAGGCGACAAGGTCGAGGCGCAGATCCAGTTCGGCTATCAGGTCAACTACCATCCGGTGGGCGATCTGGTCAGCGTCATCAACGCCGTCTCGGCGGGCGAGATCAACGCTCTGCTCGAGGAGTACGAGAGCCTCTATACCCTGAGTGCCGCGGTGCAGGTGGGCGGTGCCCATCGGGAATCCCTGTTCGAAGCGGCTCGTCAGGAGCTGGGGATGAAGCGTTTCCTCGAGCAAGGCAAGTTCGGTGCCTTCACCACCACCTTTGAAGATCTGTATGGCCTGCACCAGCTGCCGGGTCTGGCTTGCCAGCGCCTGATGCAACAGGGTTATGGTTTCGGTGCCGAGGGGGATTGGAAGACGGCGGCCCTGCTGCGCACCCTAAAGGTGATGGGGCAGGGGCTGCCAGGTGGCACCTCCTTCATGGAGGATTACACCTACCATCTGGCCGAGGGCAACAACCTGGTGCTCGGCGCCCACATGCTGGAAGTCTGCCCGTCGATTGCTGCCAAGAAACCCGTGCTGGATGTGCAGCATCTGGGCATCGGCAAGAAGGCGGCGCCCGCTCGCTTGCTGTTCTCCGCACCCGCCGGCAAGGGGGTCAACGCCAGCCTCATCGACATGGGCAACCGCTTCCGTCTGGTGGTCAACAATCTGGATGTGGTGGACCTGCCCGCCGCTCTGCCCAAACTGCCGGTGGCTTGTGCCCTGTGGGAGCCCAAGCCCAATCTGGAAGTGGGCGCCGAAGCCTGGATCCTGGCCGGTGCCGCCCACCACTCGGTGTTCAGTCAGGCGCTGGATGCCGAGTACCTGCGCATCTACGCCGAGATGGCGGGGATCGAGTTCCTGCTGATCGATGAAAACACCCGCATTGCGGAGCTGAAAAAAGAGATCCAGTGGAACGAGATCTACTACAAGCTCCGTTAACCCTGACCCCCGTCCTATGACGGGGGCCTTATTGGGGCGCTGTTTTATCCCCGGTTGGTGATACCGGAGGGGAGGAAGTCGCGGGCGAACAGCAGACCGTTGGCGGCATGGATGCCGCCATCGAGCCTACATGGATGTATTCACGGCGTGTCTGTGTTCGTCGCAACTTCCGGCTCTCCAGCTCTCGGATTACAGACCAAGCAGCATCAAACGCGAATTGCGCCCAAGGTGCCGATTTTCCCTATTTGCCGCCCAGGAATGGAATGCGGCCAGGAGTTCTCATGTCCAGTTTGCTCACTCAACTGCGCGCCGTGACCACGGTTGTCGCCGATACCGGTGAATTACCGGCCATCAAGGCTTACGCCCCCGAAGATGCCACCACCAACCCCTCGTTGATCCTCAAGGCTGTCGCCTGCGCCGACTACGCGCCACTGTTGGCCCAGGTCGTAGCGGCTGCCCGCGAGCAGACCCCTGTTTTGGCCGAGCAGGTCATCGAGGCCGCCGATCGCCTGATCGTGGCCATCGGCTGCGAGGTGCTGCAGTGCATTCCAGGGCGCATCTCCACCGAGGTGGATGCCCGTCTCTCCTTCGATACCGAGGCGACCATCACCAAGGCTCGCAAGCTGATTGCCCTGTATGAGGCGCAAGGGGTGCCGCGCAGCCGGGTGCTGATCAAGATTGCCGCCACCTGGGAGGGGATCCGCGCCGCCGAACAGCTGGAGCGCGAGGGGATCAACTGCAACCTCACCCTGCTGTTCAGCTTTGCCCAGGCCCGTGCCTGCGCTGAGGCCGGGGTGTTCCTGATCTCGCCGTTTGTTGGCCGGATCCTCGACTGGTACAAGGCTAAGACCGGTCAGAGCTATGACGCCGAAAGCGATCCAGGTGTGCTCTCGGTGCGTGCCATCTACCGCTACTACAAGCAGCACGGCTATCCGACTGTGGTGATGGGGGCGAGCTTCCGTAGTGTCGAAGAGGTGCTGGCGCTGGCGGGTTGTGATCGTCTGACCATCAGCCCGGATCTGCTGCAAAAGTTGGAGGCGCAATCCGGCCTTCTGGTTCGTCAGCTGGTGGATGAGGGCGTGCAGCAGAACAAACCCGCTCCCATGGGCGAGGCTGAATTCCGCTGGCAGCACAATGAGGATGCCATGGCCACCGAAAAGCTGGCCGAAGGGATCCGCAACTTCGCCATCGATCAGGTGAAGCTCGAGCAGTTGCTGGCCACCCGGCTGGCCTGATGTTGTTCCCGAATTCTGAACATTAATCAAGGGAGTCTTTGTGATGGGTGTGGAAGCAAAAACGTTAGCCAATGCCGTGCGCATCTTGAGTGTCGATGCGGTGCAACAAGCCAACTCCGGCCACCCCGGCGCCCCTATGGGGATGGCCGATATGGCCGAGGTGTTATGGCGTCATCATCTGCGGCACAATCCGGAGGATCCGGCCTGGATCAACCGAGACCGCTTCGTGCTCTCCAACGGCCACGGATCCATGCTGCTCTACGCCTTGCTGCATCTGACCGGTTATGACTTACCGCTGGCCGAGCTGCAGCAGTTCCGCCAACTGCATTCTAAAACGCCGGGTCATCCCGAGTTGGGGTATGCCCCAGGTGTCGAAACCACCACGGGGCCGCTGGGGCAGGGCATTGCCAATGCCGTTGGTATGGCGCTGGCCGAGAAGATCCTGGCGGCCCAGTTCAACCGTCCCGATCATGCCATCGTCGATCACCACACCTATGTCTTCATGGGGGATGGTTGCCTGATGGAGGGGATCTCCCACGAGGTCTGCTCCCTGGCCGGGACTCTGGGGCTGGGCAAGCTCATCGCCTTCTGGGATGACAATGGCATCTCGATCGATGGTCATGTCGAAGGCTGGTTTACCGACGATACTCCGGCTCGTTTCCGGGCTTATGGCTGGCAGGTCATCGACAGCGTGAACGGTCACGACAGTGCGGCTGTGGATGCGGCGATCCGCGCCGCCAAAACCGATCCGCTGCGCCCGACCCTGATCTGCTGCAAGACCATCATAGGTTACGGTTCGCCCAGCAAATCTGGCTCCCATGACTGCCACGGTGCGCCGCTGGGTAAGGACGAGGTGGCCAAGGTGCGTGAACAGCTGAACTGGCTTTATGCGCCATTCGAGATCCCGGCCGAGATCTATCAGGCGTGGGATGCCAAGGCCCAAGGCGCCGAGCGCCAAGCGCAGTGGGATGTCCAGTTTGCCGCCTATCAGGCCGAATTCCCGGCCGAGGCCGCCGAGCTGTTGCGCCGTTGCCGTGGTGCTCTGCCCGCTGACTGGTCGGCCAAGGCCCATGACTATATAGCCTCGTTGCAGGCCAATCCCGCCGATATTGCCAGCCGCCAGGCCAGCCAGAAGGCGCTCAACGAATATGCCCGTATCCTGCCCGAACTGCTTGGTGGATCGGCGGATCTGGCGCCCTCGAATCTGACGCGCCATAGCAGCGCCCTGGATGTGGACTCCGATACGCCTGAGGGCAACTATTTGCACTACGGGGTTCGCGAGTTCGGCATGTCGGCCATCATGAACGGCATCACCCTGCATGGTGGTTTCATTCCTTATGGCGGCACCTTCCTGATGTTTATGGAGTACGCCCGCAACGCGGTACGGATGGCGGCGCTGATGAAGCAACGCAACATCTTTGTCTACACCCATGACAGCATAGGTCTGGGCGAGGATGGTCCGACCCATCAACCGGTGGAGCAATTGGCCAGTCTGCGGCTGACGCCGAACATGGAGACCTGGCGCCCCTGCGATCAGGTGGAGAGTGCGGTGGCCTGGAAGGCGGCCATCGAGCGGGTGGATGGCCCCAGTGCGCTCATCTTCTCCCGCCAGGCGTTGGCCCAACAGCCCAGGAGTGCGGAGCAGGTGCGCGACATTGAACGGGGCGGCTATGTCCTGCTCGACTGCCCCGGTACGCCGGAGCTGATTTTGCTGGCCACCGGCTCGGAAATGGCGCTGGCCGTCGGTGCCGCCCAAACTCTGCAGTCCGAGGGACGAGCTGTGCGCGTGGTGGCCATGCCCTGCACCGAACGATTCGATCGGCAACCGGCGGATTATCAGGAGTCGGTGTTGCCGAAGGGCGTGCGCGCCCGGCTGGCCATAGAGGCGAGCATCGCCGGTTACTGGCAGCGCTACACAGGGCTGGACGGTACCGTCATCGGTATGACTCGCTTTGGTGAATCGGCCCCCGCCGATCAGCTGTTCGAGTTGTTTGGCTTCACGCCGGAGCAGGTCCTGCAGCAAGCTCGGTTATTGCTGGCGTAACTCCGTTGCCGAGGTAACCAAAAGGCGCTTCTCCTTGCGGGGAAGCGCCTTTGTTTTTGTGCGCCCAGCATGGGGGCATGCCTGCGGGTGAAAGTCCCGCCGTAAGTTGATCACAGCGAACGAAATGAAGCGCAACTGCATGAGGGCGACCGAGTGTGGGGAGCAAGTGTGGAACATAAACCGCGAGTCGATTCGCCCCGACATGCAAGATCATGTGTCTCACATGGAAATTAATTTGTTATGTATGGTTCATGTGCCTCAATGGGGTTATGCGCCAGAGCCTTTGTCCGGCCAAGGCGCATTTGCTGAATGCTCGCCATCTGTCCGCTTCAGGCTCACTCAATCTTTGCGCTGCAGTAGCACGAAGCGATAGCCGTAGTAGCGGTTGTAACAGCGATACATCTCAATCTCGGTGTCGTGAAAGTCGTACACCGATTCGGCGATGGCATTGCCGGCATTCAAGGCTCGCATCCGGGCCACCTGCGCTTGCAGTGGCAGGTAGAACCCTTCCCACCAGTCCGATTTGGGCAGGTTAAAGCCGCCGAGGACCCGATAACCGCTCTGTTCGGCCAGCGCGTCGATCTGGGCGGCGTCCGGCATCCCCGGCGAGACGTTGTCGAAGAAGTCCTGGATCTCCTGCGGCCGATCCGCCTCGAACCAGCACAGATCGCTGAAGGCCAGCAGGCCACTGGGTTTGAGGAAGCGGCGAAACTCGGCCAGTCCGGCCGCCAGGCCGATGATGAAAATGGAGCCTTCGGCCCACAGCAGATCGAAGCTGCCCTCGGCAAACGGCATCGCCAGCATCGAGGCTTCGCGGGCCTCGATGGGCAGCCCTTCGGCGGCCGCGGCGGCTCTCAACTGCTGCAAAAAGGGAACATGGTTGTCGATGGCGATGATCGGGCAATTCAGGGTGCGCGCCAGTTGCAGGGTCTGTACGCCGCTGCCGCAGCCGATATCCAGTACCTGTGGATTGGGAGGAAGCCGCGCTTGCAGGGCCTGCAGGGCTTGCGCCGTCGAGGCGGCACTGCCGGGGCCCTGACGCGGTAATTTTTCAAATATTTCAAAAAAATAGTGCATTTTCATTGGGTTTTGCTCCACGCTTGCGGTCATCAGTCTGACCTGAATGGCTTCTTTTTCACTCAATCCCAACCCCAACAAGAAGGCGTGATGAGCCTGGGGGGCCTGGCGCTCGAACGCCTTGTGCCAGCGCGTCAGCGCCGCCGCATCCATACCGCTGGCCTGTTGCAATGACAGCCAGAGCGTGCGATCCAGCCCGCTCTGCTCCGGCGTCGCATTCACCGCTCTGAGCATGCCGATGACCAGTTTCTGCTGGGTCTGCAGCTGGGCGATCTGGTTCGCCAACTGGGTCAGCTGCCGCTGCAGTAGGGAGGCCTGTTCCTGCGGTTGATCCAGCAGGCAGGCGATCTCCTCCAGCATCATGCCGGCGGCGCGCAGCGCGCATATCTGGCGCAACCGTTGGCGCTGCTCTTCACCGTAATAGCGGTAGTTGGCATCGCTGCGACTCTGCGGCGAAAGCAGGCCGATACGGTCGTAATAGAGCAGGGTTGAGCGCGATAGTCCCTGCTCTCGTGCCAGTGCGGTGATTGAGTAAGTCTTCATGGGGTCAAGCCTAAGGTGTGAAGCTGTGATCGGGTCAAGTCTGCAACACGCGGGCTGGGCTTTTTTTGACGAATAACTGATTTAGCGGTGTCGTAGGGCCGGAGCTCAAGAAAAAGGCGCTTCTCCTTGCGGGGAAGCGACTTTGTTTTCAATGCGTTCAACTATGTATTGAGGGGCGTGTGCTTTTACCGGGGACTTAAGGCGTTGCCTGCAAGGCTTCACTCATTCCGGTCCATGCTGGTTTGCGCTGGAAATTGGCATCAAACAGCAGCGGCCAGTCGGGGATCTTGTAATACCAGGGCGTCCAGCTGAGGGCATCGGTCAATCCCCAGACGGTGATGCCACCGCGCAACTCGGCGGGTACTGTCGTCAGGTAGGCGGTGATCACTTCGCGATAACGCTGGCGTTGTGCTTCGGCCAATTCGGGCGTCAGCGCCGTGGCGGTATTGTTGGGATTCATGCGGATGTCGAGTTCCGAGATGCGCACTTTGAGTCCCATGGCGACGCAACGACTAAACGCCTGGCGGATTTCGTTGGTGCTGGGCCAGTAGCGGTCGATATGCATCTGGAAGCCGATGCCATCGATAGGAATATTGCGGGTGCGGAAATCGGTGACCATCTTCAGCACGGCATCGAGCTTCTTCGGCATGGCTTCGATGTTGTAGTCGTTGTAATAGAGCTCGGCATCCGGGTCGGCGGCACGAGCCAGGGTATAGGCTTTGGCCAGATAGTCGGGGATATGGCTCGACCAGATGCTCGAACGTAGCGCGCCATCATCCAGAAAGGCCTCATTGACCACATCCCAACTGCTAATAGAGTTGCTGTAGCGACTGACGATGGTGGTGATGTGATCCGCCAGCATGCTCTCCCAGTTGCCACTGTAGTTGCTCATCCAGCCAGGCAGGGCGTTATGCCAGACCAGGGTATGGCCATGAATGCGCATGTTATTTTGCTGGGCAAACTGCACCAGGTAATCCCCATCGCTCCAGTGGTATTGCTGCTCCTGCGGGTGGATATATTCCGGCTTCATGACGTTTTCGGCGACAACCGAGCTGAATTCGCTGGCCGCCAGGTGACGCAACTGAGTGGCCTGCGGACTGTAGCGGATGCTGGATGCGGGCTCGAAACTGCCGACGCCCAATGCCACGCCGATGGGCAGGCTGGTTTGCTCCCGCAGCATGGGGCCCGAGGGCTGGGTTGGCGCGTCGGGTGTGGTGGTATTGGTGCTCTGACTCCCCCCGCAAGCGGCTAAGCCGATGGCGGCGACGAGGCAGAGATGGGTGATCAATCTTGGCATGGGAAACCTGTTGGCAGAACGTAAGGAACGATAGATAGAGGTCCCGCTCCAAGAGCGGGACCTACTCACACATTAGCGGGTCAAACCACCTTCATCCAGCACGCTAGCGGTCCAGAGGAAAGGGGCGTTCCAGTTGACGGTCACTTCGTTCAGGGTCCAGGCGCCGATCTCATCTTTCCAGCAGGTCTGGCCGGTGCACTTGCCCTTCATGGTGGAGGCGACCGGATCACTGAAGTTGATGGAGTTCGGGCCACCGGAGAGCACGCCTGGCGGTACCTGCGGAGAAGCCGGATCGACTGGGTGAGCCCAGAATCTGTGGTGCGGATTCTTCAGTGCACGAGTGCCGTAGCCTGACACATAGGATTGATCCAGCGGGTTACGTCCCAGCACATAATCCATGGCATCGGACATGGCTTGCAGGTATTTGCGCTCACCGGTGAAGTCATGGGCCAAGCCGAGGAAGATGCTGCGGTTCATCAGGTTGGAGTTGGAGCCCCATGGGTACTCGATCGCCTGATACGGGATCCGATAGCCTTCCTTTTCCACGCCCTGCTGATAACCATCGGCCGCGGCTATGATGGCGGCGCGCGCCTTATCCACCTCTTGTTTGCCGAGCTGGTTCGGGACCAGCGCCAGTGTGATGGTGCCGGCACTGCTGACGCCTTGCCAGTAGAGATCGCCGGTCGCGTTTTTGTCACCCTTGGGGGCATCCAGATACAAAGGCGAATCTTGCAGCGCCTGTTTGTACTCTTTCTTGCCGGTGGTGGTGAACAGCTCGGCCGCAGCCCAGTAGAACTCATCGCTCAGATTGGTATCGTCATAGGGGCCTGAGCCGACGAAGTTGTCGTAGGCAAAGACATCCGGGTGACGATTGGCGGCCTTCCAGGCTTTTTCTGCCGCTTTCAGGCAACGCGCGGCATAGGCCGGATCCTGGGTTTTCCAGACGCGCGCCGATTGCGCGGCGGTGGCTGCCAGGTTCAGGGTGGCGGCGGTACTGGGTTGGCTCAAATAACGCGGCTGCGGATCCTTATGGGGTGGCAGTGGCATGCCGGTCCAGGCTGCATCCGCTACTTTGTGGAAGACCATGCCGGAGGCATCGATCTCGGTCAGTTGCAACTTATCCAGTTGTTTGGATTGATCGCCCACCGGCACTGAGGTCTTCTTGCCATCTGGCACCTGCATGGAGAGGAAGAAATCCATCATCCAGCGCGCCTCATCCAGCAGATCGTTGTGGCCATTGGCTTGTTCCGGGATCTTCACCTTGCCATCGGCAAAGGCACTCTTGTCACCGCTCTTGGCCAACTGTTCACGTTCATACAGATTCATCAGGGTCCATACAGAAATGCCGCCATTCACCACATACTTGCCCTGATCGCCGGCATCGTACCAACCACCGGTGACATCCAGGGAGAAGTCACAGCCCGGCCATTGATTACCCTTGGCATCCTGTTTGTTGAAGCAGGTGACCTTCTCGGGTTTGTGACCGGCAGGACGGGCCAGATCCGGGCGTTGCACGTACTTGGCTTCGATGTCGATGCCGCTGCGTTGCTGGTAGAAGAAGGAGAGGGCGTCATATTTCATGGGGTGATAAATATCATCGCCAATGCTGAACGGATGACTCTTCTCGCCCGCCACTTCAAGCACTAAACCGCTGGCCGGCGTTGTAACCTGGCTGAAGTCGGCAATTTGCACCCGCTCCCCTGAGGCGGCATTCAAACCAAACGGCTGGGTTTTGCCTTCGGCGAGGACTTCGCCCTGGGCATTGAGCAGTTTCCAGGCTTGGGGCTCTTTGGCATCGGTCGCTATGGTGGCGCGCTTTTGCGCCTTGCTCAGATAGCCCACCTGGTTGACGCGCACGGTCGCGAAGTCAGATTTCTTGTGCAGGCTCGGACCGATCAGCGAGACTTCGCCGACGCAGACGGTGGTCGGTGTCTGGGTTCCCATCTGAAATTGAAGTTGGGTTTTCTCATCGGTCGCCGATGGTGTGAACTTGATATCGAAGGGTTTGGCGGTATTGCCAAGCTCGAGGTCCTGCACCATGTAGTTGGTATAGGGCGCGCCGTCATGCTGGACCAGCGCCTTCACATGCACGTTATTTTTGGCCATCGCCTTGAAGTGCAAGGCATAGGTTTGCCCCTCGACCAGCGCAATGCCGGATTGTCCAAGGATCACATCCCAGGGATTGGCACCCGATTCGGTGAAGGTGGCGCATCCCATCTGATTGTCGACCGCCAGAGTGGCGCCTGCGGTCCACCAGCCATCGGTACCGTTAAACCCGCCATTGTTTAGTAATTCGGTACTCGGGCCTGCGGTTGCGGTGCCGGCGGCTGCCCCTGTGCTGGCGCCTTTGGGGGCGCAGCCATGCAATCCGATGGTGCACGACAAGACCAGCGCCAGGGTGCTGAGTCGAGATGTTTTCATGTGTTACCTCTTTAGATAGCAGACGGAAAAATATCGAGTCGATTTCTGCACTCAGTCCGATCGGTATTGTCTCCTGGCCTGATTATGGGCCATTCGCAACCATGCGTCACGGATGCTAGAAATCGATTTCACGATGCAAGTAACAACACCCAGCCCGGTAAATCAAATCTGAGTCGATGAAATGTGAAGGCGTTGGCAAATTTTCGCTGGAGTGGCGTTTTCCCCCACGGCCAAGCGACCTGATTGGCATCGATTTCATATTTTTATGGCATAAAAAAACCCGGGCAAGCCCGGGTCGAAACAAAGGAACTAACTCAGCATGGAACCCCGTAATTATTAGCAATAAAAACCGGGTTACATCTCACCTTGACGGGTAAATCAGGATGATTTCGGCAGTATATGGCTTTTTTTGATTCTAGAAATCGATTTCTCGTGTTGTTTTTATCTTTGTGATCCGGCTCACCATTCTCGGATTGGTGGTCGATATTTGCTCGAAGCTGTTACGGAACAGCTGGAATAGAAGGGACACTTCTGTCTACCATAATTGCTGATATGCAATCGATTTCACAATTGAGCCGTTCCATTCTTTGATGCTGCCACTGTTACCAATCGGTCGAGTCATGAGTGCGAACATCAGGAGTTAGTGACGAATGAAGATAAGAAATGGTCTGGCCAGGTCTGTGACCTGTCTATGGGTGGGTTGTGCTCTGGCGAGCGCCGCTTCGGCGGAGGGAGTGACGGATGTTCCTCATTTTGGGCAGTGGCCGCAGATCCGCAGCGCGATCGCCCAGGATAAAAATATGGAGCAAGAGATCCAGGCTTTGCTGGCGCAGATGACGCTGGAAGAGAAGGTCGGCCAGATGATCCAGCCGGACTTCCGCGAGGTGACGCCTGAGGAGATCAGCAAATACAAGATCGGCTCTGTGCTCAATGGCGGTGGCGGCTGGCCAAACAACAACAAGCATGCCTCGGCTCAGGATTGGGCGCAGCAAGCGGATCAGTATTGGTTGGCGTCTGAGGCGGGCTTCAAGGGCCGGGGCTTTCGCATTCCCTTTATGTGGGCAACCGATGCCGTGCATGGACACAACAACGTGTTTTCGGCAACCCTGTTTCCTCACAACATAGGTCTGGGTGCGGCTCGCGATCCGAACCTGATTTTCCGTATCGGTCAGATCACGGCACGGGAAGTGGCCGCAACCGGACTGGATTGGACCTTCGCACCCACGGTCGCGGTACCACGGGATGATCGCTGGGGGCGGACTTACGAGGGCTACTCCGAAGATCCGGCGATCGTCTACCACTATGCCGGTGAGATGGTGCGTGGTCTGCAGGGCTCGGCTGCCGATCTGCGCGGGCAACGGCATGTCATCTCCAACGTCAAACACTTCGTCGGTGATGGCGGCACTCAGGATGGTGTCGACCGCGGCCAGAATCTTTACTCCGAAGAGGCGCTGCGCAATCTCCATGCGGTGGGCTACTTCTCGGGTCTGGATGCCGGGGCGCAGGTGGTGATGGCTTCCTTCAATAGCTGGCACAACCCCTTGAATCGGGATGTGCTGGCGGATGATGAGGTTGAATACAACGGCAAGCTGCATGGCAGTCAGTATCTGCTGACCGATGTGCTCAAGGGCAAAATGGGCTTTGATGGCCTGATCGTATCTGACTGGAACGGTCATAGCGAAATAGCGGGTTGTACCATGGGCGCCTGCCTGCCAGCCGTGCTGGCCGGGGTCGATATCTTCATGGTCACGGCGCGCAAAGACTGGCAAGCCTTCCGCCAGAGTTTGCTCGATGGCGTGGCACAGAAGCAGATCCCGATGAGCCGGATTGATGATGCGGTGACGCGGATCCTGCGGGTTAAGATGCGGGCTGGCTTGTGGCAAAAGCCCCAGCCATCCGCTCGGGAATTGGCGGGTAAGCAGGCTGAGCTGGGGGCTGCCGAACATAAGGCGCTGGCGCGCGAAGCGGTGCGCAAGTCGCTGGTGCTGCTGAAAAACGAAGACAAGATCCTGCCCTTGAGCCGCAGCAGCAAGGTGCTGGTGGTGGGCAGTGCCGCGGACGATCTGGGCAAACAGGTGGGCGGCTGGAGTCTGACCTGGCAAGGCACGGAAAATCAGCGTTCTGATTTCCCCGGCGCGCAAAGCCTGCTGGATGCCATTCGCTCGACGGTCGGCGCGGATCATGTGCTGACCAGTACCCAGCCGACGGATCTGAAGGCGGCCAAACCGGATGTGGCCATCCTGGTGATGGGGGAAGACCCTTACGCCGAATGGTTTGGCGATATTCCGGATAATAAGACGCTGGCTTACTCCGAGTTGAAAAACAGCTATCACGATGACCTGCAGACCCTGAAGCAACTCAAGGCGGCCGGGATCCCTGTGGTGACTGTGCTGTTTTCTGGACGTCCCCTCTATGTCAACGAAGAGATCAATCTCTCCTCGGCGTTCGTGGCCGCCTGGTTGCCAGGCACGGAAGGCGAGGGCATCACCGATGTGCTGTTTAAAGATGCCAATGACAAGCCGGGCCATGACTTCCAGGGCCGCCTATCGTTCTCCTGGCCGTTCCTGAAGTGTGCCACCGCCATCAATCGCACTCCGACCAATATTCCGGGCTGGAAGCGGCCGGCGTTTGAGCAGGACTTGCAAGGCGCAACCGCACCGCTGTTCCCCTATGGCTATGGTCTGAGTTACCAGCAGCCGTCCCCGGTGGCGGCCCGCGTCAGCAATTTGAACCAGCTGCCGCTGGATAACCGCAAGTTTGGTTGTAATGAAACCGATCCGGCCAAGCTGACGGCCGCCGGCAAGGTACTGGAGTTGTTTGGTCCCAAAGCCAGTGAAGAGCATCGTTTGCGGATGGGCGATGCCAGCAACTGGACCGGCACCGAAGTCTCAGGCAACAGCGTGACCGAGATGAAGTTCATCAAGGTGCAGCCCATTGACTATCTGCGTCAGCAAGATGCGCGCGCCGTGACCTTTCTGGGTGAAAACAAACCGGGCGTGGATTCGGGCGCGACCCTGCAATTGCAGACCACCCAGGTCAAGGGTGCGGATCGTCGCAGCTACCTGAAGGCGAACAGTGAGTTGCAGGTGACGCTGCGGGTGCAACAGGCGCCGCAAAGCGATATGACCCTGGGTCTGCAGTGTGGTTGGCCTTGCGGCAAATCGATTGACGTGACCTCGACCCTGCGGCAATTGCCGGAGGGACAGTGGCTGACCATCAGCCTGCCGCTGAGCTGTCTGAAGGATGGGATGGACTTTGCCAAGACCAATACCCCCTTCATGTTGGCGACCAATGGCCAGGCGCGGATTGATGTGGCGACGGTACGTTGGGTGCCCGCCTCCTTGCTGCAACCGGGAAAGGATCTCAAGCAACTCGACTGTCAGGGCCAGTTAAAACCCTAACGGCTCATATCGACGTAACCACCAAGGCGCCTGCGGGCGTCTTGGTGTTTCGATGTGCAATGTCTGTTGCCTGTGTAGATGGAGAAATGAGGTGATGTCGATGTCAATCGTACAACGGATCCGCTTGGGTTTTGCTCTACTCCTGCTGCTGTTACTGCTCCTCGGAGTCATCAGTTACCTGAAAACGACCACAATCCATGGTCGTTTTTTGCAAGTCACCGAACAAGCCACGCCATTGACCTTAGCCGCCAGCCGGCTGCGTGAAACCTTGATGGCGGCGGATCGGAATAGTTTGGCCCATCTGGCCAGTTGGGATGTTTCGACATTCCCGCAGTTGCGCCAGAGTTTTGCCCAGGACAAGGCGCGCTATGCGCAATATGTCCGCGAATTTTCGGCTCTGACATTGATGCCGGAGAGTCAGCAGCAGCTAGATAGGGTGACGGATGAGGCCCCAAAACTATTCGCTATTTCCGAGCAGTTGATGGGGCTGCATGACGAGTCCGCCGTGCTGGCACAACGTCTGTCACAGATGCGCAGTGAGCTGTTGCAGCTGGACGATCACTATCGTTCGGCCGCTGATTTGTTACTACGCTTTTCCGCCAACCAGCGCTCCTTGTTGAACAAGTCTGAGCTCATCACCAGCGGGATAGCCCGGGATCTGAAGATGATCCAGCGCGCCGATGCCAAGACCAATTTGCAGGAATTACAGTCGGTGTTGGCCAAGGATATCGAAATGGCCAATCAGCGTTTGACGCGGATTGCGGTGCCTGAGGATGTGAAAGCCCGATTTATCCGCCATGTGCAGCGTATTCCGCGGCTGGTGTTTGGCGATCAAGGTCTGATTGCTGCCTTGACGCGTCATCAGGAGATTGACGTTCAATTACGGGCTCTGCGGCAGAAGGAGGAAGCGTCGACCCGCCAGCTTGGCGTGGCATTGGACCAACTGATCGTCATCAGTAATCAGAGCATGCAAGCGGATCGGCACAGTGCGGATGTTGCGGTGCAGAGTGCTCGTTTCTGGATTGTAGCGGTCGCGATCTTTTCGCTACTGATAGCGTTCGGGATTGCCTGGAGTACGGCGCGCAGTATCCAGTTGCCGCTGGCGCGTATCAACCAGGTTTTGGCGCTGATGGAGCAGGGGGATATGACGCTGCGGGTGAATTATGCCGCCCGCAATGAATTGGGTGAGCTGGCCCATTCGATAGACCAACTGGCTCACCATACCAAGGCGCTCTTGGTCGAGGTCCAGACCGGCTCCGAACATCTGGTGCGCGAGACGCAAAAAACCGCCGGGATCAGCGAATTGGTAATGGCTCGGGTGCAGGAACAAAAAAATCAGACCGATCAGGTGGCGGCAGCCATCTCCGAGCTGGAGTCCAGTGCCACGGAAGTCGCTCGCTCCAGCGAACATGCCCGTCAGGAAGTGGATTCGGCGAACGAGGACAGCCAGCTCGGCAGGAGTCTGGTGCTGGAAAACCGGCACGGGATTGAGCAACTGGCGGCCGGGATTGCCGAAGCCGTGGTCATCACCCACAAGCTGGAGGGATACAGCGGCAATATTGGCAATATTCTCGAGGTGATCCGCGGCATTGCCGAACAAACCAATTTGCTAGCCCTCAATGCGGCCATTGAAGCGGCCCGGGCCGGTGATGCCGGACGGGGCTTTGCCGTGGTTTCCGATGAAGTCAGAGCTCTGGCGACCCGATCCCAAGGGGCGACCCAGGAGATCCAGACCATGATCGATAACCTGCAAAACTGCAGCAGCGAAATGGCGGCTGTCATGGTGCGCAGTCATGAGCAAACCCAGTTGAGTGTCCATCAGACTCGGGAAACCGAGAGGGCGCTGGCGGGGATCGCCTCCAAGATGGTAGCCATCAAGGAGATTGTCGACCAGGTGGCCTATGCCGCCGAAGAGCAGATTTCAGTGAGTCAGGCGGTGGCCCAGCACGTGGCCAGTATCGCGGATGTGGCCTTCGAAACCGAGCAAGCATCCCGATCATCGGCGAGTAGTGGTGAGGTGTTAGCGCAGCTGGCCAGCCAGCAGCAGACCCTGGTCGCACGTTTCAAGCTGTAGGAGAGTATCTATGTGGAAATATGCAAGTGCCTGTCTGCTGGTGTTGGGGCTGAGTGGTAGCGCCGTGGCCGAAGAGCTGGTGTTGGAAACCTGGCGCGTGGATGACGAAGTGCTGTGGAAGGAGCAGTTCCTGCCCCGCTTCCAAGCGCAGCATCCGGAGATTAGGGTTCGGCTGCAGCCGTTGCGCTCGGCGGAATACGATCAGGGCCTAAGCCAGCGGCTGGCTGACGGCAAGGCGGGGGACTTAATCACCTGCCGCCCCTATGATCAGTCGCTGCAACTGTTTCAGGAGGGGCATCTGCTGGATCTGACGGATCTGCAGGGGATGGAGAACTTCCCCAGTTTTGCCAAAGCGGCTTGGCAAACCGATACCGGAGCACAGACTTTCTGTTTACCCATTGCTTCGGTGATCCAGGGATTTTATTTCAACCTCGACATTTTCAAGGAGCTGGGGATCGCACCACCCAAGACGCGCGACGAGTTTTTTGCCGTGCTGGAGAGGGTAAAGCAGGATGGACGTTACCTGCCATTGGCTTTTGCCGCCCATGACAGTTGGGTGGTATCCGAGCTGGGATTTCAAAATATCGGACCCAATTATTGGCATGGTGAGGATGGCCGCCTGGCGTTAGTGAATGGTCAGGCGCGGTTTACCGACCCGGCCTATGTCGAGGTGTTTCGTGAGTTATCGCGCTGGACTCCCTATATAGGTGCCAACCCGGCTGAAGCCACAGAAGCCAAAGCGGTGGATGCGTTTGCGGCGGGCAAAGCGGCCATGATAGTGGCAGGCTCCTGGTCCATCGCCCAGTTCACCGGCAAGGTTAACTTTGGCGCCTTTCCTCCGCCGGTCGCCAAAGCCGGTGACTCCTGCTACTTCACCGACCATACCGACATGGGCATCGCGATCAATGCGGCCAGCCCCCACAAAGAGGCCGCCATCAAGTTGGTGGAGTGGATGGCTTCTGCGGAATTTGCCGAGCGTTTTTCCAATTCGGTACCCGGCTTTTTCTCGCTTTCCAATCACTTTTTCGAGCTCAAGGATCCGGTAGCCAGCACCATGATGGGATGGCGGGATACCTGTGACTCCACCATTCGGCTCGGGGCCCAGTTTTTGTCTCGTGGGCAACCTGCGTTTACCAGCGAAATAGCCGAGGTGAGCCAAGCGGTTGTGCTCGGTCACTTGACGCCGGAAGCGGCGGCGGCGCGGATCCAGCAAGGATTGTTGAACTGGTACCCGCCGCAGCAAAAGATGAGCGCCAAAGCCGAAGCATGTGCAGTGTCTGCCGTGCCGGGATCACCCAGCTCAGCCGTCGCCGCGCCGCCGGCTGGCGATTAATCCCTTCTGAGCCCATTGACCGACCTTCACCGGGAGAGAGTTATCGCTCCCGGTTCTATCCCCCTGTGCTGGTGCGCTTGTGTCTTGGCGCTCTGCTGTCTTGGCTAGGCTTCTGGGCCGTGCTTCTGGGTGTAGTTCTTACGCTGTTTCCTGGTGGCTATCGCTCGGATCTCTTGTCACCGCAGGTCGACGAATGAAAAACCATCACTCACCTCCGCATGACTTACTGTGAAATCGATGCCTAGATACTGCCATGGATGATTAAATAAAAAGCCCCATACGCAGCCATATTTTCATTTAATCCTAAAGTCCTTTAATTACATATATATAGACTGAATTCACTTGTTCGTATTCGATCTATTGATGCCTCTGTAGTGATCGGAATCACAATTGGTAATTTCAGATCGTGAAATCGATTTCTCAAGTTCTTTGGTCGATCTATAGTGCGTGCAACGTTAATCCAGAGGACTAATCATGAAGAAAATTATGCTGTGCTGCTCTGCCGGTATGTCGACCAGCATGCTGGTGAAGAAAATGGTGATTGAGGCGGAGAAGCGGGGCTTACCCGTCGATATCAAGGCCTTCGGCGCTTCGGAGTTTGATGACCAGATGCCGAAATATCAGGTGGTGTTATTGGGGCCGCAAATCAAATACATGCAACCCGAGCTGCAGGCCAAGGCGGGTCCTCATGGCATCAAGGTGCAGCCGATCGACATGATGGATTACGGCATGCAACGGGGAGACAAGGTGCTGGATTTCGCCTTGTCCCTGATTGGTTAATGACACCGACAAGGAAGGATAAAAAATTATGAGTTCACTCTATAGCATGCTGGTGGGGCTGATTGAGCAACGCATAGGCCCATTAGCTGGAAAGCTGGGGCAGCAGCGGTATGTGCTGGCCATCCGTGATGGTTTTATTGCCGCGCTGCCCTTCATGATCGTCGGCAGTTTCATGCTGGTGTTCATCTTCCCGCCGATTTCCAATGAAACCACCTGGGGCTTCGCCCGGGCCTGGCTTGATTTTTCAACCACCTATCGCGCCGAACTCATGTTGCCCTTCAACATGAGCATGGGCTTGATGACGCTGTTTATCTCGGTTGGCGTCGCCTCCAGTCTGGCCAAGCAGTATTCGCTGGATCCGATCACCACGGGCCTGCTCTCCTTGATGTCGTTTATGTTGGTGGCGGCGCAATATAAAGATGGTGTCATCTCCACCCAATACTTCTCGGGGCAGGGGATCTTTACCGCCTTGCTCTGTGCCATCTACTCCACCGAAGTCTATGCCTGGCTCAAGCGTAACAACATCACCATCCGCCTGCCGGATCAGGTGCCGACCGGGGTGGCTCGCTCGTTTGAAGTCTTGATCCCGGTGCTGGTGATCATCCTGACCCTGCATCCCTTCAACCTGCTGCTGCAGCACACCACGGGCATGATTCTGCCAGAAGCCATCATGGCCATGCTCAAGCCGCTGGTCGCCGCCTCCGACAGTCTGCCGGCGGTTATCCTGGCGGTGCTGGTGTGCCAAATCCTCTGGTTTGCCGGTATCCACGGCACCATGATCGTCACCGGTATCATGAATCCGTTCTGGATGGCCAATCTGGCCACCAACCAGGCGGCCCTGGCCGCAGGCCAGGCTATTCCCCACACCTTCTTGCCGGGATTTTGGGATCACTTCCTGTTTATCGGCGGTGTCGGCTCTACCTTACCCTTGGCGTTCTTGCTGATGCGTAGCCGTGCCGTGCATCTACGCACCATTGGGCGCATGGGCGTGGTTCCCGGCTTCTTCAATATCAACGAGCCGATCCTGTTTGGTGCGCCCATCATCATGAACCCTGTGTTCTTCCTGCCGTTCATCCTGATCCCGGTCGTCAACGCCATCCTGGCCTGGTTTGCCGTGGATCTGGGTCTGGTCGAGAAAGTGGTGATGCTGACCGCCTGGACGACACCGGCGCCTATCGGTGCCTCCTGGGCCACCAACTGGGCACTCAGCCCGGTCATCATGTGTTTCATCTGCATGGGCATCTCGGCGCTGATGTACTACCCCTTCGTCCGGGCCTACGAGCGCACCCTGTTGCAACAAGATGCGGAGAACGCCAAGAGCGAAGAATCCGACGCCATGAGTCCAGAGCCGAGTCAGGCTTAATCACCCCAGGCAGCGGATAGGGCTATATCCGCTGCCCGAATACCAAGAGGAAAAGGTCATGCAGTATAAATTCCCCGAAGGGTTTTGGTGGGGCAGTGCTTCATCAGCCGCGCAATCAGAAGGCGCCGCGGCTGAAGGCGGCAAGGCGCCCACGATTTGGGATCATTGGTTTGCCACCGAACCCCACCGTTTTCACAATCAGATTGGCCCGGCGGATACCTCGACGTTTTATGAGCGTTATCAGGACGATATCGCGCTGATGGCGGAAATCGGTCACAACAGCTTCCGCACCTCGATTTCCTGGGCCCGGCTGATGCCGGATGGCAAAACCGTCAATCCCGAGGCGGTTGCCTTCTATAACCAGGTGATTGATGAGTTGCTGGCCAAGGGGATCAAACCCTTTATCGGACTGTTCCACTTTGATATGCCGATGTACTGGCAACAGCAGGGCGGCTGGGAAAATCGCGCCACGGTCGAGGCCTATGCCCAGTACGCCGACATCTGCTTCCAGCTGTTTGGCGACCGGGTTGCCTGCTGGATGACCTTCAATGAGCCGGTGGTCGTGGTGGAAGGGGGTTATCTGTATGACTTCCACTACCCGAACCAGATGGATTTCCGTCGCGCCGCTCAAGTGGCCTTCCACATGATGCTGGCCCATAGCCTGGCGGTCGTTCGCTACCGTGCGCTGAATCTGCCGGGCCAGATCGGCATAGTGCTGAATCTGACACCCTCTTATCCACGCTCTTCACATCCGGCGGATTTGAAAGCTTCGTTTATTGCCGATCTGTTCTTCAATCGGGCGTTCCTCGATCCGGCGGTCAAGGGTTGCTATCCCCAGGAGCTGATCGACATACTGCTGGAACATGACCAGATGCCGGTGACCCAAATGGGAGACAAGGAGTTGCTCGCCGCTGGCAAGATTGATCTGCTCGGCATCAACTACTACCAACCGCGACGGGTCAAAGCCCGGATGACCGCCATCCAGCCCGGGACTCCATTCTTACCGGATTGGTTCTTCGAAAATTACGAGATGCCGGGTCGCAAGATGAATCCTTACCGCGGTTGGGAAATCTATGAGCGTGGCATCTACGACATCTTGACCAATCTGCGTGACAACTATGGAAATATCCCCAGTTATATCTCGGAAAATGGCATGGGCGTGGAAGGGGAACATCGCTTCATTGGTGACGATGGCCAAGTGAAAGATGATTACCGCATTGATTTTATCCGCGGCCATCTGCAATGGATCCATACCTCCATTCTCGAGGGGTGTAATTGCCGTGGATATCATTTGTGGACCTTTATCGATAATTGGTCCTGGATGAACGCCTATAAAAATCGATATGGCTTCATCAGCCTTGATTTAAATACTCAGCAGCGCACCGTCAAGAAAAGTGGCGAATGGTTTGCCGAGGTTTCACGAAATAACGGGTTTTAAGGAGAAAGAGATGTTGGATCTTGAAGAAGCAGTGATGGGTATTATCGTTAACGCCGGACAATCGCGTAGCCTTTGTTTTGAAGCCTTGCGTCAAGCGCGTGCCGGTTTATTTACCGAAGCGGATGCCTTATTGTCCGAAGCGATTGATGCTGGGAAAGCCGCTCATTCGGTACAGACCAAACTGATTGAAGCGGATGAGGGTGAAGGTAAAACCAAGATGACGCTGGTGATGGTACATGCCCAGGATCATTTGATGACCTCCATTCTGTGTCGCGAGTTGGCCACCGAATTAGTTGAGATTTATCGCCGTCAGGCAAAATAGTTTTTGGTTTATCGGATTGGAAGTCCACTTTGCCACCGCCCTGTCGGTGGCTTTTTTATGGTCTCAATATAACCCTTAATTGTTTTATTTGTCATTAGTTTCAATGGTGCTGCTGATAGTTTCAATAGTATGAAATATTCATGACGCGATTTCAGTTTCGTTTTTTATTCTATTCCCTCGCTATTCTTATTTCGACCTAAGTTGTCATCCATTAAACACAGAGGAGTGTGGATACAATGCGTAAAATTGGAGTTATGGCCGCGGTATTGCTAGCGAGCGGTTTATATGCAACCCAGGCATCGGCCTTGTGGTGGAATAATCAGGACTGGCAAGTCTCCGATGGGTGGCGCAATGGCGGCTCGGAATTTGATTGCACCTGGCGGGCTGCGAATGTCTGGATCGAATCGAACATGGCTATTTTAAATGCCAAAACAGTCAGTGGTAACAAGAGTTGTGCGGAGATGCGCAGCTACAACTATACCCGCCGCGGCCGTTATGAAGTCCAGATGCAAGCGGGTGCAGTTCCGGGAACTATCAGCTCCTTCTTTACTTATGTCGGAGAAGCCAGCACCAGCAGCCACTATGAAGTGGATATTGAACTGATGGGCGGAACGAATCTGCTGCACACCAATGTCTGGATCCAGGGTAAGCAATATCCGGTCGATATTGATCTGGGTAAATATGGTATGGCGATCTGGAATATGGAACGTTATGCCTTCAATATTGATGAATATGGTGTGACCTGGCAGGTATTTAGCCGTACCGAGAACAAGTGGGTCACGGTTCGCCGGGAGAATCGCCCTGTGACCGGTTGGATGCAGCTATTTGTGAATAACTGGATCAGTGCTAACAAGCAGTTCCCCCCTAGCTCCTATAATGGGCAGCAGGCCTACGCCAAATATAAATATATATCCGTTCAGACTTGGGAATAATAATCAGGGGATATAATAGAGGGGCACTGAGTGCCCCTCGTTTTGGCGTTTGGTGTGGGTTGTAATACTGCGCCTGGGCAACCTGACGCCGACACGCCGTGAATCCATCCATGGAGGCTCGAAGGCATCATCCCTGATGCCTACGGTCGGCTTTCAGGTTATTCCCACCGCCCTATTCGCGCGCGCCTGGCATAAACACTTATTTTGAATAACCCTGACTCAGGCGATCGATCAGCTGATGGGAGGTAAAAATAAGCAAGATGATCAGTGGCATAACGGCAATCGCAGCCCCGGCACAGACCGCACCCCAGGGGACAACCCCCACGCCTTGCAGGGCTCGTAAAGCCAGGGGCAGGGTATAGCTCTCCATATCGCGTAATACGACCAGGGGGGCCATAAAATTATTCCAGGAGGCAATAAAGGTCAGCAGGGCCAGGGTGAATAATGCGGGTCTGATGAGCGGCAAGACCATATACCGATATAGGCCCCACTCGCTGCAACCATCCAGCCGGGCCGCCTCAATCACTTCATAGGGTACCGCTTGCTCGATATATTGGCGCATTAAAAATACCCCGAATGCACCGCAGGCCGCTGGAATATACAGCGCCTTGGGCTCGTTGATCCAGCCGAACATGGCAATCATCAAGGCATTGGGGATCATATTTAAAAAGCCGGGCAATAACATGGTGCCAAGCACCAAATTAAATAGCCATTTCTTGCCTTTGAATTGATACAGCGCAAAGGCGCAGCCCGCCAAGGAGCAAAATAATAGATTCAATCCCGTGGTCATGATGGCGATATAAAAGCTATTCGACAGGTTATGCCAAAAATAGGGGAGTCTGTTTAATAGCTGGGATATGTTCTCACCCAGTTGATCGCCAAACCACAGCGGTGGTGGGACGGCAAATATATGGGCTTCATCATGGGTGGCAAATACCAGCATAAACCAGAACGGCAACACCATCAGGATGGCGCCCAAGCCAATGATACCAGGGAGTAGCCAATGGGGTGATGAGCTGTGATGCATCCTATTCATCCGTTGTTTTTCTGGTTAATTCGGCGCCCTAAACTGCAGAGCGCCAACAGAATGACAAATAACAACCAGGCGATGGCCGATGCGGTGGCGAAATCCCCTTCGGCAAACGCAGTAGCATATAAGTACATGGCCATGGTTTGGCCTGCCTGACCGGATCCACCAGTCCCGGCAGTCAGAATAAATGGCTCTTCGAATAACTGCATATTGCCGATTAAACTCAACGTCAACGCCAACAGTATCATGGGTCTGAGCATCGGTAACGTGACATGGCGTAGCTGTTGCCAGAACCCGGCACCTTCCAGATAGGCGGCATCAAATAGCTCTTCGGGAATGGTCTTCATCGCCGAAAGATATAACAGGGTATTCCAGCCGACATAACGCCAGAACACCACCATGGCAATGGTCCAGCGGATATGACTCGAGTCTTGCCAGTCGATGGCCTGTTCTGGAAATAGCCACGCCAAAGGCTGAATATCGAATACCACCCAATCATGCAATCCAGAAACAACCTGGTTTAATACGCCAAAATCACGGGAAAATAGAGAGCTAAACACCAGTGAAATAGCGACCGATGAGGTGATAAATGGCAGAAAATAGAAGCAAAATAAAAAATGCCGTGTGCGATTTGATAAGCGAAATAGCAGGGTGGCCAATGGCAGAGCGATGAGGTGCTGGGGCACTCCGGCGACGATAGCGAGCCATAGTGTGGTATAGAGAGCGCGGTAAAACCACTCATCGGTCAGTATGTATTCATAGTTGGCAAGCCCCTGCCACTCCATATCCCAAGGCGATGTACTCAAGTCCCAATCATGTAACGAAATCCAGGCGGAAAATAATATCGGGTACAATCCGAACACCACAAATATAATAAAAAATGGCGATAGATAGAGATAAGGGATCCATCGCTTGTTGATGATGGTCGTATATTTTTTCCAAGCTCTGTGCATTAGTGTCTCGCCTTGCGCTTGATTTGGCGTTCGGCATCTTTTAGCGCAGTTGCAATATCTTTGTTCTCTTCGAGTACCAGATCCATCTGTTTGCGGATGATCTCGGCGGCCATGGCATCATGCTGATGCGGGATAATACTCGGCATCCGGTCGGCGGCATCCTTCCAGATTAAGCGGGCTTGTTGTTGGCCAAGGTAGGCGATAGGTTCTGCCATATGCGGGGTCTGTTGGGCACTGAGCAGGGCGGGAAATGCATCGAGTTTTTTAAATGCGTCCAGCTGCATGTCGGTATCCAGCGTCATAAAGCGAATAAAGTCCCAGGCTTCAGGCTTATGCGCCGCGGCTCTGGGGATGGCATAGAAAGAGCCGCCCCAACTGGCATAGGCATGTGCCGGTAATTGGCTGGCGCGCCATAGCCCTTTGCTTTCAGGCGCTATCCAACTGGCCAGATGCCCGGCAAACCAGGCGCCCATCATCTGGGTGGCTATGTGTCCACTGCGAATCGATTCGGCCCACTCATTACTCCAGATCTGCAACCGGGCGTCCAACCCCTGCTCCCGGACCTGCTTGGCCAGAGTAAAGGCCCGGACAAAACGCTCGCTGCGCACCAGACTCTGGCCGGCTTGATTGAAATAGATCCCCTCACCAGGTTGGAGCCCGATGCGGATGTAGATGTCTTTCAGGTCACTGGCATTGGCCACCAGATAGATAGATTTTTGTTTGAGCCGAATTCCGGACTGAATGAAGTTCTCCCAGGATGTGGTCATCTCCTCGAGTGAGACACCGGCTTGCGCCAACAGATCCTGGCGGTAAAAGAGCGAGCCTGGGCCTATGTCGGCGGGCATGGCCATCAATTCTCCCTGCTCGTTCTGGGCTTGCGCCATGGTGTAGGGCACCAGCAACGGCTGATACTGCAGGGCGTTATAGGGCGGAGCACTGAGGACTTCGAGGCCACCAGAATGGGCAAAGCGACCAATATAACCTTGCTCCAGCCCCATGATATCCGGCAAGCCGGCTCCGGTAGCCAGAGCGCTCGTCATGGCATGGTGGTGATCGTAAAACGACAGCGCCACCAGGCGAATGTGGATATCAGGATGCAGTTGTTCATAACGGGGAATGGCGGCCCGAATGGCGGCATCAAAGTTTGGGTAGGAGGCGATCGTCAGCGTGGTGGCCTGTGCCAGGACGGGAACTAGATATGTCAATGTGATGCCCAGTAGCCCACAACATGCTGGTATGAATCTCAAGCGAGCCCCCTGCTGGTGTACAGAAAATAGTGAAAGCGATTTCGTCATCTAAATCGTGGGTCATCTTATAAATCATATCCATCAATAGACAAGTTTGATTCATCAAAGCGGCGCCTGCTTGGATCTCTTTCCACATGACTGTGATGGGGCTCGCTTCTTTGCCCGGCGGCTCCCTCTGCTCAGCAATCCGCTCGTCCGTGCGGTGTGCTATTTCAGTACAACTCTAATTCCATTCTTTGAAATCGATGCCATTTTCGTCTGGAGCTTAGCCGACTTTCAGCCGTGCCCGGAACGTGAAATGGGGCTTCGTCTGCGGCCAGTTTTGGCGAACCGCAACCACGAGGCTGCTGTGGTCGGTTCGAATCAATGCTGAGAAATGCAACTTTTATATCTATATGAATAGAAAGGATTAATTTATTTTGTGTCAGCCGGTGTCGATAGGGGCTGTCTGGAAGCAGGCAGAGATAGCGGCAATGCACCGCGTCAGGTTCTGGCGATAGTTTTGTGATTGTTAGCACGAATCGCGATCTTTTCAATGGATAAACATTGCTTTGGAAATCGATTTCAAGAGAATCAGCACACCATCGTTTTTCGTGGCATCGATTTCAAGGTTGCGGTTTGAGATACGCTGCCCAGCGCGATGAGACAATTTCCCCATTGATTGGAGTGGTCAATATGAATGCAACAAAGAAAGGACTTTTGGCGTCACTGATTGCCGCAACCCTGCTCGGCGGGTGTGGCGGTGCAGAGGATATTCCGGCTAGTGGTGGCGTGACACCGCCGGATAACGGCGGCGGCGATAGCTCCTTGCTGCTGTTCGGGGTTGGCGCGACTGCAACCACCACTCCCCGGGTTCAATCCGAGATGGATGGCTGGAACGTACAGGCTGTTACGGCTACGCCGGTTGCGATGACCAGCATCAGCGCCGTACTGATCAACAACGCCGGTACTGATGACACCGCGGATGTCCAAGTAGCGGGCAACGGCGATGGGACTTTCATGCTGAAAACCGATGCTCCGTTGGACTTGAGCAAATATGCGTCTGGTTTTATCGAATTCCAGCTGCGCGCCAAGAGCGCGGTACCGGAAGTGCTGAATGCCTCCATCGACAACGAGTACCCCAACCGGAGCAGTCTGCCGATTGCCAGCGCGGTGAAAGGCGGCGGAAACTGGGAAACACTGACTCTGCCTGTCAACTGCATGAAGCCATTCTCGGGAGCTACCGCCATCAATCTGGCCTCCGTCGGTACGCCGTTCCATCTGGCGACCAAAGAAGCATTCGATTACGAAATTACCAATGTGAAGTACAAGCTCACCACCACCGAAACGCCGATCGTCGATCCGGTGACGTGTGAAGCGGCGGGCGGTGGTAGCACTGGCTCAGGTGTCAACCAGGCGCCCGCACTCGCCGCAGGCGATGCCGCTCTCTATTACTCCGGTGATAAGAGTCTGGCGACGGATGACAGCACCAGCTATCCGGTCAATAGCTTTGGCGGTACCGTGACGGATGCTGATCAGGTCGTCACTGCGGATTTCCCGGGGAATGGCGGTGTGTTTCTGGGAAGTGATAGCGCCAACAGCGATCTCTCGGCTTATCAGGCGGGTGCCATGATGCTGGATGTGAAAGTGGTCAGTTATGGTGCTGCACCGAATATCCAGATCCGTATGGATGGTACTGCGGGCGCTGATTTTGGCACATTTTTCACCATGGATAGCAGCAAGGTTCCGGCCGATGACAGCTGGTATCGCTGCACCTTGCCCGTTGCCTCATTGATCCCGGCGGCCAATACCAACTCGGTGCAAAAAGCCCTGTATATGGCGGGTGCCTGGGATTCGATGGCGGGACTTAAATTCGCCTTTACCAACGTGGCTTTAAAATCAGCAGTCCCTGCCGACTTTGATGCTAATTCGCCTTGTCAAAAAATCGCGCTGTAAGGTGTTGATCAGCCATTGAATATGGCTGGGATTAATATTGATATTTCCCGGAGTATAAAAATGAAATTGAAATCTGCAGCCTTATTGGTAGGCGCCTGCTGTGGCTTTGCATTGCCCTCGATCTCTCAAGCCTCTGAAACCATAGGTTTCCATGGTTATATTCGTGCTGGATCCCTGTTTGATGCCAAAGATAATTTCTCCAAGGCTGGGTATGCCTACGAAATGGATAAATCCATGGGCCGTCTGGGTGCTGAAGTGGATAATAGTTGGGAAGCTGGTTTAAATAAGTTGTGGGATTTGGGTAGCGGCAAAACCGTCGATATTCACTTCAAGGTGGAGTCGGATGGTGATGGTTTGCAAACCCGAGCTGCACCCCGTGAAACCGGTGTTTCCGAGACCTATGTGGAATTAGGCGGTATTACTCCGACCGGCACCATGTGGGGAGGTCTGCGTTATTATGACCGTGAAAATTATATTTGGACCACCGATTATTTTTATACCGATTATTCCGGTACCGGTGTCGGTTTTAAAAATGTAGAAATGGCGGATGGTAAGTGGGATTTTGCCTATATCAACAGCAACGACACCGACCATTCTGATCGCCCGGATGGTAGTGCGGCTACTATGCATACCCTCCATTCCAGTGCTTTATACGGTGCCTGGGATTTCGAAGTCGCGATGAAGCAAATGCCGAATAACGAGTTCACCGGCGACAGCAAGCAATATGCGACCAAGGGGATCGAAGGAACCGCTATCTATTCGCGTGAAGATTTCTTCTTTATGCCGGGCGGTTTCTCCAAGTTTATTGCCCAAGCGGGCCGCGGTTTGGGCTCTGGTGATTTGCTCGGTGCGACCCTGACCAATACATCCATGTATCGCAAGGGCTCCTTGTATCAGAAGACTTTGCAAGACAAGGCCGATGGCTATAAGCCCTATCAGTCCAAGGTAATGGATGGTGATCAATCCTACCGGATGTTTGCCTGGGGCGGTTGGTATGGTGCCAGCCTGCATTTGCTGCCAACCCTGTCCTATCAGTACAACGATTATGAACTGGGTGGCCATGACTCCTGGTATGCGGCTTCTTTACGTCCCGTGTTCCCGGTGAATGAGTTCTTCTCGGTGCAAACCGAACTGGGCTATGTGAAAAACAACCTGATCGTCGCGGGTGTTGACCAGGGGAGTCACTCCAGCAAGCTGAGCCTGGTGCCCACCTTCACCGTCAATACCGGCGTGGGTCCGTCACCTGAAATTCGCCTGCTGGCCACCTATGTGGATCGTAATTACGAAGCGGCTTGGCAAGACAGCCGTGAAGATTTGCTGGTTGGTTTGCAAGCGGATATGTGGTGGTAACAGCGGTCGACAGGTCATGTTGTTCGCTATACAGGGCCCCTTTGGGGCCCTTCATTTCTGAGGATACTGCTATGACACAAGGTAAACAGAGTTGGTTGTGGCTGGTCGGGTTACTGGCCACTGGTTGTTCCAGCATAGATTCGGATCCTGCGCTGCGGCTTCCGGCAACCGGCACTAGGTTCCAGCAACAGGCCCAGGCCGATAGACAGCTATTGTCGCAAAAAACGGCTATCGCAAAATTGTCCGAGCTGATGTATCAGCCGCTGAATCAAGATAAGACCTGGGTACAGATTGGCTCCAGCAACCAGGTGTTTTCATTTGCGAGCGGGAAAAGTTATGTCACGGCATTTTCGTTACCCACCATGCCGCAGGCCACCCGGGTCAAACTAACGGTGCCGATTGATTTCACGATCTTTCTACCCAGCGTCATGATCCTGGATGAAAACTATACCCAGCTCCAGCTGATCCCTGGCTCCAGCTTTACTTATGGGGGCGACTCCTTGCTGGCAGGGCAAAATCTGGAAGGGGAATTCATCATTCCGGCATCCTCGGGAAGCTCGCGTGCCGCCTATATGCTGCTGTTTACCACCACCGAGGATATGCAAAGCACCACCAAGTTGAGTGCCGAGGCATTGCAGCGGGCCATGCAATATGATCGTGCCAGCGATGTGGCTCGGCTACGGAATATGGAAGTCCCTCATGCCGCAACCGGACGTCTGTATCTGGCGCTCGAGGCACAAGCCTCCGCGCTCGCGGCTCCTGTCGAGCCAAGTTTCGAACCTGCCATTGCCGCTGCCCAGGCTAAACCTCTGAGCGAGCTGGAGTACTACCAACGTATTCGTAGCGCCGTGGCCAACAAAGACTATGAACAGGCCATCGGCTGGGTGAATGCCGCCGAAAAAGCCGGTTTCACCCAGGCGCGAGGGGTGTTTTTTGCGGCGCAACCCTAGTCACACCCCTGGCATGGACCCGGTATCCTTGCTTGTTGCCATCAAGGGATCCGTGTATTTTAACGGACTGATTTATGAAGAAGATTTCGATGAAGTGGCTGGCTACGGCTAGTCATGTTGATGGTCCATACGGGGGGGATATGTCCAAGCCAGCTCAGGAAAAAAAAGCCACTGTCTATGACATTGCTCGCATCGCCGGTGTCTCTGCCAGTACCGTATCCCGGATCCTGAACGGTTCGGCTAAAGTGGCAGAGGATAAGCGTCTGGCGGTCGAGGAGGCGATTCGGGAATTAAATTTCCGTCCCAACCTGATGGCGCAGTACCTGAAGACTGGCCAGTCGATGACCCTGGGTGTGCTGACCCAGTATGTCGATAGCCCCTTTTCCAACGAGATGTTGCGCGGTGTCGAAAACGCCCTGCAAGGTCTGGAATATGCCCCGCTGATTGCCAGTGGTCACTGGAATGCTGAAGAAGAAGTCGAGCGACTGCGACTGCTGATCGCCCGTCGCGTGGATGGGATTATTATTCTGACCGGGCATGTGAATCAGCAAACCTTGCTCGAGTTCTCGCAGCAGGTTCCTATTGTGGCTACCGGCCATAATATTAATACCGAGCGTGTGCGCTCATTTAGTATTAATAATCGGCTGGGTGGTTATATGGCCACGCGCTATTTATTAGATCTAGGCCACCGCCAGATTGCGCATATTATCGGTTTGCCGGATCAGAGCGATGCCATTGAACGGCATCATGGTTATCGCCAGGCCTTGGTGAGTTCCGGTATTGAATACGATCCGGAATTAGTGGTGCAGGGTGATTTTGCCGAAGCCGGTGGTTTGAATGCGGTGAAACAATTAGTGGCGAGCGGCAAGAAGTTTTCGGCAATATTTTGTGCCAATGATCAAACCTGTTATGGCGCTATTTTAGGTCTCAAACAGTGTGGGTTACGGGTGCCAGAAGATGTGTCGCTGATTGGTTTCGATGATCTGCCTTTTTCTATCTATTCTAATCCGCCTCTGACCACGGTTCGCCAACCCATCTATGAAACCGGAATTACCCTGGTGAATACCCTGTTGGGTTTGATTGAAAATACCGAAATTCCTCCAGTTGAATTGCCTGAGCTGAGTATTGTGGTGCGGGATACCACAATGCCGTATAGCGCGAATAATGTTTGATGGTCTGATGACTAATATTGCTGCCTAACAGTTAGCCCCAATGAAAAAGGCTATGTACCCGTTATGTGTTGAGAAGTACTGCTCAGATGTGACTGGAGTCTGTACGAGCCGCAGACACGTCGTAAATACATCCGTGTAGACTCGATGGCGGCATCCCTGCCGCCAACGGTCTGCTTTTCGTCCAGACTCCATTCCTCTTCACTCCCAACAGCTAACTGTGACAGGGCCATGAAAAAGGCGCTTCTCCTTGCGGATAAGCGCCTTTATTTTCAATGCGTTAACTAAATTTCTTTAGTTCATGCCGTATTTTTTCAGTTTCTTGCGCAGGGTACCGCGGTTGATACCCATCATGATGGAAGCGCGGGTCTGGTTGCCGCGAGTGTATTGCATGATGATGTCCAGCATGGGCGCTTCTACTTCGCTCAGCACCATCTCATAGAGTTCGGTGACTTCTTGACCATTGAGCTGGGCCAGATAGTTGCGCAGGGCTTGCTGCACAGACTCGCGCAGTGGGCGCTGAGTTGGCTCATGGGTGTGTGCATGGGTCGTGGTAGTAACCAGTGCGTCAGAAGTCAGGTTTTGTTCAAACATATGCTGTCTGCTCTTCGTTATGCTGTTGCGTGTCAAAAAAATACTTCAATGCGTCAAGTTGTGCGGATGCAGTTACTAACGCATTGAAACCTCTGCGAAAATCCTGGCTTTCCAATAACTTTTCCAGATACCAGGCCACATGCTTGCGGGCATAACGCACGCCCTGATATTCACCATAGAAGTGATGCAGGTCGTTGATATGCTCAAGCACCAAGGCGCGCACCTCCTCGAGTGAGGGGGCGGTGGGAGCCTGGTTCTGTTCCAGATATTGGCGGATTTGTCTAAAAATCCACGGCTGTCCCTGAGCGGCGCGTCCGATCATGATGGCATCGGCACCCGTGTAGGCCAGAACCTGACGGGCCTTGTGCACGCTGTCGATATCGCCATTGGCGATGACCGGGATTGAAACCGCCTGCTTGATTGCTTTGATAGTATCGTACTCGGCTTCGCCCCTGAATAAACAGGCGCGGGTCCGTCCATGCACTGTCAGCGCCTGTATGCCAGCCTGTTCGGCCAGCTGCGCGATCTCCACACCGTTTCTATGGTCAGGATCCCAACCGGTACGGATCTTGAGGGTGACCGGAACCTCGACCGCTGCCACCACAGCTTGCAGGATATCGCGCACCAGGGCGGGATCTTGCAGCAGGGCGGAGCCAGCCAGCTTCTTGTTCACCTTCTTGGCCGGGCATCCCATATTGATGTCAATAATCTGCGCATCGGCGGCGACATTCAGTCGGGCCGCTTGCGCCATCAATTCGGGATCACAACCGAGTATCTGTACCGAACGAAATCCCGCCTCATCGGCGTGGTATCTCCGTTTCTTTGACTTTTCCGTATCCCAGGTTTCCGGATTCGCCAGCATCATCTCGGAGACGGCCATGCCGGCGCCCATTCGCAGACAAAGCTGACGAAACGGACGATCGGTCACGCCGGCCATCGGCGCGAGGATCAGTGGTGTATCCAGTTTGTAGGGACCAATTTGCATGAAACGACACTATCAACCATCGGCTCAGGGCGGCGTATATTACGCATTTTTTGGTGGAGTGAAAAGGTTAGAAATTGAGCGTTGTTGTTTTTTTTCTCCATTTGTTTTGCCTTGGGTACTTGCAAATTCAAATGTTAGCTAGCTCACGCTTTTCAGGGTGGGGTCGAACCATGGGGATGGGGTCGAAAGAGGCCTCTGTCGGCAGGAACCGGAAAAACAGCCTGTGATGCAGGCATCAGCTTACCGGCTTGCGCCTGTCGCCGCGTCGGCTGTTTGGTTATGATCCAGCAGGCTCGAGCGAAGACTCTACTCATCGGCCGGATGGCTGGAATGGATATGACCCAGATTATATGGATATGACCAAAACTATATGGATGTGGCTGGCGCTGTGTGTCGGCGGGGTACAAGCGGCTCCCCTGGTATTTGACCAGGCCTGGCAACAGCTGTTGACGAACAATGCAGGATTGGCTGCCGAGCGCACGGGGATCTCCCGGGCCGAGCATTTGGCTGCGGCTGCCGAGGCGCTCTATCTGCCACAAATCGATCTGAAAGGGAGCTATACGCGACTGGAAAAACCGGTCGAGCTCGATCTGATGGATCTCAACCCCATCGCCAGCAATAAACAGAATCCCTTATTGAGCAGCCCCGTGGTGCAGCAACTGATCCAGGGGTTGGGCGGGGCTTCGGCGTTTGTCACGCCCTTTACCGAACAGGATCTGGTGACCAGCTCGGTTCAAGCCTTGTGGCCTCTCTATGCCGGTGGCCGCATCGATGCCGCCCAGTCGATCCGCGGCGCGCAAATCGAGGAGGCCAACCAGCAGTTTGCACTCAAACAGCAGGCGGCGTTCGAGACGCTGACCGAGCGCTATTTTGGCCTGGTGCTGGCGCGCCATGTGCTCAAAACCCGGCAGCAACTGGAGCAGGCGCTGGACAATCATCTTCAGCATGCCCGCAAGCTGGAGCAGCAGGGGCAAATTGCCGCGGTGGAGCGTTTATCGGCAGAATCGGCGCTGGCCAAAGCCCGGGTGGAAACCTTGGCGGCTCGACGGCAGACCGAAATTGCCGAGTTGGCACTGGGGAGTCTGTTGCAGCAATCTGGCGCCCTGGATCCCGCGCAGCGGTTGTTTGTCCATCGCCAGTTACCACCCGCCGAGCAATTTGTGCAGCAGACACTGGCTCATCATCCCGGTTTGGCGTTGCTGGCGGCCAAGCAGCAGCAAGCGGATGGACTCTTGACCCTGGAGCAGGGCAAGCGGCTTCCGGAGCTGTTTTTGTTCGGTAACTACTCCCTGTATGAGCAGGACACGCTCGCCGCCAAGATGGCGCCGGACTGGTTGGTGGGGGTGGGTGTCAAGGTGCCGCTGGTCTCGCGGGATGGGCTCTCGGATACGGTGCAGGCGGCAACCACCACTCAGGTTCAGGTCAAGCAGCTGCTGGCCCAGTTGCGTCAGGATTTGACCTTGCTGGTGGAGAAGAGCTGGCGCGAGGCGGATCTGGCCCGCGAGCAGTATCAGGCGCTGGATGTGACCGAGCGATTGGCGCAGGAGAATGTCCGGCTGCGCGAACAGGCGTTTCGTCAGGGGCTGGGCACTTCGCTGGATGTGGAGGATGCCCGCAACAAATTGGCCGGGGTGCAGACCCAGCGCCAGGTGGCGGCCTATCAGTACGTGATTTGTCTGGCCCGGCTGCTCGCTCTGAGCGGGCACCAGGGTGACTTTTCCCATTATCAACCACAAGACAAGATTGAGGTGGCAGCATGAGCCGGACACGAGGTGGGCTGGTCTGGGTAGTGCCGGGAGTCTTATTGGCGGCTCTGGCCGTGGCATTTTGGTGGGCCTATCGCCCGGCTCCGGTGCGGCTGCAAGGCCAGATCGAGGCGCAGAGCTACAGC
>JBBRVG010000005.1:0-83082 GCA_038247115.1 Enterobacterales bacterium | reverse complement strand
TACCCTTGGCGGCCCGGATCAATACAACGATGCAGTCTGGCGGGGCCAACGCGAAGCCCTGGAACAGCTCACCCACTGGCGTCTTTCTGGAAAATTGGCGATCCTGACCCCCGGACAGAAGGGATCCGCGCGCCTCAATTGGCAACAGCGAGGTGACGATTATGATCTGATCCTGACTACACTGATCGGGACCACCTTGCTGGAACTGCACCAGCGTCAGGGTCAGGTCGAGATCATCGATGATCAGGGCATCCGCTATCGGGATAGAGACAGCGATGAGCTCGTCTATCGTCTGACCGGCTGGCACATTCCTGTCGCCCAACTACCGACCTGGATCAAGGGCTTACCCGGCCAAGCCGAATTTACCCTTGGCAATGATGGCCGCATTACCAATTTGCATGATCAGCAATGGCAACTGAGCTATCAAGGCTACGCCCGCAACCGGCTCTGGCTACTCCCCACCGGCATGACGTTGCAGGGGCCAAACACCCAGATCAAGCTGGTTATTCACGAGTGGCAAATCGAACAATGAATCCTATTTGCTGGCCAGCACCGGCCAAATTGAATCTATTTTTGCACATCAATGGCCGTCGCCCGGATGGCTATCATGAGCTGCAAACCCTGTTTGTGATCCTCGATTGGGGGGATGAGCTGCTGATCCGTGTCGATGACAGCGACCAGATCACCCTGGTTCCCGAGGTGCCAGGCGTGCCCCAGGAGCAGAACCTGATCTATCGGGCTGCCCAGCTTCTTAAAGCCCGCAGTGATCGGCCCCTTGGCGCCCACATCCAGCTCACCAAGCGCTTGCCCATGGGTGGCGGACTCGGTGGTGGCTCATCCGATGCGGCGACCACTCTGGTAGCCCTGAACCAGATGTGGCAACTGGGGCTGTCAGAAAATGAATTAGCCAATATGGGACGCACTCTCGGCGCCGATGTGCCAGTATTTGTGCGTGGCCGCACCGCTTTTGCCGAAGGAGTGGGTGAACAGTTGATGCCGGTGGAGATCCCGTCGAAGTGGTATCTGGTGGTTCACCCGCAAGTGCATGTCTCTACCGCCTTGATTTTTCAAGACCCTGCGCTCAAACGCGACACGCCGAAACGCAGTTGGGCTGAACTGAGAGCTGGATCATGGAAAAACGATTGCGAAGAGCTGGTGAAAAAGGCCTACCCCGAGGTTGCCAAGGCATTGAGCTGGTTGTTAGAATACGCGCCGTCAAGAATGACGGGAACCGGTGCCTGTCTCTTCGCGGAATTTGAAGATGAAGCGTCGGCCCGTAAGCTCTTGGCAAATATGCCAAATTGGCTGCAGGGATTTGTCGGAAGAGGGGTCACCCTATCACCGCTGCAGACGGTTTTGCAACAGGTTTGTGCCGGGAATCAAACGCATGTTTGAACCTCCAGTTGGACTCACTGGACCCCACAGCCGCCTCCCCCCACAGGACGCAACCCAGAGGTTTATACCGTGCCTGACATGAAGCTGTTTACCGGTAACGCCACACCGGAACTGGCCCAGAAGATTGCAGATCGTCTCTTCATCAAACTCGGCAATGCCGCTGTCGGTCGTTTTAGCGATGGTGAGATCAGCGTACAGATCAACGAGAATGTACGGGGTGGTGACATCTTCATCATCCAATCCACCTGCGCACCGACCAATGACAACCTGATGGAACTGATTGTCATGGTCGATGCTCTGCGCCGCGCTTCAGCCGGTCGTATCACGGCCGTTATCCCTTACTTTGGTTATGCTCGTCAGGATCGTCGCGTACGTTCCTCCCGCGTGCCTATTACTGCCAAAGTGGTCGCTGACTTCCTGTCCAGCGTCGGGGTTGACCGCGTTCTGACCGTTGACCTGCATGCCGAACAGATCCAGGGCTTCTTTGACGTGCCGGTCGACAACGTATTCGGTAGCCCAGTGCTGCTCGAAGACATGCTGGCCAAAAACCTCGAAGATCCGGTAGTTGTCTCTCCAGACATCGGTGGCGTCGTGCGGGCTCGCGCCATCGCCAAGCTGCTGGACGATACCGATATCGCAATCATCGACAAGCGTCGTCCTCGCGCCAACGTCTCCCAGGTCATGCACCTGATCGGTGACGTCAAGGATCGGGATTGTGTCATCGTCGATGACATGATCGATACCGGTGGCACCCTGTGTAAAGCGGCTGAAGCCCTGAAAGAGCGTGGTGCCAAGCGTGTATTCGCCTATGCCACTCACGCCGTGTTCTCCGGTATTGCCGCCAAGAACATCAGCGAGTCGGTCATTGATGAAGTGATCATCACCGACTCCATTCCGCTCTCTGACGAAATGAAAGCAATCGGTAAGGTCAAGATGTTGACCCTGGCGCCTATGCTGGCGGAAGCCATCCGTCGCATCAGCAACGAAGAATCGATCTCGGCAATGTTCGAGCATTGATCAACCCTGGTACCGGGTGATCACTAAGGCCTCGCATGCGGGGCCTTAGTGTTTCCAGCTCTCAACTTCTCACGTCTCATCAGTCTGCAACGTCTTCATCCAGGCATCCCAGGGGGCTATCTCGCCGCCCCATTCTGCCAGCAAAAAATCCACCATGAGCCGGACCTTGGCCGGTAGATAACGGCGACTCGGGAACAGCGCTGACAGAGTTAACGTTGGCAACTGATATCCGGTGAGCAGCGGGATCAGACGCCCGGCCGCGATAGCCTCCCCCACCATAAAACTGGGTTGCCGGGTGATGCCCATTCCTTGCTGGGCTGCGGCCAATAACACATCACCATTATCCGCACACAAGGCACCGTGAACGGCCACGGAATCTACCTCTTGCTGCTTGCGATAGAAGCGCCACTGGTTGGGATCTGGAATGCCGGTGTAGACCAGGCAAGAGTGATTGACTAACTCAGCCGGAGTGGTCGGAATACCGGCCCGCGCCAAATAGTCCGGTGATGCACTGATGATGGTATGAATGGTCGCCAATCGGCGAGCCACCATATTGCCTTCCAGCTCCTGGGTTATTCGCAGCACCAGATCCAGACCATCCTCGATCAGATCCAGTTTCCGATCCGAGGCCACCACTTCCACATTCAATCCCGGATACCGGGCACAGAAGCGAGGGATCAAGGGTGCGAGATGGCGAGTGGCAAACGGGATCGAAACACTCAGGCGCAGCACACCGCTGGGTTGCTGGTTATCTTGCACAATCAAGCTTTCCGCTTCCTGGATATCTTCCAGGATCTGCTGCGCTCGGAGGTGAAATTGGGTGCCCGCTTCGGTCAGATGCAACTTTCGTGTAGTGCGCTGCAACAAGCGAGTGCCCAGATGATTCTCCAGATCGCTTATATGCCGGGAGACAGCGGTTGTGGATAATCCCAGCTTTTCGGCCGCCCGGACAAAGCTACCGAGTTCAACCACGCGACTAAACACCATCATTGCCTGCAGCTTATCCATGGACAACCCCATTTATCCCGATAATCGGGATTTATAATGCCTAACAATAGCATTTATCCCGATAAGGAACAGGAAGATAATTCTCTCAACAGCTCATACGGAACTTCAGTGAGCAGACAATTCGGTGCTGTACGGGCATGAAGCCGGTAGAGACCTCAAGAGAGAGCAATCATGAACATTCGTACCCTGATGACAACGTCCCTGGTAACCCTGCTGCTGGTGGGTGGCGCCCAAGCCAAAGAGAGCGACAATTACCTGAAACTTCAAACGGCCGAGCAAGCTGTCGCCACAGCTCCAGCAGCAAAAGTGGTCGCAGCAGCAACCAGTGATAACAGCAGCAATCGCTGGATCCGCCACGAATCAGATCGTGACTAAGCGATGAGCAAATAACCAGAAGAATAAAGGGGGGAGCCATTGGCTCCCCCCTTCTTGCTGTGGGATCCCTGAACATCGCCACCTGTTAGTGGCGTAAACCGATACCCCGCGTAATGAGGTAATGAGCCACCCCGTACAGCACCACGATAAAGCCGATGATGATACCCAACGCCAGAGTCATGGGCACATCGCTGAGCCCTAAAAACCCATAGCGGAAGGCATTGACCATGTAGATGATCGGATTGACGTGGGACAGCATCTGCCAGAACGGCGGCAACAGTTGAATGGAATAGAAAACGCCTCCCAGATAGGTCAGCGGCGTCAGGACAAAGGTCGGGATTATGCTGACATCATCAAAGCTCTTGGCAAATACCGCATTAATCAATCCACCCAGCGAGAACAGGGTTGCCGTCAGTACCAGGGTAACGACCACGGCCAAGGGATCATGCACCTGCAGGGGGACAAAAAAGAGCGACACCGCCGTGACAATAGCCCCCACACAGATCCCCCGCGCAACTCCCCCAGCGACAAATCCCAAAATAATGAGATAGTTGGGAACAGGAGCAACCAGGATCTCCTCAATATTGCGCTGAAACTTGGCGCTGAAGAAGGAGGAAGCCACATTGGCGTAGGAGTTGGTTATCACCGACATCATGATGAGGCCAGGGACGATAAACTCCATGTAGCTGACACCATGCATCTGACCAATACGGCTGCCAATGAGGTTACCGAAAATGACAAAATATAGGCTCATGGTGATGGCTGGTGGCACCAGGGTCTGCACCCAAATCCGGGTGAAACGGGAAATCTCTTTAATCAGGATGCTCTTGAACGCAATCCAGTAGACAGCCGGGTTCATTGACGCCCCTCCTCGACCAGTTTCACAAACAGCTCTTCCAGACGGTTAGCCTTATTACGCATGCTCAGTACCTTGATCTGCTGGTTGGTCAGCGCCGTAAATAAAGGATTCAGCCCCTGACTTTTGGCGATCTCCACCTCGATACTGGTTTCATTGACTTGCTGCCAGATAAATCCATCCAGCTGGATCCGCGAGGCACAACAGTCCAGGTCCAGAATAAAGGTCTCGACATCCAGTTTGGCGAGCAACTCCCGCATGGTGGTATTTTCCACGATACGGCCGCGATCTATGATGCCAACATTGCGACACAGCATCTCGGCTTCTTCCAGGTAGTGGGTGGTCAAGATGATGGTGACCCCTTGCTCATTCAGCTCCTGCAGGAATTGCCACATGGAGCGCCGGATTTCGATATCCACCCCGGCGGTTGGTTCATCGAGAATCAACAACTTGGGCTCATGCATCAGGGCGCGGGCTATCATCAGGCGCCGCTTCATGCCTCCAGAAAGGGTACGGGCCTGTTTATCCCGTTTATCCCACAGATCCAGTTGTTTGAGGTATTTCTCCGCCCGCTCATGAGCCAGCAAACGAGGGACACCATAGAAGCCTGCCTGATTGACCACGATCTGCAGCACCTTCTCGAACTGGCTGAAGTTGAACTCCTGAGGAACCAACCCGATCTGCGATTTGGCCAGCTCCAGTTGGCTGTCAATATCATAACCAAATACCTGGACACGGCCGGCGCTCTTGTTGACCAGGGAGCTGATGATGCCGATGGTGGTGGACTTGCCTGCGCCATTAGGCCCGAGCAAGGCATAGAAATCGCCTTGTTCGACGATTAAATCGATCCCCTTGAGCGCTTCAACGCCCCCCTTATAAGTCTTGTGAAGACCCTGTATCGTCAGCGCCTGCATCTGGCTTACGCTCCCCTAGCAACATGATGTGGAAAAACAAACAGTCGGTCATTATAGCGGGCGATGGCGCAATAAAGCACAGACAAAACAGGTGGCTTTATCGCCACCTGTTTTGTGTCTCATCCTGGCCTGAGCCCGTGCTATTTCAGCGGTATCACCTTGCCGATAAAGCGCAGATTGCGATACTTCTGGGCGTAGTCGATGCCACAACCGACCACAAATTCATCCGGAATGGCAAAACCGACCCACTCCACCGGCACATTGACTTCCCGGCGGGAGGGCTTGTCGAGCAGGGTACAAATCGCCAGTGATTTAGGCTCGCGCAGGCTCATGATCTCGCGCACCTTATTCAGGGTATAGCCGGTGTCGATGATGTCCTCGACGATCAGCACATCCTTGCCTTTGATCTCGTCATCCAGATCCTTGAGGATGCGCACTTCCCGCGAACTGTTCATGCTGTTGCCATAACTGGAGGCGGTCATGAAGTCCAGAGAGACCGGAACTTCGATGTGTCGGCACAGATCCGCCAGGAACACACAAGAGCCACGCAGCAAGCCCACCAGCACCAATTCGTCAGTCCCCTGATAGTGGGCAGTGATGGCCTGTCCCAATTCGGAAATCCGCTGTTGAACCTCTTGTTCAGAGATCAGAACGTCGACCCTGTGTTTCATGACTTGCTCCTGACTACTTTCGCTTCGGAATATTGTTGAAAATGGTTAAGATGGTCACGGATTTTATCACCAATCCCCAAGATTGGCTCGACAAAGTCCGGGATAAAAAGGGAGCGCACTGTCAGTCATAGGCAGGCTCTACAATAACAATTACAAGAGACACTAGTAGTTATGCAACATGCCACGGAACCACGTCGTCGCACCCGGCTCAGTCCAGATGCACGTAGTCGTCAATTGATGGATCATGCCATCGCCGTCTTTGCTCAACGGGGTATAGGTCGTGCTGGTCACGCTGAAATCGCCGAACGGGCTAATGTTTCGGTCGCCACCGTATTCAACTATTTCCGCACCCGGGAAGAGTTGGTCGATGCGGTATTAAGCGAAGTTGAATCCTATCTCTACAATCTGGCGCGCCAATCCCATAATCCGGAAAGCAGCGCGCTGACTTGTATCGAGCAGTTTATCGACCGTTATGTCGATGCCGCTTATGAGAAGGGCGACTACAATCTGATTGCTCTGGAGTGGGGAGCCTCTATCCGTGATGATGTCTGGCCACGGTTCACGCTGTTTTGTGAACGTATGCTGGAGATCACCACAGGCACCCTGCAGCGCGGCGCACAAAATGGTGAATTCAAGCTTCATATGGACACGCTGTCGTTAGCTCAGCTGCTCAACAGCTTCTGCTTTCCGGCAAGCCAGATGATCTTCAAGACACCGCAACCACCCAAAGAGCAGGTCAAAGAGTTCATGCTGCGCGCCAGCCAGCTGGCTCTGGGTCTTCACTAGCCCCCGAACTCCTCTTGTGTAACAGCGCCAGAACCGGTTATCCAACCGATTCTGGCTGGTTTCTTCCCCGCTTCATCCTGCTAGACCCCGGCTCCCTCACCCTGTCCCCAACGTTGACCAATCGACGACTCTATGCCGAGATGATCCAGTGCCCGGGCCACCATGAAGTCCACCAGATCCGATAATTGCTGTGGTTGATGATAGAAGCCAGGAGAAGCCGGCATGATCACCACCCCTAACTGGCTGAGCTTGAGCATGTTTTCCAGATGGATCGTCGAATAGGGCGTCTCCCGTGGCATCAGGATCAACTGCCCGCGCTCCTTGATCACCACATCCGCTGCCCGCTCAATCAGGTTATCCGAGGCGCCGTGGGCTATGGCACTGACGGTACCCATGGAGCAGGGCGCTATTACCATCCGTTTCGGCGCCGCCGAGCCTGAGGCCACCGGAGAAAACCAGTCGAAACGCGAACTCAGACGCACACGCCCTTCAGGAGCCTGGAAACGGCCCTCCAACCAGCGAGCGCAAGCATCCGCCTCGGCTGGCCACTCCTCGGACAGCTCGGTGGCGATCACCACCCGGGCCGCATCAGACAGCAACAAATAAACCTGATAATCGGCACGCAGCAGACACTCCAGCAGCCGGACCCCATAGGCGGCTCCCGAGGCCCCAGTCAGTGCCAGCGTAATAGCCTCGCGGGATGCAGCGTGACTCATGGTGCCACCTGATCATGGGCGTGGGTCTGCAGACGTTGCAGCAACTTGGCGTGGATGCCGCCAAAGCTGCCATTACTCATCACCAGGATCTGATCCCCGGATTTTGCCTCGGTCGCCAGATGCTCTACCAAGGCCGCTAGATCATGGAACACCCGGGTTGGTACCGGGGCCTCTGCCGCCACCTTGCCAATATCCCAGCCCAGATCGCTTGGCGCAAACAGATAGGCCTTGTCGGCTCGAGCCAGACACGCCGACAACTCTTTTTGATGCACGCCCAGTTTCATGGTGTTGGAGCGCGGCTCCAGTACCGCCAGGATCCGCGCCTGGCCAACCTTGGCTCGCAACCCACCCAGCGTGGTTTCAATGGCGGTCGGATGATGGGCAAAGTCATCGTAGACCTTGATACCTGCCACCTCCCCCTTGAGTTCCATGCGACGTTTAGGCATCACAAAGCGGCTCATGGCAGCCACGGCATCGACCGGCAGAACTCCGGCATGGCGAGCGGCAGCAATGGCCATCAAGGCATTGTGCACATTGTGCTGGCCCAGTCCGCACCAGTTGAGCTCGCCGACCAGAGCGCCATCCAGCCAGACTTCAAACCGTGAGCCATCCGCTGCCAGCAATTTGGTCTGCCAGTGCGCCCCGTCACCATTGACGCGCTCGACATCGCTCCAGCAACCCATCTTCAATACCGCATCCAGACTCCCGCAGTGTGCAGGCACCAGCAGGCGGCCAGTACCCGGCACGGTACGCACCAGATGATGGAACTGCCGCTGGATCGCCGCCAGATCCGGGAATATGTCGGCATGATCGTATTCGAGGTTGTTGAGGATCAGGGTGCGCGGCCGGTAATGGACGAACTTGGAGCGCTTGTCGAAGAAGGCACAGTCGTACTCATCGGCTTCGATGACAAAAAAGGGAGAGTCACCCAGTCGGGCCGAAACCGGGAAGTTGCCCGGTACGCCGCCAATCAGGAAGCCAGGGGTGAGGCCGACATCTTCCAGGATCCAGGCCAACATGCTGGCGGTGCTGGTCTTGCCATGGGTTCCGGCGACGGCCAGAACCCAGCGCTGTTGCAACACGTGATCTCTGAGCCATTCAGGCCCCGAGGTGTAGGGCAGGTTGCGATCCAGCACATATTCCACACAGGGATTGCCGCGACTCATGGCATTGCCGATGATCACCAGATCCGGTGCCGGCTCCAGTTGTGCTGGATCATAGCCCTGGATCAGCGCTATGCCCTGCTCCTCCAGCTGGGTACTCATGGGCGGATAGACATTGGCATCGGAGCCGGTCACCTGGTGTCCCAACTGCTTGGCGATAGCAGCAATTCCACCCATGAAGGTGCCACAAATTCCCAGAACATGAATATGCATCGACTACGTCCCCGAATGCGAATAGTGCGAATATTGACGCCGCATTCTAGCAATGGTGGCTCCCTTTGGGCAGTGATGGGATGCCGTCGGATGAAGAATATGCCGTCGAGGTAGCCATTTAATCGTTGCTGGCTATAATACGGGCTCACTCGTTATCAACGCTTGTAGAAAGGAAATGCCATGAGCCTGAACCTGGTTCCCGCCGGCAAAGAACTGCCGGAAGATATCTATGTCATCATCGAAATCCCGCAAAATGCTGACCCGATCAAGTACGAGATTGACAAGGAATCGGGCGCCGTATTCGTTGACCGTTTCATGGCGACTCCGATGTTCTACCCGTGCAACTACGGCTACATCAACAACACACTGTCACTGGACGGCGATGCGGTTGACGTGCTGGTCCCGACTCCCTATCCGCTGGTTCCGGGTGCCGTCATCCGTTGCCGTCCGGTTGGCGTACTGAAGATGAGCGATGAAGCCGGTCAGGATGCCAAGCTGGTTGCGGTTCCGCACTCCAAGCTGACCAAGATGTATGACCACATTCAAGATGTGAACGACATCCCTGAACTGCTGAAGGGCCAGATCAAGCACTTCTTTGAACGCTACAAAGAACTCGAAGCCGGCAAGTGGGTCAAGGTTGAAGGCTGGGGCGACAAGGCCGAAGCCATTGCCGAGATCCAGGCTTCTGTAGTGCGTTACAACGAAGCCAAGTAATTCGCTCCGTCGATTCAGTTACGATGAAAAACGCCACGCTTTTGCGTGGCGTTTTTTTTCGACCATTTATTTTTCCAAGCACTTATCCCAGCGGGATATGGCCCGGCTCGGCGGCAACCCGCTGCAACCACTCCTGGATGGCCGGGTAACGCGTCAGCTCGAAGCCACCCTCTGCTGCGGCATGGGTATAGGCATAGAGAGCAATATCCGCCACCGTATAGCGCTCGGCCACCAGATAATCATGACGCCGCAGATGTTGCTCCAGTACATCCAGTGCCAGATAGCCCTTCTTCCACAGCGCGGGCAATTCAGCTTCACGCCCCGGAAAGAAACGCCGGATGGCACGGGCCACTGCGATATAGGGTTCATGGCTGTATTGTTCGAAGAACATCCATTGCAGCACCTGCGCTCGAGCAAAACGGTCAACCGGCCACAGCGCCGATCCTTCCGCCAAGTAGCACAAAATGGCGTTGGACTCCGGCAAGGTGCGGCCATCATCCAGCACCAGCAGGGGAACCTTACCCGCTGGATTCAACGCCAGATACTCAGGGGTGTGGGTTGCTCCTTGCCGGGTATCGGTTTCTTGCCACCGATATGCCAAGCCCAATTGAGTCAACAATAATTTGACCTTGTAGCAGTTGCCAGACTCCGCCATGCCATAGACCTGATACATACCACCTCCTTGTTAACAACTCCTTCACAATACGGAGTTTTTGTTCAAATTCCCAGAGTAAATGGGCCCCGGATCACCATTCGGCTTAAACCGAATAGAACTGATAGAGCTATTTTTGAGATCTGAATGGCAGGGTTATCTCCCCATCGCCATGGACGCAAGGAGTACAAAAAGGGAGGCATTGTGAAAACAGCATGACAGGATGAAGGCAATCTGCGGACCGCGAGCAGCCCGGATGTTGCCATCGCGCCCCGGGAGAAGCGTACTCTTGGATGGCGCTATAACAAATAGTCAGTACACAGCACAGCCGAAACTGCGGCAGGCTCCAATGTACTGGCCAATGAATTGGGATGGATTAACAGACAAAGCGGCAGCGCCAGTCACCGGAAGGAATAGCCGCCAGCCCACTACACTCCATGCGGTAATGGTAATAGAAGGCCTCGCCCCAGGGCGTCAACATCATCTCGCGGGTGTATTCATGCGGGACCTCTTCGAGCGCATCCAGCTTGGCCATGGTAGGGCCATCGGCCACATAGATTTCGCCCAGCACCGATTGCTGACCCGAGATGATGCCTGGGAACTCACCCAGATCAATCAGGTAAAAATTGGGGGGGCTCCACCACTGCCCGAGATAGGCACTCTCCCTGAGCAGTCGATGATTCGACTCCCCCCGCCGCAAGGTGCCATAGACCCAAATCAGTGACATCCCTTATCCCCCTACCTTGTCTTGTTCCGTTCCGCTGACCAATGGTCAAAAATTCCAACAGCCCCCAGGATCCCGCCCGCTGGCGAGGCCCGCCTTGTTGATTATAGGAAGTTTATGTCATGCGCAACGGCCTGATCCTGCTCCCGTTGCCGTCAAAGCTCTGTCTTGCGCGCAACCTCAAAGAAACGCAATGACTCCCTTACGTTTCCATGGTCGATCAGACGGAGTGGCAACGCCATGGCAAGGATTTTGCGTACCCTCGCAGGCGCAGCGGCCTGCGCTACAGCAAATATTGCCAGGGGGCTGGAGCGGATCCGCACTCAGCTCTGAGCGCAAGAGACCTGATAACAAAACCCCGGTGCCAGGCCGGGGTCATCTTCATATCGGAGAAATATCGAGTCAGCGAAGGTCAGAATACGAAATGACCTAACACAATCAGAATAGAGATATAGGCAAATAGCAGACACCATAACATGGGACTGGGTGTGCTCTTTTTCACGGCATGGCACCTCCATGGATTACAACATCGCGTTAACAATATCACAACCATTTCCCAGGCCCCATAGCTGAGTGTCGATGGCCTCACATTTTCAGTGTATTTAGAGCAAAAACCCGCGCGCTTGCAACTGAGCCAGCAACAGTGCAACGCCCTGCTCTATGCCCTGACCGTGATTCTGCAGGTGGATGTCCGCCTGCTCGGGCGCTTCATAGGGATCATCGATGCCGGTGAAATGTTTGATTTCGCCCGCTCGCGCCTTCTTGTAGAGCCCCTTGGGATCCCGCTGTTCACATTCACTCAAGGGAGTATCGACAAACACCTCGATGAACTCCCCCTCCGGCAACCGAGCCCGGATTGCCGCCCGTTCGGCCCGGTAGGGCGAGACGAACGCCGCCAGCACCACCAGACCTGCATCCACCATCAGCTTGGCCACTTCCCCGACCCGACGCAGATTCTCCTGCCGATCCGCGGTAGCAAAGCCCAGGTCCGAACACAGACCGTGGCGCACGTTGTCCCCATCCAGCAAATAGGTATGGATGCCCCGTTGCATGAGCTCCGCCTCCAAGGCACCAGCCAGGGTCGATTTGCCCGAGCCGGAGAGGCCGGTAAACCATAACAGTGCCGGCTTATGGCCCTTCTGCGCCGAACGAGCCGCCTTATCGATAAAATGCTGATGCCAGACGATGTTGTCGGTGGTCACTTGCGTTGTCATGTTCACCTCTTGTCAACTCCATCACAGCCCAGATGGGCCGCGATGGAGGATTCAACGGGATGTTACAGCTGGCTGATATCCAGCGCCTGCCAATGAGGGAAGTGCTTGCGTACCAGAGCGTTAAATTCCAGCTCGAACTCGCTAAACTCTCGCTTGGTTTCCACGGTATCGGCCAAGGCCTCCACCACCATGCCCGCACCTATGGTGACATTGCTCAGGCGGTCGATGACGATGAAGCTGCCGGTATCCCGCACTTGCGTGTAGGGATCAACCCCGACAGCGCTGGTCAGCTCCAGCTCGATCAGGCCAATTTCGTTGAGCTTGAGCTCGGAAGCGGCATGCTGTTCCAGGGTGTTCACATCAATGCGATGACGGATGCTGGAGAACAGTCCCTGGGTCTTCTTGGTTGCCAACTTGATGTCATACAGACGCCCTGTGGTGAGCGGAGATTCCGCCATCCACACCAGATGGGCCAGCAAGCGCTTGCTCACTGCGGTCGGCGCATCGGGAGCCACCAGCAAATCGCCGCGACTGATGTCGATTTCGTCCTGCAAGGTGACTGTGATGGCCTGACCGGCCTGGGCTTGCGCCAATTCACCATCAAAGGTGACGATGCGTTCGACGACACTCTGTTTGCCAGAAGGCAACACCTTCAGGGTATCACCCGGACGCAGGGTACCAGCGGCGAGCGTGCCCATATAGCCACGGAAATTCAGATCCGGACGGCTGACCAGTTGCACCGGCAGACGGGCAGGCAGCTCGTTGTTATGAACCCCCACTTCGGCATTTTCCAGCAGGGTCAGCAGAGGTTCGCCTTGATACCAGGGAGAACGATCGCTCAAGGTCACCAGGTTATCCCCATCGACCGCCGAAAGCGGAACCATCTGAATGTTGGTGGTCGGCAATGCGGCGGCAAAGGCCAGATAATCGGCCTCGATGCGGCGGTAAGTCGCCTCATCGAAATCCACCAGGTCCATCTTATTGATGGCCACAATGAACTGGCGGATCCCCAGCAGGCTGGCGATGAAGCTGTGACGACGAGTCTGCTCCAGTACTCCCTTGCGGGCATCGATCAGTATGATCGCGAGATCGCAGGTCGAGGCACCGGTCGCCATGTTGCGGGTGTACTGCTCATGGCCCGGCGTATCGGCGATGATGAACTTGCGCTTGGTGGTCGAGAAGTAGCGATAGGCCACATCTATGGTAATGCCCTGCTCCCGCTCGGCTTGCAGGCCATCCACCAGCAGGGCGAAATCCAGCTTCTCGCCCCGGGTTCCCACCTTCTGACTATCGGAATGCAGGCTCTGCAACTGATCTTCATACACCTGACGAGAGTCGTGGAGCAGGCGGCCAATCAGGGTGCTCTTGCCGTCATCGACGCTGCCGCAGGTCAAAAAACGCAGCAGACTCTTGTCCTGCTGTTGTTGCAAATACTCTTCGATACTACCGCTTTGTTGGATCGCTTCGGCAATGGCGCTGTTCATAGTCTGTAATCCTTATCTGACAATCCGTTAGAAATAGCCCTGGCGCTTCTTCAGCTCCATGGAGCCCGCACCATCGTTGTCAATCACCCGACCCTGCCGCTCGGAGCTGGTAGAGACCAGCATCTCTTCGATGATCTCCGGCAAGGTGGTGGCATGAGATTCGATGGCGCCGGTCAGCGGATAGCAACCCAGAGTCCGGAAACGCACCCACTCCTGCTGGGGCACTTCGCCCTCGGCCAGCGGCATACGGTCGTCATCCACCATGATGGTGACGCCATCGCGCTCCACTACAGGTCGCGGCTTAGCGAAATAGAGCGGCACTATCTCGATATTTTCCAGATAGATGTATTGCCAGATATCCAGCTCGGTCCAGTTGGAGAGCGGGAAGACGCGAATGCTCTCGCCCTTGTTGACCTGACCGTTGTACAAGCGCCACAGCTCGGGTCTCTGATTCTTCGGATCCCAGGCGTGATTCTTGTCGCGGAATGAGTAGACCCGCTCCTTGGCACGAGACTTCTCTTCATCACGGCGCGCGCCACCGAAGGCGGCATCGAAGCCATACTGGTTCAGTGCCTGCTTCAAGCCTTCAGTCTTCATAATGTCGGTGTGCTTGGCGCTGCCGTGGACGAAGGGATTGATACCCATGGCCAGACCGTCCGGATTCTTGTGGACGATCAATTCCATGTCGTACTTCTTCACCGTGGCATCGCGAAAGGCGATCATCTCCCGAAACTTCCAGTTGGTATCGACGTGCAGCAACGGGAAGGGCAGCTTGCCCGGATAGAACGCCTTGCGAGCCAAATGCAGCATCACCGAGGAGTCCTTACCGATGGAGTAGAGCATCACCGGATTTTCAAACTCGGCCGCCACCTCACGGATGATGTGAATGCTCTCGGCTTCCAGTTGCTTTAAATGGGTCAGTCTTGCTGCATCCAATGGTTGTGTCATGCCTTGCGACTCCTCTTGCATTCAATCCTGCGCAAACTGTGCGCTTAAATTCCGCGGTGATGGCTCTAGGCCAGATTCACCAGATGTTCCGAACCGCTAGCCCCCAGAGCACTACCCTGCTGACCACTAAACCAGCTCAGGCTATCGGCCAGCGCCGCCACTTCACCGACCACAATCAGCGATGGGCTTTTTGCTCCTTGAGCCAACTGTGCCAAATTCTGTAACTCGCCCCGGATCACCCGCTGCTCAGCCGTGGTACCCCGTTCGATCAGGGCCACCGGCGTATCAGGAGACCGCCCATGAGCCAATAATTTTTCCTGGATCACCGGCGAGGAAATCAGCCCCATATAGATCACCAAGGTCTGATTACTGGCCGCCAGTGCTGGCCAATCGGCCTCCTGACCATCCTTCTGGCAATGGCCGGTGATAAAAACTGCACTCTGGGCATGATCCCTGTGCGTCAGCGGAATACCGGCATAAGCCGTGGCTCCCGCCGCCGCTGTGATACCCGGCACCACCGAGAAGGGGATGCCTGCGGCCTTGGCGGCTTCGAGCTCTTCTGCTCCGCGCCCGAACATAAAGGGGTCACCGCCCTTGAGGCGAACCACCCGCTTACCCGCCAGAGCATGTTCCAGCAGCAGCGCATTGATCTCATGCTGCGGCACGCTATGAGCGCCCGCTTTCTTGCCCACACTGATGCGCTCGGCATCGCGGCGGATCAGGTTCAATACTTCCGGCGACACCAGCTGGTCATAAAGCACTACCTCGGCCTGCTGGATCTGCTGCAGCCCCTTCAGGGTCAACAGACCTGCATCACCAGGGCCAGCCCCCACCAGTACGATTTCCCCACCCTGCTGCTCGGTATGCGCCAATTCATTTGCTAACCAGGCGCGGCCACCAGCTTCGTCACCACTTTGCAGCAAGGCCGCTAACCGGGAAGAGGCAAAGGCTCGTTCCCAATAACGACGCCGCTCGCTGATAGAGCCGAGCACGGCCTTGACCTTACCGCGCAACTCGCCGGACAGCCGGGCGAGAGTTCCCAAGTGACTGGGCAACAAGGCTTCGAGTCGTTCGCGCAGCAGCCGGGCCAGCACAGGTGCGGCACCGCCACTGGATACCGCCACAATGATGGGTGAACGGTCGATGATGGAGGGGAAGATAAAGCTGGAGTTAGCCGGATCATCCACCACGTTGACCCACAGACCTGCTGCTTCGGCCGCGGCAGCCACAGCCGCATTCACGACTTCATCATCGGTGGCGGCAATCACCAGTCGCTGTCCGGTCAACTGCTCGGCACTAAACTCGGCGGCCAGATGATGCAGCGCACCAGTGCCATGGAGTTCCTGTAATTCGTCATGCAACTGGGGAGCGACTATGGTGAGCTGGGCCCCGGCATCCAGCAGCAGACGAGCCTTCCGCAGCGCCACATCACCGCCGCCCACCAGCAAGATGGGGCGCTCAGCGACCTTGGCAAACAGGGGTAAATACTCCATCGTCTTCTCTCCTACGCATTTTCAATACGAATATAAGGTGCACAGTTAAGTGCATAAAATAATAAAAACGCACTTTTTATGCTTATTGGTTATTAAGGATTCCGGGTTTGTACCCTCTTTGCGCCTCGCCAATTCAGATTGGCGACAAAAAAAACAGAATCAGGGCTATTTTCTCAAGACAAACCACAACGTCGAATGTTGGAAACAGGGTAGGATCGAGCTTCAACAAGCTCCCCCTTCACAGATGAGGAACAACCTATGCTGCCAGATGGCAATCTGATCGGGATCATAGTGGTGGTCGCCGCCGTGATCATCTTCATTCAAGCCGGTGTCAAGATAGTACCACAGGGCTTCAACTGGACAGTTGAGCGCTTCGGCCGCTATACCGGCACTCTGCAACCGGGATTCAATATCCTGATCCCCTTCGTCGACAAGGTCGGCCGTCGCATCAATATGATGGAGCAGGTGATGGATATCCCGCCCCAGGAGGTCATCAGCCGCGACAACGCCAATGTCACCATAGATGCGGTGAGCTTCGTGCAGGTGATTGAAGCCCACAAGGCGGCCTACGAGGTGAGCGATCTGATGCAGGCCATCCGCAACCTTACCATGACGAATATTCGTACCGTGCTTGGCGCCATGGAGCTCGACCAGATGCTCTCCCAGCGCGATACCATCAACGAAAAACTGCTGATGACCATGGATGCAGCCACCAGCCCGTGGGGCGTCAAGTTCACCCGTATCGAGATCCGCGACGTCAAACCGCCGCTGGATTTGATCGAAGCGATGAATGCCCAGATGAAAGCCGAGCGGCAAAAACGCGCCGAGATCCTCGAGGCCGAAGGGGTACGGCAGTCACGGATCCTCAAGGCTGAAGGCGAGAAACAATCGCAGATCCTCAAGGCCGAAGGGGAGCGTCAAGCCGCCTTCCTCGCCTCCGAAGCCCGGGAGCGTCAGGCAGAAGCAGAAGCCCGCGCCACCCAGATGGTTTCAGATGCGATCGCCAACGGCAGTGCGCAAGCCATCAACTACTTCGTGGCCCAGAAATATACCGAGGCCCTGACCCGCATTGGTGACAGTCCGAATAGCAAAATCATCATGATGCCGCTAGAAGCCAGCTCCCTCATCGGCTCCTTAGCGGGGATCAGTGAACTGTTCAAATCGACCACAGATGCCAAGCCAAGCCCGGCCACACATTCAGCCACGCCCCACGAGGAGACTACCGGATGGCGTTCCTGACCGAACTGACCTGGCTACACTGGCTGATCCTCGGCGGTGCCCTGCTCATCCTCGAGTTGCTGGGAGGAGCTGGTTACCTGCTGTGGCTGGGCCTGGCTGCGCTCAGCGTGGCCAGTGTAGTCGCCCTGCTGCCATTGGGCTGGGCCGGACAGTGGCTCTTGTTTTCACTCCTGGCCTTGCTGTTTACCGGTGGCTGGTGGTATTGGCAACGGCAACGATTGCAAGGCAAGCATCATGATCCGGCCAGCCAGCTCAACCAGCGCCCCCAGCAATGGTTGGGGCAAGAGGCCATACTGCAACAGGATGTGGTGAATGGCTTAAGCCGGGTCCGACTGGGCGACAGCGTCTGGCCGGTTCGTTGCAAGCAACATCTGGTTGCTGGTGCTGCTGTCCGTGTGACGGCGGTGGATGGCATCACCTTGATTGTCGAAGCCCTGGAGCCGCAGGTATAAAGCAAACAGGGCATGCCCCTGCATATCCTCTCGGCGGTGGCTCACCGTCGAGGGGTTTGATCCTCAATGCGTCAACCTCCCTGCTCAATCACTGCCAGACGTATACCCAAGAGCACAAACATGCCGCCCACGGTGCGATTCAACCAACGACTCCAGCCCTGACTCTGCCGTAGCCGGTGACCGGCCTTGGCACTCAACCAGGCCAGTACCGCGCACCACAGCATGGAATTCACATCAAAGAGCACCCCCAGGAAAATAAACGCCAGCATCTTGCTCGGAGCGTCATGACTGATGAACTGAGGAACGAAAGCCAGAAAAAACAGCGCCACTTTGGGGTTGAGCACATTGGTGATAAAGCCCTGGCGAAAGATGCGCCACAGCGGCAGTGACAGCCTGGTCTCGGGTGCACCCGGCGTGGACTCCCTGGCTAACAAGCCAATCCCCAACCATAACAGATAGGCTGCCCCCACCAGTTTCACCACCAGAAATGCCATGGCGGAGGCGGCTAGCAGAGCGGCCAAGCCGAGTGCGGCAGCCAGCACATGGACAAAAACGCCACAACCAATCCCCAAACTGGCCACCATACCGGCTCGCCAACCCTGTTGCAGGCTGCGCGCCGCAATATAAATATTGTCCGGCCCCGGGGTCACATTCAGTACCAAGCCCGAGATGATGAATAACCAGAGATCGTGAGTACCAAACATGGATGCCATTCCTGTGACTGAATCTTCCTGAAAATCAGTGCAACAAATTAGGGCCGGCAGGGCAAGCAGATCCACACAAACAGGATGGGTGGATTTCGGGGGTCTAATGCGGCCGCTCTGTGCCCTTCCTCACACCCCGGCCTGCGCCCGGCGCGTAGCCTGAACACAAATTAACCGCATGGTCGCATGCTGATTTAGCCGCATCACAAGGGCACCATTGGCGCAACGAATCAAGTTATGGGTTGTTCGTTACGGCACACTGTTCCCTGACCTCAGCCATCGGCATCGCCGATCTGTTCATGACCAAGGAGACCTGCATGACTCGACGCACACTTATTCGTTGGCGGCAACTACCCCTGTTGCTGCTCGGTATCACGCTCTCATTCACGACTCAGGCTGAACTATATGCCGGACAGCAGTGGTTAAATCATGTGAAGCAGAATCTCGCTCCCTTCTGGTACCAGGCCGCCACCACGGTAACCGACGGCGCATTCCCCAGCTTTCTGTGCAACGATGCCTCGGCGCCAAGCACCGAGCAGTTGCTCTCGGTAACCGCCACTCTGTGCCCGGAGCTGGCCCAGGCACCCGATTGGATCAAGGAGGGCTTCCCCTATCAGTGGACGCGTATGGTCTCCCGCCAGACGTTTGCCTATGGCGTCATCTTCCATATGACCGGTGATCCCAAAGCATTGGAATTAGCGCGGCAAGGGGTGGATTTCATCCGCCATAAGGCACTGTTACCCAACGGGGATGTGATCGGAAAATTCAAGAATGGCCAGCCAGCCGATCAACCCGAAGATCGCACCAGCCAGGATCTGGCCTATGCCCAACTTGGCATGGCGTTCTACTACTACCTGACTCGGGATCCGGCGGTACTGGCCGACATCGAAAAAGTGCACAACTTCATCTTCAGTCACTATCGGGATGAAAAACAGCAACGCCTGACCTGGTATCCCGCCAGCCGCCAAACCGCTCAGCAGGTCGAGCTGGTGGCCCAGCTCGATCAGCTCAATGCCTATATGGTGCTACTCACGCCCCTACTCCCCGCCAAGGAGCAGCAACGCTGGAGCGATCAGATGGGCTGGCTCAGCACCGCCATAGTCCGCGACTTCTATTACCCGCAAGAGCAGCGGTTCTTCGGCTATATCCATGATGACTCAGGCCGGGCGGCTGATGCCCGCCACGCCGATTTTGGTCACACCATCAAGAGTTTCTGGATGCTCTATCTGGTCGCGCGGCAGCGGGATGACATGCTGCTGCAACAGTTTGCCGAAGGGGGGATCTACAACATCCTTAAGCGCGCCTACCGCCAGGATCTGCTGAAAAATATCCCGCTGCCAGAAGCTGTCGATCCCCAGCATGCCAACGATGTGATTGGCTGGTGGGGTAACGGTGATGGTCGGGATGGCAGTGCCTGGTGGGAATATGCCGAGCTGGATCAGGCTGCTGCCACGCTGGGTCTACAGCAAGCCATGCCGCGACAATATCTCTATCTGACCTGGCCCAGCTGGTTCAGTGCCTTTGTCGATCAGGAACACGGTGAAGTCTGGGGCTGGATTGGTGATCGAGGCAGTGCCAAGGTCCATTTATGGAAGAATGGCTATCACTCCCTGGAACATGCCCTGATTGGTTATCTAACCGGGAACAGTTTCCAGCATCAGGCCATGACCCTCTACTTTGCAACGCCCGTCCAGATTGCACCGTCGCAACCCATCTATTACTACCGAGGTGACATCACAGACGCCAAAGCGGTAGGTACCTCCCCCTCAGGCCTGCCGCTGTGGCAAGCCACTATCAAACAACTGCAGTAAATCCCATATCCATAGAAGCACGCATCAATAAAGGGAGCGCAAGCTCCTTTTTTTTCATATGGAACCCATAAGCTAGATGAGTTGTCTTAGGATCGAATCCATTACTCAAGGAATGAGCATGTCCCAGCGTACATATTGGTTATTAGTCAGCTGGTTAGGCGTCAGCCTCACCGCTCAGGCACAAACACCCCGAATAGTGGATGGTGCCGACACCCAGGCTGGAGACTGGCCCTTTATCATGCACATGATCAATCCACGCCTGGCCAGTGGCTCACAACATATCTGCGGTGGTGGTTATCTCGGCGATGGCATAGCCGTAACCGCCAAACACTGCATATCAGATGCCGAAATCCTTGGTAATCAAGTCTGCCTTGGCAACAAGCTGAGTTCAAATCGCAACAACTGCTATGCCATCATTGACTACCAAACCTTCAACGGTAATCAGAGCGATGGCGTCTTCGTCAGTGGAGATATAGCCCTATTACGTTTGGCTGGCGTACCGGCCGAGCAGCCCGTCATGACACTTGCAACCTTGAGTGATGAAGCCGCCATGCTGGAGGATGAGCCACTCACATTGCTCGGCTATGGCTCCACCAGCTACGACAGCTACATCCCTTCCGACAAGCTGTTACAACGGATAGTCCTCCGCCAAAGCGATGCGGCCTGCGAACAGAAGCTGGGACTTGCTGCTGGTAGTATGGAGGCCGATTACCTGTGTGCCATGCGTGCGCCCTATGGATCGGCACCCGGCGACAGTGGAACGCCCATCTTCTACTGGCGCAATAATGTTCCCATCAGCGCCGGTCTGGTCAGCAACGGCCAGGACAACATTACCCGTTATGTTCGTTATGGCTACTATCACAGCTGGATCGCCTCAGTTGCCCAGCAGTGGCTGGGCACCACATTGACATCCCAGTATCAGTTGTTGCTACCCGACGATCCCCACCCCCAAGTCACACTACGACTCAGCAACTGGTCTGCGACAGCTAGCGAGCTGATCGATCTCTCCAGCATTCCGGATCTTGCCCTGGAACCACAGGATCAACAGTGTTCGACTCTAGCGATCAATGGCCATTGCCACCAAGTATTAGATTTCAAGCAACCCTTCAATGGTCGTTACAGCGGGCAATTGAGTTATCAACTGGATGACACGCGTTACTCGGTCGATCTGACGCTGGATATGGCCGAGGCCGTCGTCGTACCCGAAGGGTGGCCGCAAAGCGACATCACCTGGTGGAGCGGCGGCGATCAGCCCTGGCAAGCATCGGAAGATGGTATGGTTGCGGGGAATGTCCCAGCCACCGGTCACTCTGTGCTGGCAACACAGCTGCAAGGCCCAGGCATTCTGGAATTTACGGTGCAACAGGGTGCCAAACCAACACACGGCAGGCTCCAGATCCTGTTGGATGAGGTCCCAGCATTGGCCCTAAGCGGATACTGTCAGACTCAGGCTTATAGTTTGGCCATACCGCAAGGGGAACATAGAGTCGCTTGGCAGTGGCAACGAGAGAATAGTAACTCAGGCACCTCTGAACGGCCGAGGTTGTCAGCGGTAACCTGGCCGACGGGGATCAGCCATCTGCAAGAGCCCGTATGCAGTTTGGAAGCAACCGCTAACGAAGAGGCAAATAGCAACTCTGGTGGCGGTGCGGCTGGCGGACTCTGCGTCTTGCTGGCTCTGATGAGTCTCGTACGGCGGAACATCGGCCGATAACGCACAATATCGCACCACTCAAGCCATGACCCACCAACAATAAGAAAGGAGCGCCTTGTGCGCTCCTCTTGTCATAATGTTGAGCTGACCCATGACCCCTTCTGCCATATGGTCAGAGTTGCCGGAATCAGGGCTAGATCTTGAATCGACGGACCCGGCTAGCCAACTGCTGAGCCAATTCGCTGAGGTCATTCCCGGTCTGCATCACGGTACCAGAAAGCGCGGCCCCCTCTTCGGTCAAACTGTTGAGCTCAGACACACTCCGATTGACCTCATCCATCACAGCGCCTTGTTCCTCGGTTGCCGAGGCAATCTGGAAGTTCATATCCAGGACCTGAGTCACCAATTGCTGGATCTCGGCCAGGGAATCCCGACTTTTATCCACCATGCCCAAGGTCTCGCCCATTTGCTGACTACCCCGATCCATAGCCTGCACCGCACTTTGCACACCTTGTTTCAGCGACGCTATCATCTTCTGGATATCCTCGGTGGAGCGCTGGGTCCGGCTGGCAAGGGTCCGCACCTCATCGGCAACCACAGCGAATCCACGTCCTTGCTCACCGGCGCGAGCCGCCTCGATCGCCGCATTCAAAGCCAGTAAGTTGGTCTGTTCGGCGATTCCACGGATCACATCCAGCACCGAAGTGATTTTTTCTGACTCATCCGCCAGCTGAGCCACCATTTTAGCCGCATCCTGAATACTGCCGGATAACTGTCGATTCATCTCGACGTTGCGGTTCAGCAATTCCATCCCCTGAGTCGCGCTGCTTTGGGCGTGGTGGGTTTGATCGGAGGTCTGCTGGGCGTGGCGGGATATATCATGCACCGCTTGATTAATTTCATTAAATGCCGTGACCAGAGAAGCCAACTGGACGCGTTGACTCTCGCTGATATGGTCCACTTGCACCGCAATCTGCCGTAAACCACCGGTACTCTCTTCCAGACAGGTGACATCGCCGAGCAGCTCCCGAATCAGGCTCTGCAACTGATCCAGAAAACGGTTGAATCCACGGGATAGCTTGCCCAGTTCATCCTTGGAGGTGACCGGCAAGCGACTGACCAGATCGCCATCCCCACGGCTGATATCGTCGACCTTCTCATCAACCGCCGCGATAGCATCTACAATCAGCTTGGGACCGAAGTAAATCAACAACAAGCCGATAATGACCGAGAAGATGAGTAAGCCCAATGTCCAGAATTGACTGCTCTCGGCCATGTCATCAGAAGCGACACGCAGACTATCTGCGAGTTTCTCATCCAGTTCTCCGGCCAGATTGTACTGCTCGCGCAGGATAGAAAACTTTTCTTTCAGACCTTCATGTAACGTCAAGGCGCCCGCAATATCGCCTTGTTCGGCCAGTGCAAAGACCTGTTTGGCATCAAGCAGCCAGCTACTGAATAGCTCGGGAAAACCCTGCAGTTGCCCGGTCACCTCAGGATAATCAGCCATCAAGGTCAGAAATTTTTCCATTCGCTCTTTGGCTTGTTGAATGTTTTCGGCAAAATCCTGCTTATATCCTGCCGCTTTCTCGCCTTTACCTTGCACCAGCAAGAACTCTTGTTGTGCTGTCAAGGCTTGGTACAAATCCCGATCCGCGTTAATGACCACACCCAGCCCAGGCATCAGGGTGCCGGCAAATAGTCGGGTATTGCCTTGTAACCGATCCAGAGCAAAGTAGTTAATCCCACCGATGGCCAGGATAAACAGGGTTAACAGCACCAGACCAAATGCAGCCTTGATGCGAATACTCATAGCGTTAAACAACATATCTCACTCTCCTTCGCCATCCGTTGACCCCGATGAAACTGGCGCGACAAAACCGCCATTGACATACATCATCCTGTTTTTGCTCACACAACTGCCTTTACTATAGATCAGCCAAACCGGATGGCAGGGCTGACACACGCTATTTCTGACGCAAGACCTGCTCAATATTGATACCCAGCGTCAAGACACCCACAGGAGAGGTTATTCCCGGTTGCCAGAGCGGATAACTGATATGAGTTAAAAAACGATGGCTAGAGTCATCGAAACGAATAACACCAGTCTCCCCCCCTTCCGTATCAATCCAACTGATACCCCGCTGCGAATTCTGTGGTTTTGCAGCCAAGGCAATAGTCTGGGTAAACTTTTCCTCATCACCTTGCCAGTAGTCCGAGGTGATTTGTGCACTGGCGACCAATAAACCGTGGGCATCGGCAATAAATACCTCGGTATAACGGCCATCCTGAGCGTCCAACCAACTCTTCAGACGCTGTGTCAGTGAATTATGCAAGACCTCCTCCATCCACGCGGGCAGCGGTTGTTGCGCCACGATGGCTCGCTGCCACTCCCCATCCAACTGCTGAATAGCCGACCGGCTCCAGGCTCCATGCTGGACATTGGCCTCTTGCACACGAATGAGCACGTCAGGGGCACTCCGGAGTCTGGCGGAATCCTGCTGCGACAACTGGCGCAAGATGGCGTCTTCTTCCTGACTCAGGCGTAAATTGCTGACATTGCAGTGAGATATTGCATCATTGAAACGATGAATAAAGTCGGGGGTCTGCTGCAAAAAATGATTTGAAAAATAAACTCCCAAAGGTGCATAGCGCTCAAATTGTCTGGCCAATGGCTGCTCAAGCCCCATCCGCTGTTCGAGCGCCTGAACCATGACCTGACGATCCACCAGCAGAGTGTCGATGCGGCGAATACTCAATAACCGCAGCAAACTGGAGAGTTGGTTCACCGACTGTGCAATCGGGATATGATGCTCTTGCAACCATCCTTCCTGATTACTCCCTCGTAAGACTCCGATACGCACCGTAGAGGGAAAGCCAGGACGTTGAAACAACTGGCGGTCAAAGGCAAACCAGAACCACTTTTCCAGCATCAAGGGAGCCGAGAGCTGGGCGTAAGGCTCCATCTCCGGCAGTTGCATCACACTGAAAAAACCATCGGACTGGCCGCTGCGCAAATTATTCTTTGCCCGCTTCCAAGGGACTATGTTGGTGGTATGCGTCATCTGCAACTGCAGCAAAGCACATTGCAAGACTTCAACCGCACTGCCTTTGAGTTGACCATCGATCATCACCTGATAGGGAGGAACCAGTGTCGTTTCCAGACGCAATCCCGACTCATCCGCCCTCGATGTGGTGAATAAACAGCACAATAACAACCAGATACAACGCACAGACTTCTCCCGCCAGCTATCTGTATTTATTCTGGGCCAAGCCGTCAGATTGTCCAGGCAATCCCTGCCCAATGGCATGGACTCTATTCACCCGCGACGCACTTGCGATTTAGCCGCCGTCCGCAATTGCTGACGCCAGGTTATCTGTCGATAGGCGACGTAATACTTCAGGATGTTCCGAACATAGCGCACCGGCTCAGCCCCTAGCTCACGGGCGACGACCACCTCGACCTGACCAAACCAGCGATTGGGATCCCGTCCTTGCTCACGGGCCTTTTGCCGCATGCGTGCTATCGCCGTCGGACCGGCATTGTAGGCGGCCAACGAAAACAGGGTCTGATTCATCTCATCAATCTCGGGCGCCGCGAAATACTTGTCATGCATCTGGCGCAAGTATTTGACCCCGGCATGGATATTAGGCTCCAGTTGCCGGATATCGCCGACTTGCATCGCATCCCCGGTCGGTGGCATCAATTGCATGACACCGATAGCACCACGAGCCGAACGTTGTTGCTGATCCAGCCGCGACTCCTGATAGCCCTGCGCCAACAGCATCAGATGATCGAAGCGATAATCCAGTCCGTAACGTCGAAACAGCTCATGAATGGGTTTGACCTTATGCCACTCGCTGATCCCATGTACCGGCCCCTGACGAGCAATCCGTTGCTGATATTCAGCAAACTTCAGCTCCATCAGGTGCTGTTTTTTCGCACTCTGCTGGAACCCAGCCAGCAACGCCGCCAACTTGGGGCTCTGGGGACGAATGGCCCAGCCGATCTGCGCCTGTTTCCGTAACACAAGCTCAGGATAGATGCGGATCTGCGGATAGACCGACTGCCATAAACGAGCCTTCCACTCATCCATGATAGAAAAATCGATGAGACCGGCATTCAGCATCTCCAGCAGATCCTCATCCTCCAAGGCCTCCGGGACAACCATAGCCTCCGCCCGTGGCCGACCGGCTTTCATCAGGCGGCCATTGAGTTTTTCGATGCTGCTGAAATAGCTACTGGAGCGACGAACCGCCAGCATACGCGTTGCCAGATCTCGCTCATCTTGGACTTGGGGTGCCGCAGCCGAGGCCACCAGCACTTCATTCTGGTGATGACCAAGCCGACGTACAAAATCGACCTCACTTTGACGCTGGGGAGTGACTGTCAGGTTACCAACCGCCACATCACCCACCCCCTCCACCACACCCGAGATCAATTGGTCACGCTCGACGGGGATCGCTAGTACCGAAATCGGATGGCGACCCGTCTTGAGGGTTTTATTGAGGTAAAGCTCCAGCTCTGCCAACACATCGGCGCTGATGCCGCGAGTGCGGCCATTGTCGTTGTAAAAGAAGGTCCGACTGTAAGGCACCAGCACCCGTAAAATTCGCCGCTTGCGGATCTCGGGCCAGTCGCCAAACAACGGCTGAGCCAATCTGTCCCAATAGGCAGGTATAGATTCAGCCCGTCGCGTCACATCAGGGTCGAGCGCAGACTCACCAAGCGCTGACTCGGTAGCCAGGGCTACGACCTCGGCAAAATCCACCTCCTCCGGATTTGCGTCGTCGGGAGCGAGCAACCACCACAGACCGGCGCCCAGCGACAGAACAACCAGTAATACCACCCAACGCTTACGCCACATCCGATGCAACTCCATTTGCCGCATTCTCCCCAATATTCGATGTCAAACGGACTACCAGAGGTAACCGATGCCCACACCACCCGACCACTGATCCCGATCCCCGCGTTGGCTGACAATCGGGCTACTCGCCGCATCCCCCAGCAGGTGCTGGCAGAAGATGCCGCTGCCCAACATCCAGCGATCCGATATCCGCCACATCACGGCGGGCCAGAGATAGACGTGACGCAGACCGGCTCCTGCCTCGAACTGAGGCAAGCCACTGGCGGTTGCGTCCGCGTCATTGATACTGAATGACTGCTGCATATAGTCATCATCGGACCAACTAAAACCGGTCCCCAACCCCACGAACAGGGTATAACTCAAGGGCACCCAGACGCTGGCGAACGGGCTGATGCTGCTGCCTTCGGTCTGGCCAACCACACTTTTAGTTGCCATCACACCCGCACGAACCCGATAGGGGATCCCGGATGTCTGCAGGTAGTGCCAGCCCACATAGCCACCCGCCTCCAGCCCCATACCGATCTCCGGCAGGGTAGCCACCACGGGGTCCGTCACATCACTGCGCCCCAGGCGGATATTCAGCACTGGACCCGCTTCCCAATGATCATCCGTGATGAGATTGGCATCGGCATAGGGGCCATACCATTCGACAAAACGGCCGCCATCCAGGCTGATCCGGGCCCCCGGTACCGCACCCGCCATGCTGTCGCTGGCACCGTACCACTCGGTGGTGACCCCGGCGCCGGCGCCGAAGAAATTTGGTATCACATCATCCAGTGACATCCCCATAGCGGCCACCTGCTGGCCAGTCCCCGACAGGCAGACCCAACCGATGGTCACTATTCGCATCATCCTTTGCATATCAAACTCCTGTATTAACGCTATCGTCCTGGCTCGCAACTCATAGGCACCACTCATACACTGTGGTGCCTTTGACTCACATTACTGTATCCGATCCAGCCCCTATCCGTCCCGCCACCGACTCAAGATCTGTGATGATGAAATTGGCGGGAAATGCCTCATATGGACCCAACAATCATTCATCGTAGCCAGATAAAGAAACAGCCTCGATAGAGGCTGCTTGCACATTCAGACTTGGTACTAGAATTGAAATTAGAGTTGGTATTGCTGTGCCAGCCGTCGCTTCTGCGCGTATAACGCCAATAACTCGGTCTGACTCTTGCCGGCGTTGTCGTAAAACAGGGCTTCACCTTCCTGCAATGCGGCAAACCGCGAGCGAATAGACTGCTCGACAAAATCCAGTCGCTGCAGCGTGAAACGCGAGCAGCTCTTACCATGCAAGTCATCTTCAATATCCAGCACTTGCGAACGGAAGTTCTCGACCTCAAATAGGCTCTGCAGCGCGTCCGGATCCTGCAACGCCTGTTGCCAGCGGTTGATGAAAGAGAGCACCCAGGCTAATACCGCCGGAGAAGCACCCTGGCTCTGCAACCAAGCCAGCTTCTGCTGATACACCTCGAGAGCCACCTCTTTCAATTCTCGATACAGAGCCAGTTGTGCCGCTGTATCCATGGCCTGGCTATGCCGTAACAACCAGCCAAAGAAGTTTCGGGTCTCGAAACGTTCGCAGGCATGAAACAGCGGATCGCTCTGGCCATTGCTGTTGAAATCCACCAACGGGTCAAACGGATACATATACCCGAAATCGAACAACGCAATCTGGCCCTGATCCTCGATGATATTCCCCGGGCACAGATCCCACTCCATCAGCCCGGCCTCTTCGCACGCTACGGCCGTGGCCAGGATCTGGCGGAAAATATCGGCATTGAAGTGATCGAGCGGCCGCCCCGGCAGCCAGGGCGAAAGGATGATCCCCAACCGATAATCGGCATACAGGGTGGTGACTATGTGGGTCAAACGCCCGGCCCAGGCCGGATCGGCCTTAAGGCGGGTAAAATCAGCACGACGTTGCACCTCGTTCAAAAACGAAGTCTCACCATCGATGTTACGCACCAGGGCCTCAGGCCGCCGCTGTTTGAGGGTGTAATGCACGCCATCGACGCACAAATGCAGCACCTGCGCCGTCAAGCCGCCGCCAAAGTGCTCCAGCACCAGCGGCGAGTCCACAGGCAGTCGAGCGAGTTCGGCAGGCGCCAACGGGCAGTTGGCACTATCTCCCACGATCAGGTTCTGATCGCTGGCGACAAAGGCCAGTTGTGCTTGTTGGCGGGCATGGACATGAGCATTCATGATAAGGATCCTTCCGGGCTATGGCTGAAACAGCAAGGGACAAGATGATCAATCACCATCTTGGATGCTTCCATTCTGATCTGTCGCAGCATAGCGGGTATCCGCCGCCATGATGGAAGCTGAGGGTGGAAACGCGGGTCCGCGCATTGAGTCCAATGTTTATAGCGCTAAGATAGTGATTATCCGATTAACTCCGGTTCAATTCCGGCACCCGAGTCCACCCTCATGATGCAGCCCACAACCCAGCCCTTGTCTCTCGCCCCTCCGGTGCTCGATGCTCGGGTTGCTCCCCGTTTGTCGACGTTGCAGCAGGCTTTGGCTCATCACCCCCTGGTCTGTGTCTGTGCCCCCCATGGCTACGATCAGAGCAATCTGTGCCGGGAATTGAGCCTCCAGTGGCCACACCCAGTGTCGCTATGGCCTCAGCCGCCGCAACAGGAGAGTTTGCTGCTGGTGGCCGAACTCGATAGCCAGCCTGCCGCGCAACAACAGGCACTGGCCACCTGGCTGCTAAGTCATCCCGAGCAACCCGCGCTGCTGGTCTCAGCCCCCTGCTCCGCCCTGGAAGGACAACTCAGAGCCGCCGGACTAACGCCGTTACGATTGGATGCCAGCCATCTGGGCTGGGGTGAGCCGGAGTTGGCGATGTGGCTGCCGGGCCAGGGGATCGCCATCGCCGAAACAGAGCTCTGGTTACCGGTCTTGGGCGAATGGCCACTGGCCTGGCAGCTCTGGCAACAAGCCCGCGCTTGCGGAGGCAATACGGCTGCCTTGCTGGAGCGCTGGGGACTGGAGTATCTGGCACAAACCCTGAACCAGTTGCCAGCTCCGCTGCCCGAGGCGCTGGCGCTACAAGCCGACCATCCGCAACTGGATGAGGCGCGCGTGTTACAACTGGCCGGTTGCAGCCGGGGGCAATGGCAGCCGCTACGCTGCCTGTTGCTCAATGCCGGCTGGTTGCTCGAAGAGGCCCAGGGTGATCGCTGGCAGCCCTGGATTGCCCAGCTGTTGAGGATCTGGCGCGAACAGCCCCACCTCGATTGGGAGCCACTCAGTCAGTTACTGGCAGATCGCCCCTTAAGCGAGATTATCGAGCTGCTACCGGCCGACCCCTTACCGCAACTGGAACTATCTTTGCTCTCCCGCATCGGACTGAGCTGTCTGGAGCAGAGCCATGGTCCCTGGCTGGCCTCCCGCTTGGCAGCCCTGCCTCGACTCTGGCTGCAACAACAGCCAAGGCTCTGTCTGTTGCAAGCCTGGCTGGAGATGGAAGTCTCGCGGCGCTCGGATCGCGCCGAAGAGCTGCTCAACCGTCTGATAGCCCATCCCTTACCCGAAGCCGAAGCCCGCAGCGCCCGACTGCTCAAGGCGATGGTCAGCTTCAACTTTGACCATCTGCAATGCGCCATGACCCAATTGGCCGAACTGGATGATTTGCCCCAATCCTTGCAAGCGCCCTATCAGCTCACCCAGGCCAGTTGTCTGCTCTATACCGGCCAACTGAGCCGGGCGCGCGCCATGCTGGAGTTGCTGGTGAGCTGGGCCGATTGCCAGCAGCAATACCACCTCAAGCTGGTGGGCTGGTATCGCTTGGCCCAACTCCATTTCTTTCAGGGCGATTGGCAGCAAGCAGGAAAAACCCTGCAGTTGGGGCTGGAGTTCGCCGAGCAACAGGCGCTGACCGAAGATCCGGTCCTCGAATCCTATTACCGCTTACAGGCCGAGCTGGCGCTCTATCAGGGACAACCGGATCAGGCCGATTACTGGTTACAGCAGGGAAAATCCATGAGCGCAGGGCTCGGTGATTACTGGCAACTGCCCTATCTGTCCCACCGTTGTCTGACCCTGATCTGGCGGGGTGATATGGCCGAACTGCCCAGCCGTCTGGAGCAACTCGAACAGCAAAGATTCAGCCAACAATATTGCCGACTGTGGCGATTCCGGGTCGGCTATACCCTGGCGCTGGGCTACCAGCAACGGAACGATCAGGCAGCACTGGAGCGGCTGGCGCTGCGCAGTCCCTGGCATACCCAAGTGGATGATCTCTATGATCTGCTGGATAACTTGCTGCATGGCTGGTTAGCCCAGTTACGCGGCGCCCCCAAACCACGCCAGGAGCTGCAGCAACTGCAAACCCTGGCCGAGGAGTGGCAGGTCGTCTGGCTGGCCCAGCAATTCCAGCTCCTGCAACTGCTACAAGGCAATGGCACTCAGGAGGCATGGCAGCAACTGCTGAGCTGGCTGGCGGGGCGGGCGGCGTTTATTCCGCTGCTGCTGGCCGGTCCCAAGGTGGTGGCTCCGCTGCAGGAGCTGGCCCGCTGGTCACAGATCCGCCCCAGCCTGCTCAGCTTTATCCAACAAACGCTGGATCTGCTGACCCGCCCCTTGCGGGACCCGCAAGCGCATTCCGAAGACGATGATCTGAGCCCCCGGCAATGGCAGATACTGCGACTGATTGCCCAGGGGCTGAGCAATGAGCAGATGGCGCAGCAGCTGTTTGTGGCTCCCTCGACCATCAAGACCCATATCAATCATCTGTATGCCAAACTCGGGGTACGCACCCGAGCCGAAGCGCAAGCAGTCGCCCGACAACGCCTGGTCGGGAAATAGCGGCTACTGTCCACTGCACCGCCAGATCCGAAACCCGCCGCATCCGCGACATGGTTATGGCCCGTGATGACATGAGCCATAACCGGATTAAGGTTTGGGCTGGTAGGCGGCAAATGCCCGGCTAAAGCGCACCTTGAAGCCGTCGTCGGTCTTGGTCAGGGTGTAAATGGGCAGATTATGCTCATTGGCAAAGATCAGTGCCTTGTCGGCCCCCATCACCATCAGACCGGTATCCAGTGCATCGGTATAGAGGGCGCTGGGGGCAATCACGGTCACGGACACCAGCTTGTGCGTCAGCGGTTTACCGGTGGCCGGATCGATAATATGGGAGAAACGCTGGCCATCGAGCTCGTAGTAGTTGCGATAGCTGCCGGCCGTGCTGATGCCGTTATCTCCGGGGGTCAGCACGTTTTGCACCTGTCCCAACTCGTCGCCGGGTTTCTCCACCGCAATGCGCCATAAGTCGCCCTGGCCATTGTGGCCCTTGAGCCGCAAGGCTCCGGCAATCTCGACCATGTAATTTTTGATGCCGCGCCCCTCCAGCCAGTCCGCGACCTGATCGGCAGCATAGCCTTCGCCCAGGGTCGAGAGATCCACATACAGATCCGGAATATCCTTGCGCACCGTCGCTTTTTCGCTGCCAATCTCGACATGTAACTTGTCAAGACCGGTCCGCAAGCGGGCGGCAGCGATCTGTTGTTCACTCGGGATCTTGGTCGGACGCTTATCCGGGCCGAAGCCCCATAGATTCACTAGCGGCCCAACCGTAATATCCATGGCGCCACCGGTCATCTTGCCCACCCGCAGCCCTTCGATCAGCACATCGGCCAGATCCTGGGAGATTTCGAGCGGCGTGGTGGCTTGATGCTGGTTGAAACGGGAGAGCTCGGAGTCCGGCTTGTAGGTCGATAACTGATGATCGATGCGCTGCAGTATCTGCTCGACTTCATGTTGCAGTTGCGGCTCACCACCGGGGTAATCCCCCACCACCTTGACCGCATAGTGGGTCCCCATGGTCGGTCCACTGACCTTCAACTCAGGCAACGCCGAAGAGGGTGCCTCCTTGCAGCCTGCCAGCAACAACAGGCCGGTGAGGATCAGGCCACGCACACATACTTGATGACGGTTCACGTTATTCTCCTTATGGGAGTGGGCGGCGCCAAGAGAACGCTGCACACTCGTTGAGCCTTGTTGCCAGCACATCGCCGCGACACGCTACGGGATGCCGAGCAAGGAAAGGGCCAATCAGTATCCAAGTCACAGATCGCCCATCAGCAGGCATTCCACCCGGCCTAGTGATGATTTTCGGCTGGTTTATGCAAGGGATCACCACAGGTTTGCCATAAAGCAGACAGGTAGCAATCCGACATTCGCACCCTGAACTCAGGGCTTGCCGATGCAGGAGGGAGTGCGCGGTGCTGCCCCCTGTTGCGCCCATTCTGCCGGGGTGTAGGTGTGCAGGGCCAGGGCATGGATGATACCCGCCAACTCGATGGCCAGAACCTGGTTCACAGCGCGATGACGCGCCAGCAGTCGTTGCCCTTCAAAGGCTGAACTGACCAGAATCACTTTGAAGTGACTCTCGGAGCCCGGCTCGACACGATGCATATGGCTTTCGTTGAGAACCTCCAGATGGTCCGGGGTAAAAGCCTGCTGCAATTTTTGCTCTATCTGCTGCTGCATCGACATGGCAAGACTCCTGATAGCGATGATGAGATGACGACGATGACCTAAAAATCAGGTCCGGGATCCGGACGCTCAGCACCATACCCAGAGCCGGGGCCGGACTCAAGAGTGGAGCGCTCACGACAGGTAGCGATCACAGGCCCGACGCTTCAGTAGAGATAACGAAATGTCAGATTGATACGCTCCGCACAGAGGCGCCGGGTCTTGGGCAACGCATGTTGCCAATGGTGTTGCATGGCACCGGCTATCACCAGCAGATCGCCATGCTGCAACAGGAATTCGCGCTTCTCACCGCTTTGTCGGTGCCGGAGCACAAAACGGCGACTCTGACCCAGGCTCAAGGAGGCGATCACCGGGTTCACCCCCAGCTCCGCCTCATCATCGGCATGCCAGCCCATGCCATCCTGACCATCCCGATAGCGGTTGAGCAACAGACTGTTGAAGGGGCTGCCAGCCGCCTGCTCACAAGCTCGCCGAATAGGCAGCAAGCAGGCCGGAAGATCCTGCGCCTGCAGGGTCAAGCCGGAGTAGCAGTAATCCCGAGCACCAAACCAGGCGATGAGTCGGGGTTGCCAGTGCCAACGACCGAATAGCCGGATCTGCTCATGACGCCACGCTATCTCGGCCAGCAAATGCTGTTGCAAGGCACTGGCCTGCGGGGCACTCAGAAACCCAGGCCACCACAGCAAGTCACCATCCGGCAGCGACAACCAATCCCCGGCCCCGTCGCCTATTGTCAGCGGTTCACCGGGCGCGGACAGCGGATGTTCCAGCGTCATGCGCTCATTCCTCCCCTTATTCCCGAAGACATATCTAGAGTCAGTCCCATGTTGTCGTTTCCTCCTCGTGCCCCGCAGCCAGGAACAGCGCCCGAAGCCAGGAACATTGGTGGATCCGGGCCAAGCAGGTAGAATAGCGCCCGTTAATCCATTCTGTCTGTAACGAGTGAGTCATGAACCAAGTTGAATTGGCAGGCCGACGCCTGACGCTGGAGCGTTATCCCGCCAGCCAGGATGCCAACCTGCAGGCGTGGGATGCCACCGATGAATATCTGGTGCAGGAGTTAGCAACCTGGTTGAACGATGCCGCCACAGCCCCCGTGCTGATCTTCAACGACGGTTTTGGTGCCCTGAGCTGCGCCCTGCACGCCTGCAATCCTGTCAGTATCAGTGACTCCTTCCTGAGTCAGGAGGCCACACGCCGTAATCTGCTCGCCAACGAACTGGCTGTCGAGTCAGTGACGCTGTTAGGCTCCCTCGACCCACTGCCTGCTGCCCCGGCACTGGTGGTGCTCAAGATCCCCAAGACGCTGGCGCTGCTGGAACAACAATTGCTGGCGCTACGCCAGGTAGTGACTCCGCAAACCCGGATCCTGGCGGGCGGCAAGACACGGGAGATCCATAATTCCACCCTGGCATTGTTTGAACAGATCCTGGGGCCTACCAAAACCTCGCTGGCCTGGAAAAAATCCCGCCTGATCTATACCCAGGTAATGGAGCGCCCGGTCTTAGCCAATCCCTACCCGACAGTATGGGAATTGGATGACAGCGGTTATCGTATCCATAACCATGCCAACGTCTTCTCCCGTGGCAGTCTGGATATCGGCGCCCGCCTCTTCATGGCTCATCTGCCCAGCGGACTGGAGGGTATCATCGCCGATCTGGGCTGTGGCAACGGGGTGATTGGCTTGAGTGCCCTGATGAGCAACCCGGATGCTCAACTGCTGTTTCTCGATGAGTCCCATATGGCCATCGCCTCCAGTCGCTTGAATATCGAAGCCAATCGCCCGACCGATCTCAGCCGCTGCCAATTCCTGCTCGGCAATAGCCTGGAGCAGATTGCCACCGGCTCCTTGCAGGCGGTACTCTGCAATCCACCCTTTCATCAGCAGCAAACCATCACCGACCAACTGGCCTGGCAGATGTTTTGCGATGCCGAACGCTGCCTGGTTTCCGGGGGCGAGTTGTGGATCGTGGGGAACCGCCATCTGGGTTATCACATCAAGCTGCAACGTTTATTTGGCAAGGTCGACTGTATTGCCTCTAACCAAAAGTTTGTTATTTTACGCGCAACCAAATCTTAGGAGTTCACATGAAAAGCATACTGTTTGCCTTGCTCGCTCTGACTCTCGGTGGCTGTGCCACCACCTGGCCGGAAAGTGCCAGCCTGAACCCGCAAATCAATGATCAACCGGACAATATCTACAGCGGCAATACCATTGCCATCGACAATCAGGACACCCGTCTGGGCAGCCAGATCATCAAGATCAAAATCAAGAAAGATCCAGAAGTGCTGATCCCGAACAACATCACCCCGGGTGCCGTGATGGCCGACCGTCTGGGTAAAGGACTGGCCGCCCAGGGCGCCCAGATCTCTGCACAAGGCGATACCCACCTGACACTGATCGTCGACGAGATGCAATCAGAAGTCACCAAACCCGGTCTGGTCTACAAGAGCCGGGTCAGCCTGAAGGTCAAGCTGAAAGCCGAGCGCAATGGCGCCTCCATCACCAAGGAATACCGCAAGTCGGCGATGAAAGAGAGTGCCACCCAGCCGGATATCGGCGATATCGAACTGCAGCTGAATGAACACATCTCCTCCTTGCTCAACGAGATGCTGCAAGACAGCCAACTGCGCAACTACATCAAGGGAAATAACAACTAATGAAACACTGGCTACTGACCCTGTTGCTGATCCCCGCCCTGGCCTGCGCCGCAGCCAAAACCCCGGCGCCGGCTCATCCGGCAACACACAATCCCGTAGTGGTGATGGAAACCAGCTATGGCACTTTGACCATCGAGCTGGATGCCGCCAAGGCTCCCAAGTCGGTGGCCAATTTCCTCAGCTATGTCGAAGATGGCAGTTATGATGGCTCGCTGTTTCACCGGGTGATCCCGGGATTTGTGGCCCAAGGTGGTGGCTATGATGCCAACTTCCAGATGCTGGCGACCAAAGCACCTGTGGTGAATGAGGCGCGCAATGGCCTCTCCAACCAGCGCGGTACCATCGCCATGGCGCGTACCCAGGATCCGGACAGTGCCACCCGCCAGTTCTACTTCAACCTGCGGGATAACCTGTCGCTGGATGCGGGCATGGGTGACGGCTATACGGTGTTCGGTCATGTGACTCAGGGGCTGGAGGTGCTGGATAAAATAGCCCAGCAGCCAACCGGTGATGAGGGAAAGCTCGGCGCCAGCGATGTGCCGGTTGAGCCGATCTTTATCAAGCGGGTCAGCGTGAAGAAATAACGCACAGGCCAAGGCCGCAGACAAAAAAACCGCCATCTCTGGCGGTTTTTTTTATATCAAAAACAACATCAAGTCTGAGACGGCCCTTCCCGCCAGGGCGCCACTTTAAACAGCAATAGCATTCCAGGCACCGCCAATGCGGTGCAGATCCAGAAAAAACCGCTCCAGCCGTATTGAGCGACCAGGTAGCCGGTACTGGCATTGAAGAAGGTACGCGGCACCGCTGCCAGCGAGGTGAACAGGGCAAACTGAGTCGCGGTATACCGCGGATCCGTGGTCCGGGCGATAAAGGCGGTAAACGCCGCCGTCCCGAGCCCCACACCCAGCGCCTCGAAACCAATCACCAACCCCAACGCCACCAGATCCGGGCCTGTTCCAGTCAACCAGACAAATCCCAGGATCGACACCAGCTGCACCACCCCGAACAACCAGAGGGCGCGGTTGATGCCCAATTTGATCATCCATAAGCCGCCAAGCAGACCCCCGATGACGCTGGCCCAGAGCCCGACGTTTTTCGCGATGATGCCGATCTCGGTTTTGGAAAACCCCATCTCCATATAAAACGGCGTGGCCAGCGCCGTGGCCATGCTGTCACCCAGCTTGTAGAAGAAGATAAAGGCCAGGATCAGCAAGGCGCTACGCCAGCCCTGACGGCTGATAAATTCATGGAAGGGCTCAACCACAGCCTCACGCAAGGTCTTGGGAACCCGCGCCAGTTGCGGCTCACGAACCCATACCGTCAGCAGCAGACCCGGCAGCATAAACAGCGCCGTGATCAGGAAAACCTGCGACCAGGGCAGATGGTCCGCCAGGATCAGCGACAGCGAGCCTGGTATCAGTCCGGCGATGCGATAGGCATTCACATGCACCGCATTCCCCAGCCCCAGCACCTCATCATCGAGAATTTCCCGGCGAAAGGCATCCAGCACTATGTCCTGACTGGCGCTGAAGAACGCCACCCCGAGCGCCAGATAAGCGATGCTCCAGGTATCCAGTTGCGGATTGAAACAACCAAAGCCGGCAATGGCCGCCAGCAACGCCAACTGGGTGATCAACATCCAGCCACGCCGCCGCCCCATCCCCAGCACCGGAAAGCGATCAATCAGCGGCGACCAGATGAACTTCCAGGTGTAGGGAAACTGGATCAGGGCAAAAAAGCCGATGGTCTTGATATCAACCCCTTCGGTCTTGAGCCAGGCGGGGATGAGATTGATCAGCAGATACAGGGGCAGACCCGAGCTAAAACCGGTGAACACACAGATCAGCATACGGCGGGAGAACAGGAGTTCCGCCCAGGATTTATCACTCATGGAGGCATTCAAATTGACGGTGGAGAGAGCCGCTTACCTTACCGCAAGCCCCCTCTTTGTGCCAACTCGAGTCCCGGCGGTTGTCAGCGAAAGTGGGCTGGCAGCCCAAACGCTCCCCTTTGGAGCCCTTCAGCGGCCGCCTGACATTTCGTCGCCGGGCAGTGGCGTCACGAAGTGTGGAGGAAAACGTTTATTTAATAGCCACTTTTCGGCTTTCCTCTCGTTATGCTGGAAAAAAATGCAAAAATCGCGCAGTTCGCCACCCCTTTTCATGGGTTACCGCTTCTCATGAGAGGTGGCGCACAATAAAATGCCGCCGCGCTTTCGGTTTTATAAAAATAAGCGCTACGGAATCCAACAAGAACGTTACGAGACGAGAGAAACAAAATGGCCAAATTCAACGCTACCCTGCTGGCGATCACTGTGGCAGCTGCCATGGCGCCCCCGGCATTCGCCGCCGATTACAGCGACGGCAACATTCACAAGAATGACTACAAGTGGATGCAGTTCAACCTGATGCACACCATCGATCAACTGCCCTACACCGAATCCAAGGGTGGCTATGACGACACCTATATGGAAATGGAGTTTGGTGGACGTTCTGGTCTGTTTGATCTGTACGGTTACGTTGACGTATTCGACGTGTTTGACAACCGTCACGATGACAAGCATCAAGGCGACAACCTGTACATGAAGTTTGCACCACGCCTGTCACTGGATGCATTGACCGGCAAGGATCTCTCCTTCGGCCCGGTTCAGGAGCTGTATATCGCCAACCTGAACAGTATCGGTGGTCCGGATGGTCTGTTCGAATCCTTTATCGGTCTGGGTAGCGATGTGCAAGTGCCCTGGTTCGGCAAAGTCGGCATGAACCTGTATGCCCGTCATGTTCAGGAAGGTGCTACCACTGGCTGGAATGGCTACCAATACTCCATGAACTGGTTCAAGCCGTTCTACTCCTTCTCCAACGGTAGTTTCGTCGCCTATCAAGGTTACCTGGACTACATGTTTGGCGCCAAGGACACCTCCGCTGACGGTACCGGCTTCTTCCACGGTCTCTACTGGCATTCCGACCGCTACGCTGTCGGTTACGGTCTGAAGTACTTCAACGATGTCTATGGTCTGCAAAACGGCGTTTATGGCCTGAAGACCACCGGCTTCGGTCACTATTTCGATGTGACCTACAAGTTCTAATCGCCCCGTTGCGATAACAAAAAACCGGAGCAGATGCTCCGGTTTTTTTATCTCACCAGCCAAGCTTGAGGCTTAATCGCGGAAGTTGGTGAACTGGAAGGGTTGCCCCAGATCGGCACCGCGAACCAGCGCCATCACCTCTTGCAAATCATCGCGCTTCTTGCCGGTGACCCGCACTTCGTCGCCTTGGATCGCAGCTTGAACCTTGACCTTGGAATCCTTGATCAGCTTGACCAGCTTCTTGGCCATATCACTTTCAATGCCTTCCTTGAGAGTGACTTCCAGGAAATAGCGGCGTCCTGAGTGTTCAGGCTCGCCAATATCCAGGCAACTGGCGTCAATATTGCGCTTGATCACCTTGTCACGCAGAATTTCAACCATCTGCTTGAGCTGGAAATCAGCATCCGCAGCCAGTTTAATCACCTCTTTATTCAATTCGAATGAGGCTTCCACACCACGAAAATCGAAACGGGTCTGCAGCTCGCGATTGGCATTCTCCACCGCATTCTGCACCTCGTTCATGGCTACTTCAGAGACGATGTCAAAAGAGGGCATGATAGGTTCCTGTGTTCAGATAAAGGCCGGTAATCTATCAGAAAAGAGCCCAACACTGAATGGGTCTCTCTGCTAGAATCCGGCGAATAATGCCTTGCGGAACCATCACTGCAGTGTAGATAGCAGGTCACCAGGGTCCACCAACCATCTGAAGATACCCACGGCTGTCGAAACCCTATGGCCTTGTCGATTCTATGCCTATGATGGATAGACGGTGGCATGGCTGGTGTTGAACGAGCTGTTCCTGGCTGACAGTGACATAACGGGAGAGATGAACATGAAGCACTGGACCCTGCTCGGCTGCGGAGCACTGGGAGGCGTGATGGCGGGGCTACTGGCACAAGCCGGACATCAGGTCAGCTTGTTACGTACCTTTGCCCCCCAACAAGTACCTAAAGAGGTGAAACATCCCCTGCTCCTGGGCTGGTGGGATCTGCAAGGCCAGCACCATGAATTCCACCCCGATTTTCTGCAGACCAAGGATGCCGCCAACATCAGTCTGCTGCTGGTCACTACCAAGGTCTATCAAGTGCAGGTTGCTATGGAGCCGCTGATCGGCCAGCTGCCGGAAGCCACGCCCATACTGCTGTTGCATAACGGCATGGGCACCGAAGCTTGGGTCAAGCGCGCCTTCCCTGCCAATCCGCTGCTCATCGGTATCACCAGTAACGGCGCCCTGCGCTTGAGCGCGGAGGAGTTTCGTCATACCGGCAGTGGGGAAACCTGGTTCGGAGCTGGCAATGCCGCAGGTAACGACTGGCGCGGCGTAGTAGATGTATTGGCACAAGCCCTGCCCCACGCGGCCTGGAGTGACGAGATCCGCATGAAGCAATGGGAAAAGTTGGTCATCAACGCCATCATCAACCCGCTAACGGCCTTAAGCGGCGAGGCCAACGGCTCCCTGCTCAGCCGTCATGAGGAGGTGGAAGCCCTCTGCCACGAACTCATGCCCCTGCTGCAACGCGAAGGTTTCAATCTGCCTGAGGAGTATTGGGTGGCTCGGGTCATGGCGGTCGCCGAGGCCACAGCGCCAAACTACTCCTCCATGCAGCAGGACTTAGCCGCTGGCCGCCCCACCGAAATCGACTATATCACCGGCTATATCTTGCGCGAGGCCCAGCCGCTGGGTCTGCATATGCCTCTGCACCAGCAGTTGTATGATGCCATCAGTCGTCGGAGTCCTGTTGCTTCAGGTCTATCGAGTTTTTCCATCTGACAGAGCCGATACGGCCAAGGAGTCATCATGTCCCATCACGCATTAGTAGTTCTGGCCCCCGGCTGTGAAGAGCTGGAAGCTGTCGCCAGCATAGATACCCTGGTTCGCGGCGGAGTTCAGGTCACAGTCGCTTCCGTCTGCCCCCAGGGGCGCTTGCAGATCACCGCCTCTCGCGGCGTCAAACTGGTCGCCGATGTGTTGCTGGAGTCGGTTGCCGAGCAACATTTTGATCTCATACTGCTTCCAGGCGGCCTGCCCGGTGCCGAATACCTGCGCGATAATCCACTGCTCATCCGCATGCTCAAGGAGCAGAGCGCGCGCGGCGGCTGGCGGGCGGCTATTTGTGCCTCACCGGCGCTGGTGCTGGCCCATCATGATCTGATTGGCCCAGCCAAGGTCACCGGTTATCCGGGCACCGAAGGGCAATTACCCGCCAGCAGCTTCGTCGCCCAGGCGGTAGTGGTGGATGAGGCCGAACGGCTGATTACCAGCAAAGGACCCGGTACCAGCATGGCGTTTGCGTTGGCAGCGGTACGGGTACTGGAAGGCGATACCATAGCCGACAAGGTGGCGGCGGGCATGTTGTTGAAATAAGGCAAACAGCTGCGGTGGAGACTCGGGTAGGTGCCGACTCCATCGCCAGCATCTTGCTCAGATAGGACTCTCTTTTCCCAGTTCCTGCACTATAGTGGCAATGCTCAATAGCAAAGCGGAACGAACCACCTGGTCCTGCCGCTCCAACTGCATCTGGTACAACAGATGATCGCCGTCCGGTGCCAAGGCCGGTAACTCGGGTATCCCCTGACTCTGCAAACAATGCAGACGTTTGAGACGAGTCAGCAGCGCCTCATCACTGAAGCGGTAATTGCGAATATCATCGCCCAACCAATCCCGTAATTTGATACACAACTCCAGGTCCTGGTACGTCTCCAAAGAGAACATGCCCAGAGCCAGCATCAATTTCAGCCGTACCGTCAACTCCGACAAGGGGCCCTGCCGATTCAATAGCGGCTCGATGGCATACTTGACCGCAAACTCTTCCTGCCGAAATGCACTGCGCAGCAGGTGGTCGGCGCCGTCTTCGATCACCGCAACCACTTCGAGGAAAAAACCACGGGGGTTATCCGCCGGAGCCAGACGTTCGAAGAGTTCATCTTCATGGGTTACATAAGTCATAGATTGTTATTTTATTCGGGAAGACCAGTGATGATGGCGGCGGTTGCCATACCGGCCGCCATCCGACTCGGGCTATTCCTGCCCACGCTTTACTTCATCGGTTTTTCATATCCTGATACAGGCGCACAATCTGCAGCATCTGCGGCTCGTGCAAGGCCAGCCCGGTTACTCGCACCAGTGTACTGGCAACGCCTTCATTCTGGATCATCTGTTGTAACTCAACCGCTTGCGGATCTGTCTCGTTGCGATAGCACAGCGCCGCAGCAATCCCCTCCAGCAAGGCATCATGCTCCAGGCCATATTCCAGAGTTCCCAGCAACGGCTTGATCAGGCGATCATCCGGGCCCAGCTTGCGCAGGGGCTGACGCCCGACCCGATCGATCTCGTCCACCAGATAGGGGTTGGCAAAACGACCCAGGATCTTCTCGATATAGGCATGGTGCAGCTGACGATCAAAGCCATAACGGCGTACCAGCACTTCACCACTTTGCTGCATGGCACGGCGCACCTTGTCCTGAATAACCGGATCGGCAATCGCCTCGCGAATGGTGCGGTAGCCCGCCAAAGCACCGAGATAGGCGGTGATGCAGTGACCGGTATTCAGGGTAAACAGCTTGCGCTCGACGAAGGCAATCAGATTGCCGGTCAACTCCATCCCTGTCACCGCCGGTACCTGGCCCTTGAACTGGGTTTCGTCGACGATCCATTCGCTAAAGCTCTCGACTGTCACTTCCAGCGGATCATCGTTCGCCGCAGCAGCGGGAGGCACGATCCGATCCACGGCGGAATCCACAAAGCCGACGCACTGCTCCAACCGCTCATGGTAAGCCTCAGGCAGACGGGCCAGTACCGCCGTCTTGAGATGGGAGGTGCCGCGCACCATGTTTTCACAGGCAATGATGTTCAGCGGCGTCAGATTGCCATCGTCAAAACGCAACTGCAGGCCACTGGCCAATGTCGCCGCTATCTTGTCCAGGATCATGGGACCCACAGCCGTGGTGATGAGATCCGCCTGGCGGATCCGATCTATCACTTCACCGCTATTGGCGTTGACCGCCACTATGCGGCTGACCACATCAATCTGATGCTGGCTGCCGACCACATGCACCTTATATTGTTGGGAGTGATTGAGCTGATCCACCAGCTCGGCATTGGCATCGGCGAAGGTCAGTTCCGCCTCCGACTCCGCCAGCAATTTACCGATAAAACCACGACCAATGTTTCCAGCGCCAAAATGCAGGGCTTTCATATCTGTATTCCTTGAAGCAAAGAGAGTGACGGTGTGGTGCCCGAGCACCACACCCCTGAAATCAGGCGGCGCGATGCCCGCTGAGCAGATCCAGCACAAACTGCGGATCCCGGGTGGTCGCCAGTTGCTCGATCAACGAGGGATCGTCCAGGGCATTGGTTAGGTTGGTAATCACCTGAATATGCTCGTCATTGCGGGCGGCAATCCCGATCACCAGGCGAGCCACATCCTCTTTGTTTGCGCCGAATTGCACACCAGCCGGGTATTGGCAGATCACTACGCCGGTGCGCTTGACCTTGTCTTTTGCTTCAACGGTGCCGTGGGGAACGGCAATCGACTCTCCCAGATAGGTAGACACCAGTTGCTCCCGTTGCAGCATGGCGGTTATATATTCCGGCTCCACATAGCCGCCCTTGACCAGCATCTCGCCTGCCATCCGAATCGCGGCTTCTTTGTCCTTGGCATGCAAGCCGAGACGAATATTGTCAGCGCTCAAGGTGAACAGTGGCGTCGTGGTCGCTTGATAGTTGTCATCATTGGCGGCAATCGACAGCGGCTGCTGGAACTGATCGTCGTTCGCTGCCTTGAGGCTGCTGATGAGCCCCTGATAGAGGCCATTATCCAGAAAATTATCCAGGGAAATATGCCGGGCGTGGGGCGCATGGCGACGGGCCCGCTCGGTCAAGTCCCGGTGGGTAATCACCAGATCGGCACTCTCGTCCAGATTGTTGATCGCCAGGTTAGTCACCTTGATCGGCAGTCCCGCCTCCTGCACTTTTTTGCGCAGCAGACTGGCCCCCATGGCACTGGAGCCCATACCGGCATCACAGGCCACCACGATGCGTTCGATCCCCTGATAGTTCATGGCTTGCGATGTAGTGGCAGAGGTGGCCGCTGCCGGGACAGAACCCTTACTGCCGGCCTTCATCGCTTTCATCTTGCGGGTGGCACCGTCCAGATCGTCTTCTTGTTGGGACGTCGGTTGTTGTACTCGCAGGAACAGAGCCGCTACCAGGAAGGATACGGTCGTAGCCGCTAGGATCGCCGCCAGAACACCCAGCAGAGAGTCTTTCGGCGTCATCAGCAACACAGCAAAGATGGAGCCTGGTGATGCCGGAGAAACCAGACCGGCATCAAACAGGGTCAGGGTGAAGACTCCGGTCATACCACCGGCAATCACCGCCAGGATCAGACGCGGATTCATCAACACGTAGGGGAAATAAATCTCGTGGATCCCGCCCAGGAAATGGATGATGGACGCACCGGCAGCCGATTGCTTGGCATTGCCGCGACCAAATACCATGTAGGCCAGCAAGATACCGAAACCGGGACCCGGGTTGGCTTCAATCAGGAAGAAAATGGATTTGCCGTGCTCGGTTGCCTGCTGGATCCCCAGTGGCGAGAAGATACCGTGGTTGATCGCGTTGTTCAGGAACAGGATCTTCGCCGGTTCGACAAAGATCGAGGTGAGCGGCAGCAGGTGGTTTTCCACCAGTACCGCAACCCCACCCGCCAGCATGCCGGAGAGCAACTTTACAAAGGGTCCGATCAGATAAAAAGAGAGGATCGCCAGCAACATGCCGATGATACCGGCCGAGAAATTATTGACCAGCATTTCAAAACCGCTTTTGACTTTACCGTCAATGACACGGTCAAAACGCTTGATCACCCAACCGCCCAAGGGGCCGACAATCATGGCACCCATGAACATAGGAATATCGGTCCCGACGATGACCCCCATGGTGGTCACGGCACCGACGATACCGCCGCGTTCGCCACCAACCAATTTACCGCCGGTATAACCGATCAGCAGTGGCAGCAGGTAGGTAATCATGGGGCCGACCATCTTGGATAGGGCCTCATTAGGCAACCAACCGGTCGGGATAAATAAGGCGGTCAGGAAGCCCCAGGCGATAAACGCCCCTATATTTGGCATGACCATGTTGGACAGGAAGCGGCCAAAATTCTGTATCTTGACCTTAGTATCTGGTGATAGCATAACAACACCCCGTTTGAAGCTTTGTTGAATGGTTGAGTGGTGGGGAGCCCGGGTTTTGCCGAACCTGGAACTCCTGAACTTCGTGCACCTTGAATGTACCACTCTCCTGAAAACGTTGCCGATAACGGGTTTTTTTTGGGATCTTGGTCACCATACCACCGGGTGAACCCCGAAAGAGTAGCGATCCAGATCACGAATTCATGTCTACAAATCGTCGATTCCCCGTTGATAACCGTCTTTTATGTGACGCAGATCACTAGCCACCACCCTGCTCACCCCGCCCGTCAAGGTGACCTAGATCACAGAACCAACAAATATTCTCAATTGAGCACTATTTGAACGTAACTCCTTCGAATCCATAGCCGCAGATTTCACTCATAAGCTGTTTTCGTTTGCATCGAAATATCGAATCCGCCACTCATCGCAACGGCAGAGCATCGATTTTCCCCGTGGCTAAGCATAAAAAAAGGGGCTCAAAGAGCCCCTTTTTCACAGCTGATCGATCAGGCCTGACGATAGACCTTGATGTTGGCAAAGCCTTTTTCCTTGAGGTAGAGGGCCTGCAATTTACTCATCACCCCCTTCTCGCAATACAGCAGATAGGTCTTGCTCTGATCCAGGTCGCCAAACTGAGTGGCCAACTTGTAGAACGGGATATGCAGCAACTCATGACCCGGTACGCTGAACGGACGTTCGTCATGCTCATCCGGAGAACGAATATCCAGAATGACTTCATCAGCTGCCAACTCCTGCACGGTTTCGACCTCTTCCACCTGGGCCTGAGTCTCTTCGGCAATGGCGCGAATATCCATCCAGCGGGTCTGGGCGATCACCTGATCCAGAATACCGAAATCAAATTTGGCCTCTTCCGCCAGCACCTTATCAAAGCGCGCCTTGACCGTCGGCTTGTTGGAGATGACACCACAGTACTCCGGCATGGTTTCGGCAAACTCCAGGGTGCCAATCCTGCGGGCTTCATCAATGATGTCCTGCTTGTCGCTGACGATCAGCGGACGCAGGATTAGCGTCTCGGTGACCCGATCGATCACGGAGAGGTTGGTCAGGGTCTGGCTGGAGACCTGGCCCAGACTCTCGCCGGTGACCAGCGCCTCTATGCCTAAATCTTGGGCCAGGTGAGAGGCCACACGCACCATCATCCGCTTGAGGATCACCCCCATCAGACTGTTGTCCACCTTCTCCAGAATTTCAGCCACGATGGGCTCGAAGGGGACCGCCAGAAACTTCACCTTGTGGGAGGCGCTGTACTTGTTCCACAGGTAGTAGGAAACCTGCTTGACGCCAACTTCGTGAGCCGCGCCGCCCAGATTGAAGAAGCAGTAGTGCACCCGGCAGCCACGTTTGATGAATTGGTAAGAGGCGACGCCGGAGTCGAAGCCACCGGAGATCAGGCTCAACACATCCTCCTGAGTCGACAGCGGATAACCGCCCAGCCCGGGATGGATATCGGTAATCAGGTACAGCTTGTCATCCTCGATCTCCAGATTGATCTGCAGATCCGGTTTTTTCAGCCGCACGCCGCCGGTGGCATGATTCTGATTGAGACCACCGCCCACATAGCGCTCGACCTCGATGGAGGTAAATTCATGCTTGCCGTGCCGTTTGACGCGCACACAGAAGGTTTTACCCGCCAGTTGGTCACCATACAGGGCTGCCGTGCGCTCATAGATGTCGTGAACCGTGCTGAATCGGAACTCCTGCACCTCGAGGAAGCACTGGATCCCTGGAGTACAGCGCAGGATCTCGACCAGCTTATCCCGCATGCCTGGGGCGTCATTGTCACAACTCACCACCAGCTTGTCCCAATCCATGCGGACGCGCACCGAAGGTTCGACACGCCGCAACACATTGCGGACATTCCCCTGCAGCACCTTGGTCATGCGCTGACGCACGGATTTGCTCTTGATGGTGATTTCGGGGAATAGCTTGATGATAAATTTCATGGACCACGCTCTTGTTAAGCACAACGAGTCGAAACAATTCCGACAACATGACCACCTCACTTATCCAAGCAAGACGGCCGCAACTGACCCGCCGCAACACACGCCAACGCCAGGCGCAGAGACCTGAGCATCAGATACGTGATGTGCAGCGGGGGCGGAATTATAACCAAGCTTGCGGCAACCCCCAAAACTTCCGTGGCCTTTCTCACAAAAAACCGCTGTCGCGGCTTCGTCTGGCCCAGATATGCTGGCTGCCACTGTTTCCGGAACGATGGTAAGATGGCGCCGTTTTATCACACTAAAGTCCAAGGATACCGTCATGGCCGGCAAGCGAATCGATACCCTGAGTTTTGATGCCACTCTGGATGAGCTGGAAGGCATAGTGCAGCAGATGGAACAGGGTGAGCTGCCATTGGAAGACGCCCTCAAGCAATTCGAGCGGGGTATTCAACTGGTTCGGGCCGGCCAGCTCAAGCTGACCCAGGCCGAACAGAAAGTCCAGATTCTGCTCAGCGAGCAGGAGCAGAGTGAGCTAGTGCCCTTTGAGCCGCAGCAAGGAGAATAAGTCGTGAGCCTGGAAGCCTTCTCCCAACAGTACCGCCAGCGGATTGATGCGCTGCTGCAACGCCATATCGATGAACTCAGCGATGTGGCACCTCATCTCAAGGCCGCCATGCGCCACGGCCTGTTGCTGGGCGGCAAGCGGGTACGCCCATTTCTGGTCTACGCCACCGGCAATCTGCTGGGAGATGCCGATGAACTGCTGGATGGCCCGGCCGCGGCCATCGAGTGCATCCACGCCTATTCGCTGATCCATGATGACTTGCCCGCCATGGATGACGATGACCTGCGCCGCGGTCACCCGACCGTGCACAAGGCCTTTGACGAGGCGACAGCCATTCTGGCCGGGGATGCACTGCAAACCCTGGCGTTCAGCATTCTGGCCGATCATCCGCTCCCCGATGTGCTGGCCAAAAACCAGATCCTGATGCTGAGCCAATTGGCCCGCGCCTCCGGCTATGCCGGTATGTGTGGCGGCCAGGCGCTGGATTTGGCGGCCGAGGGGCAACAGGTCGACCTGACGGCACTGGAGCAAATCCATCGCCACAAAACCGGGGCGCTTATCGAATGCGCTGTAACCCTGGGGGCTTTGTGTCATCACCAGATCCAGCCGGATCAACTCGCCGCCTTGCAACTCTATGCCGCAGCCATTGGTCTGGCGTTTCAGGTGCAGGATGACATTCTGGATATCACCAGTGACACAGCGACCCTGGGCAAACCGCAGGGATCCGATGTTGCACTGGCCAAAAGCACCTATCCGGCACTGCTCGGTCTGGAGCCCGCCCGTGAGCTGGCTCGTGAGCTGCATCGTCAGGCATTAGCGGCAATCGCCCCCTTGCCTTACAATACCCACATACTGCGCGCCTTCGCCGATTACATTGTCGAACGAGCCTACTGATCGCCTATAGAAGTATTTGATGAGTCTCGATATTAGTCATTACCCGCTCCTGGCCCAGGCCAATACTCCGGATGAACTGCGGCAATTGCCGCAGGAGCGTCTGACCGCCCTGTGCGATGAATTGCGGCAATTCCTGCTGCGCTCCGTCAGCCGCAGCAGTGGCCATCTGGCCTCGGGTCTCGGCGTCGTCGAACTGACGGTGGCCTTGCATTATGTCTACCAGACCCCGGTAGATCGTCTGGTCTGGGATGTTGGCCATCAGGCCTATCCCCACAAGATCCTCACCGGACGCCGGGATCGCATGCAGACCATTCGCCAGAAAGACGGCTTGCACCCTTTCCCCTGGCGCGAAGAGAGCGAATACGACACCCTCTGCGTCGGACACTCCAGCACCTCCATCGGGGCTGCGCTGGGCATGGCGATCGCCGCCAAGAAGGAAGGTCTGGGCCGCAAGGCCGTGGCCATCATCGGGGATGGAGCCCTGACCGCCGGTATGGCGTTTGAGGCACTGAACCATGCCGGCGATCTCCATGAAGATCTGCTGGTGATCCTCAACGACAACGAGATGTCCATCTCCGAGAATGTCGGCGCCCTGAACAATCATCTGGCGCGCTGGCTCTCCGGTCAGCTCTATACCACCATCCGCGAAGGCGGCAAGAAGGTGCTCTCCGGTTTGCCACCCGTGAAAGAGCTAGCGCGCCGCGCCGAAGAACACATCAAGGGCATGGTGATCCCGGGCACCCTGTTCGAGGAGTTCGGTTTCAACTATATAGGCCCCATCGATGGTCATGATGTCAACGCCCTGATCAGTACTCTGAAGAACATGCGTCAGCTCAAGGGGCCCCAGTTGTTGCATGTGATGACCAAGAAGGGCAAGGGCTACGAGCCCGCCGAAAAAGATCCCATCGGTTATCACGGTGTGCCCAAGTTCAATCCAGACGATGACTGCCTGCCCAAAACCAGCGGCGGCAAGCCCGGGTTCTCGACCATCTTCGGCCAGTGGCTGTGTGACATGGCGGCGCAGGATGAGAAACTGATTGGCATCACCCCGGCCATGCGCGAAGGTTCCGGCATGGTCGAGTTTTCCCAGCAATTCCCCGACCGCTACTTTGATGTCGCCATTGCCGAGCAACATGCCGTCACCCTGGCCGCAGGCATGGCCATCGAAGGCTTGAAGCCAGTTGTCGCCATCTACTCCAGCTTCCTGCAACGGGCCTATGATCAGCTGATCCACGATGTGGCGCTGCAGAATTTGCCGGTGCTGTTTGCCATCGACCGCGCCGGGATCGTCGGTGCCGATGGCCCGACCCACCAGGGGGCGTTTGATATCAGCTTCCTGCGCACCATCCCCAACCTGACCATCATGACGCCGTCAGATGAAGACGAGTGTCGGCAGATGCTCTACACAGGTTTTCAATTAGGCAGCCCGGCGGCGGTGCGCTATCCACGAGGTATCGGCTCGGGTATCACACCGCAAGTTGCCATGCAGTCACTGCCTATCGGTCGCGGACGCCTGCTGCGTCAGGGCAAGGAGATCGCCATTCTGGCCTTCGGCACCCTGTTGCAGCAGGCCAAACCGGTCGCCGAGGCGCTGGATGCCACCCTGGTGGATATGCGCTTTGTCAAACCACTGGATGAAGCTCTGCTGGCAGAGCTGGCGGCCAGTCACCAGACGCTGGTGACGCTGGAAGAGGGTTCACTCTGTGGCGGCGCAGGTTCGGCGGTCAATGAGGCCCTGCAGCGACTGCGCGTCTACAAACCGGTGCTAAATCTGGGCCTGCCGGATCGTTTCATCGAGCAGGGCTCCCAGACCGAAATCCTGCAACTGCTGGGGCTGGATGCAGCCGGCATCGAAGCCAGTATCCGGCAGTTTGTCGCGGCCTGACCTCGCCAGCTCGCCACTCAGTGCTTGTTTCAAGCCATAAAAAATGCCCTCATCATGAGGGCATTTTTCTAAGGTCTGGCTAGCGAGTCTGGCTCAGATCCTCGCCAGGCAAGCTCTGCTCTTAGTGACGACCGCAACCACCGCCACCGCAGCAACCCTCAGCCTTTTCGGCATGGTCGTGATCATGGTCATGACCCTTACCACCACAGCACTCATGGTCATCGCCATGATCATGGTCGTGACCATGACCACCGCAGCAACCTTCGTGACCATGGTGATGGTCATCGGCACCATGGACGTGGCCATGGGCAATCTCTTCCGCCGTGGCCGCTCGCACATCACGCACAGCGACGCTGAAATGCAGATTCACACCCGCCAGCGGATGGTTGGCATCGACCTTGACAAACTCTTCGGTCACTTCGACCACAGTCACAGGGCGGTGACCATCATCGGTATCGGCAACAAAGGTGTCACCTTCGGCCACTTCCATGCCGTCAAACAGCTCGCCCGGTACGCTTTGGACCAGATCGTCTTCGTATTCGCCGTAGGCCTCAGCCGCCGCGACATCCAGTTCGAAGCTGTCACCGATATCACGGTCATACAGCGCCTTCTCCAGACCCGGAACCAGAAAACCTGCGCCATGCAGGTAAACCAGCGGCTCGCGGCCTTCGGTGCTGTCCAGCACGTCGCCGGACTCGTCAGAAACGGAATAGTCGAGGGTAACAACGCTCAGATGGCTTACTTTCATGTCAGGTTCCCGGTGTTGGCGCCCCGGCAACAGTGGGGCGTAAAAAAGTTGCGCCCAGCATACCGGAAAAAAATCGGAGTGAACACTCTCCCACCAAGGCGAAAAGCCAGGAAAAACACAGTGAATCTGCCTTGTGCGCACATTTTTGCGTATAATCCGCCCCATCGTTTTTAGGCCTGTTGGCGTTCATGTCTTATCCAGTTCATTTTGAAACCCAGTCGGCGCAACGACTGGAATTGCTTGGCCGTCATCGCCAGCCCTCCGACCAGTTACTTCACCTGCGCGCTGGCAGCTTGCTGATGCGTCTTGGCCGTGACGAATTTGTATTACGTCAGGGCGATCTGTTCTGGCTGCCCGCCGATTGCCTGCATGGCCTGACGTTGTGGCAAGGCTGCCGTTTCAACCGTATCCGCTTCTCGGTCCGGGTCCGTGGTGAACGCCCTCGCGCGGCGGGATTTGTGCATCATCATCCCCTGATCTTGCCCCTGCTGGAACGCCTGGAACAGCAGTTGGCAGCCGCCCCGCTGGACTGGCAAGGCCATAGCGGTCGCTTGAGCCGTCTGCTGGCCGATCTGTTACCGGAATACAAAATCAGCAGCCATGCCGCAGTGCCGTTGAGCAAGGGCGTGCAGTGTGCCCTTGCCACCCTGCGTCAGGGCGGCGATCTGACGGCGATCGCCGATGCCTGCCAACAGGCCCAGGGACTCTCGCCACGGGAGGTGCTGGATCAGTTCAAGCAGCAACTGGATCTGGGCCTCATCGAATGGCTGGAACAGTGGCAGTTGTACCAGACCCTGCAGCACCTCAAGCAGGGGCTGAGCGAGGAGCGAGCCTTCCGCCAGGCCGGATTCAGTACGCTGGAACAATACCAGCAAGCCCAGCAACGCTATCGCCCCTGAAGGCAGCAGCCGGAGCCTTCCCTATTTTCGCCCGCAGGTCATCCCTGCCTGAACGACGAGATGCACCATGATCATCGCCAGTGAAATCGAACTGTTACGCGGCAATAGCAAGCTGCTGGATAACGCCTCTGCCACCATATTTCCCGGCCATAAGGTCGGGTTGGTCGGCAAGAACGGCTGCGGAAAATCCTCCTTCTTTGCCCTGCTCAAAGGGGAACTCGCGGTCGATAACGGCACCCTGTCGGTCCCTTCCGGCTGGCAGATGTCGAGTGTGGCCCAGGAAACCCCGGCGCTGGATAAACCAGCGCTGGAGTATGTGATGGATGGTGACCGGGAATACCGGGCCCTGGAGGCCGAGCTGGCCCAGGCCGAACAACAGGGTGACGGCATCAAGGTTGCCGAATTGCATGGCAAGCTCGAAGCCATCGGTGGCTATAGTATCCGCGCCCGGGCCGGAACCCTGCTGCACGGTCTGGGATTTGCCAGCACTTTGCATGAATCGCCGGTTCGTGCCTTCTCCGGGGGCTGGCGTATGCGCCTGAACCTGGCCCAGGCCCTGCTCTGCCGTTCAGATCTGTTGCTGCTGGATGAACCGACCAACCACCTGGATCTGGATGCGGTGATCTGGCTTGAAGGCTGGCTCAAGAGCTACCGCGGCACCCTGATCCTCATCTCCCACGACCGGGATTTTCTGGATCGGGTGATCAACCGCATCATTCACATCGAAAATGGCAAGCTCAACGAATACACAGGCGGCTACTCCGACTTCGAACTGCAACGGGCCGAAATGCTGGCCCAGCAGCAATCGCTATTCGAGAAGCAGCAAGTGGCGCTGACCCACATGCAGGAATACATAGACCGCTTCCGCTACAAGGCCAGCAAGGCCCGTCAGGCCCAGAGCCGACTCAAGGCCATGGAGCGGATGGAGCGTATTCTCCCGGCCCATGTCGACTCCCAATTCCAGTTCAGCTTCCGCGAGCCCGATGCCCTGCCGACGCCGCTGATGATGATGGAAAACCTGAGTGCCGGTTATGGCGACAAGTTGATCCTGGAGAAGATCAAGCTCAATCTGGTACCCGGCTCGCGCATTGGTCTGCTCGGCCGCAACGGTGCCGGTAAATCCACCTTCATCAAGTTGCTGGCCGGTGAGCTAGCGCCCTTGTCCGGCAAGCTGGAGCTGGCCCGTGGCGTCAAGATTGGCTATTTTGCCCAGCACCAGCTGGAGTATTTGCGCAATGACGATACTCCGCTGGCCCACCTGGCACGCCTGGCTCCCGATAAAACCGAGCAGGAGCTCCGCAGCTTCTTAGGTGGCTTCGGCTTTCAGGGCGACAAGGCGCTGGATCCGGTAGGTCCCTTCTCGGGCGGTGAAAAAGCGCGTCTGGTGCTGGCGTTGGTAGTCTGGGGCAAACCCAACCTGTTGCTGCTGGATGAACCGACCAACCACCTGGATCTGGAGATGCGTGAAGCCCTGACCATGGCCTTACAAGGCTTCGAAGGCGCCATGGTCATCGTCTCCCACGACAGACACTTGCTGCGCACCACCACCGACGATCTCTATCTGGTCCATGACAAGCGGGTGGAAGTGTTCGACGGCGATCTGGATGACTACCACAAGTGGCTGCTGGCTCTGGAGAAGAGCCAGAATAGCAATGACGGTAGCAGCGAGGGTGGCAGTAACTCCGCCGCCACGCGCAAGGATCAGAAACGTCGGGAAGCCGAGTTCCGGCAGGCGATGCGCCCGCTAAAGCAGAAACTGGAAAAGCTCGAAGCCCAGATGGAAAAACTGCAGCAGCAGCTCGCCACCATAGAGCAGGCGATGGGCGATCCAGAGCTCTACACCGAAAGCGCCAAGGGCAAACTGACCCAGTTGCTGGCGCAGCAAGGTCCGCTGAAAAATCAGCTCGAAGCCGTCGAGATGGAATGGATGACCCTCGGCGAAGATCTCGAAGCCAGGGAGCAAGCCTTTGCTGACGGCGAATGAGTTCTGGGCGTTGAGCCAGAGTCTGTATGCGGCCCCCGCCGTGCAATCCGCCTGCTTGCTGGCCCAACACCAGAACGGTGCCGAGGTGAACCTGTTGCTGTTGCTGGCGCTGTTGCAGACCCGTGGCTGGCAGGGCAGTTACCGCCCCCTGGTATATGCGGCAGCCCCCTTGCTACCGGTATTGCAGGATTGGCGACTGCTGCGTCGCGCCCTGAAACCCAAGCTGGCGCCCAGTGATTATGCCCGCTTGCTGACCCATGAATTATCCCTGGAGCGGCAGATGCAGCAACGACTGCTGGCCGCTCTGGAGGCTCAGCCATGTTCCGACGCTCATTCCACAGCTCCGGGCACCCCAGATCCGGACACGACAAAGCCAGGTTCGGCCCTGGCCGACTATCTTGAATCTATCGGTGTTGCCACACCTCAACGCCAGGACCTGATGACACTCTTGCTGGCTCAGGCTTCCATCATCCACACCGCTGGCAGCACGCCCCTGCCGCCTTTATCCGAGGGATCCCCATGCTGAGTTATCGTCACGCCTTTCACGCCGGTAACCACGCCGACGTCCTCAAGCACGCCGTCGAGACCCTGATCATCGAACAGCTCAAGACCAAGGACAAACCCTTCTGCTATCTGGATACCCATGCCGGTGGCGGCTGTTACGATCTGAGTGGCGAATGGCCGCAGAAAAAAGCCGAATATCTGGATGGCATAGCCCGTCTGTGGCCGGAGCGCCAACACTGGCCTGAGCTGGCCGCCTACTGGGACATCATCGCCACCCTCAATGAGTCCGAGCTGCGTTTTTATCCCGGCTCGCCGGAAATTGCCCGCCACCTGCTGCGTGAGCAGGACAAACTGATGCTGATGGAGCTTCACAACCAGGAGATCGAGATCCTGCGCCGTCATATGGGCAGCGACAGTCGCAGCGCCATTCATCACAGAGATGGCTTCGAAGGGTTACTGGCCTTGCTGCCCCCGACTCCGCGCCGGGGTCTGGTACTGATGGATCCGCCCTACGAGCTCAAAGATGATTATCAGCGCGTGCTGCAAACCCTGAAAAAAGCCATGCAGAAGTGGTCGACCGGCATCTATGCGCTCTGGTATCCGATCCTCGGCAAGGATGCGGATCGCAGCCGCAGCATGCTGGAGTTATTCAAATATGCCGGCTTCCCTTCGGTGCTGGTCGCCGAGCTGGAAGTGGCGGCACAGCCTGATGAATGGGGCATGAATGGATCTGGCATGTTGATCCTCAACGCCCCCTGGCAGCTGGATGGTCAGCTGACAACCTTGCTCCCTCGCTTGTGCCAACAACTGTCCCAGAGCAACGACGCCCGCTGGCGCCTGGAGTGGCTCGCCAAGCCGGAGTAATTTCCTCCCTCCAGCAGTCAACCACCCCGCAGTCCTGCCAATAAAAAAGAGCCGCTACGCGGCTCTTTTTAGTCTAAATAACGGTGATTAATACAGCATTTGCCAGGATACTGACCCTGTTTTTAACGTAGTTCCAGGAGACGGAAATGGTTTCTTACCGTTGATCTTTGTTCTATTAATAATTTTTTTATCACCATCGGCTTGCGGCACAATGGTAACCACAGGCTCACTGGGGATCCCATCCAGCAATGCAGACTGCTCGACTAGGTTTTTATTACTGCCGGTATAAATATCAACTTCCATATACCATCCTGTACCACCACCAGTACAAGGATCTATGCTAGGGATCAGTGTTGTGAAAGCAGCCATAGTATTTCGAATCACTATTTTAGAGTTTAATCGCTCACCATTATTCTTGTTTTGGTAATACAAATCTAAACGCCAGCCATTATTCGTATCCCAATCAATAAGATTCATGCTGGTTTCACGATGATTGTAGGGCGTGGCTGCAATCTCGTTTTCTATCGTTTGCTCCAGTAAACTTGATCGTGTAATGGTTGCGGTGCGTCCTGGTTTGTCCCATAGCCCATATACAGACTGCGTGGTTTGACCTTCTACACTAACATCCGTCGTTTCTATATATTTACCTGTGCCAACCATCACCATTAAACCACCATTCGGGTGATATGCAACACTAGGACGAATAGTAATCGGTTGGCTAGCAGCTGGATTATCTCGGCTAGTAGCAACAAACATTGGCTGAGGTTTTCCATCTGTGCCAGTTTCAAAAGCCCAGCTCGCTACAGCTTTATTCTTAATGTCCGCCTTCCAGACATTTCCAAATAAATCACCAGAATATAGGGCATCCACTTCTCCATCCAGATCTGAATCTGCGACCACCGGTTCTGTTAAACCATTTGGACGAGAAGCGCCTGTTGGGTCACTCGATTTACCCTTGTTCGTCAATAGAGTGGTAGTAATCTGACCAGTCAGTAAATCAGTAACTAGCAAGCTCCCCTCACCGGTTGCATCGGCAATGCCATCTACTTCTGTGTTGTTGTACCCGTTGCCGAATATAGCAACCCAACTGGTCGAATAGACCGAAGTCACCGGAACAACGGCGGGGGCATTCATCATATAACCGATTTTTGATGAGTCACTATCCGTCAACTCCCAAAGAAGGCGATTCGTCGCCGATGCAGGCGTCAAACCTTTCAGCGTCGTTAAATCCAAAGCCCAAGCGCCTTGGGCGCCGAAGCCAAAAGTACCAACTGCAATCGTTCTATAATTGCCCCCAATATTAACCGTTATCACTTTGATCGTTCCATCGACAAAGAACCTATGGTTCTGATCATATGTGCGTTGAGCCAATTGATATAAGTTTTTGTAACTAGTACTTGGAATGTAGGCGAAAAGCTCATCACCCGTAACAGCATTCAGAACATGCACCATTCCGTCATTCGCACCAAAGATCACGAATGGCTGCGAGTCTCCCGCAGAGACCCCATAAACAGGGGTTGAATGAACAACGTCACCCAACATGTTCTTACGTTGTCGAAATGGAGTGCCCAGCAGGGGGACTGACTTATCTTTGGCCTCATAGGTACGATCACCACGCAAATAATTCACCAATGTTTTCACATATGACAATTTAAGGGCGACATCTGTGCTGGTGATATTTGAAAGTAATGCAGATATCTGTGTTGAACTCAAGCCGCTGGAGCTACCAGCCAGACTAGTTGGCTCGCTAAATACTCGCTTCGATCCATCAGAATCCATAGTAACAATAACACGGTTATTCGCCCCTTGAGCCGTAAGCCGCTCACTCGCCTTCCAGGTTGCATCTGTATTGACAATACCCCCTGAGATGGCAAAAGCACTCACTTCACCGGACCACTGCCTAGCTTCAAAACCTGAATCAAAGGAAAAGCTGTCATTGGTAATTTGACTAGAAGTGTAGGACATGGATGTTCCTGAACTATCATCCTTACTAGCATTATCCAATGCAGCCGAGAGCTGTTCCTTCAAATTATTCGCATTGGTCACCAGGAAGTAATTATCCGGATTGTCTTTATCGATAGAGTTCCACTCTTTGTTGTCAGGTTTATCGTCACCATTGTCATCGCGATCTTTTTCTTTATTTATATTTTCATTTTTAAAGCTGCCCCACTTGGCCGCATACCACAGCGGAGACTTTAATATTTCAGCAGCCGTTTTATTAGAATTCAAAGTAAAAGTTCGTGTTCTAGTCAGTGGCAAGTCATTCGTTTCTTTGCCCACGCTTCTTGGACTGTTACCAACAGTATCCAGATGATAAGGAACTTTTCCACCACCTATATCTTTAACATCTAAATAGAGACCATCAGCTGTAGTCCCTGAAATAACATAACCAGCATGTTGATCAATCCCCCCCCCAGCATAAGAAGATGTAAGGGTTATCTTGACTTGGTCAGTGCCAACCAACTCATATTCATAGAGCACTATCATGTCCATATCATGATCTGCCCCCTGCTCAACATCTTCAAAGTTTATTCTAAACTTCCCCTTCGTATCACTCTTGCTTTCAACATAGTAATCAACAATGGTATTAGTAGGTTGAAAACCATTCTCTGCTGAAGAAATACTCGAACCCCCAACAGATTTAGCATAAGGGATCAAGGTTACATATTTTTCATTTGGGAAATTGATCTTTATCTCTGGCAAGGGTGAGGCTAACGCAACCGCCATGGTCCTAGGTTTTTGCCCACCAGGTACATATTGATTGACATCATTGATGTGGCCATAATAGGCAACACCAGCCGAGTAAAAACTACCCAATTTAGTCGGCTCTTGTGGCGATAGGCCGCGAATATTTCCTAAATGCTCTATTTTTTTGGCCGTAGGAGTGTTTTTTCCCGTTTCGGAGTTGTTATCACCAATAAAGAATGTTTTACCATCAAGCCCTTCTAACTCGGAAATTGATTTAGTAAATTTTGATACATCAAGACCACTTAAAATTGGATCAGCAGCTACCTTTTCAAACGCCGAGCCCGGGATCTGATCCGAGTCATAAGAGGGATTAATATCACTGATAATCAAATTGACAGGTTTATCACACCAGTGACGACCCGGAGCTTTAAATGGATCGTCCCAACTATCATGTACTAATCCATTACTATCACTCGCCACATCAAATTCTTCAGTAGCCCCCGACCCACTATCGCCCCCTGCGCCACCAAAGTAGCGCATAGCCTCATACAGCATCTCACCGATAGGGTTACCCCAATCAGTACACTGCCCATTGCTAATAGGGCCAAACTTGACCCAACCGCATGGCACATATTGAGGACTTGACCGATTACCATCAAACTCGACTATTTTCAATTTATTGAGTGTATCAAATATGCCGACGCCACCAGTACGGGTCTTTAGTTTACCGGTAGTCTCATCGATCTCATCTTTTAGCTTGCCAATCTTTGCCCGTAATACTCCACCGGAAATATTATTTATATAACTCCCTGATATCAGGCCAAACTCCATCTTTGGCTCATTTCCAGCACCATAATCGTGCAATAATCCAGTCGGCTTATAATTGCCATTAGGGTATTTGGTGCAATTATCTTCCAATAGACCAGCAACACAGACTTGAACTCTGACTACATAATCCTTCCGTGCAGAGGTTATTGCACCAGAATAACCGGTCATATAATCACCTGCGATCCCACCGGTATCATTACCACTATTATCCGTGCTTTCTCGGCTCACCCAGTTCCATATATAAAGTGCAGGGTTAGGGTTTTTGTTTGTTTCGAGTACGCGTAGTAAGGGCTTATCTTGAGCAGCAAAAAGTGTTGTGCTTGCAAAAAAATACACTTTGTCATCTTTCAGAGGGGCATAGTTAGAAATTTTTATATTTCCTGCCTCTGTCGTATTCATCACAGCAGGATCCCATGTTTTACCCCAACTATGAGCATCCTTGGGAATGTAAGACCGCGTTAATATAGGAGCAACTCCAACGGTACTTGTCGAATCATTATACCTCAGACCGCCATAGAGAACTTTTCGCAACGCATCTATTCGACTCGTGGTGAGGTAATTTAGAAAGTCACCACTCCACTCGTTACTGCATTTTTTATCGGATGTGGTTCTAGATGGGGAAAATAAATCACTAGCATAGGTGTAACACTTATGAGAGTCGAATAATCCGTAATAGTCTATTTTTGGATCATAGTGAATATCGAGAATCCCATCTTTATCAAGATCACTAGCATCATTGTAGGCTTCATAATAAAGGGTATGATCACGTCCCATTACCAACATCACCAATGATGTAAGATTCTGGTTGGGGACAAATAATGGAGCACTGGGTAAGGATAGTTCTGCGGCTTCAACATAAAATGAAGCTCCAGAAATCATTGAGCACAGGATTATTATATGACCTAATTTTTTCATAGCTGCTCTCTCCTTACCAGCATCCAGATTTTTTAGCAGTGCGAACACCTAGGCGATTAATCGACAAGGTGCCACATTTATCGTCCGCTTGGCTACCTTGTGGCTCCGCCTGAATAGTATATCCAGTTGCCGTGGGCACCGGATTTAACTTGAGGGTATATTGACGCTCAGAACCATCCACCGGAGATTTATCACTGAATATTTTCGGCTCTGTAGTGTCATCTATATTTGCACCCACATAAGTCATATTCAGCGCATAATAACTTTCCATGGTTTGCGCAGCCTCCAGCAAGGTTTTTTTGGCATCATCACGCCTTGCTGTGCGCACATGTTGTAGATAGGACGGTACAGCAACGCTGACCAGAATGGCCACTATTGCCACTACAAACATTAGTTCAATCAGCGTAATACCCATTATCTTTCTCATGGTTTAACCTGCCTCGTTATTTTGGTTTCGGCACTACAACGGAAAAATAAGCTTGAATCATGCTTACCGAACTCGCCGGTCCTTCGCCCCGCCCCGTCACTCGAAAATATTGCTGGCCATTTTTCTCTTCGATATCAGCCGAAAATGGAATAAACTGCCGTTGTTCAATACGATAGCGCGGATTACCGCTCGTTAACCCGTTATAGGCAGTCGCCTTCGTCTGCCAATTTGACGTTGTCTGCCACCAATTGGCGGTATCGAGCTCGGAGCTGATGGTTTGAGGATTACTGCTATAAATTCGAGCCTCATCGGTAATGACGGTTTGCTTAAAAACCCGTTCTGCACGGTTAATAGCGGACTGCGCCGCTGTATAGCTTCTGAGCATATCGTACTGACCACTGGCACTCTGTTGGTTTTGTAATGCGCTTCGGCCAATAGCTACCGCAATAATGCCGATGATAACCGTGATCACTAGGGCAACAATCAACGCCATACCTTGTTGTTTCATACGGGCTCTCAATCCATTAATTCTTTAATGTGATACTACCCGTCAATGACTGGCGGATGAGATTATCGGCAGCAGCATTCACACTCTGCTCCAGTATCTGGTAAGTCCTGGCTGTTGCTTTCACGCCCTGGCCGGAAGCTTGAGTCGTCAGGACGCCGAACTCGATAGCCGCGACCGTTGGCCAGGTCGCGGCTGTTAATACATTTGCCGTCACGAACTGTTGATTCGTTCCTGCTCGCCGGAAGCGAAATTGTAACGAGGCAATATTACGCTCCATGACCACGGTATGATTCCGGTTGTCTTGACAAATTAAGTCACCAGATGAGTTCACATACAGGGTGATTTGCACCAAATTCTGATTGCTAACAGCCTCACCATTGCAATCAAACATTCGACTATCGGTTGCCTGATTTGCAAGTTGCGCCGGGTCATTATCCGAGATACTGGATCCCCAGAATCGTAGAGTCAGACGATCGCTGTTATCCAGCAATCCCGTCACACCCGTTATATTATTTTCTGCGAATAGACTCTGCCCTTTAGTCCAGTTGTTAGCCCCTAACGATGTCCCTCCGGCAGGTAATGTCCATTGCATAATCTGCCGCTGATAATTGACGTAGCCCGCTTGATGCAGATGATTCCAGATCAGTTGTGTAACCCGTTGACCGGAGCCATTTAATGCGTTGTTAGCCCGGGTAAGCGCATAACTCAGCTGACTACTGCCCAACATGGTATAGAGTCCGCCCACAATAAAGAGGGCCAACACAATACAAATCATCAGCTCAACCAGTGTAAAACCCTTGCTCTGTTGTCGAATCATGGGATGTAAATTTCCACGTTGTCTCGCTGATGGGCTGTTTTCATCGTGGCGGCACTGGTGACGGCATCAGCATCCGCAGCACCTAGCCCGGTTAATGCCGCATCCCAGACTAGGCTAATCGTCACATGACGCCCATTATCCCGGGGCACCGAAACGACAGAAAATCGAGGCGAAGGCGCTCGCTCTTTAATCCGGGCAAACCAGCGTGCTAGCTCCATATCCGCCTGTTGCTTGGTTGTGCATACGGCTATTGTGCAATCTTTACTTGCAACGGGATCGTTACCATTGGCCAGATTATTAAAATCAAACTCGCCAGCCTTTGCCGCAGCGGGTAATGAACTAATCCGCTCCACCAAATCTCGAAGTGCGCCACTGGCATTCTGGCTCACTTTTGCCTGCTCCAGACGCTGCATACTTCCCATCTGTAAACTAGCAAAACCAAGCAATCCTATGGCCACAACAACCAGAGAAATTAATAGTTCAATCAGTGTAAAGCCATGGCTACGGGCAATTTGCATTTGCCCCTCCACTCAATGTGACTGCACCTAACGGATTTATATCGATGGCCTTATTGATGCTGCTTTCGTTTTGAGAACAAACTTTGATAGTTGCCACAGTAGCAATACCATTGGCGCGAAAAACCAGATTCAAGACATTAGATACGACGGTGACAGCACCTTCATACTGATGGGCGGATATAATCTCTTCACCGGTATCGAACTTGTTATTGCGATTGGCATCCAGATAGGCGAGCCAACCTTTACTCCAATCTGCAGAGGCAGCACTGCATCTACTGACAGTTGAAGATGGGCATAGCAATACCGGTAAGGAACGCTGCTGTGCAGTCTGCCTCGCCGTGGTAATGCTGTTTAGCAAGGCCTCGCGCTGTGATTCGGTTTGTTGTGCCTGCATAGCCTGGCGAAAAGACGGCACCCCTATGGCGCCAATAATGGCCACAATAGCTATCGCCACCATCACCTCAATCAACGTTACTCCCCGCAGTCGGGAGAATGAGGAGCAGCGACGGGGAAAACCACAACACCGGTTGCTGTAGTGCTCGCTGAATGGATCCTTATTCATGACCTGTCCTCCATGTCAGAAACCGCCGAGTAGAAACAGTCCCTTATGAATCTAAACCAAGCTGCAATGTCGCATTTTCCTGCTAAGAGCTCAAGGAAAGGCCAGCAGTAACACTGTATTTTGCGAGTTATGTAGCGCTTTGCTGGTGATAACTTCAGCAAGTTGCAATAAATTGCGGTCTATCCCGTTGAACAGAGCAAGATGGCACCACACATTCCCCCTTGGGGCGCAAGCATAACAAGGGAAAACCCAAGTAGAACATCCGGTTGGCACCTCATTATTCCGTATCCATCTTGTCTTGTCCGCATTTGGCACTCTAGCAATCCAGTGAGCCATCGCTGCGGACGAGAATGCTCGCCAGGGATGCGATTGAATATATTCAAATAGCGCCAGATAACGATTTCATCAGAGTAATTATCGATATATCTGGATTCATTCGGGATTAAATTGCAGTGCAACGTACAGACTCGAAATAATCAATAATCGAAGATATAGTGATCCAGATCACAAATAGTCCGCCCCTTACCTTGTTGGCCTGTCGTTGAGCTTCGATACTTTTTTATATGTAGATCAGATGTCCTCCATGTTTAGGGGTGTGTAGATCATGGCTAAAGATGCAGCATCAGGCTTTACCTTGATTGAATTGATCGTACTGGTGACCATCATCGCCATCATAGCGACGGTCGGCATTCCTTCGTTCAGTAATCTGCTCCGGGATACCACCATCAGATCCGATGGCAATGCCCTGGTGGGCACCATCAATCTGGCGCGTAGCGAAGCGATCAGACGCAGCACTCTGGTGTGGATTGCCCCCACCAATGACAGCGATTGGCAAGCGGGCTGGGATATTCGTGTTGACGATGGCGACAGGTCTCTGGACGCCGACAAGGACGAGTTATTACGTCATTTCAATGCTATCGACAGCACCATTCTGAGCTCTCCGACACGCCTGTCCATCGCCGCAAATGGATCTCTCGCCTCGCCCACCAGTAGCGTGGAGTTTCACATCGCTCCTGAGGGATGTCAGAACGATGAACAACGTCGCTTGCGTGTGGAAGTGTCCGGGCGCGCAAGCCTAAGCCGCATGGCCTGCAGCGACTAAGGAGTCAGCACATGCTTCCACCATCATGGCTGCACAAGAAATTCATGGCTGGATCCTCCCTGCTGGAAGTACTGATTGCCTTGATCCTCTTATCCATAGGCTTACTCGGCATGATGGCACTGCAAACCACCTCGCTGAAAAGTAACCAGACCTCGATGTCACGCTCACTGGCTACAGAATTAGCACATGAAATCAGTGATTTGATGCGTGCCAATCGCACACTGGCGGCAGCCGGGAGCTATGACATTACCCTTGAAGCAACCGCACCGACTGGCACATCGGTTGATGCCATGGATTTACAGAACTGGAAGGCCCGGCTGGCGCAATTACCCGCAGGACAAGGCAGTATCGCTCAGGACGGCAATCAGTTTGTAATCACGGTGCAGTGGGACGAGTCCCGACTGAAGAATGGCAACTCTGCCCAGCAGTTCACCTATCGCACGGAGTTATGAGCCATGTGCCAGCCAACCCCGTCAACGCATCACAACCAAGGCTTCAGTCTGGTGGAAGTGATGGTCGCTATCGTGCTGGGATTATTACTGACCGCGGCGACCTTGCAGTTGTTTATTGGTAACTCCGCCACGTTCCGAACCACGGATGCGACTAGCAGAGTTCAGGAAAATGCCCGCTTTGCACAATCGTTATTTAGTAAAGAGCTGCGGATGACCGGCTATCGCGGCTGCTTGAGCAAACAAAATGTACCTATAACCAACACGCTCAAGCAGGCCACCACCCTCACCTATAATTTCACCACCACACTTCGTGGCTACAACAATCTGACCAGCAGCCTGCCCACTGAGCTCGTTGCGCATTTGAGCGGAGATCCAGCCCCCTTGGTAGGCACAGACTTGCTCCTGATCCAGGGGCCGGTGGATATGCCAGTACCGATTGTGGCGAACAGCGATGCCAATCAGGTTTTTGCCAATGCTGGCAGTGAAAATATTCTGAGTGTGGGGAATATTGCTCTGATAACTGATTGCAGCAAAGCACGGATATTCCAGATCACAGGCCTAACAGCCAGTGGCGGGCAAGTCAATGTTGCACATAGTGCCAGCACTTCGGTTATTCCAGGAAATAATAATGCCGTCTGGGATCCCAATAATAAAACCCAATTATTTGGACCTGGCTCTGAATTAATGACATATCAAACCCTCACCTATTTTCTGGCTGTAAATAGCGATAATGGACAACCTGCACTGTATAGAAAAGTGAATGGTCAGCCCGCTACTATATTGCTGGATAATATATTCAATCTGCAGATTTTGTACGGTACAGATACCAATAGTGACCGTCAGGTAGACAGTTACCAAACCGCGAACAACATAACCGATTGGGGCAGTGTTCTAACACTCCGCTTGCAGTTGATTCTGGGCAGCGAAGACACCGGAGTGGTCACTGAGCCACAAGCATTTGCCTTTAATGGCAACACGTTCCAGGCCACCGATAGCCGTTGGTATATGCCAACTATTATCACGTCTGTATTGCGTAATCGTTTGAACTGAGGGGCAACCGATGAACAGCCGAACCGTCTACCACGCGCACCAGCAAGGCATGGTTTTGGTGATTTGCCTGATTATGCTGGTGTTGCTGACCCTAAGCGGTATTGCGGCCATGCAAGGGGGAACCTTGCAGGAGAGGATGGCGGGCAATAGTCGCGATGCAGAGCAGGCATTTCTGGCGGCTGAGGCGGCCCTGCGCAATGGGGAAATATTTGTCTTGCAGACACAGGACACGGACTACAGCACAGCGGGCACCAATGGTCTGTACGACGTAACAGCCAGTACGGCATTACCCGTGGACTGGAAGGATAGCGATACGCTCTGGCGTACCGGTGACACCATGGGATCCAGCACCGCTGGCGCCCCCCATTATCTGATCGAAAAACTGCCGGAGGTGATTAATCAGGGGCTGAGTCTTGCTGCCGATCAACCGCTGGAAACCATGATCATCTACCGCATCACTGCCAGAGCCGTTGGAACAACCGATGTCAGTCAGGCTGTTTTGCAATCCACATTCAGGCGTTGAATGATAAACAGGAGGCTCACCATGCGGCTTCAAACCCAACGAACATGCCGAAGACTGCCAAGTTGGCTGGTATTCATAGGAATATTGCTTTTCAGTGCCACGAGTCATGCCGTGACAATCGCCAACCGGCCTTTGTATCTGGAAAATGATTCCGCTATTGAACCCAATATCATGTTTACTCTCGATGATTCCGGCTCCATGGATGATGATTATTTGTCGACTAATAATAGCGAGCCGACAGGGAATAATGCCAAGTCATCGACCTACAACAAGCTCTATTACAATCCAACGGTTCATTATCGCCCTTGGATAAATAGTGATGGTACGGATTACCCTGATTCGACCAGTACCTGTACTCGCTCAGGATCGAACCCCAACTATACCTATAACTGTGTTTATTACACCCCGACAGGGACTGCGGTCAGGATTTACTCCGGGGTAACGAGTTACGCAGGGGGACCTAACCGAACTGATTGCGCCAATCCAAACAGTTGTACCTTTGCCGAAGAACGTCAAAATTTTGCCAACTGGAAAACCTATTACAGCACCCGACTCAAGGCGGCGCAGGCGGGAATTGGTCGAGCATTCTATGAACTGTCCGACAAAGTTCGCGTCGGTTACGGTTCCATTAACTCCGGCAGTAAAACTGTCGATGGCTCAACCACCAATACGATTATTCAGGGGGTTAGAAAGTTCAATACCACGGCTAAAGCTGACTTTTTAACCTGGTTATATGCGGTCAACGCCAATGGTTATACTCCGTTGCGGCGCGCCATGGATGATGTCGGCAAATACTATGAACGAGCTAAAGGCTCAGGCAGCCCGTGGGCCGATGCGCCAGGCCAAACCAGCTATGGCGAATTCAAGTCCTGCCGCCAGAGCTATCACATCCTCATGACTGATGGCTATTGGAATAGCTCTTCCGCAAGCACCACAGCAGCCCAGGCAAACGTCGATAATGCCGATGGTGCTCTTATTACCAATGATTTGGGTGGCGCAAAAATCCAGTTCAAAGCGGTAACCCCCTACAAGGACGGGAGTGCCAATACGCTAGCCGATGTGGCCGCTTATTATTGGAAACGGGATTTGCAAACCGGCATCAAGAATAAAGTATCCCCCTCCAGCGATGATCCTGCCTACTGGCAACACATGGTCAATTTTACGGTCAGCTTTGGGCTGAGCGGCTCATTAACCTATGGTGCCAACACACTACAACAGCTCACCAATGGCACCCTGTCCTGGCCATCGATCTCAACAGCAGAAGCCTCGTCAGAAATACCGAAAAAAATCGACGACCTCTGGCATGCTGCGGTCAATAGCCGGGGCGGGTTCTACAATGCCTCAGATCCTCAGGCATTTGTCGACGCCTTGACCGATGCCTTTGCTCAGGTACAAGCCCGTACCGGCTCTTCCAGCGCCATGGTCAGTAACACAGCCCGGCTGGATACCAACAGTCGCATCTACCAGGCCAGCTTCAGCTCGGGTGACTGGAGTGGAGAATTGACGGCTTACCCTCTCAACAGCACAACCGGCGCCATCGGAGCCGCCGTGTGGCAGGCATCCAAAAAGCTTCCTGCCCACGCCTCGCGGACTATTTACACCCGCAAGACCAGCAACGCTCAAACCGTGACGTTCACTTGGGCCAATCTGGACACCAGCCAACAGGCAGCGCTGAACAAGAATAGCGACGGCACCGCTGACAGCAATGGTTCATTGCGGGTGAACTGGTTACGCGGTGATCAGAGTAAGGAGGTCAGTCAGACAAACGGCATCTTCAGGACACGGAGCAACCTGCTAGGCGATATCATCAACTCCAACCCGGTGCTGGTCAGCAACCAGGATTATGGCGTGGGGAATGCCGCCTTCACGGCAGCCAAAAAAACCAGAACACCGATGATCTATGTCGGCGCTAATGACGGCATGTTACACGCGTTCAAGGAGTCCGATGGGGTAGAAAAATTTGCCTATATTCCTTCGCAAACAGTCCTGAGTCTCAACAAATTGACCGCGACGGACTATGCCAAGAATCACCGCTATCTGCTGGATGGCAGCCCGCGATCAGGGGATGCCTACATTAATAGTGCCTGGAAGACTGTCTTGCTGGGCAGTACGGGGGCTGGAGGAAAAACCATATTTGCCCTTGATGTGACGGAACCGGATACATTCGGTACCGACGATGTCCTGTGGGAATACACCAGTAGCCACATGGGTTATGCCATTCCACAAGTAACACTGGGACAACTGGCAAACGGTGACTGGAGCGCTATTATCGCCAATGGTTATAACAGTACCGCGCAAGAGGCCAAGCTGGTTGTACTGGATCTTGCCACTGGTGCAGAAAATAAAGTTCTGGCAACGGGTGCTGGAAGCACGACCAGTCCCAATGGTCTGAGTACGCCGGTACCTATTGATATCGATGGTGATCGGAAAATCGACTATGCCTACGCGGGCGATCTGCTGGGCAACCTGTGGCGTTTCGATCTGAAAAGCAGTGATAGGGCCCAATGGTCGAGCCATAAAATCTTTACTGCTTGTAGCTCTAGTCCTTGTTCACTGAGCAACCGCCAACCGATCACCGCCAGACCTATGGTCATTGCGCATCCCGATGGCGGTGTTCTAGTTCTGATCGGCACCGGCAGTTATTTTGCCGATGAAGACCGCAGTTCAACCCAGTTACAAACCATGTACGGGATCAGAGACAAGCTGGAAGCGACTCCCACCACCATTACCACATCCATGCTGGTGCAACAGACCATTGAGCAGGAGATTACGGCAACCAATGGCGATGGGCTGAATGTGCGCATCGTTTCTGATAACCCGGTCGATTACACGCTGAAATGGGGCTGGTACCTCAATCTGTTGTCACCAGGACTCACCAGTAGTGTCGGCGAACGAATCATCAACGACATCCAGTTACGCGAGGATCAACTGGTATTCACAACCATGCTTCCCTCCGTCGATGCCTGTGATTATGGCGGTAAATCCTGGTTGATGGAGCTGGCGCCCATGACGGGGCGGCGCTTGAGTTATCCGGTTTTCGACATCAATGGGGATGGAAAAATCGACGGTGATGATTTGGAAGACGGCCTGCCCGTCAGTGGCAAGAGCTTCGATGAAATCATCACTAAATCAGCGTTTGTCACCACCTCCGATGATGAAACCGAGATCAAATACGCCAGCGGCTCATCCGGCAGTATCAAACAGACTCTCGAGATCATCAGCCCGAATGCCAAGGGGCGTCAATCTTGGCGTCAATTACAATAACCGAGGATCCGCGGGGCATTAGCCCTGCGGAGCCACTAGGAGATGTCCATGCATATACACACGCGGGTTCACGGCATTACGTTGATCGAATTGATGATAGCCGTCGCCGTGGTCGCCATTCTGGCGGCGGTGGGCTATCCCTCGTATATGGAACACGTCAAATCCACACGCCGCGCTGAAGCCAAAGCAACCCTGCTGGAGCTGGGACAATTCATGGAGCGCAAGTTCAGCGCCGATGGCTGTTACAAGTGCGGCAGTGAAACTGTCACCCTACCCTTTACCCAGGCACCGAAAGATGGTGGCAGTGCTTACTACACCTTGAGTCTGACGGCATCGCCCGCGGTCAGCGCCACCACCTTCACGCTGCAGGCCGTTCCGACTGGCGTCATGAGTGGTGACAGTTGTGGTACCTATACTCTCGATCAGACCGGCACCCACAGCCCTACCAGCGCCACCTGCTGGTAGTCGAGCTCCACAGGAGCATGCCATTTCCATAGCCAGCATTTGCTGGCTTTTTTATCTTTTTGAGCAAATTTATTCATCAAATCCACTTTGCGACAATATTCTTGTGATGGGGGCAAATTTGAAGTGATCGACAAGCTTTAATGCTCATTTTGTCGATGATGTTAGATTTTTAAGCCAATACACCACAGATCCACTCGCCGTTAATGCTCCCGAAGGAGCAAAAAACCCTGCCTTGGGGATGAGGAATTAGCCACTACTATTGCATAGTCAGGCAGATGCCCGATAATGCGCGCGTTTACGCATCAATATAGTAGATCGTCGCTCCGGCCTCTCGTTGCCGGAGGTTAACTTGGTTCAGGGCCATGGCCCTTTTGTGAGGTGTTTGCATAAGATGAACAGCCAATTCGTTCCGGGAATTGATTACCGCGGCCTGGTCGCCCAACATGGTTCTCCCCTGCTGATCCTGGATCAGGCAGCGATTCGCCGTCAGTATCGAGCGTTAAGCGCTGCACTGCCGGGCGTGACGTTGCACTATGCGTTAAAACCCCTGCCCCACATGGGTGTAGTGGATGTCCTGAAAGCTGAAGGCGCAAATTTTGATCTGGCCACCAATGGCGAAGTCGACTTGATGCGCGAGGCCGGGATAAACCCGAACGAATGTATTCACACCCATCCCATCAAGCGCGATTCCGATATTCGCTACGCGCTGGATTATGGCTGCAACATCTTTGTATTTGATAATCCGGTCGAACTGCAGAAGTTCGTTGCGTACAAGCAGCAAGCCCGCTTGTTGCTGCGCGTCAGCTTCCCGAATCCGGAAACCAAGGTCGATCTGTCGAAAAAATTCGGCTGCACTCCCGAGATGGTGTTGCCTCTGTTGCAACAAGCCAAGTCGATGGGCATCGAGGTCATAGGCCTGTCATTCCATGTCGGCTCCCAGGTGCCAAACGCCAAGCGTCACGTGGAAGCCGTCGAAGCCTGTAACGAGCTGTTGCGCGAAGCAGCAGCACAGGATCTGGCCCTGCAAGTGCTGGATATCGGCGGTGGCTTTCCGGTGGATTACGCCGGTGGCGAGCTGGACATAGATGCGTTTTGTGCACCGATCCGCACCGCATTGGCCAAGACACCGGACGGCATCCGGCTGTTGGCAGAGCCCGGCCGTTTCATCTCGGCACCGGCCATGACTTCCATCTCCAGTGTCATGGGCAAGGCCGAACGCTTTGGCCGTACCTGGTACTATCTGGATGATGGGCTGTACGGTAGCTACAGCGGCCAGCTGTTTGACCACGTCTTCTACCCCAAGAGTACGCCGTACGCCAAGGGTGAACGTTATCCCGCCGTTCTGGCGGGCCCGACCTGCGACAGCGTGGATGTCATCGCCGAAGAGATCATGCTACCGGAGCTGGAGCTGGGCGAGCTGGTGATCGGCAAGATGATGGGAGCCTACACCTGGGCTTCGGCCACCGAGTTCAACTTCTTCCGTCGCACCTCCATCCTGGTGATGGATAGCGATGCGGCGGCACTCAAAGCCGTCGCCTAAGCAGCGCGCACGGCAAAACAAAAAAGCGAACCCGAGGGTTCGCTTTTTTTATGTTCGTCATAACAGCCAGAGCCAAGCTGCCAGCAGATGCAGAGTTATGATACCCCACAGCACCAGCCGATAACTCAGCTTGCGACTCTTGTGCCGCAGCCAGCGTTGGGCGAGCAGGGTTCCCGGCCAGCCGCCGAGCAATTCACACAGGTGTAGCACGCGCTCGGGGATCCGCCACTCACCTCGTCGGGCCCGACGCTTGTCGAGCGCCATCAAGCCCAGTGTCAGCAGACTCATCAGTCCGTAGCTCGCAGCCAGACACCAGCCCCAGGGTACCCAGGTCAACGTTGGCCACAGCCACATCAAGCATCCACCATCTCGGCGACACACTGGGCACGATTCTCGACCGGTTTGGCATACATGGCACGAGCCGTGGCTCGCAACTCTTCCGGCATCGCCTGCAAGCGCGCTTCAAAACGCTGACGCTCTTCCGGCGACACGCCGTCTGACTGCCCGGCCGCCAACAGGTTACTGGGGAACAGACGATATTGGCCATGGATCGCCAGATCAATAGCGGCAGCCAGGGCTTCCGGTGTGTCATAGTCGCCAGTCAGGGGTTTACCCAGACTGACGTGCACCCGTCCCTTATGGCCGACAATACCGGCGACAATGCTGTCGATATCCTCGAACTCGCCCTTCTCGTAACAGCCACTCTGCGCTCGCTCCACCAGCTCCCGCGCCTTGGCTTCATCACCGGGATCAAATTCATAGGAGATGGCGACCGGCACTATATTCAATTGCTGCATATAGGAGGCAAATGGCAATTTCTGCTGCTTGCCGGCCATATAGAACATTTTGAGAATGGCTGGATCCGTCTTGTCATCTCCATCCTTGGCTCGCCCCTCTTTCTGGGCAATCCAGACAGAATGGCCATCGGCCAGGGAGTGGGCAATATAGGAGGAGAGTTCGGTGAAGGCCTTCATCATCTCCCGCGGCCCTTTGACCGAACGCTTGACGATGAAACTCTTGTTCAGACGCATCAGCTCGGTGGCGCAGGGTTTACGCAACAGGTTATCGCCAATGGCAATCCGCACCGTCTCCAGACCGCACTTATAGAGGCCCCAGTTGACAAAGGCCGGATCCATCGCAATATCTCTATGGTTGGAGATAAACAGATACCCCTTCCCAGACTCCAGTTGTTCCAGCCCGGAGTAAGTGACGCCATCGGTCGTTCCGGCGATCATCTGCTCCATAAAATGGGCGACTTCCATCTGTACATCACGCACAGTCTTGACGTTGGCCCAACGGCGCTGCATGGCCAAGCGGATCAGTGGCTTGAGCAGCCACCCAAACCAGCGGGATAGCAGGGGGTAACGGAAGTGGGCAATCGCGGCCAACAGTTCATCATCCGCGATTAAACGGGCTAATGCAGCGGGTACTTCATCATCATGGTAAGGGCGGATCTCGGCGAACAGATCCGGGTCGTGCAGAGGTTGAGTCATCTAATTCGTCTTAGTCAGCAAAAGGCGCAAAATCGGCGCAAAATCGGCGCAAATTCTACACGCATTTGCTGTAAACACTAGCTGGGGCGCGGTTAAAACAGCGCCGACCAGCAAGTGAGGAACACTTGGGTAACCCCAAAATCTACATCCAGACCATCACCACACAAGCCGCCGTCAGTAACCCCATGCACAAATTGAAACGTTGCCAGCCCTGGGCGGTACGGATCAGGCGCCGAACCTGGGCGCCGAACAGCACCCAGAATGCCCCTGTGATCAGCCCCATAGCAAAGAAAGTCGCCAGCACTACGATGGCCGATGGCCAGTAACTAGTGTCCGCCAGCGTAAAGCCCCCAACCGCCGACAAGGCCATGAACCAGCCCTTCGGATTCAGCAATTGCAAGAATGCGGCCTGATGCCAGCGCGGCATCTCAGATACCCGACGCTCCCCCGGCTCACCGGCTCGGGCCAGCTTCCAGGCCAACCACAGCAGGTAGCCACTGCCGATGATGCGTAGCCCCTGATGTAGCATGGGTTGTGAGGCAAATACCACCCCCAGCCCCAGCGCCGTGGCCAGCATGATCAGATTCAAGCCGCTGACCACAGCCACCAACGTCGGCATGCTGGCACGAAAACCCAGGTTAGCCCCGGCTGCCGTCAGCAACATATTATTCGGTCCCGGGGTGCCGCAGGTGATCAGCGCAAACCCCAATAAAGGCAGAAACCAGGCAAAATCCATCCAAACGTCCTCATCACTGAATGCACAGTTCCAGAGACAACCGGCTAGCGCGATTGAGTCTGGAACGCTATAGCAAAAAATTCAGCGGCAGATTCTCATGTTCGCCGGATTAACGCCAGATCATCACCACACACCCAGCGGTGAGTAGTCCCATGACCAAGTTAAAACGTTGCCACGCCCGGGGGGAACGCAACCAACGTCCCACCTGTACCCCGAATTGTGCCCAAACCAGACAGGTTTTCAGGCAGATCAAGCAAAACACCCCAATCAGCAAACCGACCGAAAGCCAATAGTCACTCCCCAGCAAGGTGAAACTGCCAATGGCCGAGATGGACATCAGCCAGGCCTTGGGATTAATAAACTGGAACAGCAATGCCTGATGAATCGCCCAGGGCTGCAGGGTCGCTCCCTCTGGCTCGACCGGTGCATTAACCGGCGCATTCAGCGGCGCCGAGCGAGCAATGAGATAACCGAGCCACAGCAGGTAGCCGGAACCCAGCACCCGCAACACCGTCTGTCCCACCGGCCATTGCTGAAATAAAGCGCCCAATCCCAGAGACACCAACAACAGCATGACCCCCATACCCGCCGAAATACCGACCACATGGGGCAAGGTGCGGCGAAATCCAAACCGGGCGCCCGATGCCGTCAATAGCACATTGTTCGGACCTGGAGTAATACAAGTAACCCAAGCGAATCCAGCCAGGGGTAATAACCATTCAAACGCCATAACAGCCTCTCTTTGACGTAAAGAAAATGCATCCGGATGCCAACATTGTATCGATACAAAATAGAGGGAAGTTCACATTTGTGCTGTTTTACGGCACAAACACACGGTAATATGATGACAATTAACGATCAACGGATTTATTGTCACCATGACAATCTGGACTCCCCATCTCAGTGGCCGAGGGCCGCTTTACCGTCAGCTGCTGGAAACCATCCGTGATGACATCGCCAGTGGCGCTCTGCCGAGTGGCCAACGGCTACCAACCCATCGCGCCCTAGCGGATCAACTGGGTGTCACTGTCGGCACTGTCACTCGCGCTTACAGCGAGGCCGAACATCAGGGGCTGCTACAAGGCAGGGTCGGATCCGGCACCTATGTCCGCGATCTGCACTCCAACCAGGCCCGTGCCTGGCATATCCGGCAACCCAATCCGGAGCGCATCGAGCTGTGGCAAAATCTTCCGGTCGCCGTGGATCGCACCGAACCCTTTATGCACACCATGCAAGCCCTGATGCAGGAGCCGGGGCAAATCAATGCCCTGATGGAATACGACAGCGCCGAGGGCGGCAGCAGTCAGCGTCAGCGGGCCAGCGCCTGGCTCACCGCCCATGGCATAGCGGCCGATCCAGAACGCTTGCTGTTTAATTACGGCGCGCAAAACGGCCTTCTGCTGAGCTTGATGACTCTCGGCCTGTGCGGTGAAAGCCTGCTGTGTGAAGGTCTGACCTACCCCGGACTCAATACCCTGGCACATCCCCTGCACTTGCAACTCAAGGGGCTGGCGATGGATGCGGACGGGCTGCTGCCCGAAGCGCTGGAGAAGGCCTGTCAAAGCGGGCACTACCGGGCTCTGTACCTGATCCCTACCTTGCAAAATCCGACCACCGCCATCATGAGCGTCGAGCGTCGACAGGCCATTCTGGCCATCTGCGAACGTCATCAGCTCTGGGTCATCGAGGATGATGTCCATGGCCTGCTGCCCGAGCACCGACCTCCGGCCATGGTCAATCTGGCACCGGAGCGTGTCATCTATCTGGGCAGTTTTTCCAAGGGCACCAGCGCCGGTCTGCGTATTGGCTACATGCTGGTGCCTGCGGCACTGAAAGCGGCCGCCAGCCAGGCCATTCGTGGTGCCAGCTGGATGGTCAGCCCACTCCTGGTCGAGTTGGCTTGTCGCTGGATGGAAGGCGGCGAAGCGGATCGGATCCTGGTGCAACAACGGCAACAGTTGGCACAGCGAGCCCAACTATTGCGGCATCACCTGGAACGCTTCAACTTGCACTATCAGGACGGTAGCATGCACGCCTGGTTGGAGTTGCCCGCCCACTGGCGGTCGGCGGCCTTTATTCAAGCCGCCGAGGCCGCCGGTATCGGCCTTGCCGGAGCCGAGCTCTTTGCTGCCGGTCACTTTCCATCGCCCCAGGCCGTGCGTCTATCCATCAGTCACCCCCTGGATAATCAGGCCCTGGATCAGGCGCTGACCACCCTGTGTCAGCTCCTGGAAAGTCCCGGCCCGACCCAGCATTTTATGTAATTCCACTGACGAGGTTCCCATGTTGATCCCCTGGCAAGAGCTAGATGCCGAAACCCTCAATAGCCTGATTGAGCACTTTGTGCTGCGGGAAGGTACCGACTATGGCGCAGAAGAGATCTCCCTGGCCGACAAGGTGGCCCATGTGCAGCAACGACTGCAGCAGGGCGAGGCGGTGATTGTATTTAGCGAGTTGCATGAAACCGTCAATATCATGCCTCGGCATGAACTGCAGGCCCGAGCCTCGCAGGATGAGGAGTAAATGCCCCGACAACCGGCTGATAAACAACCGAAGGTCACCCGTCACCGAGCCCCCCGGATCCTGTCATTTTTACTGCGGTAGACCATGAGCTGAACTTTGACCAATTGCGCCAGTGATCAGGATCACAACCTCATAGCGCAATTGGTGCAGAGCTCCGCAGACCCTTTTGGTTTCCCCGCCGCCATGCGTATGATGCTTGCCATACCTCGGGCTGAAAAACGTTCCAGCCTTAGCGTAATTGCTCTATCCGGAGTCGTGCTGCAAACGCCGATCCCGGCCTCTGGGCTGAAAAAACCAGAGACACGGCTCACGTCTTAAATCCCCTGGCTGAAGCAAGGTATCTTGCCATTTGGGGCTCGTGCCCCGTATGCTAGGTCATCGATTCTAAGGATAAGACCCAGGACTCTGGTCACTGGGTAGTGTAATCAAGAGGACTCACAATGGTTATTGGCAAGCCGCAAACTGACCCGACTCAGGAATGGTTCCTGTCTCATTGCCACATTCACAAGTATCCCGCCAAGAGCACCCTGATCCATGCTGGTGAGAAAGCTGAAACCCTCTACTTCATCGTCAAGGGTTCTGTGGCTGTCTTGATCAAGGATGAAGAAGGGAAGGAGATGATCCTCTCCTATCTGAATCAGGGCGATTTTATCGGCGAGCTGGGGCTGTTTGACGACAGTGAAAACCCGACTCGGACCGCTTGGGTTCGCGCCAAGAGCCCTTGTGAAGTGGCCGAAATCTCGTACAAGAAGTTTCGCCAACTGATCCAGGTCAATCCGGAAATCCTGATCCGTCTCTCCTCGCAAATGGCGCGTCGTCTGCAGACCACCAGCGAGAAGGTCGGTAACCTGGCCTTCCTGGACGTCACCGGCCGTATCGCCCAGACGCTGCTGAATCTGGCGCACCAGCCTGATGCCATGACCCATCCGGATGGCATGCAGATCAAGATCACCCGTCAGGAAATCGGCCAGATCGTCGGTTGCTCCCGCGAAACCGTGGGCCGGATCCTGAAGATGCTGGAAGATCAGAGCCTGATCTCCGCCCATGGCAAGACTATTGTGGTATTCGGCACCCGCTGATAACCCAGTTTTGCCTGACAAAGCCCGCAACCTGCGGGCTTTGTTTTTTTCTCGTCATCACTAGCCTCCTCGCCCATGCGGCAAGACTACCGATCCAGTGTCCGCAGAAACTGGTGTTGGTCTTTTTGAGCAAGTTCCTGCTGTTACACCATGACGTGGCCCACATGGCGTTGCGACAAGCCATAGTGGATGACCGCAGCGAGCGACTTTTCTTGGTGACGGAGCCGTGACGGCTTTAAGGCAATTGGTCGAGTAATGATGTCAGGTCATGCAAGGTCTGCGATTCACTGCTAGGCAACACCGCCCGGCGGCGTAGCCAGCGCGCCTGCAAACCACAGGCCTGGGCGCCGTGAAAATCCGGCACCCGAGTATCACCCACCATCAGGGTGGCAGCACAGGGCGTCGCTAGTCCATCGCAGGCCCAGCGGTAAAACTGCGGGTGCGGCTTGGGATGACCCTGTTCGAACGACCAGGCATAGAGATCCAGCTCGAAGGGCAGCAATTGCTGGAGTGGCGAGGCGTAAGGTTGCGCCAGATTGGCGATGACACCGAGACGATAGCCTCTGGCCTTCAGGGTCGAGAGCACCTCGACTACTTCCGGGAACAAACGGATGCTTTCCAACTCCAGCGCCAGATCCTGCTCCAGCCGACTCAGCTCGGCTTCGGAAATCTGTGCCACGGCCCGATAGGCTGCCTGACGCAAGGTCAAGGGTTGGGTCATCACCGCTTTGGTAAATAACACCCGATTGGTCACTCGACGGGATAATTGCTGATAGGGACGTCGCGGGTCGGCGATCTGGCACAGAGTGCCATAGGCATCAAACAACACAGCTCGCACAGGGGTACAGGGCATTTCGACCTCCACTGCCGCAATAGTTGCAGGCCATCGAGCATAGAGCGATCACTCGACCCCACGCAAGCCTTCCGACGGCTGGATCGAATGAACTGCCTGCCCTGTCACAGATGACAGAGCAGGCCGCGAGTTTACTCCCGCTCAAACGGCCGAACCGGCTCGAATCAACAAGCCTGATCGAATTGACGAACCTAGTCGAACTGGCGGATAAGCACCGAGGTATCACAACGCCCCAGTCCGCGTGCCATTAACGCCTGATACCGGGCATCCACATCCCGGGTCATGGGCAGAGATAAGCCTAACCGCTCTGCCTCTTGCAGGCAGAAACCCAGATCCTTGTGCATCCACTCGATGGCAAAGCCGAAATCGAACTCACCGGCCGCCATGGTGGTCGCCCGATTATCCAGTTGCCAGGATTGCGCAGCGCCACCCCCGAGCACGCTCGCCACGGTCTGGATATCCAGACCACTGGCCTTGGCCAGGGTAAAGCCTTCTGCCAAGCCCTGCAAAATACCGGCAATACAGATCTGGTTAACCATCTTGCAGCGCTGGCCGGCGCCATGAGGACCGACCCGAGTGATGCGTTGTCCATAGCAACCCAGTACCCCGCTGGCCCGCTCCACATCCGCCTCTTCACCCCCGATCATGATGCTGAGAGTCCCTTTTTGGGCCCCGGCCTGCCCACCGGAAACCGGGGCATCGAGAAAATGCACGCCCAGCCCGGCACATCGCGCGGCTAGCTCTTCGGCCAGAAGCGCCGAGGTGGTGGTGTGATCTATCAGCAAGGTCCCGGCAGCCATCCCCGCCAGAACCCCCTGCTCGCCATACACAACAGCACGGACATCCGCATCATTGCCCACGCACACCAACACCAGTTCCGCCGCAGCAGCGGCCGCCGCCGGGGTCAGAGCCAGCTCTCCCGCGTATTCCGCAACCCAGCTTTGTGCCCGCGCCGTAGTCCGGTTGTAGACACAGACTTCATGGCCGAGTCGTTGCAGATGCCCTGCCATCGGATATCCCATAACGCCCAAACCGATAAATGCTACTTTCATCGCCGTAACTCCCTTGATGGATAGGGGCAGGATCCTCTGCCAGACAGTGACACCACCTTACGACCCGACGGTAACGGGCTCAAGACAAGGGGCGGCAGATGACGCACAATGTACGTCATACAAAATAAGGAATTGTATGACCAACTGGTATCCCGCAGATTTGCCCCATCCCGGCTATAGCCAATTAGCCGTCCGACTGCAGGCGGATATTCACCACGGTGTCTTGCGTCCGGGGCAGCGCTTGCCTCCTATTCGTCAGCTGGCACAGCAGCTCGGGATCAATCCCACCACAGTGGCGCGAGCCTACCGTCAGGCCGAGCAGCAGGGATTGGTCCACAGTCGGGTGGGTCAGGGATCCTTTGTCCGTGGTCAGTTGGCGCTGGAGCAGGTGATCCGCAGCCCTGGCCCCGAGATCCCGCTCAATCTGAGCATCATCCAGCCCTTACTCGCTCTGGCCGAGCCCACCTTGCAGCGGGTGCTGCCCTTGTTAGCCGGACAGCTGAGTGCCCAGCAACTGGGGTATCCTGCCCAGGCACTATTACCCCACCAGCATAATGCCGCTCTGGAGTGGTTACGCTGGCTCGGGATACCGCTGGCTGCGGGACATCAACTCTTGCCGGTACACGGCGCTCAGCAGGGATTGCAGGCGTTATTGCTGGCATTGAGCGAACCAGGCGAAACCATAGGCGCCGAGAGTCTGTGTTATCCAGGATTGATCGCCCTGTGCCAGAGTCTGGGCCGCCCCCTGCAGGGACTGGCCATGGATGAACAGGGCTTACTACCCGAGGCGGTGGCGGAGTATTGTGCCCAGATGCCGTTGCGGCTGCTGTTTGTGACCGCCAGCCAGCAAAACCCCACCACCGCCATCATGCCGTTGCGACGCCGACAGGAGCTGATCGCCGTGGCGCGCCGCCATCGCTTGACCCTGATCGACGATGATATCTATGGTTTTACCGTCCGCGGCCAGTTGCCTTCGTTATACCAACTCGCCCCGGATTGTGCCCTGTCACTGACCAGCCTCTCCAAATGTCTACTACCCGGTCTGCGCACCGGCTTTCTGTGCCTGCCGCCCGCCGCCGCAGAGGCGGTGCAGCGCGTGATACGGACCCAGATCTGGATGCCCTCGCCATTAGGGGTAGAACTCAGCTGTCAGCTGATCCACAGTGGCGATGCCGAGCAAATTTGCCTGGCCCAATTACAGGAGGCACAGGCGCGCCAGCAACTCGCCTATCACCAGCTGGGTAGCCGCTATCAGCACCAACTAAGAGGACTGCATGGCTGGCTGCACCTGCCCACCGGCACCAGCGCGGAACACTTCAGTCAACAGGCCGAGCAGGCCGGAGTGCTGGTCTCATCCGCCAGCTACTTCACCACCCGGGGTCAGGTCACACCCGCCGCCGTGCGGTTGGGATTGATGGCCACCGCCACCCGGGAAGAACTCAGCCGGGCTTTGGCCATCCTCGCCCAGTTGCTGGCCGGCGCCGCCCATGAAGCAGGATCCCAGCAACGATAAAGCCGAACCAGGGGGTTCGGCTTTATCTCATGCAGGCGTCGGTCGCCTAGCGGTAGCTTGCGCGCGACAGCGCTGATCATCGATCAGGCGGCAACAACCGCCGCAACGGCGGCCGCAAAACGTTGCATGCCCAGATCGAACTCCTCACGGCTGAGATTCAGTGCTGGCGCAAAGCGCACCACATTAGCCCCCGCCACTAACACCAGCACACCCTGCTCGATCCCGGCATCCACAAACGCCTTGGCCTTGCCCTGATACTCAGACGTCAGGACAGCGCCCAGCAGTAAGCCTTGACCGCGAACCTCGCTGAAACAGTGATACTGGGCATTGATGACGGCCAGAGCCTCACGGAACCAGCCCTCGCGCTCCTTCACTCCGGCCAGCAGTGCCGGATCATTGATCAGATCGAAGGCGGTCTCAGCCACCGCACAGGCCAACGGGTTGCCACCAAAGGTGGTACCGTGTACACCGGGCTTGAAGACCTGGGCAATGGCCTCACGAGTCAGCATGGCACCAATCGGGAAGCCGCCACCCAGCGCCTTGGCCGTGGTCAGAATATCGGGCTCGACACCCAGCTGCATATAGGCAAACAAGCTGCCGGTCCGCCCCATGCCGGTTTGCACCTCATCAAAAATCAACAGGGCCTGGTTAGCATCACACAGCTCGCGCACCGCCTTGGCAAATTCCAGATCGGCTGGCAAAACCCCACCCTCACCCTGCAACGGCTCCATGACCACAGCGCAAGTGCGCTCGGAAATCACCTCTTGCAGTGCGGCCAAATCGTTATAGGCCACATGCTGGATTTGCCCCGGCTTGGGGCCAAAACCGTCGGAGTAGCTGGCTTGGCCGCCCACACTGACGGTAAAGAAGGTCCGGCCATGAAAGCCCTGGAAGAAGGCAATGATTTGATCCTTCTGCGCCCCATGCTGCTCATGGGCATAGCGGCGAGCCAGCTTGAATGCCGCTTCGTTGGCTTCGGCGCCGGAATTGCAGAAAAAGGCGCGATCGGCAAAGGTGGCATCCACCATCTTGCGCGCCAAGCGCAGCACGGGTTCGTTGGTCATCCAGTTGCTGACATGCCACAACGTCTGCCCCTGCTCGATCAACGTCTGTACCAGAGCCGGATGGCAGTGCCCCAATGCATTGACCGCAATGCCGCCAGCCAGGTCGATATACTCTCGATCCTGCTGATCCCACAGCCGGGAGCCCAGGCCCCGAACCGGTATAAATTGTGCGGGTGCATAGGTCGGCACTACCACCTCATCGAACCAAGCCCGAGTTACCTGTTCCATTTGCTATTCCTTCCTGCATTCACATCAAGAGTGAGAAAATAATCAGTGTTTTTGCATAATACATCACTTTTTTTGAATTGCACCAGGGGTGACCTAAAAAAATTGCGTAGCGCAACCAATTTTCCCCTCTCACATTTGGCAATACAAACCGAGTAAACAGGATGAGCTGGCTAATGCGGGTCAGTTAAGCAGTTCGGGCGAGACATCCTCTCTCGCCAACTCGCCGTAAACCCTCCCATGGGGTCTCGATGGCAGCATCTCTGCCGCCAACGGTTGGCTCAACAGGCTATCTCGCCTTCGCTAACTGGCTGGTATTAGGATGGGCCGACCCCATAGAAGAAAAAACCGTAAGTGGCATCACCACTCACGGTCTTGTGAAGAGCGGGATCCGGGCCTGCTTGCCTCCCGGAGCTGCGAGTATGGAACCGCTAACTAGGCCTGATTAACCAAGCGCCAATTCAAGGGCTGCCCAGCCCAGTAAGGCACCAGCACCCGACCGCCCAATAGATGCAAGCGCTCGGGAACCTGCCAGGACTCCTTCTTCAAGGTCACAGTGCCCTGGTTGCGCGGCAAGCCATAGAAGTCGGCACCAAAGTGGCTAGCGAAAGCTTCGAGCTTATCGAGAGCCCCCAGTTGGTCAAAGATCTCGGCATACAACTCCAGCGCCGCTGGCGCACTATAGCAACCGGCGCAGCCACAGGGACTCTCTTTGCGCTCCTGCAGATGGGGAGCAGAATCGGTACCGAGGAAAAACTTCGGGCTACCGCTGATAGCGACCTGCTGTAACGCCTCCTGATGACGTCGACGCTTGAGCACCGGCAGACAGAAATTATGCGGGCGAATGCCGCCGACCAGCAGGTGATTACGATTCATCAGTAGATGCTGGGGGGTCAGAGTCGCAGCCACCTTGTCGGAGCAGGCCAGCACAAACTCCGCCGCCTGAGCGGTCGTGATATGTTCGAGCACCACCTTGAGTTGCGGAAACTGACTTACCAACGCTTGCAGGTGGCGCTCGATAAACACCCGCTCCCGGTCGAAAATATCCACGCTTTC
>JBBRVG010000004.1:0-83330 GCA_038247115.1 Enterobacterales bacterium | reverse complement strand
CAGAGCGGGAAAAATCCCTGCTCCACGTGAAACACACCCCAGTCAATAAAAGAGCGACGCTGCTGCGGGCCCCCCGTCAACAGACTAAAGCCTTCCGGATGAATCAGCTGTAACGGCAAGACCTCGGCCAGCTGCGCCAAACGCTCCGCAGGGCGTCCCGCCAACCGCAATTGGGTTTCCCCGGTACGACTCTTGGAAAGCCCCACAGGGACCATGGAGTGCGGCTCAGATTCAACCTGGGCAAACAGAGTAAATGCTTTCTCCCCATGCCCAATCACGCGACTGGTCAGATGGGTACGAAATGAACGGCCGAGACCGAGATAATGAATAGCCTCCAGCACGCTAGTTTTGCCGCTGCCGTTACACCCCAACAAGACATTGAGCCCCTGACCGGGGCTCAACTCTGCCAGCTGGATATTGCGAAAATCCCGGATCTGTAACTTGAGCAATGCCATGGTTACAGCCGCATCGGCATCACCACATATAGGGCCGCATCGCTGCTGGCATCCTCCAGCAGAGCACTGCTGTTAGCATCGGTGAGACTGATTTTAATCTGTTCACATTTTAACGTATTCAGCACGTCCAGCACATAGGAGACATTGAATCCAATCTCCAATTCGGGACCTGGATAGGAGACATCCAGCAGCTCTTCCGCTTCTTCCTGCTCCGGATTATTTGCCGTGATGCGTAACAGATTCGGTTGCAGGTTGAGACGAACGCCACGCAGCTTGTCGTTGGAAAGGATAGCCGCCCGGGCAAATGCCTGACGTAATCCTTCCCGATCCGCCAGCACGTACTTGTCACTGTTCCTTGGCATCACGCGGCGATAATCCGGGAAGCGACCATCCACCAATTTGGAGGTAAAAATAAAGCCCTCCGACACGGCACGCAGGTTATTCCGCCCCATCTGCAAGCGGATTGGCTTGTCTTCGTTCTCCAATAGGCGCACCAATTCCAGCACACCTTTACGTGGCAGAATCAGTTGCTGCTCCGGCAATTCCTGGGTGACTACATCACGGCGACAGGTCGCCAGGCGGTGACCATCGGTCGCCACGGTACGCAGGCTGCGGCCCTTGGCCTCAAACAGCATGCCATTCAGATAGTAACGCACATCCTGACTAGCCATGGAAAACAGCGTTGATTCAATCAAGCGCTTCAATTCCAACTGGCTGATATCGAACTCCAGCAACGACTCCCAATCTTCAATGTTGGGAAACTCTTCGGCAGGTAGAGTCGACAAGGAAAAACGACTGCGACCGGAACGCAGGATCAGACGATCCTTTTCCAGCACAAAATTGATGGGTGCCGATTCAGGCAAGCCGCGGCAGATATCGAGCAACTTGCGAGCCGGGACCGTAGTTTTACCCGGTTGGACTGTGCCTTCCAAAGCAACCCGTCCGATCATTTCAACTTCCAGATCGGTACCCGTCATCGATAACCGGTCATCTTCAACAATCAATAACACGTTGGAGAGGATCGGCAACGTTGGACGCCCGCCCAGGGAGCCAGACACCAGTTGAAGTGGACGCAATAGAGTCTCGCGACTGATAGCAAACTGCATCGAAGCTCTCCGTTATCTCAGGATGATAGGGTGCGGATCAGGTTGGAATAATCTTCTTTGATATCGTGACTCTCTTCCCGCAACTCGGCAATTTTGCGGCAGGCATGCAGCACAGTCGTGTGGTCTCGACCACCAAAGGCATCACCAATCTCCGGCAAGCTATGGTTGGTTAACTCTTTTGCCAACGCCATGGCCAATTGCCGTGGCCGCGCCACCGAACGGGAACGACGCTTGGAGAGCAGGTCAGCGACCTTGATTTTATAATATTCGGCCACTGTCTTCTGGATATTGTCGATGGTTACCAGCTTCTCTTGCAACGCCAACAAATCACGCAGTGCTTCGCGCACGAAATCGATGTTAATGGCACGTCCGGTAAAGTTGGCATTGGCGATGACCCGATTCAGGGCCCCTTCCAGCTCACGAACGTTCGAACGCAGGCGTTTGGCAATAAAAAAAGCCACTTCATCGGGCAGATGAATTTTGCTCTCCTCGGCCTTACGCATCAGGATCGCCACCCGGGTTTCCAGCTCCGGTGGCTCGATCGCCACCGTCAGGCCCCAACCAAAGCGCGACTTCAGTCGATCCTCGACGCCATCGATCTCTTTAGGGTAACGATCCGAGGTCAGGATGATCTGTTGATTGCCTTCCAGCAACGCGTTGAAGGTATGAAAGAACTCCTCCTGCGAGCGCTCTTTATTGGCAAAGAATTGAATATCATCGATCAGCAGCGCATCGACACTGCGGTAATAGCGTTTGAATTCTTCGATGGCATTGGTCTGCAGTGCCTTGACCATGTCCTGCACAAAGCGCTCGGAATGCATATAAACCACTTTAGCATCCGGATTGCGCTCCTTGATGGCATTACCAACCGCATGCAACAAGTGGGTTTTACCCAGACCTGTGCCACCATACAAAAATAGCGGGTTGTAGGCAGTGCCTGGATTATCAGCGACCTGGCTCGCAGCAGCCCGCGCCAACTGGTTCGACTTACCCTCGACAAAGTTTTCGAAGGTATAGGTCACGTTGACGTTACTCTTGTGATTGATCTCGGGCTTGTTCTCGGACGACTGCCCCCAACTCGGACCACTCACAGCTGCGACGCGACCTTGCACAGGTTTATTCACAAGCGGAGCTGCCGCATGATTCCGGCTGCCAATATCAAAACGCAAGACGGGCGCATCGGATCCGCAAAATTCGGAGATCAAGTTGTTGATCCGGATCAGATACTTGTCGCGCACCCAATCCAGAATAAAGCGGTTCGGGGCATAGAGAGTGAGCATCCTGTCGCTCAACTCCGCTTGTAACGGCCGGATCCACATGCTGAATTCTCCCGAAGGCAACTCATCTTGCAGCCGGTTCAGGCATTGCTGCCATAGCGAAGCTGTCACAGTACACTCCAAATAAAATAGGACGAACGAAGATCCGATATTCTACGTTTTTGGCCTCCGGATCGCTAGATCGAGCAACGGGATCTTGCCAAATTTGCGGCTTGACTTTTGGATCCTGTGTGAATAAAGAAGCGGTTCTTGTGGGTATTACCCACAACTTATCAACAGATTTAATCCACAAAAGCAAGAAACTGAGCTATTCCGAGGATTTTAAGGTCTCTTCGGGGTCCCAGTTCCGGATAAACCACCCATTCGGGGCATAACGACAGCAAACCAAACGCCAGCCTGAAGATCCCGCACCAGGGCTCACGCCAATAACACACCAATGACCCGCGATTGTCCCGCCGGATCGCACCGCTTAACCCGCCCAGTGGACACACGGCTCGCCACCGAGGATCCGGGCGCTGTGCGTGACGTAAAAGAGAGGCAGGATCCTGAGATCCTTGACTTGTCTCTGCACCACGACTGGGTATAATGCGTCACCCCGATCCGGGAGGATCCTCGGGGATGGGGTTCTTGCCTGCTCTGTTCGGGCAGATAAGGATGAACTCCCCGCCCCTGCAGATTGACGCAACCTTCGAATCTGTTTAGAATTCGGCCTCTTTTTATGGGGTCGTCCTACTCAGCATCGACTGTGTCCATGTGTGGGACTATCCAAACTGTATAGTTAAATCAACGGATAATGCTATGAAACGTACTTTCAATCCTTCAGTACTGAAGCGCGCTCGTAACCACGGTTTCCGCAGCCGTATGGCCACCAAGAATGGCCGTCTGGTTCTGGCTCGCCGTCGCGCCAAGGGTCGTGCACGCCTGACCACTGTGAATGGCTAATCACACCTTCCCTCGGGAGTTACGTCTGTTAACTCCCGAACATTTCAAAAATGTCTTCAATGAGCCTGTACGGGCTGCATCTCCTCATCTGACACTTCTTGCTAAAGCTAATACTCTCGGTCATCCGCGCCTCGGCCTTACTGTGCCCAAAAAAGCGCTGAAACGAGCAGTCTGGCGAAATCGCATCAAGCGTCTGACTCGGGAAAGTTTCCGTCACAAGCAGCATGAACTGCCTGCCATCGATATAGTCGTGATTGCCAAAGCCGGTATCGGCCAACTGAGCAATGCCGAAATTAGCCACCTGCTGGATAAGTTATGGCGAACCCTGTCACGCCGTTGCAATGGCTAGCCATTAAACTCATACGACTCTATCAGTGGTTCATCAGCCCGCTGTTGGGACCGCGTTGTCGCTTCCATCCCAGCTGTTCTCACTACACCATTGAAGCAATCTGCCTGCACGGTCTCATAAAAGGCATTTGGTTAGGCATCAAACGTCTATTAAAATGTCACCCCTTACACGCAGGGGGCTATGACCCGGTCCCGCAACCCAAGCCGAAGAAGCGAAGAAACTAACTATGGAATCTCAACGTAACCTACTTGTCATTGGATTGCTGGTTGTCAGCTTCCTGCTGTGGCAACAGTGGAATGCCGATAAGGCGCCCAAGCCGCAGACCGTGGCTGTCACTCAAACCGATTCGTCCGTGCCTGCTGCCTCGACCGCCACTGCGACCGATGTCCCCGGCGAGAAAGCCCAGACCAGCACCCGTCAACTGATCAAGTTGAGTTCCGATCAACTGGAACTGCTGGTTGATACCCAAGGTGGCGATATCGTTGATGCCAAGTTGCTGCAACATACAGTGGCTCAAGGCTCCAGTGATCCTTTCCCACTGTTGATGGATAAACCGGGTCGTCTGTACGTTGCCCAGAGTGGTCTGATTGGCCGCGATGGCCCGGACAGCCGCCCAGAGGGTCGTCCCAGCTACACCAGTGCTCAAACCGAATACAAGTTGGCTGATGGCCAAGACAAACTGGTGGTACCGCTGACCTGGACCAGCCCGGAGGGCGTGACCTTCACCAAGGAATTCGTCCTGACCCGTGGCAAATACACCATAGGCGTCGACTATCAGGTGACCAACAGCAGCACCAAGCCGCTGGAGTTGCAATTCTATGGTCAGCTGAAACAGACCATTGCCGCGCCTGAAGATCAACAGAGCCATGCTCTGATGGCCAGCGCCTACCGGGGGGCTGCCTACTCGACCACCGATATCCGCTATCAGAAAGAAACCTTCGACAACATGAAGGAAACCAGCCTGAACACCAGTACCACAGGTGGCTGGGTTGGTATGCTGCAACACTATTTTGTCACCGCCTGGACGGGCGATACCGCCGGTCAGAACCAGCTGTACAGCCGCGTGGTGGCCAATGGCCAGGAAGCCATCATTGGCTTGAAAGAACCCGTCACCAATGTTGCACCCGGCGCGGCCGTTACCTTGGGCTCCACCCTGTGGATCGGCCCGAAACTGCAAGATGAAATGGCAACCGTCGCCAAGCACCTCGATCTGACGGTTGACTACGGCTACCTCTGGTTCATCGCTCAACCCCTGTTCCAACTGTTGCAGTTCCTGCATGGTCTGGTCAGCAACTGGGGCGTGGCCATTATCCTGATCACCCTGATTGTGCGCGGCGGTATGTACCCGCTGACCAAGGCGCAATACACCTCCATGGCCAAGATGCGCATGCTGCAGCCCAAGCTGACGGCACTGCGTGAGCGCTTCGGTGAAGATCGCCAGAAGATGTCCCAGGCGATGATGGAGCTGTACAAGCAGGAGAAGGTCAACCCGCTCGGTGGTTGCTTCCCTATCCTGATCCAGATGCCCATCTTCATCGCCCTGTACTGGACCTTGATGGAGTCCGTTGAACTGCGTCATGCACCGTTTGCCCTGTGGCTGACGGACTTGTCAGTCAAGGACCCCTACTATGTGCTGCCGCTGCTGATGGGCGCCACCATGTGGTGGATCCAGAAGATGAGCCCGACCACGGTCACAGACCCGATGCAACAGAAGGTGATGCAGTTCATGCCGATCATCTTCACCTTCATGTTCCTCTGGTTCCCGTCCGGTCTGACCCTGTACTGGTTGGTCTCCAACATAGTCACCATCATCCAGCAGACCATGATTTATCGTCAGCTGGAGAAAAAAGGTCTGCACAGTCGCGAGAAGAAATAAGTTCCGACCTTCAGATAAAGAATAAGGCGACCTGCGGGTCGCCTTTTTTATTACAATAAGCCCAATCCCCGAGTACGAGAATCACAGCCCCATGTTCAACACTGACACTATAGTGGCGCAAGCCACTCCTCCTGGCCGCGGTGGCGTAGGCATATTGCGGGTTTCCGGACCGCTTTGTGACGCAGTGGCTACCGCCGTACTCGGCAAACAGCCCCGTGTTCGCTACGCCGAGTATCTGCCTTTTCTGGATGATAACGGCCAGGTACTGGATCAGGGCATAGCCCTGCTATTCAAGGCCCCCAACAGCTTCACTGGCGAAGATGTGCTGGAGTTGCAAGGCCACGGTGGGCCTGTCGTGATGGATATGCTGTTGCGACGGATCCTGAAGCTTGCTGGTGTCCGCACTGCCCGTCCCGGCGAGTTTTCCGAACGCGCCTTCTTGAATGACAAGCTGGATCTGGCACAGGCCGAGGCCATCGCCGATCTGATTGAAGCCACCAGCGAGCAGGCCGCCCGTTCAGCCCTGCACTCGCTGCAAGGGGAATTCTCCCGACGCATTACGGCACTGGTCGAGGGTGTGACCCGGCTACGCATCTACGTCGAGGCTGCCATCGACTTTCCCGAGGAGGAGATTGATTTCCTCTCCGATGGCAAGGTGGCGCGCGATCTGTATGCCATCATCGACGATCTGGCCGCCGTACAGACCGAAGCCAAGCAGGGAGCCATACTGCGCGAGGGGATGAAGGTGGTGATCGCCGGTCGCCCCAATGCCGGTAAATCCAGCCTGCTGAATGCTCTAGCCGGCCGGGAGTCCGCCATAGTCACCGAGATCGCCGGTACCACCCGCGATGTGTTACGGGAGCATATCCATATCGATGGTATGCCGTTACACATCATAGATACCGCCGGTCTGCGCGAGACCGAAGACGCCGTCGAGAAAATTGGTATCGAGCGCGCCTGGGCCGAGATTATCCAGGCGGATCGGGTGCTGTTTATGGTCGATGGCACCACCACAACCGCAGTTGATCCTCACGAAATCTGGCCCGACTTTATCGACCGCCTGCCGCCGCAACTAGGGCTGACGGTGATCCGAAACAAGGCGGATCTGACCGGTGAGGTGTTGACCAGCAGCGAAGATCAGGGCCATCCGGTCTTTCCTATCTCGGCAAAAAGTGGCCTCGGCCTTGAGGCACTGCGCGAACACCTCAAGCAGTGCATGGGCTATCAGGGCAATGTGGAGGGTGGCTTCATGGCCCGCCGTCGCCATCTGGAGGCCATTGCCCAGGCCGAGGAACACCTGCAACTGGCCAAGGTTCAGCTGGAGGTCTACGCCGCTGGCGAGTTGGTGGCCGAGGAACTCCGACTGGTGCAGGAGTATTTAAGCGAGATCACCGGCGCCTTCAGCTCCGATGATCTGTTAGGCCGGATTTTCAGCTCGTTCTGCATCGGCAAGTAGGGTCGATCAACTCTCTTTCCACTCACGCTCAGCCGTAAACCGATCTCCGGGTCGGCAGGGCTGAGCCGGATGCGGCCATCCACAAGCGAATGCTGGTGGGATCGCAATCCGGCTCTCGCGGCATACCGATTTTCGCCCCCTTAGAAAACTCTGTTCTACGCTATAAGAGGCATGGCACGGGAGATTTCTATGACACACCAATCCACTCATGACTCGCACTTGCTGCACATCCGCCTGGATGCCCAGCGTCGGGCACTACAGATGGCCAGTCTCAGTCAGGATGATTACCGCCGTATTCTGCGTCTGCTGCAACTGCTCAGTGATGCCGAATGCGCCTGGATCAGCCTGTTAAGTGAGGATCAGGATCAATTGCTGGAAGGGCTGGATATTCCGGCCGGATTTCCACCATCCATAGCGCAACGGGTGATTGCCAGTGAGGGCCTGTTCGAATGCAGCTCGGCGGACTGCGATCCCCAACTCCGCAGCCATCTGTGGTGCAGCGAGCATGAGCTGGGATGGCTGGCGGCGTATCCGCTGCACAGCCCCGAGGGACACGCCATGGGCATAGTCGCCGTGGCCGCGCGCGAACCCCGCAGTCTGAATATCCGGCAACGACTGGCACTGGTCGATCTGGTCAATTTATTGGAAGTAGAAATGCGTCTGCGCTTTCTGCTGGCCAGCCAGCCCCAGGCACTGCGCAAACAGATGAATTCGATCTCGCAGGCCAATCAGCAGGGCGGCGGCAAACTACTGGATCCCGCCGAAATCGCCGATCTGCTGCACTGCAGCTATACGCGCTGCCGGTTGGAAGGCCGCGCCTATGCCCTGGCGCTAGTCGAGCTGGATCCTCTTGCTACACAATCGCTTACACCCGAACAAACCGATGAGTTACAACTGGCGGCCGCCAGCCGATTGCAACGCAACCTGCGCATGGGAGACCTGCTCGGTCTATGGCATCAGGGCCGGTTATTGGTGCTGCTCCCCGGCGTCGAGAGTGAGGAGCTGTTTGGTGTGGGTGACAAGCTGGTGCATTCGCTGGACGATGTGGTGGATCTGGAATCCCGCAGTCTGTCGCTAACCGCCTCCATCGGTGTGGTCGGCATCCAACAACTCAGGGAGCGACTGGATCTGGACCTGATGCTACACGCTGCCGGAGAAGCGCTAGGCCAAGCCATTCAAGCTGGTCGCAATCGGGTACGTATCCAGCAACTGATTCAAGATTTGCGCTAACTGGCGCGGGGATAGCGGCAGGCTAATCCGCTATTCCTTCGCCGTTCTGCAGGTGGCGTATTTGCTGCCGCCATTCTCCCGGGGTGCCGGCTCTGTGCCGGTGCCAGACCCGCCGCAACTGGTGGGCATCCCCCAGTCCCACTCGCTCGGCAACCTGATCCAGCGTCATCCCATCTTGCTGTAGCAGCGAGCTGGCCAGAGCCAGGCGCAACTCATTCTGATAGTGCGTCAGGGTAATGCCGGTCTGTTCGCGAAAAATTCGGGTCAGATGGCGAGCGGTGACACAGGCAATCGCCGCCAATTGCTCCAGCGTCCATCCCTGCTCGGGTTCCTGACTGATGGCATCCTGCACCCGATGCACCGCTGGATGCAGATGATTGCGCCAGGCCAGCCAGGGTGAAAACTGGCTTTCGGCGCCATTACGCCGCACAAACACCACCATATTTCGCGCGACCTGGGCGGCACACTGCGCCGAGGTCAATCGCTCGAGCAGGCTCAAGGCCAGATCGATGCCCGAGGTGACGCCGGCGCTACTCCAAAGCCTGCCATCCTGCACAAACAAACGGTTCTCCAGCACCCGTGCCGATGGGGATAACGCCGCCAGCTGGCCGCTGTGGCTGTGATGGGTGGTACAGCTATGTCCAGCCAATAACCCGGCTTTAGCGGCGATCAGACTGCCGGCGCAAATAGTCACCAGTAGCTTCGGCTGTTGACCAACCCGGCTGAGCCAAGCCAACAGCTGCCGCATGGCCGGATGTTGCCAATCTGGCTCATGACCGGCGACGCCAGGGATCAGCAGCAGCGAATCCGGCGGCAAGGTCTCCGGCAGCGCCGAGGCCAGTAAGGGTAAACCAATGGCGCTGGTCACCGGGCTTTGCGCCGCCACAAAATGCAATTCGAAACGCCGTTGTTCTTGATAACGATTGGCGAAGTAGAACACCTCGGCAGGCCCGGTGACATCCAAGAGCAAGAGATCCGGCGGCAACAGGATATAGATGGGGCTCAACCGAGCAGATTCAGCCATGACGGTGCACCCACAAGCGCCAGCGTGGCCAGAACAGATTCACCAACAGACCCGATAACACCAGCGCTATCCCGCACCATTGCACCCCCTGCAAGCGTTCATCCAGCAATACTCGGGCCGCCAGCAAACCAACCACGGGGACCAGAAGCGTTAGCGGGGCCACCTCGGCGACCGGATAACGTTGCAGCAGTCGCCCCCAAATCACATAACCGACTATAGTGGCGATCAGCGCCAGATAGACAATCGCCAGCATACTAGAGGTCGAAAGATGCTGCAGGCTGTCGACCACCTGGTCCGGTCCTTCCAACCAGAGCGAAGCGGCCAGAAACGGCAACGGCGGTACCAGAGCGCCCCAGACCACAAGCCCGAGCAGATCGACAGGGCCAGCCTGACTGATACGGCGAGTGACTATATTGCCCAGCCCCCAGCAGGCAGCGGCCCCCAATGTCAGTACAAACCCAAGCAACGTCATGCCACCGGCCTGCTGTTGCGTGGCCAGCACCAATAATCCGATCCCGGCTAATCCCAGCGCAGCCGGTTGATGCCGCTGCCAACGTTCACCCAACAACAGAGCACCGAAGAGCAGGGTGAAAATCATCTGGGATTGCAGTACCAGGGAGGCTACACCGGCCGGCATCCCCACCCGCATGGCACTGAACAACAGTGCAAATTGGCCAAAACTGATGGTCAAACCATAGGCCAGCAACCAGCGTAACGGGATGCGCGGACGAGGCACAAAAAACACAGCGGGCAAGGCCACCAGTAAAAAGCGCAGCGCGCCAAGCAACAAGGGGGGCACATCCACCAAGCCGACATGGATGACGACGAAGTTTACCCCCCAGACCAGGACCACCAGCAGAGCCCATCCCCAATCGACAACACGCATCAACACGCCTCCGGCTTATCCGCCAAAAATTCGGTGACCGAACGGATACGGGCAAAACGCCCGGCCAGCACCAGCTCGGTCCGCTCCTTGATCTGCTCGGCGGTATATGAAATGCCACTGTGCGGATGCGTCATGGCAAAGGTCAAGGTTGCATCACTGAAAAAGTCGATACTAAAGCCGAGATCCGAACCGTGGCGGGCTGTGGTTTCACAACATTGCTCGGTACGCATCCCGGATATCAGCAACTGCTGAATATTCTGACCGATCAACCAATCCAGCAGCGGGGTACCAGCCAAGGCACTGTGTTTGTGCTTGTGGATCACCAGATCCGGGGAAATATCAATCTCGTCCAATGTAGTCACCAGTCCCTGGCGTGGATCGAACGGACCATCATCTGTGGTCTGGTGGAATACCTGCACCACAGGAATACCTCGAGCCACACAGCCATAGATCAATTGCTGTTGTGCCTGCTGCCAACTGGCAACATGCTGTTCACTCCAGAAGGGACGTGCCTTGAAGGACTTTTGAATATCAATAACGAGCAGGGCGCTGTTCATGGTTTGGTTTCCTTATGCCATCGGTATACAACTGATGTTACGGCAATACGCAGGCATGGAGCAGAACCGCCACAGTCCGATATAAGGACAAAAAAGGACATGCCTGAATATGTTAATCGGCAGCATGGAGTGACAAGTCCTCGCTCGGCTATTCCATATCTCCCCCCACAAGCGGGGCAGTTTTTGCGGCATAGTGGATCAGATTGTGAAAACAGGCGGGCTGATCCCCCTGATTGCGATAGCCATGAGCTTGATCGGCACGAAAACGCAGCACATCGCCGCATGCCAGAGGCTGCCAGGCCTCCTGCAGCCACACGGCCATCTGGCCGCTGAGCAGGATCACCTGTTCAATAGCACCTGTCTCATGGGGTACCGAGTGATAGTCACAGCCCACCGGCAACTCCACCCGCAATAGCTCGTAACCCAGCGCCGGTTCGAACGGCAGCAGAGTGGTAATCCGGATCCCTTCGGCCATGATCCGGGATTGTTCCGGTTGCGGCCCCCGATAGAACTCGGGCAATGCCGTAGCCGGGGAGTATGGCGCCGCCATAAAGTAGGAAAAGGGTACATGAAAACCGCCAGCAATCTTCCACAAGGTCACCACAGTCGGACTGGACTCACCCCGTTCGATCTGACCGAGCATGGCTTTGCTCACACCACAGGTTTGTGCCGCCAGATCCAGGCTCCAACCGCGCTGTTGGCGTAATTGCTTGAGCGCCTGCCCGACTTGTTGGTTGATCTGCTCCATCTTCACTCCCCAATACTGCACCTTGTGCGTTATAACGCACGCTGCTAGCATGCCATTGTGCGCTATAACGCACAACCCACACCAGCAGTTCCCACCGGCATCGACAGGAGTCAGCCCATGTCCCTTCTTGCATCCCTGCAGTCGTCTCTGCGTTTGCTGCGCCCACACCATCTGAGCAGTGGTCTGATTGCCGTGTTGGTCGGTTATACCAGCTCGGCCGTCATCATCTTCCAGGCCGCGGCCAGTGCTGGTGCCTCGGCGGCGCAACTGGGCTCCTGGCTGACGGTATTGGGGCTCGGCATGGGAGTGACAACCCTGGGACTATCGCTCTATTACCGGATCCCGATCCTCACCGCCTGGTCGACACCGGGTGCCGCGCTACTGATATCCAGTCTGGCAGGAGTTCCCATGGCCGAGGCCATCGGGGCTTTTCTCTGCTCCTCGCTGCTGCTGCTGATCTGCGGCTTCAGTGGCCTGTTTGCCCGCATCATGCACCGCCTGCCCTTGCATCTGGCCAATGCCATGCTGGCCGGTGTGCTGCTACGGTTTGGCCTGGACTTGTTTCATGCCTTCCAGCTCCAGCCTCTGCTGGTGGGCATCATGGGCATGAGCTTCTTGTGTTTCAAACCTCTGATGCCGCGCTATACGTTGGCACTCACCTTGTTGCTGGGTATGGCAGTCGCCTGGCAACTGGATCTGCTGCATCTGGATAGTATTGAACCGGCCGCAGTACAGCTAGTCTGGACCACGCCCCAGTTCTCGCTGCACAGTCTGTTGGGCATAGCCCTACCGCTGTTTCTGGTCACCATGAGTTCGCAAAATCTGCCGGGGGTCGCGGTGCTACGAGCCCATGACTATCACCCACCCGTCTCACCGCTGGTGGGTTGGACCGGCCTGACCGGCGCCTTGCTGGCTCCCTTTGGTTGCTACGCGCTGAATCTGGCTGCCATCACAGCCGCGTTATGCATGAGTAAGGAAGCTGACCCGCAACCCGAGCGCCGCTATCTAGCCGCCTGTTGCGCCGGTTTCTTGTATCTGCTGACCGGTTTACTCGGCGCGACCGTGGCCAGCCTGTTTGCGGCCCTGCCCCAAGCGCTCATCATGGCCATCGCCGGTCTGGCACTGCTGGGAACGCTAGGCCACAGCCTGTATCAGGCTCTACAACCCGATCTGGATCGGGAAGCCGCCATCATCACCTTTCTGGTCACAGCTTCGGGCGTCACCGGCTTCGGTATTGGTTCGGCCTTTTGGGGCTTACTGGCTGGAGGTCTGGCGTTGACGTTGCGGGCCGATCGTCTGCAACGCTGGTTGCGGCGGGCACAAGGCCGAGCATAGAAGGGTCTACATCAGGAACCGGGGGTACTAGGAAAAGCAACATGGGCCCGTAGGCCCATGCATTCATTACTTCACGGTATTACTTCACAGTAATAGTAGGTTGAAGCTCCTGCCCCAACTGCTTCACTTCGGTTTGCCACCCTTCGCGCAGGGCTCGCACCAGAGCCGGATAGCCATCCTCGCCCAGTGGTATCAGTTTCTGAAAGGATTGACTGTAAATCGCCTCGTGACGCCTGAGTACCCAACGCCCGGCAACTATGGCCTGACCATCGAAACGACCTTGAAAGGCAGTAATGTCCACTGCCAGATGCCAGCTATCGTCGTTGACTCCGTCACTTTCCAACACCTGAACCTGCTGCAATTGCCGGGATAGGCTCTGCACCAGGCTACGGGTCAGCTGTTTGTCCAGCGCCTCGGCCCAGCGTGCCTGATTGGCGGTCACGACTTGGACATCATCCTGTTGAAAAGCGATACCCAGATCATTCAGATACTCAGGTAACAGCACCCGATCAACAACGAGCACTGGGCCCGTCGTCACTTGCGGCGAGGGGGTCTGATCGCCAGGCAAGCTCAGCACATAATAAGCCGGAGCTATCGTGCTGGAGCAAGCCGTCAGTAGACAGAACCATAGTGAACAACACAGAAGACGAATCAATTGGCACTCCTTGGTACAGGATCATCCGCCGGGGTCTGATTAAAAATCAGAGAATTCGGTTTTTCATTGACCTTACGAGCCGCAGGCTTCAATTCCCGCAACAGACTATTCAGTGACTCCACCGAACGATTCAGATCGCCATACACAGGCGAATCACTGGAGAATGAGCGTAGCGTCTTCTGCAGTTCCTGCATCGCCTTGGTCAGCTCGGCAGGCAACTGCTGGGCCCCCGGCTGCGCAGCCAACTTGTTCATGTTGCTGCTCAGTTCCCGCATGGCGGCAAAGCTCTGCTTGCTCTCCTTGAGCATGGCGTCCAGGTTGCCCAGGGTCTGCTCCAGTGGCAGTTCGTTGAATTTGGTCAGCAGGCGGTTGGCTTGTTGTTCAATCCGTGCCAGACCACCAGCAACCGTCGGTATGGTGTGATGCGAGCCGAAACGGCCATAACCCGCCGAGGGCGGACTATCGGCAACTGAATTAAAATCGACATACAGGGCACCGGTCAGTAGGCTTCCGGTCTTCAAAGTCGCGCGCAAGCCTTTGCGGATCTGCTGCTCTATGTCTCGTGACAACTGACTCAGAGCCCGATCGCCCCCCTCCTCATCAAAGCGATCCTGCTCGATGCGGATCAGCACCGGGATCAGGCCGGAATTGCGCCCCAGCAACTCTACATCCCCAAGCTGGAATGGCACTTCCATCACGGTACCGATGCGGATACCTCTATATTCAACCGGCGCACCACTGCTCAAGCCGCGCACCGAATCATTGAACAGCAGAACATAATCCAGATAGCGCTCATAGTCCCGATTGCGGCTGCTGCTTTCGTCGGCATAGAGGGTGAACTGCTGGCCGCTCGCCGCTGACTTGCCAAGCCCCCAGCCCTTGGGCACATCGAAGCTGACCCCACCCTTGATGAGGTTTTCCAACGAGCCGGTTTCGAACTTCATGCCCTCGGCCGAGGCTTCGAACCGCACGCCGCCATTCATCCAGAAACGGACATTACTGGTGACCAGACCATCATAGGGTGCTGTGATGAACAGTTGATACTCCATCTGCCGACTGCCGGTCGAAAAGTGACTCTGCTCCACCCGGCCCACAGTGAAGCCACGATACATGACGGGATCCCCGATATTCAGGCCCCGACTTTGCTCGCTGGTCAAACGGATCCGCAGTCCCTTCTCATCGGGTTGGGCCACAGGTGCCGTATCCTGGACTACAAATTTTTCCCGGTATTTATTGCTCTTGCCAGGCAGCAGCTCGATATAGGATCCAGAGAGCAGAGTCCCCAAGCCAGAAATACCCTGGCGTTCAATTCGAGGCTTCACCACCCACCACTGGCTATCCAGTCGCAACAAATCTTCGGTATCGACCGCCATACGAGCCGTAATAATGACATGGGTCAAATCCTCACTGAGTTTGACCGTCTGCACCATGCCGACCTCGACACTGCGCGCCTTGATCATGGTCTTACCTGCAACTATACCTTCCGCGTTGCTCATGGTGAGAACCACTAGCGGTCCCTGATTGGAGAAGGAGACGTATACCAACCACAGACCGATCAAAGCCGCCGTGATGGGAACCAACCAGATGGGTGATATGTAACGCAAGTTGCGGATCCGGGCTTGGGCCCGGGAAAGAGCGTCGGTCACGTCTATGTATCCTTGTGCGAAAATGATCGGCTCACTGGGATCAAGTAGCCAGACAAGCGAGGCAACTATGATCCGTTATCTATCGCCTGCTCACAAGTCCAACAACCGCATCAGTTTCAATTTCCTGACGAACAGTTTTTAGGTATATATGGCGTGATTTTTATCACATACGAGTAGTTTTGATGAACCAAGCAACCATTTTGCTCACCGCGCTTTGTATCGCTATCGGTGGCAGCGCCTGCACCACCATAAACCCTTACAGCGGTGAAGAACAAACCTCCAGTGCCGTCAAAGGCGGAGCCATGGGTGCCGCCGCCGGAGCTCTGGTCGGCGTACTCTCCTCCTCGAAGAAAGATCGCGGCAAAGGTGCCTTGATCGGTGCCGCATCCGGCGCTGCACTGGGCGGTGGTATCGGCTACTACATGGATGTCCAGGAAGCCAAACTGCGGCAAAAAATGAAAGGAACCGGGGTATCGGTCACCCGCAGTGGTGATCAGATCATCCTGAATATGCCCAACAACGTGACCTTCGATAGCAACGCCAGTCAGCTGAAACCTGCGGGCGCCACGACCCTGCAGGGGGTGGCCATGGTATTGAAGGAGTATGAAAACACCCGCATCAATGTGCTCGGTCATACCGATAGCAGCGGTAGCCGCGACCTCAATATGCGGCTGTCCCAACAGAGAGCTGAAAGTGTCGGTACAACACTGATTACCATGGGAGTCGATAGCAATCGCCTGAATATGAGTGGCGTCGGGCCGGATCAACCTGTGGCCAGCAACAGCACCCCTGAGGGTAAGGCGCAGAATCGCCGTGTCACTCTGACTCTGACCCCAACCCAGAGTTAACAGCAACGCGGATTTTCAGCCAATAAAAAACGGCCCATTCAGGGCCGTTTCTATCTTCGTTATACCCTGGATTAGCGGGTTGGATCCTCGAGGCTCTCGCTCTTCACCTTGGCATCCGCCGACAGCAATTCCGGTTTATTCACCCAGTTACGCAGCAAAGTATAGAACAAGGACAAGAGTGTCGGTCCAAGGAAGACGCCGAGCATACCAAAAGCGATAGCCCCGCCAATGACCCCAAACAGTATGAGTGATAAGGGTAATGGGCTGTTCCGACCAATGACCAGCGACTTGACCACGTTATCAATGGTGCCCACGACCAGCAGAAACCAGGCCACCAGGAAGCCAGCCCAGACCATCTCACCCTGCTTGAACAACCAGTAGGCGGTAATAAAACCGATCAAGGGCGGGCCGCCTGGAATAACGGAAACCAGACAAACCAGCAGACCCAGACTCAGAGCATTGGGTACACCGGCGATTGCCAGTCCGAACCAGGCCAAGGCACCTTGAGCCACAGCGGCCCCGATGAAACCATACACAACACCGCGAATAGTGCTGTTGCTGATGAGCAGCAGATTTTCACCGGCAGGTCCCGCCACCTTATGGCTGAACGCAATAACCCAGCGATGCAGTGTCTCACCCTCGGCATACAGCACACCGGCAATGACAATACTCAGCAGCAACATCATCAATCCGCCGCCGAGCGCTCCCGCCATACTCAACATAATATTGGCAGCAGGTCCCACCATGCCCTTGAGATGGGTCAAAATCTGATAATCCTGATTTTGCAGAGCCAGCCACTGCTCGGCAGCCCATTCGCCGATCAGCGGCAGCCCGGATATCCAGTTCGGCAATTCAGGAAGTCCAGCTTGGACCTGTTCGGGAATAGTGCGCGCCAGATGTGTCAATTGCTGGGCAAAATCAACGGATGCGACCAACAGAGGCACCAACACAAAGAGCAATAGCGCCGATACAATCAGGGTTGCGGCCAGGGTGTCACGCCCTCCCAGCCGCTGGGAGAGCCACTGAAACGGCCCCCAGGTCGCCGAAACCAGAATCACAGCCCAGATAATAGCGGCCAGGAAGGGGGCCATGATGGCTAGCACGGCCAATATGATGGCTATCAGCAGCGCCAATCCCAACAGAGGTTGCACTATGGTACTCAGACGCATGGTTCTATCCCTTGATGATGAAGTAAGACAGCTGAATTTCCGCTAAGAGGGAAGCAATTCAGGTTCCTGTTTATTCCTGTCCGGCCAGCGGACTTGCGAGAGCAACATCCCCGCCAACATAAGGCCACAGCCACACCAGGCCCGCAGTGTCAGCGTCTCATCCAGTAACCAGACGCCACCGAGCACGGCAAAAACCGACTCCAGGCTCAGTATAATGGCAGCGTGGGCCGGATTGGCACTCTTTTGTCCAACCACTTGCAGCGTATAAGCCACACCGACACTCACAAGTCCGGCATAGAGAATCGGCTGCCAACCCGCCAGCATGGCCGGTACAGTCGGAGTCTCTATGACCAGAGAAACCCCAAGACTGAAGAGACCACACACCATAAATTGGGTTGCCGAAAGCTTGAGTGGACTAACCCGTCCACTGAAGTGATCGATCAATAAGATATGGATGGCCCAGAACAGAGCCCCGATGAATTGCAGCATATCGCCAAATGACATGCTGAAGTCATCGTTGATACTGAGTAAATAAAGACCTATTACAGCCAAAATAGCGCCCAGCCAGGTGGTCATGCCGGTAGTGTGTTTCAAGAGTAATCCGAAAATCGGCACCAAGATCAGATAGAGACCAGTGATAAACCCCGCCTTGGCGGCTGTGGTATACAGCAAGCCGACCTGCTGCAAGCTTGCCGCTATGAACAGCACGGATCCAGCGAGAACACCCGCCAGCGGAAGTGAGCTCTCACTATAAGTCTGTGGCGTACGGCGGCGAGAAAACCACCAAATCAACGGCAGCAAAGAACAGCTACCCAGCAAAAAACGAACCCCGTTAAACGCGAAAGGTTCCAGAAAATTCATTCCCAGACGCTGGGCAACAAAGCCGAAACCCCAAATCGCGGCGGCGGCTAGCAACATGATATTGGCTTGCATAATAGAAAACTCGTGATGGCAGTCGATAGCTCGATGGGCGAGCCATTATAGCCGATAAAACAGGCATCCCAGAACCCATCAGATACTGGTCAGCTGAATCGGGATCTTGTATAACCAGCGCCAACCCAGAGACCCGGAACGGAGCCAAGCATGTCAGCCAATCCCAGACAGTGGGACATTTTTTGTAGCGTGGTCGATAACTATGGCGACATAGGGGTGACCTGGCGTCTGGCGCGGCAACTGGTCGAGGAGTTTGGCCAGCGAGTCTGCTTATGGGTCGATGATCTGGCCAGTTTTGCGCGGATTTGCCCACAGTTGCGGCTCGATCAGCTTCACCAGCAGTGTCAGGGGGTCGAAATCGCCCATTGGGGGGCTGATTTTTCAACATCATGGCAGCCAGGCGATCTGGTCATAGAGGCGTTCGCCTGCGAACTACCGGAGCTGGCAAAACAGTGCATGGCGCAGCGTCAACCGGCCCCATTGTGGCTGAATCTGGAGTACTTGAGTGCCGAACCCTGGATCGACGAATGTCATGGCCTACCCTCTCTCCAGCACCATGGTTTGCAGAAGTTTTTCTATTTCCCCGGTTTCACCCAGCGCAGTGGCGGCTTGATTTGTGAGCGTTCACTCGCAGCTCAACGCCAGCAATGGCAGCAGAGCCCCGAGGCTCGGCAGCAGCTATTCTCCAGTTTGGGACTCCCTCAACAGGCGGAACAAACCCGCTATCTCAGCCTGTTTACCTATGAAAGTGCAGCTCTTCCCGCTTTGCTCACCCACTGGCGGGATGGATCCGCCCCTATTTGTTGTCTGATCCCCCAAGGGCGGATCCTGAACTCAGTCGCTCCCTGGTTGGATATTCCCCTTGATGTGCTAACGGCCGGATACTATTGGCAACACGGATCCCTGACGATCCTGATCCTGCCTATGACGGATCAACGCGGATATGATCAGCTGCTCTGGAGTTGTGATTTCAACCTGGTTCGCGGTGAAGATTCATTTCTGCGCGCACAATGGGCCGCCCGGCCATTTCTGTGGCATATATATCCCCAGGCCGATGCCGTTCATCTGGAAAAGTTGACGGCCTTTTTAGCACTCTATAGCCGTAGCTTGTCGGTGGATTGCCATAACGCCTTGAATTCGCTTTCCATCGCTTACGATCAAGGCTGTGGAGCCGAAGCGGTGAAAGCCTGGGAAAAGCTGGATCAGCATAGAGACGAATTGCAAGCTCACGCACAAAGCTGGCCACAACAGGCCTTGGCTGGAGGAGATTTAGCCAGCAGACTGGTGCAATTCAGCGAAAAACGGCTAAAATAATGCGTTTTTTACAAAATCACGGTTCAATACAGGAAACGATTCAATGAAAACCGCACAGGAAATCCGCGCAGGCAACGTCATCATGTTCGGTAACGACCCTATGGTCGTGCTGAAAGCCGAATTCAACAAATCCGGCCGTAATTCTGCCGTGGTTAAAATGAAGCTGAAGAACCTGCTCTCCGGCGCCGGTACCGAAACCGTGTTCAAAGCTGATGACAAGATGGAAGTCGTACAACTGGAGCGTAAGGAGTGCACCTACTCCTACTTCGCCGACCCTATGTACGTGTTCATGGACACCGAATACAACCAGTATGACATCGAGAAAGAAAACCTCGGTGACACCCTGAACTACATGGTTGATGGCATGGAAGATATCTGCGAAGTGACCTTCTACAACGGTAAGGCTATCTCCGTTGAACTGCCGACCACTGTGGTCCGTGAAGTGGAATACACAGAGCCGGCTGTTCGTGGCGACACCTCAGGCAAGGTCACCAAGCCAGCGCGCCTGGTTGGCACTGATTTCACTATCTCCGTTTCTGACTTCGTCAAGATCGGCGACAAGATCGAAATCGACACCCGTACCGGTGAATTCAAGCGTCGCGTCTAGTTCGCCGCTGCTTGACTATAAAAAGGAGCCTATCGAGGCTCCTTTTTTACTTTCTGCATCCCCTGTTACACTGATATTCCATTTGTTAAGGAGCACTGTGTATGGCCATGATCCATCTGCTCGTTGGATCCACCTTGGGTGCCGCAGAATATGTGGCTGAGCATGTTGCCGAGAAGCTACAGGCCGCCGGGCACCAGACCCTAAACCACAATCCAGCCGCTCTGGCGACCCTGAACGGGCAACCGGGGGACATATTGCTGGTTGTCACCTCAACCCATGGTGCGGGGGATATTCCGGACAATCTGAAGCCATTTGCAGACGAGCTGGCACTGCACAAACCGGACTTGAGCCGCTATCACTTTGCGGTGATCGGTCTCGGCGACAGTAACTACGACACCTTCTGTGAGGGCGGCAAGTGCATGGAACAGTTGCTGGATGCCTGTCAGGCCATGCCCCTCGGGGAGCGCTGTGATATTGATGTCACACAGCATGATATACCGGAAGATGCTGCAGACAGCTGGCTATCCCGGTGGATCCCACTACTCAAGACCGAATGAACACAGTAGAAATAACGCATGAAACGAAGAGGGCCAACCGGCCCTTTTTTGTTATCCACAATATGTACGAGCAATAAGTCCATTTCCCTACATTAATCCACAGGATTCGATAAAATAAAAAAGTTATGTGGATAACAATACTAAAAACCTCTTATTAACCGTTAGTTATCCCATGTATAAGATCTGGCTCCGATTGAGGCTGTGCGTAAGATCCGATCTTGTCACAAGGCTTACGGTGGGTTGATCGACGGTAGATCACAGGATTGGATCGTCGATAAGATCATGATCCTCTTGATCAAAAATGGCTTATCAACAAGATCGTTGGATCCTAATAGTAGATCCAATAAGAGATAGATCTAAAGATCTCAAGATCCTATTACTCAAGATCCTCGCTCAAGGATATAACCAAGACGCCATTTTACTGAGACGCCGAACCAGATAGAATGATCCGCCTTTCGGCTCTTGATCCAGATGTTCGTTTTCGAGGTGATCCTATGCAATATCATGAGCAGTTCGACGTGATCGTCGTTGGCGGTGGCCATGCGGGTACCGAAGCTGCTGCCGCTGCCGCACGTATGGGGATGAAAACCATGCTGCTGACCCACAACATCGATACCTTGGGTCATATGTCCTGTAATCCAGCGATCGGTGGTATTGGCAAAGGGCATCTGGTCAAAGAGGTCGATGCCCTGGGTGGCATCATGGCTCAGGCGATCGATCATGCCGGGATCCAGTTTCGTACCCTGAATTCCTCCAAAGGCCCAGCGGTTCGAGCAACACGAGCCCAGGCGGATCGACTGCTGTACAAGCAAGTGATCCGTTCAACCCTGGAGAACTATCCAAATCTGACACTGTTCCAACAATCCTGTGATGATCTGATCCTGGAAGGGGAACGGGTCTGTGGTGTGATCACCCAAGCCGGGATCCGCATCCTGAGCAAAACCGTGGTACTGACGGCTGGAACATTCCTCAACGGCTTGATCCACATCGGCATGGAAAATTACCGAGGTGGCCGGGCTGGAGATCCCGCATCGATCTCCTTAGCCCAGCGCTTACGTGAGTTACCGTTACGAATTGGCCGCCTGAAAACCGGAACACCGCCGCGAATCGATGGCCGATCAGTCAATTTCTCGCTCTTGCAACAGCAACCTGGGGATACACCGGTTCCTGTATTTTCCTTTTTGGGCAAGGTCGAGCAGCACCCTCGTCAGGTGCCCTGTTTTATCACCCACACCAATGAGCAAACCCACGACGTCATTCGCCAGAATCTGCATCGCAGCCCCATGTATGCCGGGGTTATCGAGGGAATAGGTCCCCGGTATTGCCCATCGATTGAAGACAAGGTGATGCGCTTTGCCGACAAGAATGCGCACCAGATTTTTATCGAACCTGAAAGCCTCAGCTCCCACGAACTTTATCCAAACGGGGTATCAACCAGCTTGCCGTTTGATGTTCAGGTGCAAATCATCCGTTCCATGGTCGGTTTTGAAAATGCCCATATTGTTCGGCCGGGTTATGCCATCGAATACGATTACTTCGATCCTCGGGATCTGAAATCGAATATGGAAAACAAGCACCTGCAGAATTTGTTCTTTGCAGGCCAGATCAACGGCACCACCGGCTACGAAGAGGCTGCTGCACAAGGCCTGCTCGCTGGGATCAACGCCGCATTGCGCGCCCAAGACAAGGATCCCTGGTCTCCCCGTCGTGATCAGGCCTACATAGGCGTGATGATGGATGATCTTTCCACTCTGGGAACCAAAGAGCCCTACCGGATGTTCACCAGCCGCGCCGAATACCGCTTGTTGCTGCGGGAAGACAACGCCGATCTGCGGTTGACGACCATAGGTCGTGAACTAGGCCTGGTGGACGATGAACGCTGGGGCTTCTTCAACGAAAAAACCGAGCAGATGGCCCAGGAACAGCAGCGTTTGCGCAGCACCTGGGTGAATCAACTGTCGCCTGCCGCAGCCGGGATCAATGCCATCATGAATGCCCCGCTGGTTCGTGAACACAGTCTGGAAGAGTTATTACGCCGTCCTGAAGTGACATACGATGCCCTGATGTCGATCCCTGAGCTGGGTCCCAGGATCCTGAACGATCAAGCGGCCGAGCAGGTGGAGATCCAGGTCAAATATGCGGGCTACATAGATCGCCAACAAGACGAGATCGACAAACAACTGCGGAACGAGAACGCCTTGTTGCCACCGGATCTCGACTACGCCGATGTTTCCGGACTGTCCAACGAGGTGAAGATCAAGCTCAATGACGCCAAACCGGAAACGATCGGTCAAGCCAGTCGCATCTCCGGGATCACTCCGGCTGCGATTTCCATTTTGCTGGTTCACCTGAAAAAGCGCGGATTACTGCGCAAGAGCGCCTGAGGTCCCGGATGCTGGAACAACGTTTAAATCAGTTACTGGCGCAGACCAAGCTTGCGCTGTCCGATCAGCAGAAACAGCAACTGCTGGCCCTGGTCGGGTTGCTGCACAAGTGGAACAAGGCTTACAATCTGACGTCGGTACGTGATCCGGAAGCCATGCTGGTCAAACACATCATGGACAGTGTGGTGGTCAGCCCCTGGTTGCAGGGAGCGCGTTTTATCGATGTCGGAACCGGTCCCGGGTTACCAGGGCTGCCCTTGGCCATCATCAATCCGGACAAGCAGTTCGTGTTGCTGGATAGTCTGGGCAAGCGCATTCGCTTCATCCGTCAGGTTATTCTGGAACTGGGATTGAAAAATGTCACACCTGTGCAGTCTCGCGTGGAGGACTTCCATGATGACGACGGCTTTGACGGTGTATTGAGTCGTGCGTTTGCCTCCTTGAATGATATGTTGGGCTGGTGTGGTCATTTACCAGCCGCTGACGGTTGTTTTCTGGCATTGAAAGGCCTTTATCCGACAGAAGAGCTGGAACAGCTTCCAACCGGTTTTACTCTGGTAGGGGCGCATCCTCTGGCCGTTCCAGAACTGGATGGCGAACGTCATCTCATCATTCTTAAAAAACAATAGCGTCAGCAGGGGAGCTCAGTGGGTAAAATTATCGCCATTGCGAACCAAAAAGGTGGGGTCGGTAAGACCACCACCTGCGTAAACCTCGCAGCCTCGATGGCCGCTACTCGACGCAAGGTTCTGGTGGTCGATCTGGATCCTCAGGGCAATGCCACTATGGCCAGCGGTATTGATAAATACCAGGTCGAACGCACCGCCTACGAATTACTGGTCGATGAGTTACCGGTCAAAGAAGTATTGATCGCCGAGACGGCGGGTGGGTATCACCTGATCCCTGCCAACTCCGATGTGACGGCCGCTGAAATACGTCTTCTGGAGTTTTTTGCCCGGGAAATTCGCCTTCGCAATGCCTTGAATGCAGTTCGCGATCAGTATGATTACATCTTCATCGATTGTCCGCCGTCACTGAACCTGCTGACGGTGAATGCCATGTCGGCCGCCGATTCGGTGCTGGTGCCGATGCAGTGCGAGTATTTTGCACTGGAAGGCTTGACGGCGTTGGTGGATACCATCAGCAAACTGGTGGCTGTGGTGAACCCCAATCTCAAGATTGAGGGTATATTGCGAACCATGTTCGATCATCGAAACCGTCTGTCGAATGATGTGTCCGATCAGCTAAAACAGCATTTTGGCGATAAAGTGTACCGTACCGTCATTCCTCGCAATGTCCGCTTGGCTGAGGCGCCGAGCTTCGGTACTCCCGCCATGTATTACGATAAAACGTCAGTTGGAGCCAAGGCCTATCTGGCGTTGGCCGGCGAGATGTTACGCCGGGAAGAGCAAGCCAGCCTCGAATCAGCCTGAGCCAGAGAATGAACATGACACCGAAGAAACGTGGTTTGGGTAAAGGGCTGGAAGCTCTATTGGGAACCAGTACAGCCGCGCGCCAGAAGCAGATCCGGGACGACATCAAATCCGATGAGGCGCGTTCCCGCAGTGACGAATTGCAAGGCGAGCTGCGCCGGATCCCGCTGTCATGGTTGCGGCCGGGTAAATATCAACCGCGCAAGGACATGTCCCAGGAGGCGCTGGAAGAGTTGGCGAACTCGATCCGGGCACAAGGCGTGATCCAGCCGATTGTGGTTCGTCAGCTGGAGGAGCAAAGCTTCGAGATTATCGCCGGGGAACGTCGTTGGCGTGCTTGCCAGCTGGTTCGTCTGGAAACAGTTCCTTGCATCATCAAGAATGTGGCGGATAACGCCGCTGTGGCGATTGCACTGATCGAGAATATCCAGCGTGAAGACCTGAATGCCATTGAAGAGGCTGCGGCCTTGTTGCGCCTGATGCAGGAGTTTGAACTCACTCATCAGGAAGTGGCGGAGGCAGTTGGTAAATCCCGTAGTGCTGTATCCAATTTGTTGCGGCTCAATCAGTTGAATGAGGATGTCAAACGACTGGTGGAGCATGGCGATCTGGATATGGGGCATGCCAGGGCCTTGCTGGGACTGGAAGGTGCTTTGCAAACCGAATTAGCACGTCAAGTCGCACAGAAGGGGATGACGGTACGAGATACCGAAAAGATGGTGCAACGGTTGCTTGCCCCCCGGGAGGAACGACAGCCCCTTGAACCTCAACCCTTGCTGGCGAGTTGGGAAAGCCGGGTCAGTGAACGCTTGGGGATACCGGCCAAATTTGTATCCTCCGGCAAGGAAAAGGGCAAATTGGTACTCAGCTTTCAGAATCAGGACGATTTGGACAAAATTTTACGGTATTTCGAATTGTCGTAGCGCGAAAAATAGGGAATGTTTATTCCCTATTTTTATTATGGGTATTGGGTTATTTGAATTTGGTTATAACCGTGACGACGATTTTGGATGGGTCTCCTGGGATGAGCGCAACACCTTGACCTGACTCACAAAATGCTGGTTTTTAGCCATTTCATGGGCTATGTTGAAACACCCGAAACAAAAAAGCATTGTCCAGCAAAGAGTTACATAAAATTAACTTTTTTAACTCCTGTGATCCACGAAGCTGTTCAATTGTTATTTTTGTGTTATTAAAAGCGCCTAAAATTTAGGTGTTTCAAGGATCGGAGAAAGCTGATGGGCAGTAGTTCATCGATGAGTGTGAAAGCGCTGGCATGGACTGTCCTCGCTATTCAGCTTTTTTTGATAGTCGTCGTAGCGTTGGTCTGGTGGTTACTGGACAGTCGCTGGGCGGCTTATTCTGCCCTCGTTGGGGGTGGAATTTACTGGGTGCCCCAACTCCTCTACAGCTGGATAGGTAGTTCGCGACAGGCGGACGAATTGAATGTTGGTCTGGTGTTGTGGGACGTCTATTGTGGTGCCGGTGTCAAGCTGGTGGCCACCCTGGTGTTGTTCGGGGTGACCTTCAAATTTCTGCAAGTGCAACATGCTGCCATGTTTGTCACTTACGGATTGGCCCTGTGTTCACAGTGGATCATTTCGTTAACACTCAACAACCGTTACTAGGAAAACTCATGGCTGCAACAGGAGAACTGCTAACGCCTCAGGGGTACATGCATCACCACCTCCTTCACTGGCAGGTCGGTGCTGAATCTGGCTTCTGGGTGGTTAATATCGATTCCATGATATTTTCTGTTGGTTTGGGGTTTTTTTTCCTCTGGCTGTTTCGCCGCGTTGCCGTCAAGGCAACCAGTGGTGTACCGGGTAAACTGCAGTGCTTTGTCGAAATGGTCGTCGGGTTTGTGGAAGAGACCGTAGCCGGGATCTTTCATGGCAAGAACAAGCTGATAGCTCCGCTGTCACTCACAGTGTTTGTCTGGATCTTCCTGATGAACATGATGGACTTGCTGCCCATCGATTATTTATCTCGACTGGCGCAGTGGATTGCTGGGGATGAAGCCCAGAAACTGCGAATTGTTCCTACCGCTGACGTTAATATCACCCTGTCCATGGCGCTTGGTGTTTTCTTCCTCATCCTGTTCTACAGCATCAAGATGAAGGGAGTGTCCGGTTTCCTCAAAGAACTGACATTTACACCGTTCAACCACTGGGCATTTATGCCGATTAACTTCGTGTTGGAACTTGTATCTCTGATATCAAAACCTGTGTCATTAGGTTTGCGGTTATACGGAAACATGTATGCCGGTGAGATGATCTTCATCCTCATCGCCGCCATGTTACCTTGGTGGTCGCAGTGGGCACTTAACGTCCCCTGGGCTATTTTCCACATCCTGATCGTGACATTACAGGCGTACATTTTCATGGTTCTGACGATAGTTTATCTATCGATGGCCTGTGAAGAGCATTGATTATCAAATTGATATTTAACGTTATTTTCTAAATTTTTGGAGAAGAATCCATGGAAATGTTGTTTATTGCTGCTGGTTTGATGATGGGTCTGGCTGCTATCGGTGCCGCTATTGGTATCGGTGTACTGGGTGGTAAGTTCCTGGAAGGTGCTGCCCGTCAACCTGATCTGTTACCCCTGCTGCGTACTCAATTCTTCATCGTCATGGGTCTGGTGGATGCTATCCCGATGATCGCCGTGGGTCTGGGTATGTATGTGATGTTCGTTGTCGCCAAGTAAGGCAAACGACTAAACAGTTTGTGTTTATCCATTTACCCTAGAGGAGTTGTGCTGTGGATATCAATGCAACCATCCTCGGCCAGACACTTGCCTTTATTCTCTTCGTCTGGTTCTGCATGAAGTTTGTTTGGCCGCCAATGATGGCCGCCATCGAAAAACGTCAGAAAGAAATTGCTGACGGATTATCTTCTGCAGAGCGTGCGAAGAAGGATCTGGACTTGGCGCAAAACAAAGCCATGGAACAGATCAAGGAAGCCAAGCAACAGGCTGCAGAGATCATCGAGCAGGCCAACAAGCGCCGAGCTCAAATCATCGACGAGGCCAATCAGGATGCCATGAGTGAGCGTGAGAAGATTCTCAAGCAAGCTCAAGCCGAGATTGAAGCCGAGCGGAATCGCGCGAAGGAAGAACTCCGCAAGCATGTGGCCCTGTTGGCCGTTGCTGGTGCCGAGAAGATTCTGGGACGTCAAATCGACAAGGCCGCTAATAGCGATCTGGTTGATAAATTGGTTGCGGAACTTTAAGGGGGCCAGGGGCTATGTCTGAAGTGATAACTGTCGCTCGCCCCTACGCCAAAGCTGCGTTCGATGTGGCTGTTGAGCACAAGGCGCTGGATAAGTGGCTCGAGATGCTGTCATTTGCGGTAGCAGTAGCAAATAACGATACAGTACAGGGCTTGCTTCACGGCTCCTTGGGCACCGAAAAGCTGGGCGATCTATTTGTCCAGATTTGTGGTGACCAGCTGAATGAGCAGGGTCAGAACCTGATAAAGGTAATGGCTGAAAATGGACGCTTGGGTGTATTGCCTGCGGTATTGGCAGAATTTGTCGCATTGAAGTCCGAGCTGGATAAACAGCTGGATGCTTCCGTGTGCTCTGCTAGTCCGCTGAGCGATGCGGATGTCGCCAAGATTCAGGCTTCTCTCGAGAAGCGTTACGGGCGTACCGTAAAACTGAATTTCAGCATCGATCCATCCTTGATGGCCGGGCTGGTGATTAAGGCCGGTGATGAAATCATCGATGCCAGTATCCGTAATAAACTCAACCGCTTGGCGGAAGCGCTGCAATCTTGATTGGGGATTAGAGCATGCAACTGAATTCCACTGAAATTGCCGAGCTGATTAAAAAGCGTATCGAGCAATTTGAAGTCGTCACTGAAGCACGTAACGAAGGTACTATCGTTTCGGTCAGCGACGGTATTGTCCGCATTCACGGCCTGGCCGATGTTATGCAGGGCGAAATGATCGAACTGCCGGGTAACCTGTATGGTCTGGCGCTCAACCTGGAGCGTGATTCCGTCGGGGCCATCGTCATGGGTCCTTACGCCGATCTGGCTGAAGGGCAAAAAGTAACGGGTACTGGCCGTATTCTGGAAGTCCCGGTTGGTCGTGGTCTGTTGGGCCGCGTCGTCAACACCCTGGGTCAGCCGATTGATGGCAAGGGGCCGATTGAAAATGATGGTTTCTCTGCTGTTGAAGTGATAGCGCCCGGGGTTATCGAGCGGAAATCTGTTTCGCAGCCAGTACAGACTGGTTACAAGGCAGTTGATGCAATGATCCCAATCGGTCGTGGCCAGCGCGAGCTGATCATCGGTGACCGCCAGACCGGTAAGACAGCTCTGGCCATCGATGCGATCATCAACCAGAGAGATTCCGGCATCAAGTGTGTGTATGTGGCTATTGGCCAGAAGGCTTCGACCATCGCTAACGTGGTCCGCAAGCTGGAAGAGCATGGCGCACTGCAAAATACCATTGTGGTCGTGGCATCGGCTTCCGAGTCGGCCTCTCTGCAATATCTGGCGCCTTATTCCGGTTGCGCCATGGGCGAATACTTCCGGGATCGGGGCGAAGATGCACTGATTATCTATGATGACCTGTCCAAGCATGCGGTCGCTTATCGTCAGATTTCTCTGCTGTTGCGTCGTCCGCCAGGACGTGAAGCCTATCCAGGCGACGTATTTTATCTGCACTCCCGTTTGCTGGAGCGCGCCTCTCGTGTCAACGAAGAGTATGTCGAGAAGTTCACCAAGGGTGCCGTCAAGGGCCAGACGGGTTCATTGACGGCACTGCCGATCATCGAAACTCAGGCGGGTGACGTTTCTGCATTCGTTCCGACCAACGTGATTTCTATCACCGATGGTCAGATCTTCCTGACGACTCAGCTGTTTAACGCGGGTATCCGTCCTGCGGTTGATCCGGGTATTTCGGTATCCCGGGTGGGTGGCGCGGCACAGACCAAGATCATCAAGAAGCTCTCCGGTGGTATCCGTACCGCACTGGCGCAGTACCGTGAACTGGCAGCGTTTGCCCAGTTCTCTTCAGACCTGGATGACGCAACGCGTAAGCAGTTGAGCCATGGCCAGAAGGTGACTGAGCTGATGAAGCAGAAGCAGTACGCTCCTATGAGTGTTGCTGCCCAGGCGCTGGTGCTGTTTGCTGCTGAGCGCGGTTATCTCGACGACATCGAATTGAAGAAGATCGGTGATTTCGAAGCCGCTCTGCTCTCCTTTGCCGCGACTGAGCACGCCGATACGATGGCCGAAATCAATGCCAAAGCTGACTACAACGACGAGATCGTTGCCAAGTTGACGGCGCTGATTGACGGCTTCAAGGCGACTCAAGCCTGGTAACTTAAAGTGGCTGCGTAGGCAGCCACCTTGAATGGAGAGTCTAGAGATGGCCGGCGCTAAAGAGATACGTAACAAGATCGGCAGTGTGAAGAACACTCAGAAGATCACCAGCGCAATGCAGATGGTCGCCGCATCCAAGATGCGTCGCGCACAGGAAAGCATGGCGGCAATCCGTCCCTATGCAGTGACTATGCGTAAGGTGATCGGTCATATCGCTCTGGGGAGCCTGGAATACAAGCATCCCTACCTCGAAGAACGCGAGGTCAAGCGAGTTGGCTACATCATCATATCGACCGATCGGGGCTTGTGTGGCGGTTTGAACGTCAACTTGTTCAAGGCTGCTCTTGGTTCGATGAAGCAATGGAAAGAGCAGGGCGTTGAAACCAGCCTGGCTCTGGTTGGCTCTAAGGCGTGTGGTTTCTTTGCCCGCTATGGCGGCAAGGTCCTCGCACAAGTTTCCGGCTTTGGTGACAACCCGACGGTCAATGATTTGATTGGCTCGGTGCGTGTCATGCTGCAAGCCTATGACAACGGAGAAATTGATCGTCTGTATCTGGTGAACAACAAGTTTGTGAACACCATGGTGCAACAACCGGCGGTCGATCAGCTGTTGCCATTGCCGAAGGCGGAAGATGCCAAGATGGCCAAACGTCACTGGGATTATCTGTATGAGCCGGATCCGAAGTTTCTGATGGATCAACTGCTCAGTCGCTACATCGAGTCTCAGGTCTACCAGGGGGTCGTTGAGAACCTGGCCAGTGAGCAAGCCGCCCGTATGGTGGCAATGAAGGCTGCCACCGATAACGCCGATAATCTGATTACGGATCTGCAACTGGTATACAACAAGGCCCGTCAGGCCAGTATTACCCAGGAACTGACCGAAATCGTATCTGGCGCAGCGGCGGTATAGGGCTAAGGTATTCATAGGTTTAGAGGATTTGACATGAGTAACGGTATCATCGTTCAAGTCATCGGTGCTGTGGTGGACGTGCAGTTCCCACAAGACTCCGTACCTAAGGTGTACGATGCACTGAAGATTGTGAGCGAAGGCCAGACCAAGGGTCTGGTACTGGAAGTTCAGCAACAAACTGGCGGCGGCGTTGTCCGTTGTATCTCCATGGGTACCTCTGATGGCTTGCGTCGCGGTGCTGAAGTGGTCAACAGCGGTGAAGCGATCAAGGTGCCGGTCGGTAAGGCTACTCTGGGACGGATCATGAACGTCCTGGGTGAACCTGTGGATGAGCAAGGCCCGATTGGCGAAGACGATAATTGGGTTATCCACCGTGAAGCGCCAAGCTATGAAGATCAATCCAATACCACGGAACTGCTGGAAACTGGCATCAAGGTTATCGACTTGATCTGTCCGTTTGCCAAGGGCGGTAAAGTCGGCTTGTTCGGTGGTGCCGGTGTCGGCAAGACCGTTAACATGATGGAGCTGATCAACAACATCGCCAAGGCTCACTCCGGTCTGTCCGTGTTTGCCGGTGTCGGTGAACGTACCCGTGAGGGTAACGACTTCTACTACGAAATGAAGGAGTCCAACGTTCTCGACAAGGTAGCCATGGTATATGGCCAGATGAACGAGCCGCCAGGAAACCGTCTGCGCGTGGCACTGACCGGTCTGACCATGGCCGAGAAGTTCCGGGACGAAGGGCGTGACGTTCTGTTGTTCATCGACAACATCTACCGTTACACGCTCGCGGGCACTGAGGTATCAGCCCTGTTGGGTCGTATGCCGTCTGCAGTAGGTTATCAACCGACTCTGGCCGAAGAAATGGGCGTCTTGCAGGAGCGTATTACCTCCACCAAGAGCGGCTCCATCACCTCGGTACAAGCGGTCTACGTTCCTGCGGATGACTTGACTGACCCGAGCCCGGCGACCACCTTCGCCCACTTGGATGCAACCGTGGTTCTGTCCCGTCAGATCGCCGCTCTGGGTATCTACCCGGCCGTTGATCCGCTGGACTCTACCTCCCGTCAGCTGGATCCGCTGGTGGTAGGTCAGGAGCACTACGACGTTGCTCGTGGCGTGCAGACTGTTCTGCAACGCTACAAGGAACTCAAGGACATCATCGCCATCCTCGGTATGGACGAATTGTCCGAGAACGACAAGTTGGTCGTGGCTCGTGCCCGTAAGATCGAACGTTTCCTGTCCCAGCCGTTCAGCGTGGCTGAAGTATTTACCGGTTCACCGGGCAAGTACGTGCCGCTGAAAGAAACCATTCGTGGTTTCAAGGGCATTCTGGATGGCGAGTTCGACGATCTGCCGGAACAGGCGTTCTACATGGTTGGCTCCATCGACGAAGTGGTCGAGAAAGCCAAGAAACTGTAATTCGGGGCAGGAGGATCTATGGCTGAGATTACCTTCCACCTGGACGTGGTCAGCGCCGAGGGGATGTTGTTCTCCGGTCGCGTGGAATCGGTTCAGGTTTCCGGTGCGGAAGGGGAACTGGGCATCCGCCATGGTCACTCGCCGCTCCTGACGTCCATCAAGCCTGGCTTGGTGCGTCTGGTGAAATTGCACGGTGTCGAAGAGGTGATGTATATCTCGGGTGGCATGATGGAAGTGCAACCGGAAGCAGTGACAGTTCTGGCGGATACCGCCATCCGCGCTGCGGATATCGATGAAGCCAAGGCTCAGGAAGCCAAACGGGCTGCCGAAGAGAAACTCAACGGCAAGTCTGGCGATGTGGACTACGCGGAGGCCATTGCAGAATTGGCCAAAGCGATGGCCCAATTGCGTGTGGTGGAACTCACCCGCAAAAACTATCGCTAAGCTCTGCGCACATAAAAAGCGGCCTCCGGGCCGCTTTTTTTATCTCTTTTTAACGAAAAAAACCTAGAATAGACGCCATTCTTTGCCGTTCCCATGCTGTGTGAAAGGATTGTTATGTCTCTGCATGTTGTCATTCTCGCCGCGGGTAAAGGTACTCGCATGCGCTCCTCCCTGCCTAAGGTTCTGCATCCGGTTGCCGGACGTCCCATGGTCAGCCATGTGATCGACACAGCCCACCAGCTGGGTGCCGAGGCGGTACATCTGGTCTATGGCCATGGCGGTGAACTGTTGCAGCAACGACTGGATGATGCCTCGGTGCAGTGGGTGTTGCAGGCCGAGCAGTTGGGGACTGGCCACGCTGTGGCGCAAGCCACACCGGCGATCCAGGATGATGCTCGCGTGCTGGTGCTGTATGGCGATACCCCGCTTATCACGGCCGCAACGCTGGAACAGTTGCTGGCGGTGCAACCGGTGGGCGGGATCGGTCTGCTGACCGTCACCCTGGCCAATCCGACCGGCTATGGTCGCATAGTGCGTGAACAGGGTGCTGTGGTCGGCATCGTCGAACAGAAGGATGCCTCCGTCGAACAGTTGGCCATCACTGAAGTGAATACTGGCGTGCTGGTGGCTCCGGCCGCCAAGCTCAAACAGTGGCTGGCCGGCTTAACCTGCCAGAACGCCCAGGGCGAATACTATTTGACCGATGTGATCGGAGCCGCCCACCGGGATGGCGCCGCCATTGCCACCGCACAACCGGCGGAAGCGGCCGAGACCGAAGGCGCCAACAATCGCCTGCAACTGGCGGCTCTGGAGCGTTTTTATCAGCGTCGGGCGGCTAATCGCCTGATGCTGGAGGGTGTGACCCTGCTGGATCCGGATCGCTTCGATCTGCGCGGCTCCCTGGTCTGTGGCGAGGATGTGATCCTGGATACTAATGTCATCATCGAGGGCTCGGTGGAGCTTGGGCATCGGGTGCGCATCGGCACCGGCTGTGTGCTCAAGGATTGCGTGATTGCCGATGACAGCATCATCAGTCCCTATACGGTGATCGAGTCCTCTAAATTGGCGCGCGCCACCACGGTCGGTCCCTTCGCCCGGCTGCGTCCCGGCTCAGTGCTGGGGGAGGAGGCTCATGTCGGCAACTTCGTCGAGATCAAGAATGCCTCCCTCGGGTTCGGCTCCAAGGCGGGTCATCTGAGCTATCTGGGTGACAGCGAAATCGGGGCCGATGTGAATATCGGTGCCGGTACCATCACCTGCAACTACGATGGCGCCAACAAGCACAAGACCATCATCGAGGATCACGTCTTCGTCGGCTCCGACACCCAGCTGGTGGCCCCTGTGATTGTGCGCAAGGGGGCGACTATTGGTGCCGGTACCACGGTCACCCGCGAAGTGGGCGAGAACGAGCTGGTCATCACCCGGGTGCCGCAGCGACATATTGCCAATTGGCAGCGGCCGGTGAAGATCAAGAAATAAGCGTCCCTGCTGCAATACAAAACGGCACCCTCGGGTGCCGTTTTGTTTGCGGTTGCTCAGGTCCTTATTGCTCCGACTCGGCTGTGGCGCGGCGGCCCAGCTGATACCAGTCTACCTTGCGGGTGACGATCATCACCAGCGCCAGCACCACGAACAGCAGGACACTACCCAGCAGCAGGGCTATATCCTCGGCCTGCATCAAGCCATACAGAATGGCGTAGAGCAGTGCCAGCAGACAGGCAAAGCCAAATCCGCGCTTCAATCCGCCGAGCAAGTGGCTGGCGTAGAAGGCCAGCAATCCGACACAGGCGATGCTGGCCGCCAGATAAGCCAGGGAAAAACCGATCTGCTCGGAGAACGCCAGCAGCACCAGGTAGAAGACGATCTGCGCCATGCTCACCAGGGCGTACTGGATCGGGTGCAGGCGCAGCTGCTTCAACAGCTCGAACAGAAAGAAGCTGAGGAAGGTCAGGCCGATAAACAGCTCGGCATACTTGATGGCGCGTTCGTTTTGCTGATAGTGGTCCACCGGCTCGATCAGGCTGACGGTAAATGCGGGCAGGCCGTTGATCCCCTCTTCCAGGCCATCGCTGAAACGCTCCTGCATGTTGTTGGCAAACCAGCTGCTTTCCCATTGGGCGTCGAACCCCTGGTCGCCGATTTTATGCTGGCGGGGCAGGAACTGGCCGATGAAACTGGGGTGCGGCCAGTTGCTGGTCAGGCTCAGGGAGCTGCTGGCGCCTACCGGTACCAGCTCGAAATGATCGCTGCCCTGCAGCGCTAGCTCGAACTGGAAGTCGACCGCTGGATTGGCCATCAGGGCATCCAGATCCAGGGGAGCATGCATGCCCTGGCTGGCATTACCAAAGCGGGCTCCGGGTTCAAACGCCAGATGCTGCTTGCCCCACTGCAGGGCTGGTACCTGCAGGATGCCGCGGGCATCGGCGATGACCACCGCCAGATAGGGTTTACCCAGCAGGATCGAATCCTTTTTCAACTCATCGAGCGCCGCCAGGTTGAAGTGGCCTTTCAGGTGTAACTGGCTGTGAAACAGCTGGCTTTGGTAGATGCCCAGCTTGCGTGGCTCGACCTGCAGATCCCCTTCCACCGCCAGCGTCTCCGGCAGCAACAGTTGCTGTTTGCTGGTGGTGAACTCCTTGTACTTCCCTTCCTCTTCCACATAGTGGCTGCTGGTCTCCTCATAGGGAATGACCAGAACCGGGCCGGTCAGACGCTGGGAGCCACTGCTGCTGGCGCGGATCTGCTCCAGCGCCTCGGCGCGATAGGCCTGGCGTTCGTGATTCAACGACAAGACCGAGTGCAGGGGCAGCTGCAGCAGCAAGAACAGGCCGAGCAAGATGGTGAGCTTATGGGTGATGAGTGACTTGAACATGGTGATCCCTCCTGGATGATTGACCAGGAGAGTCTGAGCCCCCTGTGTGGGGGCTTGATGAGGCTGTGTGAAGTCTGGGTGAAGTGGTGAAATTTTTTGCGGGGATGGCTAGCCGCCGATGGGCAATCTCAGCTCGGCGCAGGCACCGCTCTGGCCATCGGGGCGATTGTGCAACGCTATGCTGCCCTGATGCCGCTCGACCACCTCGCGCACGAAGCTCAGGCCCAGGCCGGTGCTCTTGCCGCGGTGCGGGCGGGGCAGGGAGTAGAAGCGCTCGAACAGCCGCTCCTGGGCATAGTCGGGAATGCCCGGCCCTTGATCCACAATGCTCAGCTGGTAGTCACCGCTTGTCAGAATAGTGCCCTGCAGCTCGATCTGACCCCCAGCCGGGGAGAAGTCGATGGCATTATCCAGCAGATTGGCGATGGCCTGACCCAACAGCAGGGCATCGGCGGGAAGCTTGGCTGCCTGGAGGTTCGAGTGCAGCTGGATCTGTCGCCGCTCGGCATGGGGTTGCAACAGGGCAATTTGCTGGCCGATCAGCAAATCCAGCTCTACGGGCTGCTTCTCCAGCTGGGGTCTGGATTCCAGACTGGCCAGCTCCAGCATCTTGTCGATCAGCCGTTGCATGCGTTCGGCCTGCTCGCGGATGGAGAGCAGAAAGCGTTGGGCGACCGGCTCGGGTGGTGACTCCTGCAGCAGTTCGGCGGCACCGCGTAACGCCGACAACGGGCTCTTCAGCTCATGGGTCAGACTGTGCACATACTGCTCGACATAGGCCTTGCCTTCGAGTTTGCGGCGCATCGACTCCAGCGCCTGGCCGAGTCGGGTCAGCTCCGGACTGTTCAGCCGGGGCAGGGCGACTGGCTCGCCGCGACTGACGGCGGCGGCGTAATTCTCCAGCCGTCGCAGCGAGCGATTCAGCCACCACACCATGCCGCCACCGGCCAGCAGGGCTATGCCCAGCAACAGGAAGGCGGCCAGCTGGATCTTGTTCTCGCTGCGGGCAATCACAGGATCCATGGTGCGATTGGGTTTGCCGACGGTCAGCACGCCGCGGATCCGGCCGTTATCCAGCAAGGGCGCGGCGACGTACATCACAGAGCTGTCGGGATCGCCGGGAATGTCGCGACTGCTGCGGGCACCATAGCGCCCCTGCAGGGTGAGATAGACATCGTTCCAGCGCGAGTAATCGGCACCCAGATCCCGGCCGCTGGAGTCAAACACCACCTTGCCGTGCAAGTCGGTGACATAGAGCCGGTATTCGACCCTGTCCTTGCGGATGCCGTCGATGCGTGCGCCTATGGGTTGCTGATTGAGGGTGGCCACAGCGCGCCCCAGAGCACTATGAGCGAGCGTCTCGGCGGTAAGAGGTCGCTCCGCCAGATCGGCGGTGGTGAGTTGCGCCAGCAGCTGTGCCGTGTCGATCAGGGTGCCTTCGGTGGCGCGTCGCACCCCGGGTTTAACCTCCTGCAGAAAGATATTCAGCACAAACCAGGAGGCCACCGCCACCAGCACGAAGAATCCCAACAACAGACGTAAACTCAGGCGCATCCTGAACTCCCTTTGGCGATAAGGCGCACCATCAGCCCGGCTCGCTCAGGCTGTAACCGAGGCCGCGATGGGTGAGGATCGGGTTGGCGTCGGCGTCGATGTCGCGCAATTTGGCGCGCAAGGTCTTGATATGGGTATCGACGGTGCGCTCCAGACTCTCTTCGCCATGGGCCCAGACCAGATCCAGCAGCTGGCTGCGGGAATAGACCCGCCCCGGATGCTGGATCAGGGTCTTGAGCAGCAGGTATTCGTAGCGCGTCAGGCTCAGTGGCTGGCCTTGAAACTGGATACTGGCGCGCGCCTCATCCAGCTGCAGGCCGCGCGGTTTTTCTGTCGGTGCCGGGGTGGCAGGCCGCACGCGGCGCAAGATGGTACGCACCCGGGCACAGACCTCGCGGGGGGAGAATGGCTTGGCGACGTAATCATCGGCCCCCATCTCCAGCCCCAGCAGGCGGTCGATCTCTTCACTGCGGGCGGTCAGGAACAGCAGCGGCAGATCGTGCTCGGCCCGAATGCGCCGACAGAGCTCGAAGCCGCCGATATCCGGCAGGCCGACATCCAGGATCAGAAACGCCGGTTGCTCGGACTCTAAGGCTGCCAGCACCGGCAATCCCAAATCAAACCAGCGCACGGTAAAGCCTTCCGTCTCCAGGCTGTAGATCAGGGTATCGGCGATGCTGGCTTCATCTTCCACCAGCCAAATCAAGGGGTTATTCATGGTTTGTCGCAACCTCGGCATGCATGGTTACCACGGTAGCATAGGACTCCTGGCGGGCCACAGCTCTCATTTCAACCCCAGCCGCTTGGCCAACTTGTGCAAGTTGCTGGGGTCCAGTTCCAGACGGCGAGCCACCTCGGCCCAGTTGTGCTCGCAGAGATCCAGGCTGTGGCGGATCAGCTGGCGCTGATAACTCTCCACCGCCAACTTGAGCGGTTGCAGCGATACCTCGTCGCCTGTGGTTGAGACTGGCGGCGCACTGTTGCCCTGCACCGGCAGGGCGATATCCAGATCCAGGTGGGCTGGCTCCAGCGTCACCATATCGCTGCGCCGGGCCCCATGACTGACTGCCCGCAACGCGGCGCGGCTGATGACATGCTCCAATTCGCGGATATTGCCGGGCCAGCGGTAGCTGCACAGCGCCTGTTCGGTGAGGGCGGAGAGGCGCAGGCTGCGAAAACCGAGCCGGGTACGATTCAGCTCGAGGAAGTAGCCGGCCAGCAGCAGAATATCGTCGCCCCGCTCCCGCAACGGCGGGATCGGCACCGGATAGACCGAGAGGCGGTGGTATAGATCGGCGCGGAACTGACCATTGCGCACCTGGGCCGCCAGATCCCGGTTGGTGGCGGCAATGATGCGCACATCGACCTGGCGTGGCGTATCCGATCCCAGGCGCTGTATCTCGCCATTTTGCAGGGCGCGCAGCAGTTTGGCCTGCACCACCAGGGGCAATTCGCCCACCTCATCGAGGAACAAAATACCGCCGTGGGCCGCTTCGAAACGCCCCGCCCGATCGCGGACCGCGCCGGAGAAGGCCCCTTTGACATGGCCAAACAGTTCGCTCTCGGCCAGGGATTCCGGTAAGGCGGCGCAGTTGACATGGATCATCGGCGCCTGGGCGCGCGCCGAGTGACGCTGGATGCGACGGGCCAGCAGCTCCTTGCCGACCCCGGTTTCCCCCAGCAGCAGCACCGGCAGATCGGAATCGGCGACTATATCCAGCTCATGGAGCAGCTTGAGCAGCACGGGGCTGCGGCCGATCAGCTCCCGCTCCTCGTGACCCTCCACCGGGGCGAGCGGCACATCGGGCGAGCGATGACCCAGACGCAGCGCCAGAACCTCCTCCTCCAGTCGTCCCATGCGGATCACCGCCTCGCAGGCTCGGGCCAGATCGCTAAGTTGGCTATCGAGCCCGGGAGCCAAGGGGCCACCCGCCAGCGAGTCGAGGGTCAGCACGCCCCAGCATTGCCCATCCAGATAGAGGCTGATCCCCATGCAGTCGTGGACCGGCAAGGGCTCCCCCTGCCGCGACTCCAGCAGGCCATCGTAGGGATCCGCCAGTGGGCTGTCGGGGGCAAAGTGCACCGCATCGCGTTGGGCGAGGATGGCGGCCAGGCGCGGGTGCTGGCTGATGCTGAAGCGGCGTCCCAGGGTTTCATGGGCCAGTCCGGCCACCGCCACCGGGCACAGATAATCGCCCTGCAGCTTCAACAGGCCGACCGCATCGCAAGCAAAGAACTGGCAGATGGCGGTCACCAGACGCTCTTCACGCACCCCGCGAGGATATTCGGTGCCCAGATCCTGGATCACGAGTGGGTCAATCATGGTTGAAATTACCTTGAATGGTTTTATTTACCCTATCACCGAAGGGTTAAATTCACCATGTTAAATAATAATTTTTTTATTATCATGCTGTTGCGATGTGGCATGCTCCGTGCAATTCCAGAGACAAGATCCCTGATTGCGATTATGGAGTAGAGCGATGAATTATCTGGAACACACACTGGCCGAACTGGCCTGCGATATCCCGGGTGCCACCCGGGTTTTCCACCACTACAAACTCGACTTCTGCTGCGGTGGCAAGGTGAAGCTGGGCGAGGCCATTGTCGGCCGCGCGTTCAGTGGTGAGCAGATCTGTGCCGATCTGGCGGCGGTGGCACAACAACCGGCCGACGAACAGGACTGGCGCGAGAGCGGCATCGGCGAGCTGATCGAGCATATTCTCACGCGTTACCATGCCATCCACCGCATCCAGTTGCCGGAGCTGATCAGGCTGGCCAAGCGGGTCGAGCATGTCCATGGTGAGCGTCAGGACTGCCCCAAGGGGTTATCCAGCCACTTGGCCCTGATGCTGGACGAGCTGGAGCAGCATACGCAAAAAGAGGAGCAGATCCTCTTCCCGCTGCTGCAGGCCGGGCAGTATGCCGTCGCTGCAGGCCCGATCCAGGTCATGCAACTCGAACACGAGGAACACGGTGACAACCTGCAAACCATGGAGCGACTCACCGATCACATCACGCCACCGCCCTTTGCCTGTGTCACCTGGCGCGCCCTCTATACCGGTCTCAACCAGCTGCGGGAAGATCTGATGGCCCATATCCATCTGGAAAATAACGTGCTGTTTCCGGCCGTTGCCATGGCTCAGGAGGTGAAGGGATGACTCCACAACAAAAAGCTCTGGTGCAGGGCACCATACCCCTGTTGCGGAGCAGCGGCGTGGCGTTGACCAGCCACTTTTACCAGCGCATGTTTCAGCATAATCCGGAGTTGAAACATCTCTTCAATCAGGGTCAGCAGGGGTCCGGACGTCAGCAACAGGCGCTGGCGGCGGCCGTGCTGGCCTATGCCGAGAATCTGGATGACCCAAGTGTGTTGCTGCCCGTGGTCGAGCGCATTGCCCACAAACATGTGAGTCTGGGCATCCGGGCGGAACACTACGGCATAGTCGGTAAACACCTGCTGGCCTCTATTCAGGAGGTGCTGGGGGATGCGGCGACCCCTGAGTTGATCGACGCCTGGGCCGCTGCTTATGGTGCTCTGGCCGAGCTGTTTATCGGCGTGGAAAGCTCGCTCTATCATCAGGCCACGGCAACATCCGGTGGCTGGAGTGGCTGGCGACCCTTTCGCATCAGCAAGCGGGTTGCAGAGAGCGAGGTGATCACCTCCTTCTACTTTGAGCCGTTGGATGGCGGGCCTCTGCCCTCGTTCAAGCCCGGACAATATGTCTCTCTTCGCCTTTATGTGGCGGAATTGGATCTGTTCCAGCCGCGTCAGTACAGTTTGTCCGATGCACCGGGTCAGCCCTATCTGCGCATCTCGGTCAAGCGAGAGGCGGCGAGTGAGCAGCAACCGGCGGGGCGTGTCTCCAATCTGCTGCATGACCAGTATGATGAGGGGCAGATAGTCGAGTTATCGGCTCCCTTGGGTGATTTTTATCTGCAGGAGTCTGGTACTTCGCCGGTCGTGTTGCTGAGCGGTGGTGTGGGGATTACGCCCATGGTGTCGATCCTCAACCATCTGGTGCGCAGTGGCAGTCCACGTCTCATCCACTTTATTCACTCGGCACGAGATGGGGCCTCCCACGCGTTCAACGCTCATCTGCAGGCGATGGCCGCCAAGCCCGGAGTGACGGTGCGCTGTTTTTACGATCGGCTCCTGTCTCAGGATGCGGGCATCCAGCAGGCGCCATTTGTTCTGCCGCACTATCTGCCCGAGCAGCCCCTGGACGCCGAGTATTACCTCTGTGGCCCCGCGCCCTTCATGCGCCACTATCTGGCTGAGCTGCGCCAGCTGGGCGTACCGGCGGCCAATATCCATGCCGAAGCCTTTGGCTCGGGCGGCGTCTAACCGCTTCTGACGGCATCACTTTATCCTTCCTTGTTCTCTCCCCCGGAGTGCCGCTCCGGGGGAGTCATACACTCTGCGTTTCCTATCCCCCTTGTGCCCATCACCAGAATGCGGCGCGATCTGGGCACTTTTTTATACCGATCACCGCAACTTGCTTGATCTTTCGATTCGAAAGATTAAAATCCAAAAACTTTCTTCTTGATTTCAGTTTGAAGCTTTATGCAGAAGCGCAATACCCAACAACGGCGACGGGCCATAGTCACCCAACTGGCGGAACGGGGTGAGCTGAGTGTGGATTGGCTGGCCCGGGAGTTTGATACCTCGGAAGTCACCATCCGCAAGGATCTCGCCGAGCTGGAGCGCAATGGGCTGCTGCTGCGTCGCTATGGTGGCGCCATTCCTGTACCCCAGGAGCTGGTGGCGGATGTGCCGGAAGCGGAACAAGTTTCGAAACGAAAGTTAGCCATCGCCAAAGCGGCCGCCGAGCTGATCCGCGACCACAATCGGCTGATTATCGACTCCGGCAGCACCACGGCGGCGCTGATCCCTGAGCTGGGGAGTCGGCGCGGGCTGGTGGTGATGACCAACTCCCTGACCGTGGCCGCGGCGCTGCGCGAACTGGAGAACGAACCCACCCTGCTGATGACCGGTGGCACCTGGGATCCGCACTCCGAAGCATTTCAGGGCCAGGTTGCCGAGCAGGTGCTGCGATCCTACGACTTCGATCAGCTGTTTATCGGTGCCGCCGGGATCGATCCGCTGCGTGGCACCACCACCTTCAACGAGCTGATTGGCTTGTCGCGGGTGATGGCCGAAGTGGCGCGGGAGGTAATAGTGCTGGCGGAGTCCCACAAGGTGGGCCGCAAGATCCCGAATCTGGAACTGCCGTGGAGCCGTATCGATACCCTGATCACCGATACCGGCCTGGCGGCTGAACTCAAGCAACAAATCGAACAACAGGGCGTGCAGGTGATCTGCGTGCCGGAACTCGTGTAAACAAATAACAAGGAATCCGAGCATGTGTGGAATTGTCGGGGCGGTTGCCCAACGTGATGTGGTGGATATTCTGGTCGAAGGGCTGCGCCGTCTGGAGTATCGCGGCTATGACTCGGCCGGTGTGGCGGTGATCGAGGGTCATAACCTGCAACGGGTGCGCCGTCTGGGCAAGGTCCAGGAGCTGGCCCGCGCGCTGGAAGAACACCCCTTGCATGGCGGTACCGGCATCGCCCATACCCGCTGGGCCACCCATGGCGAACCGTCCGAAACCAATGCCCACCCCCATGTCTCCGGCTCCCTGACCGTGGTGCACAACGGCATCATCGAGAACCATGAGGAGCTGCGGAATCGGCTCAAAGGGCTGGGCTATGAATTTGTCTCCCAGACCGACACCGAGGTAATCGTTCATCTGGTGCACCACTACCGCAAGACAGCACCAACCCTGCTGGCGGCGCTGCAACAGGCGGTCAAGGAGCTGCGTGGCGCCTATGGCACAGTGCTGGTGGATGCCGAAGATCCGGAACGTCTGGTGGTCGCCCGCTCCGGCTCGCCGCTGGTCATCGGCCGTGGCATCGGCGAGAACTTTATCGCCTCCGATCAGCTGGCCCTGCTGCCGGTCACCCGTCGCTTCCAGTTCCTGGAAGAGGGCGATGTGGCGGAAGTTACCCGCCGCTCGGTCACCATCTTTGATATCAACGGCAATCCGGTGGAGCGCGCCGAGCTGGAGTCTGAACTCTCCCACGACGCCGGTGACAAGGGCGAGTATCGCCACTACATGCTCAAAGAGATCTACGAGCAGCCCGCCGCGCTGCTGAACACCCTGGAAGGACGCCTGAGCGGCGACCATCTGGTGCCGGAAGCCTTCGGTAACGGCGCACGTGACATCTTCGCCCAGGTCGAACATGTGCAGATCGTCGCCTGCGGTACCTCCTACCACTCCGGCATGGTGGCTCGTTACTGGTTTGAAGAGCTGGCCGGTGTCACCTGCAACGTCGAGATCGCCTCCGAATTCCGCTATCGCAAGTCAGTGACCCGCCCCGGCAGCCTGCTGATCACCCTCTCCCAGTCCGGCGAGACCGCCGACACCCTGGCCGCCCTGCGTCTGGCCAAGGAGTCCGGCTATATGTCCAGTCTGGCCATCTGCAACGTGCCGGGCTCTTCCCTGGTGCGGGAATCGGATCTGGCCTTTATGACCCGGGCCGGTGCCGAGATCGGCGTCGCCTCCACCAAGGCCTTCACCACTCAGCTGGCGGGCTTGTTGATGCTGGTGGGCAGTATCGGACGTTGCCGTGGCACTCTGGATGGGGCCGCCGAGGCTGCGCTGGTCAACTCGCTGCGCAATCTGCCCGCCAAGGTGCAGAGCGTCCTGGCGCTGGATACCAAGATCCAGCGTCTGGCCGAAGAGTTTGCCAACAAGCACAACAGCCTGTTTCTGGGCCGTGGCACTCAGTACCCCATCGCCATGGAAGGGGCGCTCAAGCTCAAAGAGATCAGCTACATCCACGCCGAAGCCTATGCCGCCGGCGAGTTGAAGCATGGTCCTCTGGCGCTGATCGATGCCGATATGCCGATCATAGTCGTGGCTCCCAACAACGAGCTGCTGGAAAAGCTCAAGTCCAACGTCGAAGAGGTGCGCGCGCGCGGCGGCATCCTGTATGTGTTTGCGGATGAGGAAGCCGGTTTTGTCTCCGACGCCACCATGCGGGTGATGCCGATGCCACGGGTCGACGAAGTCATCGCCCCCATCGTCTACACACTGCCGATGCAGCTGCTCTCCTACCACGTCGCCATCATCAAGGGCACCGACGTCGACCAGCCCCGCAATCTGGCCAAGAGCGTCACGGTGGAATAAATCAGAACCTGCGCAACTCTATTTCTCCATCCTGAGTTGCGATAATCACTAAGAATGAGGGCGCAGAGCATGGAAATGCTGCTGCGCCCTCTTTTGTTTCCGCATCATTATTCCGCCAATGATAGATCTGCTGCTAATCCCAGTTTGACCGCGCCTAAATTCATCAAGTTTTTTGTTCACGATTCAACGGCAATATTTTCGATTATTTTGACGTTTCTGTGGAGTTATCAAATCGGATTTTTTCATATCATTTTTATAGACTAAATGGGATTCGCACATCTTGAAATACCCTATTAAGATTGATTTCGTGATGACTAAATCGGCCTAATTCCATGATGAGTACAGAAATCCATAGCAAACAGATAACAGAATTCTCGCGTAAAAAGAGTTGTCTGTTTTTGAGTTGAAATGAAAAACCTGGTTATTTTGAGATGTTTTACATACAGAAAAAGTTATGACATCCATTATGTCTTGCTAAGAAATTAAGATGGTTTATTTTGTTTATTTTTTCATGGGTAAGGTAGTTACGCCTCCTGCAGGAGGCGCTAGACCACTAATCATAAATTACTTATTGTTAAATGAATGCGTCCTGCCCTCTCTAAACTTATCAAAAATTCAATAAGGATTTTACATGTTTATCAAGAGTTAAAAGTTCACCCTCAGATGGACCATTAAGCCTGGCTGTGATTTCAAGTGATAAATCTCTAATTGCTCGGATATGTGTGTTATCTTCATCGAAACGTGGAATATTCAAATAATCAGCAACACTAACACCCAAACTTAGCTTGGAGGAATAGGCTGATATTGTACCGGAAATTACAGGAGCGTTTAGAAAGCCGGTTAAATATGCGGCCTCTCCCTCTGTTTCGGTAGGTATAAAGTAAAGCTTGTGGTCAGGTATGACTATCTTTTCGCCAGAAAAACCAGAAGCTGCACTTCCTACGTAGGCAGCGGCGAACACCTTTCCGATTTCACGCCACAATACTTTATAAGGCGAAAAGGTATATGCCCCTGTGCTCCATAGCGAATAGAATGCCTGCCCTTTTTGAAATCTTTTGAGGCTAGAACGGCTCTCAAGATGGGATTTAAAACGATTCAAAAATTTGAAAACCAACGGAGAATGAACAGCCAGATCCGGATCTCCATGCATTCCTCGCTGAGGAACAATGATACGCAAGTGTTCATCTGGAACAGCGCAAAAAGCCTTTACTCCCTTGCCCCTGAGTAGAGGAAAAACATGCTCGACCTCAATTCGAGCTGTTATTTCCGGAATACCTTTAGTTTTACCAATGGTGGCGGCATTTCGTACTGTAACTGTGTTTTCATCGCCCTCTTCCGTTGCATAGACCCAGAACACACCGTTACGATCTGCGGTAACACCTTTGCGAGCTTGGTACACTCGCTCTGCGCCAGCAAATACTTTAGCGAATACAACCTGCTCTTCATGCGGGCCGATAAGCCAAGGTCTCTCTCCTTCTCCACCCGGCACGGGGACTGCCGTGTATTCGATCTGCTTTGCAGTTTTACGAAACTCCTCCGCGCTATTTGAGTTCCGCAGAGTCGAGGCTGGTACATCACCATTAGTCCAGACTCTGTACGGTACAGGAAAAATAGTCGGAGCATCTCGTTCTAGAGCTAGAAAACGAGGCATGTTGGTCACTCCGTCGAATGGACTGATTGCATCGAAGTCCTCAACCAATAGTACTTTGCAGTTCACGTTATTGGGACCGACAGAAAATCTGCGAAAACCAGCACTTGAGGGAGTTGTAAAAACTGAGCCTGGTAGGAAGAAGCCAAGTCGCCCCGAGGGGGCTAGGTAATGATAAATCGCTTGGTAAGTTATAACCGTAGAAATATCTGCTTCTATTCCACCCACCCATTTATCAGTACTAAAAACACCAAGCTTCTTGCATTGCGCCTGAATAGTCTTGGTGTATTCCTCTGGAAGATTGCTCCATTTTACCCAAGGTGGGTTGCCGCAGACATAATTCGATGGTGGTATGGCGGCCGCAGCAAAACGATCGGCTAGGATAGCGCACCAAATACCATTCCACCCTTGTTCATGGAGCGATACTAAGTTTTCGATAGTAGTCTCAATATTTTGAATATCGTCATCATGCAACAGCATTGATTTGAGATTTGATCGAATCGCACTGCTTATTTTTGCTGCATTAAAATCTGCATCGATCAACTCCCTTATTCTCGCAAATACCTTAAAGAACTCTGAATGGTTGATCATCGCTTCTGGTACTGAGAACTCTCTTGGGCCAACTTCGGTCTGCATGACATAGTTGTAGCTTGGGAAAGGATCGCTACTCACACAAGCAGGATTGATTGCATCCGCTAAGTAGACCGGCAAGCGTATGGGTTCATCAGGATCCAAGAATGGGGAAAGAAATACAGCCAACGATCCCTTGGCTGCAAGTACAGCAAGGGGGTTCAAATCAATCCCATTTAACCCTAAAAGCAGAGACCTTGCCGTGGCACTATCGCCTTGCTCTAACCGACGCCGGCGTAGCGCCTCAAGCAAGAATGTGCCTGAGCCGCATGTTGGATCAGTAAGTGAATCTTTCGTACTCCACTCAATGAGATCCATCCCGTGTTCGGCAAGCCAGTCAGGTGTATAAAACTCTCCAAGAGCATGACGGACTTCGCGAGGAATAAAGCGCTCATATATGCCCTTAAATAAATCTCGAGTAGTATTAGGATGCTTTTTTGCGACAGTGAAGTCGACTCCGGAAAGCCTTCCAAACAATGCTTCTAAATGAGGGCTATACTCTTCCCAACCATTATCATCTAAATACCAAGAAAAAAAGTCGCCGCTAAGCATATTTAGAATACCAGAGTGTTCAAATAGCTCACCAGTTTCCACTACCTTCAAACGATCCACTACTGGTACCGTCGAATCTAGAATGTTTTGACTTGGCCGAGGAAGAGCACATGCAGTAACGATTTTTGCAATTATTGCGATGTAAGTATTCAGAGCAAAAAGATAAGCCGCAGGATTTTCATCATAGGGCTGATCATGTGATATTTCTTGTCTAGCCAGCAGCATCTTCATATTTGCAGGCTGAAAACCTACAACTTGACTAAAAAGCCTACGCCACTCTGTAAAAAGCATCTTCGTTTTGGAAGTACAAAGATTTGTCTCAGCCCGGCATATGTTTTTGTAAAGTGCAGGAATTAGCGCGATTCCATGGTCGGAGTCAGGCCCGACTAGTGCTTGCAATAGCTGAGGATGAACAAGGGGACGCCCATCCTGCTCAAGTAAATCCAATAGTCGATTCGCGGCGTTGATGTCAAAAGGAATTACACAACTCCAGTTTGGGCAATTCTCTTCAAAATTACCAAAGCTAATATGGGATCCATCCCATATTATTAATATATAGTCTTCTAAACGGCGCCCTTCTTCGGCTGAGATAAGGGTCGCATATTCTTCAGCTTGAGCTCGAGCATGATTAGCTTTGCTATTTAGACGCCCACCAAACGATCTTGGTGGTTCATACTCGATGACCACAGCCCCATGAGCCACATCAGCAAATTTAGTGGGTTTACCCGCTTCTTTAAGCGCTCTTTCCAACTGGAATGGTGTCCATGGAATATTTCGAGCTTCGCAAGCTATTTTAAGAGCACCTTCCAGCTCATGTCGCAATTGTGCCTCGTTGCTTGCGGCTTCAGAAGCTAAAGTAACTTTATTGACGAGCTGTGATGCAATTTTTGACATTGCGGGAACCCTATTGTAATTGATCTATTTCTTGTCGTAGGAGATAAAATAATCCAAAAACACTCAGTGTCTCTCTATTTATATTTCCTACGTATTACTCTTCAACCCAGCTCCGGTAAAGAGATGTTTGAAAATAGTCTCAGCAAGCATTGGAGGCACGGCATTTCCAATTTGAGTAAACTTTGAGTCGGTATCTCCTACTGGCTCAAAATCATTCGCAAATGTCTGAATACGAGAGCACTCTCTCCAAGAGAGTCGTCTCGGTATCTCAAGGATAGGTCGAGTAGGGTCTGCGGATAGATGTTCATATTCATCTGAGAAGTCCCATCTTTGCTTCCAGCCATCAGCTAGATTCGACCATGTCAGTTTCATAACTGGACTTGCTGGATGTAATGTTACATGCCGCGAATTAGCCACCACTGTAAATGCTGGTTCACTCCACTTAGCTTTACGATTTCTGGACATAAAGTACCAAGAAAAATGGCCTTCTGGGTCATGCGGACGCTCATAAAACTCACCCTCAGGCCAAAGAGGCAGACCCAAAATTGCATCACCATGAGATGTATAAGGCTTAAGATCAGGTTTTTTTCTTGTTGCTTTCCCATGTGTTTCAGGAGGAAATTCAAAAAATTGATTTAGATCCTTCCTTACGCCAACAATGAATAGACGCTTACGTGATTGAGGAATCCCATATGCCTTGGCGTTGATGAGGTGATGGCTCACAACATAGCCTTCCTGTCTGTAAGCTGTTTCCTGCTCCTCCAGAAAGCTTCCGGCACCCAATTGCTTCAATCCAGAAACATTCTCTGCCACGAAATATTTTGGGCGGACGAGACTGATTACTCGTAAGAACTGTTTATAGAGATTTGTTCGCTCGTCTTTTTTGGGATCCCTGTTTCCAGCCATAGAAAATGACTGACACGGATATCCTCCAACTACGACATCGGCATTTGGAAATGTTAGGATTTGCGATATATCGCCATTTCGCACATCGGTGTTAGGAAAATACTTTTCCAACGTTTTACACGCATCTTTAAGGATGTCGTTTGCAAAGACGATGTGACCTCCGGCAGCTTCGATACCGAAGTCCATTCCCCCACATCCGGAAAATAAAGATAGGACCCGGATTTTCTCTCCGTCTTTCTCAAACATATTATTCACGTTGTCTCACATCAGATTTCTTTTTTTCCACGTTCTCGCCCTGCTCCAAAAGTGGCCAGCGCGCCTTCAAATACACATCGACAGCATCCCGTACCACCCATGCAAGTGAAACACGATGTTCTGCTGCGATCTGTTCCAGCACAGAGTACTGTTCTTCAGGAAAGCTTATGGATGCGCGAACGCTGCACTCATGAGCACCTGTATCCTGCCGTTTTCGCTGTATAGACATAACTTGCATACTCGCAAAATTCCCTCACCACTTTACACCAAAGTGGTGAACTGTAGATACATCCAGCAGTTAAAAAATAAATGACGATTCAAATACTAAAAGACCAATTCACCGCCAGAAAATTTGCCAATGCATACCGATGCTTGATGTTGAATGAGGTTCCATAGGGAGCTTTTATTGGGGGCTTTACTAATCCAGGCAACAAGATCAGCTCTGACTGACCCAAGTTCTCAATACAGAAATGTTGGTCGGGAGGCTATTTCTTTTGAGTTTCCATAGCTGGCGTTATTCCACCAAGGCGACTGATTTAACTTGCAGCCAGATGGATTGGCCGGGGTGTATGCCCAGCTCATGGGCGGAGCGGGTGGTCAGGCGGGCGATAAGAATCGACGCGCCGACCCGGACGCGCACCAGCATCAAGCCGGGGTGTTCATCGGTCAGCATGGCATCGACGACACCGGGCAGATGGTTCTGGATGCTGGTGCCGACCTGATGCTGCAGCGACAGGCTGACATCCCGCGCCAGCACCCGCAGCCGGCCCTTATGGCCGATGGCATGGCCCTGATCCCGCGCCCAGAGCGAGCCGCCGGCAAATGCCATGCGCATCAATCCCCACTGACTGTCCCGTTCGCAGATCTCGCCCTCCAGCACCACACCCGCCTCTTCCCCCAGCCGGATTGGCAGGTCGAGCCGGGATAGGATCTCGGTCAGCGGCCCCTGGGCCAGGGCGCGGCCGGCCGACATCACCACCAGATGGTCGGCCAGGCGAGCCACCTCATCGGGCGAGTGGGTGACATAGAGGATGGGGATCTGCAGCTCGTCGTGCAGTGTCTCCAGATAGGGCAGAATTTCCCGTTTGCGCGCCAGATCCAGCGCCGCCAGCGGCTCATCCATCAGCAGTAGTTGCGGACTGACCGCCAGGGCGCGGGCTATGCCGACCCGCTGCTTCTCGCCGCCGGAGAGCTCCGCCGGTTTGCGGGTCAGCAGGTGTTCGATACCCAGCAGGGTGATGGCCTGATCCAGGGCGATGGCGGGCGCGCCGCGACTGCGGCGCTGGCCATACAGCAGGTTGTTGCGCACCGTGAGGTGGGGGAACAGGTTGGCATCCTGAAACACATAACCGATGTCCCTGTGGTGGGTCGGGCGATAGTGCTGCTCGTCCTGCCATACCTCGCCATTGACCACGCAGCGCCCCTCCGGGCGCGAGCCCAGACCGGCAAAACAGCGCAGCAGTGTGGTCTTGCCGGATCCGGAGTGGCCGAACAGCGCGGTGATGCCCTTGCCCGGCAACTGCAGATCGACATCCAGGGTGAAATCTTGCCAGCCCTTGCGAAACCGGGCCTGAATGGGGGCATGAGCCATGGTTTACCTCAGGGTTTTGGGGCCGCGCCTGAGGTGCAGGCCCAGCAAGACGACAAACGAGAACACCAGCATGACGGCGGCCAGACGGTGGGCATCGGCATATTCCATGGCTTCGACATGGTCATATATTTGCACCGAGGCGACCCGGGTGATACCGGGCAAGTTGCCGCCGATCATCAATACCACCCCGAACTCGCCCACGGTATGGGCGAAGGTGAGGATGCTGGCGCTGACAAAACCCGGCAGCGCCAGCGGCAGGGCTATGGTCAGGAAGCGATCCAGCGGTGAGGCGCGCAGGGTCGCGGCGGCCTCGAACGGGGCGTCACCGATGGCTTCGAAGGCACTCTGCAGCGGTTGCACCATGAAGGGCAGGGAGTAGAACACCGAAGCGATGACCAGACCGCTGAAGGAAAACGGCAGCAGACCAACCCCGAACCAGGCCAGCAGCGGCGCGATCGGGCCATTGGGGCCCATGGCCAGCAGCAGGTAAAAGCCGAGCACCGAGGGGGGCAGCACCAGGGGCAGCGCGACTATGGCGCCTATGGGTTTGCGCCAGCCACTGCGGGTGCGGGCCAGCCACCAGGCCAGCGGGGTCGCGACCCACAACAGAATAAAGGTGACGACACTCGCCAGCTTTAGCGTCAGCAAGATGGCTTGCCAGTCGCTATCGGTTAACCACATCCGTGCATCCTTGCGTTATTCGCGGGGCTATCCCCGCACCTGATTCCGGTAGTGCGCGATCCGGATCCGCGCCCTGCGTTGCGAGTTGTCCAGCAAGATACGCGCCAGAACCCGATGCTCATCCGATAAAGCAGAACCTGTTCCCCTGGAACTATGCGTTATGTAGATAAAAACCTAACGCGGGTTCGGTTGGCCTTTATTTTGCAATTCTGCTTCGGGCCCGGTCGCCACCTCGCATCCCGCCGAGATGAGTTTTCGGCAACGAGATGGCGATTTATGCCCTGTAGGCTGCTGTTTTACCACGTTTATGGCTGGGGCCTGGCTTGGGGTGCGACTTACTCCGGCTTCTCTCCCGGAATTTGCTCGTGATGATCATGGCATTCTGTCGTTATGGTGACATGAACATAGCGACAATGATGAAAACAAGACAAAAAGGAACTTTCTGATGAAACAACCCTCACATCTGTTCACGTTTGTACTCTTTGCCCTGACGCTGGGTCAGGTTTCTGCTGCCCGGGCCGATGAGGTAGTCGTCGCCGTGGCGGCCAACTTCCTGGCGCCGCTGCAGGAGATCAGCGCCGAATTCACCAAGGAAACTGGGCACACCACAGTGCTCACCGCCGGAGCCACCGGCAAGATGTTTACCCAGATCCAGAATGGCGCGCCTTTCGAGGTGATGGTGAGTGCCGATAGTGCGACACCAAAGAAGCTGGTCCAGGCGCAGCTGGCGGTCACCGATTCCCAATTCACCTATGCCCGCGGCAAGCTGGTGCTGTGGTCAACCGATCCGGCACTAGTCGACAGCCAGGGCGCTGTACTGAAGGCGGCCAGCTTTAAACATCTGGCCATCGCCAATCCGAAGACCGCGCCCTACGGCCAGGCGGCCATGGAGACGCTGGCCAAGCTGGGTCTGACGGCGGCATTGCAACCCAAGCTGGTGCAGGGCGAGAACATTGCCCAAACCAAGATGTTTGTCGACTCCGGCAGTGCCGAGCTGGGCTTTGTCGCGCTGTCTCAGGTCTTCAAGGGCGGCAAGGTAAGCAAAGGCTCGGCCTGGGAGGTGCCGCTGGATTTCTACGCGCCTATCTATCAGGACGCTGTATTGCTGAAAAAAGGGGCGAACAATCCGGCTGCCAGCGCCTTGCTCGCCTATCTGAAGAGCGACAAGGCCAAGGCGATCATGGCGCAATACGGCTATATCCACTGAGTGCTAACTAGCTGTTTCAAATAGCAAATCACTCGCGACAGCGACTTAGGTAGCGCTAATCTGACCCTCTGCGCCAGGGATGGCGCGGTGGAGCCCCCAGGGATGGGTTCACGGCGTGTCAGCGTGCGCTTCCTGGTCGATGGCGCATCATGAGGATCGGCTATTTCGGGAAAATCCCTCACGCCAGCTGTGGGCTGGCGTGAGGGTTTTGCACTCAAACGGGCAGAGGCAAGCGGCTGCGTTTAGACCGGGACACCCAGGATCACATGGCTGGCCTTGATCAGCGCGGAGGCGGGTACACCTTCCTTGAGCCCCAGATCCAGCACCGCTTCGTTGGTGATCACCGAATAGACCAGGTTACCGCCCGGCAGTTCGATGCCTACTTCGGTGTTGACTGCGCCCTTGGTGAGGAACTTGACGGTACCGGCCAACTGGTTACGGGCACTGAATTTCAGGGTGGCTTCACCCGCCAGCACCATGACCCAGGGGGCCTTGATCAAAGCAGTTGCGGTTTTGCCAACCGCCAGCTCCAGGCTGTTGACGCTGGATTCGGTGACGATGGCGACAATCTTGTCGCCGCCGTCCAGGGTGAGCTCGACTTCGGCATTGACGGCACCGTTGACGAGAGCGGAGATGGTGCCGGTGAAGATGTTCCGTGCGCTGATATTCATGGTGAACTCCTTGTGATGAACCATGGCAAGAGTTGGGGCAAGAGTTGGCCCGATTTTCGCTATGCATGAGAGGGTATAGCGTGGTTTCTGGGCTCGGATTGACTCTACGCGCCTGCGTTCGTCGATCACAACCATAGCGCTACGGGTTTTTTAGCCACTAAACCGGGTTCTGGCCGGGTTCTGGATCCGGTTGCGGGCTTCGTTGTAACAGGGACGACATAACGACAATGACGCAAAACACACACATATTGCGCACCAAATTAGAGGTCGAGACCGAGTTCGGGGCCTTCCTCGGCGATACCCGCATCCGCTTGCTGGAGGCCATCGCCATTCACGGCTCCATCTCCCAGGCGGCGAAAAAGGTGCCGCTCTCCTACAAGGCGGCCTGGGATGCCATCGACAACATGAACAATCTGGCGGAGCAACCTCTGGTGCTGCGCAGCGCCGGTGGGCGACAGGGTGGTGGTACCCAGCTCACGGCGTATGGCAAGAAGGTGGTGGCCCTGTATCGGGCGCTGGAAGCCGAGTATCAGGCGGCGCTGGATCGGCTCACTGCCAGCATGCACGAGGAGTCCGACAATGATTTTCAGCAATTCCGACAACTGCTGCGGCGGATGTCGATGAAGACCAGTGCCCGCAACCAGTTCGCGGGCGAGATCGTCGGTATGCGCAGTGGCCAGGTGGACTTCGAGGTGCGTCTGCGGCTGGATGCCGAGAATGAGCTGGTGGCAGTGATCACCCGGGAATCCGCTGAATCACTCGGGCTGGCGATGGGCATGGAGATGTTCGCCATGGTCAAATCCTCCTCCATCCTGTTGCTGACCGATACCCATGTAAAGACCACGGCTCGCAATCATCTGTGGGGCGAGATGAGCCGAATTCACGAGGGACCTGTGAACTCCGAGGTGATCCTGACCCTGCCGAGCGGCAAGACGGTCTGCGCCGTGGTGACTCACGACAGTATTGGCAAGCTGGAGTTGCAAGTCGGGCAGCAGGCCTGCGCCGTCTTCAAGGCCTCGTCGGTGATCCTCTGCCTGCAATCCTGAGTCGTGTTTTGGAGATCGACCATGAACCCTTATGTATTGGCGGATAACTGGCTGCAGCAGCTGCTGAGTGACGATGTGCCCCATGGCGATCTGACCAGCTGGGTACTGGATCTGGGGCAACAGGACGGCCAGATGCAGTTCTCGGCGCGTTACGCCATGGTGTTGTGCGGCAGCGAAGAGGCGCGGCGACTTGGCGAAATGAACGGGTTGAGTGCCGTAGGAGCCGTTCGCCCGAGCGGATCCCGATTGCAGGCCGGGGAGCCGATCCTGACTCTGGCAGGCCCCGCCGATGCCCTGCATCGGGTGTGGAAAACCGCCCAGACACTGATGGAGTCTCTCTCCGGCGTGGCCACGGGTACCGCCGATCTGCTGGCCGCCGCCCGGCGCGGTAATCCACAGGTTGCGTTGGCCTGTACCCGCAAGAACTTCCCCGGCACCAAGGCGGCGGCGATGAAGGCCATTCTCTGCGGCGGCGCTCTGCCTCATCGTCTGGGGCTCTCCGAGACCCTCTTGCTGTTTGCCGAACATCGCTTGTTCCTCGGGCACGAAACGGCGGCGCAGACGGTGGCTCGCCTGCGCCAGCAGTGCCCGGAGCGCAAGTTGGTGGTGGAGGTGAGCTCTGGGGCCGAGGCGGAAGTCTGGGCAGCAGCGGGGGCTGATGTGTTGCAGCTGGAGAAGCTGCCGCCTGCCGAGGTGGCGGCCGTGGTGCAGATGAGCCACCGCTATCCGCAACGTCCTGTGGTCGCGGTCGCGGGTGGTGTGTCGCTGGCCAATGCCGAGGCCTATGCCGCCACTGGCGCTCAGGTGCTGGTCAGCAGCGCTCCCTATCAGGCACCGCCCAAAGATGTGCAAGTGACCTTCTCGGCAGTCTGAGCTATGCGATTTTCTGGGCTCACCGGTGGCTGAAAGCCCTGCCTGCGGGCATAATCGACTCCCATCAATGCCGATTCAAACGACAACAAGCACGGGCTCGGGAGTTACCGATGAAACAGACAACAATAGGCACCCTGATCGGGTTGGCGCTATGGACCACCAGCAGCCCGAGTTGGGGCTGCGCCGATGTGGATTGCTCACCACCACAGACCCTGCAACTCACCGCCGAGCAGTGTGGCCTGACTGGCCTGCCGTTTCTGGCGGCAGACAATGACACCCGCATCACACTAGCGCTGCTGACCCAGGCGCAGGGGCAATCCCTCTTGCAGGGGCAGGATCCCGAGACCCGGCAATCGCGCCCGTTATCGGTGCCCTTTGCGGTCTCCGAATTGCTCTCTCCCGAACCCATGACACCAGCTGCCACCGATGCGGCCCCGGCGCTGGATACTCTGGCCCAGACGCTGGGCGTCCAACCAGCAACGCTGGCGGCTGCCCATGAGCGGGGCAACGGCTGGCTGGAGGGACGCTGCGGCTTGAATCGTCCCGAGGTGGCGGAGCCCTTCTTGCGGGCACTGCAAACCAGTGGTCTGCCCGCCGAGCAGAGCCAACCGCTGGCCGAGGCGCGAGTCGCGCTGATCGGTCTGTGTCAGAGCGATACCCTGCCTGATTTCACGGCCTTGCCCGCGACGGCGGAGGCGACTCCGTTCAGCGACTATCTGCGCGGGGCTCGTGCCTTCTATCTGGGGGATTTTGCCGAAGCCCAGAGCCGCTTCTCGGCCCTGAGCCAGCAGGCGCAGCCCTGGTTGAAAGAGACCGCCACCTATCTGCTGGCCCGTGTCGCTATCAATCAGGCTCAGGCCAATGCGCTGGATGAGTACGGCTTCTTCGATGCCAGCAAGGTGGACAAGGCGCCGTTGGTCACCGCCGGGCAGGCGCTGGATCACTACATGGCGGCCTATCCGCAGGGGTTGTACTCCGCATCGGCCCAGGGATTATATCGCCGTGTCTATTGGCTGCAGGACGACGGGGCCAAGCTGGCCGCCCTCTATCAACAGGCGCTGCAGAGCACCCAGGTGGACGAGGGTCTGCCGCTGTGGAACGAGATCGATCTCAAGTTACTGGCCAACAAGACCCCAGCGACCTCGCCGCTGTTCTTGCTGGTGCAGGATCTCAAGCGCCTGCGACTTCACCCGGAGTGGGAAGAGAGCTGGCAACCCCTGACCACCGAGGAGCTGAATGGCCAGCAGGCTGCATTTGCCGCGGCTGGGCTGTCGGCGCAGTGGGAGTATCTGCAACTGGCTCAGCGCTACTATGTGGCCAAGGATTATGCTGGTGTGGTGCAGGCGATCGCCGCGCCTCAAGGCTCAGGGCCACTGGATCTGCTGGCGTTCAGCCGCCAGATGCTGCGTGGCATGGCGCTGCAGGCCCAGCAGCAATGGCCCCAGGCGGAGGCGCATTGGCAGCAACTGCTGGCCGCCAAACCCGATGCCCTGCAACAGCAACTGCTGCAGTTGGCTCTGGCGATGACTCTGGAGCGGGCGGATAAGCTGGATGCGCTATTTGCCGCCCAGTCGCTGGTGACCCGGGATGAGTTGCGGGATCCGCTGCTGCGGTTCAGTGCCTCGGCGCCGCTGTTGCGCCAGGTCAGTGCCGACGGGGGGTTGAGTCACGAGCTGCGCAATACGGCGCTCTATACCCTGCTGGTCAAGGATCTCAACCGCGGCCACTATGCCGATTTCCTGCAGGATCAGGCGCTGCTGGCTCAGGCCCAGGCTCAGACTCAGGCTCAAAAGCCCTTCGATCTGACGATCTTCAATCAGGGTGCCAGTCAGGAGGAGGGTTACAGCTGTCCGGCCTTGAGCGAGACGGTTAGCCAGTTGGCCAGTACCCCCGCAACCGGCAAGCCGGCAGCCAAGGCGCTCAATTGCCTGGGCGAGTTCTTCTATCGTCAGGGCTGGGATGAGTCGCCGTTGGGCAGCAAGCCGGGAGCGACCCTGCTGGGTGGCGCACCGGATCGCTTTGCCGGCGCGGCCCACGGGCGACTGGCGCTGTATCAACAGGTGATCGCCGACCCCAAAGCGCCTGCCGAGGAGCGCAGCTATGCCCTGTTCCGCGCCATCAACTGCTTTGCCAGCAGCGGCTATAACCACTGCGGCAGCGAAGAGATCCCCAAGGCAGAGCGTAAACGCTGGTTCAATACCCTCAAGCAGAGCTATGCCGGTTCGGTCTGGGCGAAACAGTTGAAGTACTACTGGTGAGTCGCGGTAGCGCAGTCGGGCTGCTGGTACTGGGCTGCCTGATGGTCGGGCTGTGGGGTTGGCTGGCGGCCGATGCCTCCTCTCCAGTTGTGGTTTCGCCAGCGACGGATCACCCGGTTCGGGTCGACGCGGCGCTCTATCGCCAGTTCTGGCTGTGGGCCGCGGTCAAGCCACAGCCGGTGCTGCACCAGGCGCAGCGGCTCTATCTGCTGCAGGGGCATATCAGCCAGCACGGGGATGGGGTGCGCTTGCAGCCGCAAGGGCTGCCGCCTTCCCCCCTCAAGGTGCCGGAACTCTGGCTCAGCTATCGGGTCGCGACCCTGGATTGGCAACCGGGTGTGGTACGGGATCTGTTGCGTCAGCGCGCCGCCTGGCAGGCCAAAGGCAATCGGGTGATCGGCATTCAGATTGATTTTGATGCCGCCACGCCCAAGCTGGCCGGCTATGCCGACTTCTTGCGTGGGTTGCGGCAGCAGTTGCCCGCCGATTGTCAGCTGGGCATTACCGGCCTGCTGGATTGGGGCGCCAATGGCGATGTCACCACCCTCAATGGCCTGAGCGGCGTGGTGGATGAGCTGGTGGTACAGACCTATCGCGGCCGGACCACCGTGGATCACTATGAACAGTACCTGCCCGCCCTCAAGCGGCTGACTCTGCCCTTCAAGTTGGGGCTGGTGCAGGGGGGCGAGTGGCAACTGCGCTGGCAGCAGGAATTTGCCGCTCAGCCTAACTATCGCGGCGAGGTGGTGTTTCTGTTGAATCGAGGGTGAGTGCTTCGCGGATGGCGGCATCCCTGCCGCCAACGGTTGGCTCAAAAGGCTATCTCTCCTTCGCTAACTGACTGGCATTAGCGCCCTGATTTTATGCGGCGATCCAGACATAAGCCCGGCTAGCGCCGGGTTATGTCGGTGTGACACGGCAACCACTGCACCCCAGTACCCAGTTCCGTGAATAAGGCTGGCAACACCTGCGCGGCTTTGGGGTGAACATCATGGAATAGCAGTATTCCGTGACGCTTGATTAGCATCAGGATGCGCATGCGGTTCAGGACCGCCTCATCACTCAGATGCGTATTCCAGTCCTGCGAGTCCAGCCCCCACAGCGTGACCCTGATACCCTGCTGGGCAAAGAAGCTGCCGCTATCTGCCGCGCGTTGTCCGTAAGGGGGGCGGAACAAGGGCATCAGCTGGTTGGGATGAAAGGTCTCGGCCAGCAGTTGCCGGGTGTGCAGCACCGACTCTTGCCACTGCGGCCACTTGGCATGGGACTGATGTTCCCAACCGTGGGAGGCCAGACACTGGCCCTGATAGCGCTGTTGCAACGCCTCTGCACCATCCTGCTGTCGCCGTTCATGCAAGCGGCTGCCGAGCATGAAGAACAGGGCCGATTTCTGGTGCTGTTGCAGCATCATCAGGGTTTGGTCGCTGTGGCCACCAACGGCGCTGGGGCCATCATCAAAACTCAGCAGGAACTGCCGATCTGGCAGCTCGCTGCCTGTGTTTTCTTGGGCGTTGAAGCGCGCTATTTCGCTGCTGATTTTGGGAAACAGGGCGGCCAGACGCAGTTGTTCCAGCTGGTAAGCGCGGGAATAATCCTGCATATCCCGATACCAATCGCTGAACGCTGATGGCAACCGGGTCGCCCGGGCAGTTACCCAAGCCGGATCACAGCTCCAGTCATCCGGTTTGGCCTGCGGACAGTCGGCGGCAGCGTGTAGCCAGTTGGCTTGTACCTCCGCCAGTTCACGTTGTAACCATTGATCGACGGAGGCCCGATTCAGGCTTCTGGTGCGCACCAACTCTTGCAACTGGGCATCGCTTTGACTGGACCAGCCCAGCAGAGTCTGGCGATAGACGCTCAGTGCGGCGCGGGAGGCCTGGTCAAATCCGTGGGTCGTGGCGACCGGGGCTGGCCATAACAGACGATGCCCCGTGGCCACGGTTGCCGGTCCGGCGGCGTGGGCTAACCCTGCCATGACGGCAGGGATTAGCAACAACCAGGTGCGCCAGCGGGGCGCCATTTACTGGGCCCCTTGCTGTTGCATCCGTTTGATGCCCTTGTCATAAGCTGGGTTGGCTTTTTCGGCCTTGGCGGCCCGGAACTCGCGCAGGGCATCGTTCCACTGCTGGGCTGCCTCATAGATGCGGGCATTGTTGTAGTGGGAGCTGGCGCGAATCGTGGCCGCCTTGCTACCACTGGCCAGGGCTATGGCTTTGCGATTAGCCCACATGGCTTCGGCGACGCGGCCAGCCTTCTGGAATGCCAGCCCCAGGTTGCTGTAGGCCTGCCCATAGTTGCCGTCGATTTCGATCGCCTGCTGATACAGGGCTATGGCGCCGTCCAGGTTCCCCGCGTGGTAGGCGGCTTCGCCCTGGGTATTCAGATGCTTGGCTTGATTCAGGGCATCCTGGCTGTAGTTTTCGACACGCACCTGACTCTGATCGATGATTCCCTGGAACTCAGCCGTTTGCAGGTGATCTTCACTGGCAACATCCTGAAGGGTGTTGAACTCCTGGAACTCGCCCTGTTCGTTGACGGCGAAGACGGTCCACAGATTGCCGGGTTGATTCTTGGGCACATAGTAAGTCTTGATCAGCGTCTGGCCGACATAGACAAATACCTTGGCGTTGGAGTTGGACAGGGTGCTGTCCTGAATATCCTGGCGATGGCTGAAGTTATGTACCGCATAGACATAGCGTTCGCCGCTGTGCTTGCTCTCGACTGTGATGGTCTCCGGACCATAACTATCGGTGTCATCGACATCCAGATTGGCATCGGTACCCTCCTTTTGCGAGAAGTAGACATGGTTGCCAGGGAATACCAGATGGGAATCCAGATCCTCGGGAGTTTCACCCCAGTTCAATACAATGCGCAGGCCATCCAGGTTGGTCATCACCGGGCTTATCGCGTAGGTCATACCGGCGCAGGGACACTTCACCACCAAATTGGAAAACCCCGGCTTCTTGATGATCAGCAGGCTGGAGGCATCGTCGGCAAAACTGGCGTTCAGGCTGGCCTGACCCTGGGCATCGGTGATGGCACTGACGGCCTGCTCGCCGTTTCTTTGCAGTATCAGGCTGGCCCCGGCAATTTTCTGATCTTTAACCGTGGCGCTTAAAATCTGCAGGTTGACCGGGGTGGCAGCTTGAGCCGCCATGGTGACTGACATCAACAGGGCGCTGATGAGGGGGCGTATTGCATGCATCCGTGTCTCTCCTGACAAACATGAGGGTTATTTGTTATTGATATAAAACATGATTATTTATCGCCAGTGGCCTCACTGGCCGCCGCGATGGTAACAAATATTGGTATTCGAACGTAGCCCTTCCATGCTGTGAATGTGGCGCTAGTTTAGGCCCGTCTATGCTCGGTCAGTAAGATTGCACCGAGGCGGTGTTTCTACTTAACTCCAGCTGAAGGACTAGCTGTTCACTGGTGGTGGGGTTTGCTGGTGGTATGGCGAATGCGCTTGCGTGATGACAATTGCAGCAGGTTGAGGATAAATCCCCGCTGGTGCAGTAGCTCGATCGCCTGCTTGTGATTCTCGCAGATGGTGACATCCGCATCCTTGGCTATCACCGGATTTGTGGCCTGATTGATCTTCAAGAAGATATTTTTCGCACCCTGAGCCATGACCAGTACAGTACAGCGCAGGCCATGGCTTTCCGCCCAGGCGATTCCTTCTCGCATCAGTTCGGTTGATTCGGGAGTGCGACCGAGCCAACCCTCCATATCCACCACATGAGCCCAGTGCGTGGGTTGGCCTTGTTGCTGCCAGGTCTGTTGCAGTTGCTCGCTCCAGTCGGCGGCCCCCTGCTGATTGAAGGCGCCATCGAGAATGGAGATACAGACATTGCCCAACCAGTGGACCGTCGAGTGACCGTGTGCTTTGGTGACCATACGAGAGCCTGATAGAGGTAACGGATGCTTCGAGTATAGGCCCGGAACGCCGGAATGAACGGCCGGTTAGCGACCATCCCTCACTTAGGACGAGCCTGCTTTCGCTCTGGTGTGGACTATCCATGTCGTCCCTACCTGAGACTCTTATCCTGGGTTCAGAAGGTGGCCACCAGCGAAGATTGACGATTCACCTGATCGCGGATCAGGGTCAGTATCTGGGCTATGTGGGGGTCATCTGCGGTTTCTCCGGGGAGATAAATACCGACTATGCCCTTGTTATAGCGCTCTACCATCTCCAGAGCCTGGATCCCGAAACCACGGAAATAATCACCCATACAGCGCGGATAAGGCATGACGGCATTGGTGTCGCGGATGATGTCGAGGCTCACCATGATCGAGTTGCTGGTGTAGATAATCTTCTCGTTGAGTTGCAGCATGCTGCGTTGTTGCTGCTTGGGTTGCAGGTCATCGACCAGGTGCAGATAGCGATTCTCGTCCGGCGTCACCAGCAGGCTGGGGTAATTCAGCAGATCACTGTGCCGACAGGGTTTACCGAGCAATGGATGTCCTTGGCGCACGAAGACATCGTCGTTGGATAAAAATAGCGGCACAAACAACAGGCCGGATTTATGGGTCAGCCCATGGATCTCGTGACCGATGAACAGATCGATATCGCCGTTGAGCAGCATATCCAGCAGGCGCAGGTGGTTGCCCAGATCCACATTCAAGGATGCGGCGCTATGGGTCTGACGGTACTGCTGCAAGACATGGCGCAATAGCGGGTGCCACCAGGCGTGACCCGAGCCGATACGCAAGCCGCGCTCACTCCGTTTCTTGATGAATTCCAGCTTGTGCAGCGTTTGCTCGTAGATGCGCTGCATGATGCGGGCCTGGTCCTGCAACAACACGCCACTCTCGGTCAGGGTTATGCCGGTTGATGAACGAGTAAACAGCTCTATGCCGAGAGAGGCCTCCAGCCGTTGCATATTGTGGGTCAGCGTGGGTTGGCTGATAAACAGGCGTTTCGCCGCCTGACTGAGATTTTTGCTGGTCGCGACCTCGAGAAACTGTTGCAGCAATTTATCCACGATGGAGATGCCATGGTCATTGGGTTTATCGATGGAAGGCACGATAGGAGTCTGGCTCTGCAGTGTCAATCAGAACACGCTTGAGCAATTAAGCTGCATAAAAGTATAAAAAGTTGGGTTGATCGCATTTTGCAACATGGGAAACCGAGCTATTTGCGGCATTTCTTTGCGTGCGGTCACGGGATGCCTCTCGGCTATAGATTTTATCTATCGCCGTGTCGGGCAATTGCATTATCAGAAAATGGACTCTCTCGATACAGTCCGCCACCAAAGCAAGCGGATATCCTGGGTGCTGTCCTCTTCACTTCCTTGTCTCGTTCTGGATATGGACTGCACATCTTGCGGCTGTGGCCGCAGATCCCCTTTTGATTCCGTACCGCTATCCCCAGTGCCTTGTTATTGGCTGATCATCAGGAGCTATCCATGTCCCATCGTTTTCCATTATCTGTGTTGTCGCTGTGTCTGGCTGGATTGACGCTAGCCGGATGTAACGATTCAAACGACTCGTCTCCCGTGGATCCGGAGAAACCGGTTGAACCGACAGCCCCCTACGCGGTGGATCTCTACCTCAAAGGCGAATTCAGCAGTTGGTCGGCACAGGAGGGGTACAAGTTCAACTACCGGGATGGCAGCTATCATCTGGATAACGTGCTGTTCAAGCAGAGTTTGTCGGCCTTCAAGGTGGCCGATCCCGATTGGGCTCTGGCGACCACCTTCACCGCCGATCTGGAAAATGAAACCCGTATTATCCCGGACACTCCCGTGGCCCTCACAACTGGGGAAGGTGGTGCCAATATGGTGCTGGCGGTAGAAAATGAGGGCCGCTATGACTTTGAGCTGGATGCCAAGGATCCGGCCCATCCGGTACTGTCATTCGTCCTGGATGTACCGCCCATTAGCTATGGTCTCTACCTGCGCGGCGGTTTCAATGGCTGGGGAACCTCCTATCCGCTGACCTATCAGGGCGATGGCATCTACGCCATCACCACTCAATTCACTCCGGGACGGCAGGAGTTCAAGATCGCCAATTCCGGTTGGGATCATGCCTTCACCATCAATCTGGATACTGTGACCACCGCCGATCTGGATACCGCTTATCCCTTGGATACGGGCGACAACGGTGCCAATTCGGCGTTACAGATCACCGAGAGCGGCTTCTATCGCGTGACGCTGGATGCTTCGGCCGATCCGGGACATCCGGTGCTGAAAATCGTCAAAACCACGGGGGGCGATGATGTGACCATAGATCCCCATGCAGGGCACGAAGCCAGCCAGACTCTGAGTTATCCGGTGACTGGGGTCCGGGAAGAGCAGGCGATCTTCTCGGTGGCCAAGCTGACCGATCCGCTGCGCAGTTACGCCCAATCATCGACTCAGGATCTGCGCGATCCTGGCAACAGCTACGTGACGGTTACCGAGCAAGAGGGCCAGCCCCGGGTTCGCTCCGGCAGCATTGCCTTTGATGCCCTGTTCGCGTTGGCGGTGCAGGAAACCAAGGATGACAGTGTCAGCCAGATCTCGGATGACAACTACAACGGTGGCGCGCCGACCGCCTGTGACTGCTTCCAGACCGGCGCCAAGTGGCCTTACGTCTGGACTCGTGATCTCTCCTACGCCACCCATCTGGGGCTGGCCATGCTGGATCCGCAGCGGGCGCGCAACTCCCTGCTGTTCAAGGTCTCCGGCTATCGCGATGGCATGGCGGCACCGACTGGCACAGGTAATGACGGCGAAGCTCGCCAGATTGTGCAGGATACCGGCACCGGCGGCAGCTGGCCGGCGAGTACCGACCGTGTGACCTGGGCGCTGGGGGCCAGTGCTGTACTGGCTACTCTGCCTTCCGACACGGAGCGGGCCGACTTCGCCGCCGTGGCGCTGGAAGCCTTGAGTAATACCCTGGAAAACGATCGGTTAGCCGCCTATGACAGCATCGACGGCCTGTATCGGGGCGAGCAATCGTTCCTCGATTGGCGTGACCAGACCTACGCCAGCTGGATCGTCAAAGACATAGCCGCTCTGGCCAGCAGCAAGTCGCTGTCGACTAACGTGGTGCACTATCTGGCTCTGACCGAAGCGGCGCAACTGGCCAATGCCGCCGGTGATAGCCTGCGGGGTGACCGTTACAGCGGGTGGGCCACCGCCTTGAAGGCGGCGATCAAGAGCCGTTTCTGGCAGGCCGATACCGGCCTGTATAGCAGCATGACGGCGGTTGCTTACGATGATGCACCGCTCTACAAATACGATTGGCTGGGTGAGTCGCTGGTGATCCTCTCCGGCATCGCCAGTGAGAGCGAAGCGGCATCGATCGTCGCTCACTATCCTCATGGCCCCATGGGGGCACCGGTGATCTTCCCGCAGCAGCCGGACATGGCGATTTACCACAATCGGGCAGTGTGGCCCTTCGTGACCGCCTATGGCATCAAGGCGGCCGCCCAGGTGAATAACGCCGAGGTGTTCGATGCCGGATTTGCCAGCCTGATGCAGGGTGCGGCGTTGAATCTGTCGAACATGGAGAATCTGGAGTGGATCACCGGCAAGCCGAACCTGGTCGATTTTGACCATCCGGAACTGGCGGGTCCGGCCATCAACTCCCAGCGTCAGCTCTGGTCGGTGGGTGGTTATATCGGTGCCGTGGTCAACTCGTTGTTCGGCATGCAGCCCAACGAGCAGGGAATTCATGTTGCCCCCTATGTGACGGCAGCCCAGCACCGCCAATGGTTCGCCAGTTCGAACAGCGTGACCTTGCAGGATCTGCACCTGCGCGGCAAGCGCATCGATGTGACGCTCAACTTGCCAGCCAAGGCGGCCGACAGTGGTGCCTATCAGGTCACGGCGCTGACGCTCAATGGCGTCGAGCATGGGAGCGATCTGCTGTGGAGTGAGTTGGGGGACAGTAATACCCTGGTGGTGACGCTCGATAACGCCCAGACGGTGGCATCCGGTATCCATCGGCTGAGCGATCTGCAACCGACCGCCACGAATGATGCAGCCGTGTTTGCCCCGCGTGAGCCGGTGATTGATGCCGTGACTCTGACCGACGGACATCTGCAGCTTGCGCTCCGTGATGGCCGTAACGATCAGACGGTGAGTTACAACCTCTATCGCGACGGCAAGCTGGTGGCCAGCAATGTGGCGCTGGGGAACTGGACCGATCCGGCAGCGGTAACGGTGGGCGCCTGCTACGCGGCCGAGGCGGTTTATCCGACCAGCGGCAATCGTTCCCACCATAGTCAGCCGGTGTGTTACCAAGCCGGTGAGCAGGATATCCCGGTCAGTGACGCTCGCGTCAGCAGCAATCTGGCGATTACTCCGGCCAGCGACACCCAGGATGCCCCCTTCCTGGATAACTGGGGCGCGCCCCAGGACAGCCTGCAATTCCAAAACCTTGTCGTCACTCAGGGCGGCCGTTTTGCGCTGGCACTGAAGTACCACAACGCGGCCAACTCTATCAATCTGGGGATGACCAATGGCGTCAAGTGGATGCGGATCACCGACGGTGCCGGGCAACTGGTGGACGCCGGTATCGTGCAGATGCCCCACGCCCGCAGTGTCGATGGCAAGCGCCCCTGGGTCTACTCCACGCCGCTGGCCGTCACCCTGCAACCGGGTAGCTATCAGGTGGAGCTGTCGGACTTCCTCAACATGAGTTACCTGGCGCATAACGCCACCTTCGGCGGCAATGGCGGCAGCAGTGGTGCCATGAACAGCGCCGATATTGCCGGGCTGCGCATCTTGCCTCTGGCTCCCTGAGCGGTCGCCTGAGGGATTTCTTGTCGAGACGTACTGGGCGGCCACCGGGATGTGGCCGCTTTTTTGTCAACCAGGAGCGGGATTAACTCTATAACGAGAAGGACGACCCACCATGTTTGGAATGAAATGGCTCAAGGCGTGGATACCACTACTCGCCTGCGCCGCCCTATTGGGCGGCTGCAACTCCAGTAGCGAGGACTCCAGCCAGCCAACGCCACCCCCTGCAGATACGGCACCCTACGATACGGCGTTATATCTGCGCGGCGGCTTCAATAACTGGGACACCAGCGCTGTGCTGGTCTATCAAGGCCAACGCCGTTACGAGGTCAGCACCTATCTGGCGGCTGACAGCTATAGCTTCAAGATTTCGGATGCGGAATGGAGCGCCGACTGGACCTTCTCCGGTGATAGCAGCAATGCCACCGAGGTTAAGCTGGAGAGCCCTCTGCCTCTGGTTCATGCCTCCGGCATGGGCAATGACATGCGGCTGGTGGTCACCCAGGCTGGGTATTACCACTTTACGTTTACCGTGCCGGAGAATACCGCCGATCCCCATTCACTGACGGTAACCCTGGATGCGCCGCCCTACGATACCAACCTCTATGTGCGCGGCAGTTTCAACAGCTGGGGAACGACGGATCAACTGATCTATCAGGGAGATAGAACCTATACCGCGGTTTTGAACCTGAGTGTCGGTACCCATGAATTCAAGCTGGGGGATGCCAATTGGTCGGAGCCGTTTGCTTTCACCGGCAGTACAAGCGGCCTGACGGCGGTCACCCTGGATAAGGCGTTGGGCTTGGAGTCCCATACGGGGATGGGAAATAACCTGCAATTGGTGGTCGCGCAGGCCGGGCTCTATACCTTCACCTTCGTGGTGCCTGAAGACACCACGTTGGGCCACCCGCTGACGGTGACCCAAGGTGGGGATAATAGTGATGTGATCCCGGATCGCCCGCTGCTCGATCTGAGCCTGAGCGGTAATACCCCTGCCAGAGTCACTCTGGCTGGCCGTGGTGGCGAGATCCCGGAGCCGGACGTCCTGTTCAGTACCATGGCGATCACCGATACCCAGCCCATGAACTATGTGTTTGGCGATAATCTGGATGGCTACTATGACGGGCAAACCGGAGTCTTCTCCGGGGGCGGCAAGTACCATCTGAAGAGCGGCTGGATTGTCGGTACCTTTGCCTCGCTGGTCGATGGCAACATCAATGATCGCACCGCTGCGGTTCGCAGCCTGATCCAGCCTTATGGTAGCCAGACGCTCTACAGCAATGGCAGTCTCGACGACTTGAGTCTGTTGGCGGGGCACAGGGCCGTGGCGTTGCATCTCCACAGTGACAAGGCGGCGAAGCTCGGCATAGTGCCGCAGCTGAACCTGAAGCTCAAAGGCAGTACAGTGGAGCGCAGTGACCAGGGTGTGGTTGTGTATGCGGTGGCCGAGAGCCTGCGCAGCGATGATACGCCCGCCTTTGTGGCCATAGCCGCGGATCAGCCGGTGAGCTTCAAGGAAGCCACACTGGCCGATATGCCGCAACTGGGCAGCCTGGTGCAACTCGATGGTGCCAACGTCAAGCCGTTGTTGACCACTCAGAACGCGGTCAGTGATGTGACGGTTTATGTCGCCTTCGGTTTCAATGCCGACGAAGCGGCCACTGCCGCCGGCAATCTGGTCGCCGACAATGCCCGCCTGCTGCATCAGCAGACGATATACGATCGTCTGACCCGCAGCTTCCTGTGGACCAGTGATACCGACTATAACCGTGCCCTGTTATGGGCTAAGTTGGCCGGTTACCAATTGGTGACCACAGAGTTCGGCGATGGTATCTGGGCTGGTTTGTCCTGGTTCAAGGATAACTGGGGCCGCGATACCTTTATTTCGTTGCCGGGGATCACGCTCGTCAATGGTGATTTCACCGAGGCTAAAGCGATCATCAACAGCTTCGCCAAACTGCAAAATACCAGCACAACCAGTATCGATTACGGCCGGGTACCGAATCGGGTGACCAGCCTGGATAACATCATCTACAACACCACGGACGGCACTCCCTGGATGGTGCGGGAAATCGGCGAGTATCTCCGTTACACCGGTGATACCGCCTATGCCGCCAGCATCTATCCCACGGTGAAAACCTATCTGGAAGGAGCCCTGGCCAACTATGTCGATGCCGATGGCCTGCTGACCCATGACGATGCGGATACCTGGATGGACGCCCGTATCGATGGTGATCTGCCCTGGTCGGCTCGTGGGAGTCGGGCGGTAGATATTCAGGCGTTGTGGATCAACTCGCTGCAAGTCGCTGCCGAGCTGGCAGACATGACCGGGGCCACGGCAGACGCGACTCGCTGGCGCACGCTGCAGAATCAGGCGCGCACCTCGTTTATCGCCAAGTTCTGGAATGCCGATGCCAGCATCATGGCCGACCGTTTGCGCAGTGATGGCTCGGCGGATACCAAGGTGCGGCCGAATCAGCTGATGGCGATCAGCGTACCGCTGGATGGGGATCTGATCGACGACGCTATTGGCGCACGGGTGACCCATAATGCCGTGTCAGAGCTGCTATTCCCCTGGGGGATCACCTCGCTGTCACAGCACCATGAGTACTTTCATCCGTACCATGATGGCCGCAGTGAGTATGCCAAGGATGCGGCCTACCACAATGGCACCATCTGGGGTTGGAATGCCGGTTTCACCGTCACCAGCCTGACGCGTTTCGGGGAGACGGATCTGGCCTACCAGTTGAGTAAAAACCTGGGCGATCAGATCCTCAATCTCGGCTATCGCGGCACCATGAGTGAGGTCCTGGATGCGTTCCCGGACAAGAACGGCAAGGTCACCACGGGGGGCGGCACCTACACCCAGGCCTGGTCGGTGGCGGAGTACAACCGCAATGGCTATCAGGATTATGTCGGCTTCCGCCCGAACTTGATCGCCGGCACCTTGAATCTTAATCCATCGGTACCTGACAGCTGGACACAGTTTGCTGCCGTGTTGCCGTTTGAGCAGGACGCCAGCCTGGATGTCGATTTCAGCCGGGTGGGGCAGGTCGATACCTATACCCTCCATGCAACCGGACTCGATGCCACACTGAATCTGGCTATGGAGCTGACCGCCAGCGACAGCAGCAAGATCGGGGTGACGCACTCGATCGCGAATGACACCCAGCTGGTGATTGTGCAGGATCGAAGCAATAACAGTGTGACTGTGAATGGTGTGGCCGCGACCGTGACCCCGGTGCGGGCCAATTACCGGACAACGCTGGGAACCTTGCAATTTGCCGAGCCGGATCAGTCCATCAGCTTCCCGATGTTGCAGAGCAAGAATGCCCTGCGCACCCTCATAGAAGCCGGTGAATACCGCTAGTTCCTGAGGTCTGGAGATGCACAAAGCCCCGCAGTGTTCCCACTGAGGGGCTTTTTTTTCATGGCGATGTTCCAGCCATGAGCGGTGAATCATCATGATGGTGTGGAGGCGACCAAAAATCCGCTGGCTCCAACATCAGGATCTTCCCTGGTTAGCCTCTTCCGTGATGCGGATCAGGTGCTGACCCAGCTCGGTGGCAAGGAGGTGATCCTCCTCTTCGCTCAGGCCACTGACGCCGACGGCTCCGATGACGACGCCCTCATGCCAGAGCGGCACGCCACCGGCAAAGCCGGTGAAGCGCGGATCGCTCCAGTAGGACAAGGCGCGGCCGGACTCCCGACTCCAGTTGCCCAGATCCCGGGTGGCTTGCCGATCCCGCGCTGCTGTATAGCCCTTGTTCTGCGCCAGTACACCACTGTGCAGGCCGACTCCAGGCTGGCGGATAAAATAGAGCAGCTCGCCGTGGCTATCGCAGATCGCCAGCGCAATTGGCGCGGCGGCGGCGATTTGGCGATCCAGCCGGGAGCTAAGCACCCCGTACAACTCTGAATGGTCGAAGGTCATGGTAATTCCCGACCGCGCATGGTGACGTACAACTGATACCAGTCACCGCGGCTGAGCTGGACGCTCTCGGCGGCGCCACAGGCGCGGATCCGCTCCGGATGACTGGTGCCGATCACGGGCTGAATGCCTGCCGGATGTTGCATCAGCCAGGCCAACACTAGGCTCTCGGTGGGGACCCCATGCTGCCGGGCCAGCTGCTGCACCAGGGCGGCGGTGGCATGGACCGCCGGGGGCGCATCCTGGGGTGCGGCGCCGCCAAACCAGCCTTTGCCGAGCGAGCCCCAGGCCTGGATCTGGACCTGGTGTTGACGGCAATACTCTAGTGTGTCGCCCCAGGCACGGGCTCCCTTGCCCTGGTCGTCATTGAAGCAGGTGCCGTTGTCGATCCAGTCATGCTTGAGCAGGCTCATCTCCAACTGGTTGGCGATCAGCGGCTCGGGCAGTTCCCGTTGCAACAGCGCCATCTGGCCACTGTGCATATTGGAGACCCCGAGATGCCGCACCTTGCCACTCTGCTTCAGCTGTAACCAGGCTTCGGCTACTTCTGCCGGGTCCATCAGCGGATCCGGACGGTGTAGCAGCAGTGTGTCCAGATAGTCGACGCCGAGTCGGGAGAGGATGCCATCCACACTCTGCAGCAGATAATCCCGGGAGAGATCGTAACGCTTGGGGCCCTGTTCATCGCCGAAGCGGATGCCGCATTTTGATTGCAGCAGGATGCGATCCCGCAACGAGGGATCGCGCTTGAGCAGGGTGCCGAAGACCTGCTCGGCCTTGCCTAGCGTGTAGATATCGGCATGGTCAAACAGGGTGATACCTATATCCAGCGCCGCTTCGACGGCTGCCTGGGCGTGGGCAATGTGGGCCTCGGTCACCGGCTGCTGGTCCCAGCTGCCGCCTAATCCCATGCACCCGAACACCAGGCGGCTGCTACTGGGCAGCCGCTGTTGCAGCACAAATGCGTTCGACATAATCCGCTCCTCGATGATGAATTTGCTAAACTAGCGCAGGCCGCATATTCTCGTACCTTGGTACGAGAAAGCAATACTAAAGTACGAGATTTCAAACCAATGACGGGAGACATGATGTCAGATTGCCAATCAGAACCAGAAACCAGCTTTGCCGACCGCTTGCGGCAACTGATTGCTGGCGAGAGCGTGTCGGCATTCTCCCGGCGGGTCGGCCTGTCGGAGGCGATGATCCGCAAGTATCTCAATGGCAGTGAGCCGACCCTCTCCCGCGCTAACCAGATTGCCCGTCAGGCTAACTGTTCGCTGGAGTGGCTGGCCACCGGTCACGGCTTCCAGTACCGTCAGGCCGAAGTGGTCGATATGCAGGCGCTGGAAGAGGCCCTGATGCTGGCGTTGGAGCAGCTGGATCCGGGCACACCACTCTCCAACGAGAAAGCCTTGAAGTTGCTGGTGGCGCTGTATCAGTACTTGCGCACCACCAAACGAGCCGATGGCTCGCTGGATAGTGCTGCCACCCGGGACTTTGCCCGTCACCTGATGGGATTATGCAATTAGAGCGCGAGGCGTTCTTACTCTTTTGATAACCGGTGTTGCTCGCTGGCAATCTGCTGCTGTAGCCACTCCTCGGCTTCGGCACTGCTCTCGAAGAAGGCATAAGGAATGCCGGATGCCTGGTAGATGTTGCCCCAAAAGGCTTTGAGCAGGCCACAGACGGAGGCATGGCGCAGTTCGATGGCGGTGCCGCAGCGTCCCAGTGGCTTATGGCTACGGGTAATACCAATCAGGGCTTCGGCGGCCTCGGGTGTCATCAGCACATTCCCGTTGACTATCAGATGTACTCCCCACCGTTGTCCGCGCAAGGCTTCCACATGGCGAGCGACGTCCGTTTGGTATTGCAGCACCAGTTCCCGATTGATGCCTTCGGCGATCGACAGACGCAACAGGGTGCCCAGACGTTCGATCTGGTAATAACCGTGCTGCAGTTGATTATCCGGGGTAAACGAAAGCGGCATAACAGAATGGCTACCCAGCTAGTGGTTTTAAAAAAGACTAGCAGAAACAGGTAGATATTGAGATGTTTTGATGAAAAATTTTGACACAGCAGCCCCCGTGGGGCTGCTGTGGATCAACTGGTTTATCGATTATTTTTTATTCAGGTCGACCAGTGGTTTGTTGACCAGCTTGACCGGCGCCTTACCCTGGATTTTTGCCACATCCGCCAGCGCCTGTTCGGTATCCGCCTTGCTACGCAGCAGGGTATAGCTCAAGTCGAAGCGTTGGCTCTCTCCCGGTTGCAGTTTCGGCACCAGACCCAGCGGACGTTGATACTTGGTGTTGTAGGCGTAGCTGGTGCCTGGCTCGATGCCGGTGACATAGCCCTGTTGCTTGGTGTCGGTATTCTTCCACAGCGTCAGGACCGGCAGTTGCTTGATGTTGTAGCCGACGGCGACGCCCTTTTCTCCCGATTTATTGTGCAATACCGCCAGGGTGTTGCCGTCCGCATCGGCCTTCGGCTTCAGGTTGAACACCATCTCGTCATAGCCCTTGGTCGGGGCCAGATAAGTTTGCCAATCCTTGAGACCCGCCTTGGCGTAGTCATTGAACGGTGAAATCTCGGTGGCCGCGGCGGTAAATACAGACCCTTCTTCCAGCAGCGGAGTACCGAAGTTGCTGTGATAGATGATCTGGTATTCATCTTCGTAGTCGGCGAGGTTCGTCAGCTCGTCGTGCAGTTCGAAGCGATTACTGCCCGGGGCGACGCTCAGTTCGGTCCAGGTCACCAGATTGGTCTTCTTGAAGGTGCGCTCGGCCACCTGGCCGCGGACATGGATGGTGTAGGGTGGCTGCTCGTCGATGATCACCTTGACGGTGGAAGCCGGTGTGTTCTGGGCGCGGCCGTGCAGGCTCAGCAGTTGGCCGTTGTCATCCACACCGGGGTGGCCGGTCCATTCGTAACCACAGCGCACCATCATTTCGTTGAAACCATCCAGCCAGCCCAGGCCGTTGCGGCTTTCCAGATCGATATTCGCCGGATTGACGATCTCCTTGACCGGAGAATCCCAACCCAGGCGCAGGTCGCCACTGGTCACCTGGTAGATGCCCATGCCACGGGTCGGCACTAGGGTGATTTCCATGACACCGTTGTTGATCAACAGCACATCGACCCCTTCCTGTTTGCCGCCGTGCAGACGACGTTTTTCCAGAGTGAAGGGAGTCTTGCTCTGGATGCCGAGAGATTCGCTGCTAACTTTCCAGTTACCGACATCGCTACCGGTGGTGGCATCGCTCAACACGAATTCCGCAGCCTGTACCGAGAAGGAACCGATGGCGAACAGAATGGCGGCAGAAAGAGGTTTTAACATGACTGGTGCTCCTTAAGTGGTTGTTTGCTGACTAATGAATCGTTTCAGCAGTGGTTGTACACTAGGAATTTGCCGCGGCAGTAACAAGGTGTGAATGATGCTTCTGTGAGTCAGCAGCCAGAAAAAAGCGGGATCGGTTGGCTGAAATTTGTGCTGGATCGCAAGCGGCCTGGCAACGTTTTCAACATGGGTTACCGCTGTTGGCGGTTGGATCTCGACTCTGGATCCATGGGGAATGAAGGATGGCGCCGGGATAGCGTCCGGCATCCGCAGGTGACGCAAGATGCGATGGCAGCCAGACAGCGGTGACGTCATCGATTGGCATGAGATGACCAGGAACGGCACGGGCAACGGACACTTGAGCGATAACCTTATGCTCCAGGTGTCACCTGCCCGTGGATTTTTGGGGGTGTATCAGAGGAGTGGTTTGAGGTGCTGATCGTTAATGGCGACTACCTTGGCGACCCGGCGACGGTATTTGTCGTCAGTCAGCGCCTCGGTGCGTATCCAGACCCGAACGATTTCCAGGGCCAGTACCGAGCCAATAATCTTGCCACCCAGACACAGCACATTGGTGTCGGAGTGGGAACGCGCCAGTTCGGCACAGAGCGGATCCTGACAAACGGCGGCGTACACACCGTATAGTTTGTTGGCAATCATGGCGCTGCCATAACCGACACCATCAATGAAGATGCCGCGATCCACCAGACCCTTGCTCACGGCTTGCGCAGCGGGATAGACACTGTCCGGCAGATCACAGGCATTGTCATCGTAAGCGCCAAAATCCAGGGTCTCATGTCCCAGAGCTTGTAGCAGGGCCTGGATCTCTTGTTTCAAGGCAAAACCGGCGTGGTCCGATGCCAGTGCAATTTTCATTTTTTACTCCTTTCGTTCCACCGGACCTTGAGGCGCGGTGGGTGGTCGCGCCAGCGTGACGGACGCGATCATGGGCTCTCAGTCGTGGGCGCGAACTTTCAGGACCCGTGGAATGACGTGGATACCGGGTTTGTACTGTTCATGGATGGCATTGAGCGTCAGCGTCAGCGCTTTTTCCGCAATCAACGGGAACTGTTGTGGCAGGGCGTTGACCCGGATGGGCAGGTAATCCAGTAATCGGTTGTCACCAAAAGTGGCTAGCCGCGTGACGGCCAATAGCTCCGGATGCTGAACTAACTCATCCAGTACCCCTTCGAGCAAGACATAGGAGGTGGTCAGTATCGCCTGGGGGACACTACCTTCCTTGATCCATTTGGCACACAGATGGGCTCCGACCTCGCGGCTGAAGTGGTCACCATACTGGATCTGGGGGATCAGCTGAGGGGCTGAATAGCTGATGGCTTTGCGAAAACCCAGCTCCCGCTGCTGGGAGATGGCGATATCCGCCACGGCACCAATCAGGCCTATGCTCTGGGGCTGACTGGCCAGCAGGGAGTCGGTCAAGCGGATGGCACCCTGCATATCCTCGCTGATCACCGAGGCGAAATACTCATCATCCATGGCTCGGTCGATGGCAATGATCGGGATCCCCTTGGCCTGCAAATCCCGGTAGAAGCGGTTGTCGGTCTCCAGCACGCTGGAGACCAGCAGTGCATCGATGCGACGGGCGACCAGCATCTCGGCCAGGGCCATTTCGGTCTGCGGATTATCATCGGAGCAGGTGATGATGAGCTGAAATCCCTCCGCCCGAGCACCGGCCTCCAGCAATTTGGCCAGACGGGCATAACTCTGGTTTTCCAAATCCGGAAGGATGAAGCCGAGCAGACGGCTGCTGCCCAGACGCAAGGCGGTTGCCGCCTGATCGGGTCGATAGTTGTGTTCTCGCACCACGCTCATGACCCGTTCCTGGGTTTTGGCACTGATGCGGTGCTGTTCCGCTTTGCCATTGATCACGTAGCTGGCGGTGGTGCGAGAGACACCGGCCAAGCGGGCCACTTCTTCGAGTTTCATAGGAGGTTCTCCTGGTGCGCTGTTTTTTCGTGCAGCAAGTGTGCTCTGCGTCATATTACGGAAAACTGGTCGTTTGTTCGAGCTTGAATATAACACTGAAACGATCCAGCATTGATGCTGAAACGATTAATCTGTGAAGTCCGCCGATAATCAGCCCCAATCAAGGTAGCGACTGGATAGGTTCCATGCAAGCCACTATAACTAATCCATGCGTTCGAAACTGTATACATGAGGTAACCACCATGCTGACGCTGAAAATTGATGATGTACAACTCGGAGCCGCGGCGGCCGATAAGAGTGAGGCCATCCGTATGGTTGCGGCTCGCTTGACGGATGCTGGTCTGGTTGCCTCCGGGTATGTCGAGGGTATGTTACGTCGCGAAGCTCAAACGGCGACTTATCTGGGTAGCGGCATTGCCATTCCTCACGGCACTACCGATACCCGGGATCTGGTACACCAGACTGGCGTCAAGGTGCTGCATTTCCGTGATGGTGTGGAATGGGCCGATGGGCAGAAAGCCTATGTGGTGATCGGTATCGCCGCCAAGTCGGATGAGCATCTGGGCATTCTGCGCCAGCTGACCCGGGTACTGTCCGATGATGAAGTTTCGGCCCGTCTGCCCGGTGTGCAGTCTGCTGCCGAGCTGGCCGCTCTGTTGAATGGCGAGCAACTCAGCCAACCGTTGTTACTGGATGATAGCACCCTGTTGCTGGATTTTCCGGCGCAGGACGTTCCGGCTCTGCAGGCTGCTGCTGCCGGTTTGCTGCGCAATGCCGGTGCTCTGGCTCCGGCTGCGGTGAATGCCGTGCTGGCGACACCCGCCAATCCGCTGGGGCAAGGTCTCTGGTTGGCTCGCGTCGCCGAGGATGTGCTGCGCACCGGTGTCGCCTTTGTGCGTACCGCCCAGCCGTTCAGCCATCAAGGTTTCCCGGTGCAGGGACTGGTGCTGATCGCCGCTCACGATGGGCAACACAAGCCGGTTCTCGATCGTCTGATTGCTCTCATCGCCGAGAAAAAGGTTGCCAGCTTATGGCCTGCCACGGGAGCCGAGGTGGTCAAGTTGTTGACCGAAGAGCCCCGTGACGGGTTGGAGGCTACCTATACCATCATCAATCCCCACGGTTTGCATGCCCGACCCAGCGCCATGCTGGTGAAAACGGTCAAGGAATTTGAAAGCCAGATCTGGGTGTCTAATCTGGATGGCGACAGCAAGCCGGTGAATGCCAAGAGTCTGATGAAGCTGGTCAGCCTCGGTGTGCGTCAAGGCCACCGTCTGCATTTTACTGCCCAAGGCAACGATGCTCCGGTCGCGCTGCAGCGTATCGGTCAGGCCATTGCCGACGGACTGGGTGAAGGAGCTGGGAATGAGTAATCAGGCAACGCAACCGATCCTGACCCTGACCCTGAATCCGGCCCTGGATTTGACCGGGCATCTCGAGCAGATGCAGGTTGGCGAAGTGAATCTGGTGCGCTCCGGCCATTTACATCCGGCGGGCAAGGGGATCAATGTGGCACGCGTCCTCAAGGATCTGGGCGCCCAAGTATTGGTTTCCGGCTTTCTGGGGCAAGAGAACCAGGCACCGTTCCATGAGTTGTTCCATGAGTGCCAATTGGGCGATCACTTTTTAGTGGTGCCCGGTGCAACGCGTATCAACGTCAAGATGGTGGAAGCCAGCGGCCGGGTTACCGACCTGAATTTCCCTGGTGTGCAAGTGTCGGAAGACGAACTGCTGCAGTTTGAACATCGCCTGCAGGAGTTGTTACCGCAGATCGAGTATGTGGTGGTGGCCGGGAGTCTGCCCCGAGGGGTCACTCCGGGACATCTGAGCCAATGGCTGCATCTACTGGCCGAGCAGGGCAAGAAAGTGTTGTTCGACAGCAGCGGTGCGGCCATGGCCGAAGGTCTGGCGGCCAAACCGTTCCTGATCAAACCGAACGAACATGAACTTGCCGACTGGGCGGGGCATCCCCTGGAGAGCCTCGAAGCCCTGATGGCCGCTGCCGAGTCATTACAGCTGCGCTATGACATTCCCCATGTGGTGGTATCTCGCGGTGCCGATGGCGTGCTGTGGCGCGCTGGCAGCAGTTGGTGGCAGGCCAAACCCCCGCGCATGAGCGTGGTGAGCACTGTCGGTGCCGGGGATTCCATGGTCGCCGGTCTGGCCTGGGGACTGAGTCAGTCCTGGTCTATGGAAAAAATTCTGCGTCTGGCTTCGGCGGTATCCGCTCTGGCCGTGACGCAAATCGGAGTCGGGGTCGCCGATCCACAACAGCTTGCCGATTTGATGGCGAGCATCGACGTTCAGCAACTCAGTTGAGGTTTTTCTGATGAAGATTGTCATTGTTACCGCCTGTCCCAGCGGGATCGCCAACAGCATCATAGCGGCAGGGTTGCTGGAAAAATCCAGCACCGAGCTGGGTTGGTCGGCTGTTGTCGAATGTCATAACCAACTGAGTGAGCCACGGGTGCTGACTCAGGAAGAAATTGCGGCCGCCGATCTGGTGGTGGTGGCCGGAGCCGATATCGATCTGGCCCGTTTTCACGGCAAACGCCTCTATCAGGCAGCAGTGACCGCAGCCCTGCCCGATAGCAAACAATTTTTACAAACGGCAGAGCAAGCTGCTGTTCCCTACACACATCAAACGCCAAGCAAGGAAACTGCTATGAGTATGAAGCGTATTGTGGCGATTACGGCCTGTCCGACCGGTGTGGCTCATACCTTTATGGCTGCGGAAGCCATCGAGAGTGAAGCCAAGAAGCGTGGACATTGGGTCAAAGTCGAGACTCGCGGCTCGGTCGGTGCAAAAAATGCCCTGACTGCCGAAGAGATTGCGGCCGCTGACCTGGTGATCATCGCGGCAGATATCGAAGTCGATCTCTCCCGGTTCAACGGCAAGAAACTGTATAAGACCAGCACCGGTGCTGCTCTGAAAAAGAGCGCGCAAGAGATGGACAAGGCCTTTGCCGAGGCCCAGGTGTGGTCGTCCAACCAGCCAGCTGCGGATAAAAATAGCGGTAAAGCCGAACTGCCGGGTGTCTACAAGCACTTGATGACAGGTGTTTCCCATATGCTGCCGATTGTGGTCGCCGGTGGCTTGTGTATTGCGCTGTCGTTTGTGTTCGGCATCGAGGCTTTCAAGGTAGAAGGAACACTGGCAGCCGCCTTGATGAAGATCGGGGGAGCTTCTGCTTTTGCCTTGATGGTGCCGGTATTGGCGGGCTATATCGCCTTCTCGATTGCGGATCGTCCGGGTCTGGCGCCAGGTTTGATTGGCGGTATGCTGGCTAGCTCGCTGGGTGCTGGTTTCCTCGGTGGTATAGTCGCGGGTTTCCTCGCCGGTTACAGTGCCAAGTGGGTGGCTGACAACGTCAAGTTGCCGCAGACCATGGAAGCCCTGAAGCCCATTCTGATTATTCCGCTGGTGGCCTCCTTGGTGACTGGTCTGGTGATGATCTATGTGGTCGGTGGTCCGGTTGCCTCGGTGATGACCAGTCTGACCGAATTCCTCAAAGAAATGGGCTCTGCCAATGCGGTGCTGCTGGGGATTATCATCGGCGCCATGATGTGCTTTGACCTGGGTGGTCCGGTCAACAAGGCGGCGTATACCTTCGGTGTTGGTCTGCTGGCCTCGCAATCTTATGCCCCTATGGCCGCCGTAATGGCTGCCGGTATGGTGCCTGCTCTGGGGATGGGTCTGGCGACCTTCCTGGCGCGCAACAAGTTCAGCGAGCCGGAGCGTGAAGCGGGTAAGGCTTCATTCGTCCTGGGTCTGTGTTTCATCTCCGAAGGTGCGATTCCGTTTGCCGCTCGTGATCCGATGCGCGTGATTCCCTCCACCATGCTGGGTGGGGCCATCACAGGCGCTCTGTCCATGTTGCTGGGTTGTACCTTGATGGCTCCTCACGGCGGTCTGTTTGTCATGTTGATCCCGAATGCCATCAACCATGTGTTCCTCTATCTGCTGGCTATCGCCGCAGGGACCGCCGTCACCGGTATCCTGTATGCGGTACTCAAGCCGAGTGAAACTGCGGCCGTGATCAAGGCGCAATAAGTGTGGTGCCCTCGGTGCTCGATGGAGTACCGGGGGATGTGAGTCGAAGTCCTGATTGCCCGGCCAAGTGCCGGGCTTTTTTATCTGTGCCGATTTCACAGCGTTGAAACCCATAGGTAAGCAGGGTTGGTACCCTGTTGGACAAATAAAGCACAGCTATCCTCTGGGAAAGTAAATTTCATTAAAAATGCTATTTATTAATTCGAAAGTTTCGTTCATCATTTCATCGGTTTCGAATGTTGTTACTTTCGATTGAGACCTTAATGAACCTCTCGTAGGTTCGCCCCTGCCGCTTCCCCTTTAAGGGTGCGAGCGGTGTGTAACTGCCTTGAAAAGCTCGAGGAATAAATGATGAAAACCACACTCTGTACTTTGGTACTGGGCCTTGGCGTTTGCGCCGCTCATGCCACCAATTTTTATGTAAGTCCCACCGGCAGTGATGCCAATAGCGCGAGTTCGCGCAGCACCCCCTTGGCAACCATCAATCAGGCATTGGAACTCGCTCAGCCGGGTGACAAAGTTATCTTGTTGTCAGGTGTCTATCTGCAGGATGTCGTTACCGTGCGTAGCGGTACTGCAGCTGCGCCAATCCAGATCGTCGGGGCCGTCAGCCCTACTTTCGCGGATGCTTCCGGAATGGTTGCTCCCATAGTGATCAAGGGTTCCGGAGACAGTGACCGTGTCTTCCAGATCCAGCACAGCTACATCAAGGTGCAGGATATTACGCTGGACGGTTTGGTTGGTGACGGATCGACCATGGACTCATATCGAGATAAGTTGCTGTTTGTACACAACGATAATGAGTCTGCTGGGCTCAAGGGCGTTGCGATCCGTCGGGTCAACTTCCGCAATGCCGGTGGCGAATGTCTGCGTTTCCGTTACTTCGTGCAGTCGTCAGAAATTGCCTATTCCACATTTGAAAACTGTGGCGTCCATGATTTCAATTTCAAGGCGGGTGGCAAGAATGGCGAAGCCATTTATATCGGTACCTCCTTCAAACAGTGGGCTGATGGCAAAAATCCTACCGCAGAGCCGGATCAATCGAGCAACAACCGTATCCATCACAACACCTTCAATACCCGGGGTAACGAGTGCGTGGATATAAAAGAGGGCTCAACCGGTAACAAGGTCTATTCCAACGTCTGTACCGGTCAGCGGGATCCCGAATCCGCAGGTTTTAATTCCGCCGGTAATGGCAACCAGTTCTACAGCAATGTGGTGTATGGCAATGCGGGCTCCGGTTTCCGTTTTGGCAGTGATACCAATGGCTATGGCATTGCCAATCTGGCCTGGAGCAATGAAATCGTGGATAACCAGGGCGTAGCATTCAATATTCAGGATGGCCTGCAGAAAAAACTGTGTGGCAATACGATTGAGGCCAATGCCCGCGGTGCTTTGTATGTGGTCAGTGGCGGCGGCAGCTATGCCCCGACAGTGGCCTGCAAATAGTCACCAGCAGAAGAATATATATTCCAGATGGCGCCTTCGGGCGCCATTTTTTATGTTCTCAACCGCACGGGATTGTTACACAACCGTTTCATTCTGCCATTGGGCTGAGTTAAGGTGAGATCTGTGCTGACGGCAGTGCTCCTGGTTGTTCTGTGGAGTCTGCTGTCGTCGGCGGATCTTGCAACTGGCGGAGGGACATGACAATGACACTCGAGGAATTGAAGGCGATTCATTTATCCCGGCCTTGGCAAGAGGCGGTGGTGCTGTTTGATCGGTTAAGCATGGAGTGGGTGGTCGATTTTCGTGGCCATGATAACAGCCTGCAGCCGCTAACCGACGCCAAGGGCTGTCGGGTCAGCTTTACCGACGAGCAAGCGGCTGAAGTGGCGATCGCATTGGTCGGCGAGTGTCCGATCCAGTTTGTGCAGCAACAGCGATCCTACGAAGACTAAGTGGAGGTTCTTCGGCTTAGCGTGGTAGCAGGAGTGAGCTGGGGGCGCTCATCAGGGTCAACCCCAACAGGATGAGCAGTATGCCACCGGTGAAGGCGATGCCATGGACAACTTGTTGCAGGTGGTAGCGATCCCGTTCCGGGCGCTGCAACAGACGCCAGGCCAGATGTTGTGCCCGTTGACTCAGTATGGCCAGCAAGGAGACGGTCAAGGCTGTGCCTGCCGCCATCGCCAGAGTGGCCACTACGCCGAGCCAGAAATGTTCCATCACCCGCGCCAATACCAGGATCAGCAAAGCCCCGCTGCAGGGGCGTAATCCCATCGAGCACAGAATGCCCACTCGACTGCGCCAGTCATTGGCCTGATTCAGGGATTCGTGATCGGGAACATGGCTATGTTCACAGCCACAGGGGATGGCTTCCAACGGATGGGGTTGACGCCGGATACCCACGGGATCGAGCAGCGAGGCCGGCCGTGCCGTATGAGTTGCCAGCGGACGCAGGGGGGCTATGATCCCCTGTACCTGCAGTGGTGGACTCCGATGATGCCGGGTCTGGCGGTAGAGTCGCCAGCCTTGCCGGAATGCGCGCTGGGCCAGAAATATCCCCATCAGGGCAACCAGTAGAAAACTACCACGATCCAACCACACGCTCATGCCTTGGGCCTGACGGGCCGTCATGCCCAATAGCCAACCGGCGATCCCGATCAGCGCAATGGCGACCAGGGCTTGTAGCAGGGCGGCGCCGATGGAGAGTTGCATCGCCTGCCGCAACCGGCTGGGTTGGGTCGCCAGATAGGTCGCGATCACCATCTTGCCATGCCCAGGTCCCGCCGCATGAAACACACCATAGGCAAAACTGACGCCGATCAGGCTGGCAATCATGGCCGGATCCAGGCTGGTGGAGGCGCGCAGCAAACTTCCCAGTTCGCGATGGAACTGCATTTGCCAGCGGATCAGTTGGTAGCTGATGACAGCCCAATGCTGGGCCAATTGATAACCAGCCATAAAGATAACGGCTGCGGTGACCAACAGCAGAATAAAACGTTGGATGCTCATGGTGCTTTCTCTGTGTCGGATGGGGAGCATTGAACTATCACCTGTTCGGCAAAGGCGGTACCGAGACCATCATCAGCCTGCTCTGTCTTGTCCAGAGAAACGGCATAGCTTTGTTGCTCGCTACTGGGATTGGGGGGCAGCAGTTGGCGTTGGCAGTGGACCGCGCCGTCGCCTTGCAGCTGTACCGCCTCTTGCTGGCGGTGCAGCATCTCGACGTAGTAGGTGGAGTCATAGATGGCAAATTGCAGGCGCTTCCCGGCCAGCGGCAACGGTTCGTTCAGGGGGAGCTGATAATCGAAGCGGATCTGGCCGTTCAGCAAAGTGGCCCGAGCATGAGTTCCCTGCCCAAAGTGGATTTTTTTACCCTCTAGGCTCATCCGGGTGAGGTAGTTTTCAGTGGCCAGATTGGCCAGCGTCTCCTGTCCGAACAGGGCGAGCTCCTGCTCAACGCTATGGCCCTTGGCTTTGGCATCATCCAGAATGGTGGCGCTGTAGAACTCATCGAACAGCCAGCTCAAGTGCAGACTGGTCAGTCGTTGCTGTTGATCGATCTGCAGCTGCGTGACCATATCAATCCAGCTATGGGGGTGCGCCGCCACCGGGTTGCTGCCGAGTAGCAGCAAGGGTAACAGTCGCT
>JBBRVG010000003.1:0-87457 GCA_038247115.1 Enterobacterales bacterium | reverse complement strand
CATAGATCCGGCCAGATGTCGCTGAAGCCGTTGCCGCGCAGCATGATGCCGCGGGTGATGCGGATGAAGTGGGTGATGGGCAGCAGCTCGCCAATCCACTGCGCCCACTGCGGCATGCCGCGAAACGGGAACATAAAGCCGGAGAGGATGATGGAGGGCAGGAAGAAGAAGAAGGTCATCTGCATGGCCTGGGTTTGGTTGTGGGCCTGGCTGGAGATGGTGATGCCGACCACCAGATTGGCGGCGATGAAGAGCATGATGATCAGCAACAGCAGGGGCAGGCTGCCGACGAAGGGCACTGTGAAGAGCCAGTAGGTGGCGCAGAGGATAATGGTCACCTGCAGCAGGCCAATCAGCAGGTAGGGCGCTATCTTGCCGATCATCACCTCCAGTGGGCGGATCGGGGTCGCCAGCAGGTTCTCCATGGTGCCGCGCTCCACCTCGCGGGTGATCCCCAGCGCCGTCATCATGATCATGGTCATGGTGAGTATGACCCCCATCAGCCCGGGAACCGTGTTGTACTGGGTGATGCCTTCCGGATTGTAGCGACGATGGATGCGCAGCTCGAAGGGCGCGGGCGTCGCCGCCAGGCTGGCCAGCGGCCCTTGCAGATCATGCTGCAGGGCGGTTTGACTCAGCAACTGCATGGCATTGATGGCATTGGCGGTGGCGCTGGGATCTGTGGCATCCGCCTCCAGCAGCAGGGTAGGTTTCTGCCCCCGCTGCAGGGCGCGAGAGAAATCGGGCGGTATGGTGATGACAAACTGGGTCTGCCCGCGCGCCAGTCGCTGGCTGGCTTGTGCCGACCCCAGCTCGGTACTGTCGATGGCAAAGTAGTCAGAGAGCCGCAGCGCTGACACCAAAGAGCGGCTGAAGGGACTCTCGTCCTGCACCACCACCAGGGTCGGCAGATGCTTGGGGTCGCCATTGATGGCAAAGCCGAACAGTGTCAGTTGCAGCAAGGGGATGCCAACCATCATGGCGAAGGTCAGCCGATCCCGCCGCAGCTGGATAAACTCCTTATGGATCATCGCCAACAGGCGTTGAGCGCTGAAGCGAAGACTCATGGCGTGCCTGCCTGGGCAAAATTATCGCTGGCGCTTTGCATCAGCTGGATAAACAGGTCTTCCAGTTGGGGCGGTATCGACTGCCACTGGGTATCGGGCTGGTGTTGCCAGGGCGCTATGGCCTGGGCCAGCAGAGCCGGATCCCGGCCACTCAGGTGCAGTGTGTTGCCAAAACGGGTGATGAGCTCAATCCCTGGCTGGCCGTTGAGGGCAGCAAACAGCGGTTGGGTGGCGCCACTGACCTGCCAGGTGTGCAGGCCACTGTTGGCTACTAATTCATGGGGCGTTCCGCTGGCCAGCAGACGACCATAGGCGATGTAGCCCAAGCGATGGCAGCGTTCGGCTTCATCCATATAGTGGGTCGAAACCAGCACCGTCATGCCCTCGGCGGCCAGATTATGGATCTCCTCCCAGAAGTCACGGCGGGCCTTGGGGTCAACGCCCGCCGTCGGCTCATCCAGTAACAGCAAGCGGGGTTGGTGCAACATGCAGGCCGCCAGGGCCAAACGCTGCTTCCAGCCGCCGGAGAGACTACCCGCCAACTGCTTCTGCCGTGCGGCCAGCCCGAGCCGCTCTAGCGTCTGGCTGACTCGCTGGGGGATGCGGTCCATGCCGTAGATGCGGGCCACGAATTCCAGATTTTCGCGCAGGCTCAGATCCTCGTAGAGGCCGAAGCGTTGGGTCATGTAACCGACCTGGGCCTTGATGGCGGCGGAGTCTCGCACTATGTCATGGCCCAGGGTGCGGCCTGAACCGGCATCCGGGGTCAGCAGACCGCACATCATGCGGATCGAGGTGGTCTTGCCGCTACCATTGGGACCGAGAAAACCGTAGATCTCGCCCCGCTGCACCTGCATGGAGAGATCATTGACCACGGTTCGCTCACCATAGCGCTTGGTCAGCCCCTGAACATCGATGACGGCGGCTTCGCTCATGGCTGTTCTCCGATCGCCACTTCCAGCGGTTGGCCCGGATGCAAGAGCCCCGGGCTATCGGGATCGGGGCGAGCCTCCACCAGGAATACCAGCCGGGCGCGGTTCTCCTGGCTGTAGATCACCGGCGGGGTGAACTCAACCTGATTGGCGATATAACTGATCCGGGCCGGGATCGGCTGCTCACAGCCATCGCAATACAGGGTGACGGCTTGACCAACCTGCAACTGGGGGCGACTGGCTTCCGGTAGATAGAAGCGGGCCTTGACGCCGTGCTCCGGCAGCAGGCTGAGCACGGGAGCACCGGCTGGCACCCATTCGCCCGGACGATAGAGGATCTGCTCCACCCGGGCACTTTGCTGGCTGCGCTGCTGTTTCTGCTGCAATTGCCAGCGTTGCTGATCCAGCTCCGCTTGTGCGGCGGCGACCGCTTGTTGCGCCGCCTGGCGCTGATCGTCCCGGGCGGCCAGCCGCGCCACCCGCAACTGGGCATCCAGCGCCTGCCGATTACCCTGTTCGAGCTGCCAGCGGGCACGATAACTATCCAGGGTTGCCACGCTGACCACGCCCTTTCGGGCCAACTGTTGTTGCCGCTGCAGGTCGCGCTGGGCTAGAGCCTCACTGGCGCGGGTGGCGGCCAATTGGGCCTCGAGCACCGCCAGCTCATCCCGGCGCTGGCCTTTATCCAAGTCGGCCAGTTGCGCCTGGCTCTGTTGCAGCCGGGCGCTGGCGGCCTGAACGGCGGCTTGCTCCGGTTCGGACTCCAGGGTGAAGAGTAAGGCACCGGCGGCGAGCCGATCCCCTTCTTGCACCGGCAAGGCTTGCAGGCGCCCGCCCGAGGGAGCCGCGACGCGCACATATTCCCCCTCCACATAACCGGGCAGGCGGCCATTTTCGGCGTCGCAGCCGCCGAGCAGCAGCGTCAGGATGGGCAGGATCAGGATTGCGGGGCGCATGAGCTGGACTCCTCATGATGCTGACGCAGGGCCTGCAAACCGGCCCAGCTGAATTCGGTGATATGGTCGGCAATCTGCTGCAGCCCGGCCTCGTCCAAGGTGCGCTCTGGCGTCAGGCGGGCAATCATGGGTCGCGCTGTCATGTAGAAAATGCACTGGCCAAACAGGCTGTACAGACTCATGGCTACCAGGGGCGCCGGAACCCGGGGGCCTAACAGCCGTGTCAGCACCTCCAGGCCGAGTTGAAACTGGGTAGAGGCAAATCGGGTAAACATCAGCTCGAAGGCGGCGGTGGGCGTCATCATCTCGCGCAGCAATAAGGGACCGATCCGGCTGGGATTTTCCGGATCCACCATACGGTGCAACAGGGCGCTGATGAGCCACCGCAGTTGTGCCTGGGGAGGAAGGTCCGGCGGCCCCTGCAGCGGCTGGCGGGCTATGGCCAGTTCGGCATGCTGGCTGAGCACCGCCTGATAGAGTCCCTCCTTGCTGCCAAAATGGTAGTTGATGGCAGAAAGACCCAGTCCGGCGTTGCGGGTTATGGTCTGGACCCGGGCGGCTTGAAATCCCATCGCCAGAAACTCCTCGGTGGCCGCTTGCAGCAGGGCCAGGCGACTCTCTTCACCATTACTGTTCTTGTTGGGGGCGAGCGGGAGATCAAACATGAGGAGGCCGGGGCTGTTGATTATGGAAATAGTTTATGAAAAACCTTTTCCATAAACAAGTTAGCGAGCAAAAATTGAGCCACTCAGGTTGATCCTGTTGGGGCTAAGCGATAGTCCGAGGCGGATTCACTGGATCGGCGACTGTCGGTGCAGAGTTTCTGCCACGGGATCGGCTCTGCCGATGCGATGTCACTGAACTGATGTCACTGAACTATGGTACAACGGCTGATAGAATGGTCCGGGAATGGAGCCAGGTTAGGGATGACCGATGCGATTGACCAATCAGATAGTGGCACTCTTGTGCCTGTGCGTCATCGGGACTGTGTTGCTGGTGCTGACGGCGGCGGGTATGGGCTTTCATGACTTGACCGAACGATTTCAGCGCGATGAACTGCGGGCCGTGGTCGATATATTCGAAGAAGAGGTGTTGGCACAGCCCGAGTCACCGCGTCTGCAAGGCTGGCTGCCGCCGCTGCTGCGCGCCAACGATGTCAAAGGGCTGACGGTCACCCTGGATGATGGCTTGCTGTTCGAATATCAGGAGCCCACTTTCGATCAGCAGCGTCATCGCCTCGAAGAAGTTCATCTGGCCGGAAAGCGCTTCCCGACTTTGCATATGGATTTTTGGGTGGCCTCCAGCTTCAGCCAGATGGATCGGCTCTATGCCCCCCTGGCCAGTCTGGCGACCGGTTTGGGTGTTATCAGTCTGGGTCTCTGGTTGGCGCTGCTCTGGTTACGGCGGCAACTCAAGGGTGTGGAGCTGCTGGCGCGGCGCGGCCAACATATTCTCAGTGGCGATCGCGGCAAGTTACGCCATGAGGTGGCTCGCGAGTGGCCGGTCAGTGTTAGTCAGGCGCTCAGCTTTCTGCAAAATGAGCTGGCTGATGCCAAGAAAGAGCGCAGCCGGTTCGATACTTTTATCCGTCGCAATGTGTTCATCGACAAACAGCTGGGTGTTGGCAATCGCATCTTTTTTGATAATCGCCTGGAAGCGGCGATGAGCGATGCCGACTACAGCGTCGGCTCTGTCTTGTTGCTGGAAGTCGATGCGCTGGATGCCGTGATGCGGCATGACGGCGAGGAGCAGGCTATCGAAGGCTTGCAGGAGTGCAGCGCCCTGGTCGGTCACTTTTTGCAACGTTATAACGGGGCCATTCAGGGGCGCTATGCGGGTAATGTGCTGGCTATCCTGCTGCCGGGGCTATCGAAGCAAGAGACACTCACAGCCGCCGATCAACTGCTCAAACGCCTGGAGCATCTGAGCTGGCCCGATTATGTCGATGCGGATCGAGCCCTGTATATAGGTGCCGTCTGCTATCAACCCGGTGAGCTGATTGTGCAGGTCGAGGAAGAAGCCGAACTGGCATTGCGTGGCGCCCGTCTGCAGCAGGAGAGTGGTTACTTCCTGTATGATAAACCGTTGCGGGTCGATGCCTCGGACAAGGGGACTGTGCGCTGGCGGACCCTGTTGGAGCGGCAGTTTAGCCGCCAGCAACTCACCTACCGGTTGCAGAGTGCTTACAGTGGCAAACCTCTGGTTCCACAACTTCATGAGATGCTGGCGCGCTTGCCCGATGGCAAGGGCAAGCTGTTACCGGCCGCCGGCTTTGTCGCCATGGTAGAAAAAGTGGGCATGCAGTTGCCGTTTGATCGTCAGATGAGCCAATTAGCCCTGTTACTCTTGCCTCGTGAAGAGGGTGTTCCACTGGCGTTGAATCTGCATCCGTTAAGCTTGCTGAACTCTGAGTATCGGCAATGGTTATGGATGGCGCTGTTGCGGCTCGGGCGACGACGCTCTGCCATGCTGGTGGTGGAGCTGAACGAGGCGCATGTCAGTCGTTACCAGGAGGCGTTGCGAGCGCCACTGCGGGAGTTGCGGCTGCTGGGATGCCGGTTATCGGTGGACCATGCCGGGCAGGATGTGGTGAGCACTCACTACATCAAGGAGTTCGAATTAAGCTTTTTGAAGATCCACCCCAGTCTGGTCCGCGACATCCAGCACAGACCGCTGAACCAGATGGCGGTACGCTCTCTGGTCGGTGGTTGTGCCAACAGTCAGACCCAGGTGATTGCGGTAGGGGTCGAGAGCGAGGCCGAGTGGCGGGTTCTTCAGTCATTAGGTGTGGTTGCAGGCCAAGGACACTGGTTTGATGGGCAAAATCAGCTTTAAATGGAGCTTTATTGCTCCCTGCAGAGACTCGGTAGCGCAATCTGCGGTGGAAAGCCGAACCAGGGTTCAGATTTAACCAGCGATGGCCTATGATGGTCATCTAATTGATAAGTGAGGGCTTTCTGTTTTGATCCGCACAATCAGCAAGTGGTTTCAGCACAAGGCGAGTCGGCCCGCAGTAGCGCTTGGTTTTGGCCAGGAACGCATTCTGCTGGTGCGCGGGCAACCAGAGCCACTGTTTGAACAGGAAGCTTGCAATGGTCAGGCGGATTGGCCGCGGGCGGTGCAGAGTCTGTTGACCCGGACTCAACTCAGTGGCAGCCCGGTGAAGGCGCTGCTGCCAGCGACTCTGTTTCAGCAGGTGCAGATTGAAAAACCCGATGTCCCGGAGGACGAATTGGCGGGTGCCTTGCCCTGGGCGGTCAAGGATTTCGTCAATGAGTCTGTGCTGCAGCTGAGCTTTGATTACTACGATTTGCCGACCAACCCGGCGGCGCGCCCCCGATTGGCAGTGGTTTGTGTGCCGAAAAGCCGGATGCAGCTGATCGCCCAAGGCGTCAATGCGGTCGCCTCCTTGGAGTTGGTGACCACAGAGGAGCTGGGGCTGGCTGATTTGTTGGGCAAGAAAGAACAGATGCAGTTGCTGTTGTATCAGGTGCCCGGTCAGGATGTGGCGGTACTGGCAGTCTATCGTGGCCAGCTCTGCTTCAGTCGCCAATTGCGCGGTTTTGCCCAGTTGGCCGAGCATGCTGTGGGGAATCTCAACCCGGACCTGCTGGATAACCTGTCGCTGGAAATTCAACGTTCGCTGGATTATCTGGTTGCGCAATTGAAGCTACCTGAGGCTGCTCACCTGCATGTGGCGATTGCCGCCCCGGATCTGGGAGGCTTGGTGCGTCATTTGGCGGGGAATTTTTCCATGCCGGTCAGTGCCCTGGCTAATCCGGCGATTGTCGCCGGTATCGAATACTTGCCGCTCTACGGATTACTGCAGGCGGAGGTCTCGCCATGAAGATCCGTATCAATCTATATGGCGATGAATTTCGCCCCCGCCGGCAGTGGGCAACCCTGCCGCAGATGGTGGGCAGCTGGTTGTTGGTGCTGCTGCTAATTGCAGGCTCGCTACTGGGATTGAATCAGTTACATGCCAGGCAAGAGGCGGGCAATCAGCAACAGGAACTGGCTCTCAACGCCCTGCGACTGGAAGGGGAGCGGCTGGTGGCTGAGTTGGCGCGGCACAAGCCGGATGCAGAGTTGCATCGACAGAATAAACAGCTGCAGCATCAGGTCCAGATCAAGCAACTGCTGCTCCATAGCTTGTCGGCGCGGGCCATGCTCAAGAGCAATGGTTTTGCTGTGCTGCTCAACGATCTGGCGCGGATTCGTAGTCCGGGCATCGCCTTGCAGCATATCCAGCTGGATGAGGGGCGCGTCGAGCTGGCTGGTTTGGCCGCCAGTAGCCAGGATGTGCCCGCTTGGGTCAATCGCTTTACCGAGGCGGAGTCTCTTGCCGGCAAGGAGTTTTCCGAGCTGCAGATCTCCCGCGATGCCCAGGGGCAACTCTCGTTTCGCCTGAGTAGCCCGCAATTGGCCAACCCGCAGCCTGCGGCTGATGCGACCCAGGGAGGCAACAAGTCATGAAGCAGCAGTGGCAACAACTCGCGACTCGGGTGCTGGTGATGAGTACCCGCGAACGCTGGCTGGTACTGCTCGCCGGTACCGCCTTGCTCCTGATGCCGACCTATAGTCTGCTGCTGGAGCCGGCCTGGTTGGCCTACCAGAGTCAAGTGGCCCGTGGCCAGGAGCTGGCAACGACCATAGCCCAATTGCAACTGGAGAATCAGGGCCGCCAGCAGGCACTTCTGCTGGATCCCAACCAGCCGGTGCGGGAACAACAGCAGCAATTGACACAACAGCTGGTCCAGCTGGATGCGCAACTCAAGGATCAGACGCTGGATCTGATCCCGGCGGAGCGGATGCCGGGCCTGTTGGAGCAGATGTTGGCCAGCTCGGGCCGCTTACGCCTGGTGTCATTGACCTCCCTGCCACCCAAGCCATTGCTGGATGATCCCGAACAGAATCTCTTGTTTCAACATGGCATCCAGCTGCGTCTGCAGGGCAGTTACTTTGAGATCTTTCAATATCTGCGGGCCCTCGAAGGGTTGCCGGAGCACTTTTACTGGCGCCGTCTGAATTATCAGGTCGAGCAGTATCCACAGGCCAGTATCGAGCTGGAGCTCTACACCCTGAGTAGCAGCAAGGAGTTTATTCGTGGCTAAATGGTGGTTGGTGCTGATGCTGCCCTGTTCGCTGGTGCAGGCGGCTGTCGAGATGCTACAGGATCCGACCCAGCCGTTGACTGGCTCGGTACAGGGCCAGGCAGCGCAACATGTCGAGGCATTGCCCCGCCTGCAAGGCTTGTTGCTGGGGCGTGGACCCCGGCAGGCCATTCTGGATGGCGAGAGTTATGGTCTGGGTCAGATGGTCGCGGGTTATCGCGTGGTCAATATCGGTCAGGATGGCGTGGTTCTGGAGCGCAATGGCCAACGTCATACGCTTCCTCTTTATTCAAGCAAGGTCAAAATTCAATGAACAAGATGCCATTTTCGTTCTCTCTGGTTGCTCTGGCCTTGCTGTTGGGCGGTTGCGTGACCTATCAGCACCCTGATCCTGTCGAGTCCAAAGAGGCGTTGAAACAAGCCCAGCAGCAGGCCGGTGCTCTGACAGTGCCGGACTCGGTGCAGGCGGAATTGTTGCCGAAGAGTCCCATACAGCCGCTTGCCAGCGCCTATGTCAATGAACGGCGCTTCCGGGTAGCAGCCAAAGATGTGGAAGCCAGCGAGTTTTTTGCCTCCCTGATGAAGGATGGTCGTTACAGTGTTGCCGTGCATCCCGGGGTCGAGGGACGGATCAATCTGGATCTGCGTGAAGTGACCCTGCCGGAGGTGCTGGATACGGTGGCGGATATGTACGGCTATGACATTCGTCGTACCGGCACCGTCTATCACATCTATCCCGCTGGACTCAGAGCCGAGAGCTTTCCGGTGAATTATCTGATGCTGACGCGGCAGGGACTCTCCCGTACCAGCATTACCTCAGGTGGGGTCACCGATCAGTCCAACAACAATAACTCCACCTCGACCGGTAGCAGCTCCAGTTCGGATAACAACAGTAACAGCAACAACTCTAACAATTCGAACGGCAGCAGTACTAACGGCACAGTGATCGAAACCGGTAGTCAGAGTAATTTCTGGAAAGATCTGGAAACTGCACTGCAGCATCTGATTGGTAGCGGCCAAGGCCGTGCCGTGATCCTGAATCCGCAGGCGGGTCTGGTGACGGTGCGAGGCATGGCCGAGGACATTAAGGCGGTGCGCGAGTTTCTGGGCCAGTCCGAGCGGCAGCTGAAACGGCAGGTGATCCTGGAAACCAAGATCATGGAAGTTCGGCTGAATGAAGGTTACCAGCAGGGCATCCAGTGGAACAATCTCAGTGCCCAATGGGATCAGGGCCAGGGGATCACTAATGCGGGTTCGCTGGTCGGTCTGCCGGCGGTCACCAACTCGGTGGCAACCCTGCTCGGCGGTGGTGCCGGATTGCAGTTCTCGGATGGCAACTTCGAAGCCGTGGTTAACCTGCTGAAGACCCAGGGCGATGTGAATACTCTGTCCAGCCCACGGGTGACGGCAACCAATAATCAGAAAGCAGTGATCAAGGTCGGCAGTGATGAGTACTTTGTCACCGGTATCTCCAGCACCACAGTGGCAACATCCTCGGATCCCATAGTTTCGCCGAATATCGAGCTCACGCCTTTCTTCTCTGGTGTGGCGCTGGATGTGATGCCGCAGATCGATGAGCAGGGCAATGTGCTGATGCATATTCATCCCTCGGTCATCGATGTGACCGAACAGAAGAAAACCATCGACTTGGGGTCTCTCTCCGGCTCTGGAACCTCGACCACCTACAACCTGCCCATGGCGTACAGCAATATCCGCGAGTCGGATACAGTGGTGCAGGCTAAATCCGGCGATGTGATTGTCATCGGCGGTCTGATGCGGATCAACAAGGAACAAAAGGTCAGCAAGGTGCCCTGGGTTGGCGATATTCCTTGGGTGGGCGAGGCTTTCACCAATAGGGCCGATAGCACTTACAAAACCGAACTGGTCATCATGCTGAAGCCGCAAGTGATCGAAGGCGATACCTGGCAGCGTGAGCTGCAACGCTCCAGCGAATTGCTGGATAAATGGTATCCGGAGGGGCGCTAAACCCGTGTATCAAGCCCATTTCGGCCTGCAGGAGCCGCCGTTCAGCCTGACCCCGAATACCGGTCTCTACTACGGTTTGCCGCCCCATGAAGAGGCGCTGCAGGTATTGCGGATCGCGCTGGCCAGCGGCGAGGGTTTCATCAAGGTGACCGGTGAGGTCGGAACCGGTAAAACTCTGTTGCTGCGCAAGCTGATGGGTGAGCTTTCCGCGACCCAGCAGGTGGCCTATTTGCCCAATCCCTATCTGGTCCCCGATGAATTGCGCCAGGCGCTGGCGCTGGAGTTGGGAGTCACCGCCGAAGGTGGGGCGCTGGCGGTCACGGATGCCATTCACCGTCGGCTGGTGGAGCTCAAGCGCGAAGGGCGAGGTGTGGTGGTGTTGCTGGACGAGGCTCAGGCCTTGCCAGATGCCAGTCTGGAAGCCATTCGCCTGTTCGGCAATCTGGAGACCGAATCCAGCAAATTGTTGCAGGTGGTGCTGTTTGGTCAGCCGGAGCTGGATGTGCGTCTGCAGGCCGATCAGTTGCGTCAGTTGCGGCAGCGCATCACCTTTTCCTACCGCTTGCGTCCCTTGTTGCGCGATGAAACCCGGGCCTATCTGGAGTATCGACTGATGGCTTCGGGCTATCGTGGCGCCACCCTGTTTGCGCCCTCAGCGGTACGGCTGCTGTGGCGCGCCAGTCGCGGCATTCCGCGGCTAATTAATATTTTGGCGCATAAGAGTTTGATGGTGGCCTATGGCCAGGGGCTATCCCAGATCCGGCCGCGTCATGTCAAGGCGGCGATCCGCGATACCGAGGATGCGACCCTGCCGGTCAATCTGTGGTGGTGGAGTAGCTGGATGTTGGTCGGTCTCATCTCGGCCTGGTTGTTACGAGGAGCGTTATGAGCGTCATCAATACCATGCTCAAGGATCTGGAGCAGCGCGAAGGACAAACTCTGTCCGGTCGTTATCAGCCACCCCAGCCTTCCCGTTGGCGTTTGGCGTTGATCGCCTGGCTGCTGGCGCTGCTGTGTATTCCTGCATTGGCTTATGGGGTCTGGCATCTGTGGCTGGAGCAACCGGCGAGTGTTCCGGCGCAGACGGCGGCCTCTCCCGGAGATGTTGCTGTCGTAGCCCAAGCCTCAACGGCGAGTGCCGCGATTGCACCGCAAGCTGTGTCAGCGGCTGTGCCTGTTGCCACGGCGACGCCAGATCCGGTTGTCGCAGCGCCAGTGGCTGAGGCTCCCTTGGTCCGTCAAACGCCCGAGGTCCGTCAAACGATAGTGACCGCTGCTCCTGCCGTGGCGCCCACAAGCCATGAGCTTGCCCCGCAACCTGCGGCCGACCTCTCGTCGTCGGCGATGGATGCTAGCGCTCAGACTCCCGGAGCTCAGGCTACCGGCAAGCAGGATAGCGGGTTGGAAGAAACCCTACTGGGGCCCGATGAAGGGCCGCAGCTGACCGAAGCGGCGCTGCAGACCAATGACAGCGTCGCAGCAATGACTGACGAGTACCCGAGTGAGCCGCAAGGTTCACTGGAGATTGCCGAGGAGCATCTGAGCTCGCAGCAAGAGGCTGCACTGGATCGACGCAAGGGGCTGCAAGCCCTCACTAAGGGACAACTGGATGTGGCGCGGGACTCCTTCTCCCGGGTGCTGGCCAATGATCCGCTGGATCACGAGATCCGCGAGCGATTGGCCGGCCTGCTCTATGGCGATGGACGCATTCCCGAAGCGCAACAGCTGTTGGATGAAGGCATTCGCCTAGCGCCGAGCCGCGCCGATTTTCGCCTGATGCAAGCCCGACTGGCGTTGACCACCGGGAATAAGGCGGCGGCCTTGCAGAGCCTGAGCGGCTGGGAGCCGCCGGTCAGTGCAAATCTGGATTACTACGCCACCCGTGCCGCGCTGGCTCAAGAGCTGTCGCAACCGGGCGTGGCCGCCAGCAGCTATCAGCAGTTGACGGTGGCACAGCCAACCGAGGCGCGCTGGTGGTTGGGACTCGGCATTGCGTTGGATAAACAGGGGCGGCCCCTGGCGGCGCTGGATGCTTATCGCAAGGCATTGACCTTGCCGCTGAGCGCCGGTTCCCGGCAATTTGTGCAACAGCGGATCGAGCAACTGGAGTAGGACCATGGCGCAACCACGACTGAAGATGCGACTGGGTGACCTCCTGGTGGCCGAGAGCATCATCTCCGATGATCAGTTACAAATGGCGCTGCAGCAACAGCGGCAAACCGGGCGCAAGCTGGGAACCACGCTGGTGGATCTGGGCTTTATCGGTGAAGAACAACTGCTTAAATTTCTCGCCCAGCAGCTGAATGTCCCTTTTTTCGATCTCTCCAAGCTGAGCATCCAGACCCAGGCGGTGCAACTGATCCCCGAAGTGCATGCCCGTCGCTATCGGGCGCTGGCGGTGAATCAGAGTGGGAATGAAGTCACTGTGGTGATGTCGGATCCGGCGGATCTGGCGGCACTGGATGCCTTGGCGGCTATGCTGAGTCCGCGGGAATTGAAGCTGGCGGTCGCCCGGGAAGCCCAGTTACTGCAGTATTTCGATCAGCTCTACCGCCGGACCAAGGAAATCGAGAGTTTCGCCGAGCAGTTGCAGGAGGAGTACCAGGCCACAGGTTTTGATCTGGGCATGGCCGATACTGCCGGTAACGAGAGCGAAGCGACCGTGGTCAAGCTGCTGCGGTCGGTGTTCGAAGATGCGGTCCAGGTTCACGCCTCGGATATCCATATCGAGCCGGACGAGAAGGTGTTGCGCATTCGCCAGCGCATCGACGGTGTGCTCCATGAAAGCGTGTTGAACGAGGTGCGGATCGCGCCAGCCCTGGTGCTGCGTCTCAAGCTGGTGGCCGGTCTGGATATCTCCGAGAAGCGTCTGCCACAGGATGGCCGCTTCAATATGCGCGTCCGGGGGCACGAGATCGATGTGCGGATCTCCACCATGCCGGTGCAGCACGGCGAGTCGGTAGTCATGCGGTTGCTGGATCAATCGGCGGGTCTGCTCTCCTTGCACGATACCGGTATGCCGGAGCAGATACTGCAGCGTTTCCGGCGTCAGCTGCGCCGCCCCCATGGCATGATAGTCGTCACTGGGCCAACCGGGAGCGGCAAGACCACGACTCTGTATGGCGCCTTATCCGAACTCAATCAGCCGGGTAACAAGATCATCACGGTCGAAGATCCGGTGGAATACCGCTTACCGCGCATCAATCAGGTCCAGGTCAATCCGAAGATCGGCCTCGATTTTTCCAATGTGCTGCGGGCCACCCTGCGACAGGATCCGGATATCCTGCTGGTCGGGGAGATGCGGGATCAGGAAACGGTGGAGATCGGTTTGCGCGGTGCCATGACAGGTCACCTGGTCTTGACCACGCTGCATACCAACGACGCCATCTCCAGCGCCCTGCGCTTGATGGATATGGGCGCACAAGGTTATCTGGTGGCCAGCGCCCTGCGCGCTATTATCGCCCAACGATTGGTGCGGCGGATTTGTCGCTATTGCCATGAAGAACATGAAGTCGATGCGGGTGATCGGATCTGGCTGGTTAATCTGTTTGGCGAAGGTGTCCATCAGATCAAATTCCAACATGGTCGGGGTTGCCAGAGCTGCAATTTTACCGGCTATGCGGGCCGCATCGGCGTGTTTGAACTGCTGGAGCTGGATCTGCCGATGATGGATGCCCTGCGGCGCAATGATCCGGAGGCCTTTGCCCGTGCGGCGCGCGAGCATGTGGAATACCGGCCGCTGGTAGATATGGCCTTTGAATATGCCACCCAGGGGATCACCACAGTGGATGAGGTGTTACGTCTGGCCGAGGTGGTGAGCTGATGCCGTTTTTTGCCTATCAGGGGCGAGATGCCAAGGGCCAGTCGGTGAGTGGCCAGCTCGAAGCGGCCAGCGAACTGGCCGCCGCAGAGCAATTGCTGCGCCGGGGCATAATGCCGACCGGCTTGCGCGCGGGTCGTGCTCCGCGCAAGGGTATCGACTGGCGCGATCTGCTGGAGAGTCAGATCGGGCTGGAGGAGCTGGTGATTTTCACTCGCCAGATGTATGCCCTGACCAAGGCCGGCATTCCCATCATGCGCGCCATCCATGGTCTGAGCGAATCCGCCCATGGCAAGCCGTTGCGGCGCGCCCTGCAGGCGCTGGAGACCGAATTGGGTAACGGCCGCCCCTTGTCCGCTGCCATGCAGGGGCATCCCAAGGTGTTCAATACCCTGTTTATTGCCATTGTGGGGGTCGGTGAAAATACCGGTCAGCTCGAAGAGTCGTTCCTGCAGCTCTCCAACTATTTCGCCCTCGAACTCGAGACCCGCAAACGCATCAAGACAGCCCTGCGCTATCCCATGCTGGTGCTCGGTTTTATCGTCGCAGCTATGTTTATTCTGAATATTTTTGTCATCCCGACCTTTGCTAACATGTTTGCCAAGTTCGGGGTCGAGTTGCCCCTGGCCACCCGCATCCTGCTGACGACCTCGCACTTCTTCGTGCAGTGGTGGTGGCTGCTATTGCTATCGGGGGTGGGGGCTATGGTGGCCTGGCTGGAGTGGGTCAAGACTCCGAAGGGAAAACTGAAGTGGAGTCATTGGCAGCTGCATATTCCGCTGGTGGGCAGCATCATCAACCGCTCCTTGCTGGCCCGGTTTGCCCGTAGTTTTGCCATGATGCTGCGGGCCGGTGTGCCGCTGAACCATGCCCTGAGTATGGTGGCCGAGGCCGTCGACAACACCTTCGTCGGAGATCGTATCCGCGAGATGCGGGCTGGAGTCGAGCGGGGTGAGAGTCTGATGCGCACGGCGGCAGCCAGCAAACTCTTTACCCCCCTGGTGATGCAGATGTTTGCGGTCGGTGAAGAGACGGGGCAGGTGGATGAGTTGATGCAGGAGGCGGCTGAATTTTACGAGCGGGAAGTCGATTATGATCTGCGGACTTTGACCGCACGGATCGAGCCCATATTGTTAGTCGTAGTGGCCTGTATGGTGCTGATCCTGGCCCTGGGGATCTTCACCCCTATGTGGGACATGATGCGTGCGGTTCGGGGCCATTAATGGGGTCCCAGCAGAGTGAAGCCAATCAGCAACTACTGGGCCTGTTTCGCTTCTGGTTGGCGATTGGCATCGTCTTGCTGCTGATGTGGGGTCTGGTCAGTCAGTATCAAAGCCAGCGTTATCAAGCCCAAATTACATCGATGCGGGCATTGGCGGCGTTGTTTACCGAGCGGGCGGCGCTGATCCACGGCCTCTGGTTAAGTCAGAATCGACCTGCCATGATCCATGAGGCGGGGCGCGTCTTTTCGCTGGGGCAAGACAATGCATCCGCCGCCGCTGCATCGCTCCATGCTCGTTATGTGATGAGTGCTGGCGGCTGGCCACAGGGATCGGCGCAAGATCAAGAGCCGGGTCAGGCGTGTCGACAACTCTGGTTGCAGTTGCTGTCGGTGCCGCTGATGCTGGATGGCGAGCCGGTGACTGTGTTGCCACTGGTCACCAGCCCGGGTTGTGAATATCGAATGGGCGAGGCCGGATTTGTCTATCGCTTCGCCGATGGTTCTGTGACACCACGCGGTGGCTGAATGCTCCTCGGGTATTTAGTTGTTCAGCATTTAACCCTACAATTTATCGGGAAAAAGGGAATATAAGCATGAAACAGCAAACCGGCTTTTCATTGATCGAACTGGTGATTGTCATAGTGGTGCTGGGCATTCTTGCCGTTACGGCTCTGCCGCGCTTTCTGGATGTCACCGAAGAGGCGAAAAATGCCAGCGTGGAAGGTGTCTCCGGCGGTTTTGCCACCGGCGTGTTGCTGGTCCGCGCCCAATGGGAAGCCAAGGGGCGTAGCAAAGAGGGTGGCATCAATACCATTTTGTATGATGGCAACCGCTTTTATCTGACCACGCCGACCGAGGCGGAAGTGGAGGCCGGGCTTATTTCACCGGGCTACCCGATCGATACCAGCGCCAGTGGTTCGGTGGACGTCACCCCGGGTAGCCTGACTTCGCAGCGCTGCCTGTCGATCTGGAATGGTCTGTTGCAGAACCCACCCAAGGCGACCAACGATTTTAATTCGGTAGAGACTAGCAAAAATGATTTGAAGTACTATGTCTCTGTGGATGGTTCGGGTAATGATGCGGTATGTCGTTACTATCTGGTCAACGCGCTGAACAAGACCAGCAGTGGTGGTTACGAAGACCCGAATAACCGGACCGACAAGTTCAAGAGTTTCAGCTATCGCCCGGCCTCAGGGCAGGTAGTTACCTATATCAATGATTGAATGGCTCATTGACGTGAGTAAATTGGCGTAAAAAGATATCAACTTAAACCGAGACCTTAAAGGAAATTGTTATGAAGCGTAGTGCAGGTTTTACTCTGATCGAATTGGTTATTGTCATCGTGATCCTGGGCATTCTGGCAGTGACTGCTGCACCTAAGTTCTTGAATTTACAAGGTGACGCTCGCGAGTCCACCCTGAAAGGGATGAAGGCGGCGATGGAAAGCTCCTCCTCTCTGGTCTACTCCAAGGCGGTAATTCAGGGCCAGGAAGGCAAGAATCCTGGTTCCACCAATATTGGATCTGCGACTGTGACCACTGTGTATGGCTACCCGGAGGCCACTAAGACTGAGTTGGTGAAGGTTCTTGATATTTCCGCCAATGATTGGGAATGGGGTACTGCCGCCAGTGGTGCTATCGCCCTCTTCCCGGCAGGAGTCTCTGCATCCTTCAGTACTTGTTATGTTGAATACAAACAGCCGAACGCCAGTGGTTCTCGACCGACTATTGCTCTGCCTTCAAATGTGACTTGCGGTTAATCGCAGTGTTGCTCATTTGAACTGAACCTGGTTCTGATGTCGCGGGGTGCTGGCGGTAAGCCGCACCCCGTTTTATTTAGGTTATTCCATGGTCTGGATGATAAGGGCGGTATGAAAAAACCGGATGGTTTTACCCTGATTGAGCTGGTGGTGGTGATCCTGCTGCTGGGCATCCTGGCGACCTTTGCCTTGCCAAAATGGCTGGGCAAAGGTGGCTTTGAGGTGCAGACCGCGCGCGATGAACTGGTGGCCCGGCTGCGGCTGGTGCAGATGCACAATATGAATGAACCCGCTGATCGCTGTAGCTGGTGGGTGGGCGAGAGCAGTCGTTTCGCCCATATCAGCATGATGCCCTGTGGGGCACCGCCCGCTATCAGCAGTTGGAATGCGGCCCAGAATAGTCGTGGCCGTATTGTCACCCTGAGCAGCGGGCTGACGCTGGCGGCGACTGCAGGTTTGAGTGTGCGCTTCGACCGCATGGGGCGCCCGCTCGGCGCTTGCTCCAGTGGCTGCCAGCTACGTATCAGCGCGGGTGGCGAGACGGCTCAAGTGCAGATCAATGCCCAGGGATATGTCTATGCGTTCGATTAACGGATTGCGTGTTACTGGCTTTACCCTGATCGAGTTGGTGATGGGAATAGTGCTGATCGCCATCGCCCTGGGGGGCATGCTGGGGCTGCTGATCAACCAGTCGGCGGAGAGCACCGAGCCGGTGCAGCAGGTGCGGGCGGCACAACTGGCCCAGCGACTGCTGAATGATATCAGTGCCCGCTCCTTCGATCAGAACTCGGATCATAACGGCAGCCATTGGCGCTGTGGGGAAACAGTCAACGGCATCACCTATGCGGCTTGTACCTCGCCAACCGGCTATGGGCCTGATTCGGGCGAGACCAAGCCTTATCTGTTCAACGATGTGGATGACTACCATACTCCGGCGATCTGCAGCCAGCATCTGACCACTTGCACGAACAATCAGTGGGTGGCGGCTAGCTATTTCACCGACAACAGTGTGGCGACGCAGAATGATTACCCCAACTATCGGGTGCAGATTGTCGTCTCTCCAGGTCCCGGTTGTAGCGCCACCCTGTGCACTACTGTCAAGCTCGTTACTGTGACGGTGCAGCTACCGGATGGTAGCCAGTTGCCGTTTGCGCTGCTACGGGGGAACTACTGATGCAGCAACCTCGCGGCTTTACCCTGATTGAACTGGTGGTGGTGATTCTGCTGCTTGGCGTTATGGTCACTTTCAGCAGCCAGTTTATCGGCAGCAGTACCCAGTTGTATGCCGATGCCAGCGCCCGGGAACAGCTGATGAGCGATGTGCGCTTCGGCGTCGAGCGCTTGAATCGGGAGTTGCGCGATGCGGTACCGGGCACCCTGGTGGTGAGCACCGATCAGCAGTGCATCAGTTTCTGGCCCCTGGCGGCTGTGAGTCGCTATGTGGCATTGCCGACGAGCTCGACCAGCACTGTGACCTTCCTTGTGCCTTTTAGTGGCAGTATCAAGGCGGGGGATTATGCCATTGTCTATCCGGTGGGTTTGAGTACCGCATCCCCCTATGGCTGCAGTGCTGGCGTCTGCGTGGCGCAAGTGGCCAGCTTACCTGTGGCGGTCAATGGTGATGTGAATCTGCTGACTGCCAGCCTGACCCAGATCCCGCCCGGAACCTCCACGGTTTTTGCTGCACCCTCACCGGGACAGCGTATTTTCTTCGCCCGCGAGCAGGTCTCTTTTTGCCGGAATAGCCAGAATCAACTGGTACGGCAAGCGACCGTGCTGGCGAGCAGTAGCAGCAGTAGCGCTCTGATGGCGGACCATCTGGTCAGTGCTCGTTTTTTCCAGGATCCCCAGGCCTTTAATCGCAGTGGTGAGGTGGGCCTGAATCTGAGCTTCACTCAACGGGGCGAAAGCGTGCTGTTTAGCCATCAGGTGGAGGTGAACAATGTGCCCTGAGCGGATGTCAGCCGGTCACCCGCAGCGCGGCAGCGCCATCATGGTGGCGCTATTTGTCATCGTCATCGTTGGATTACTCGCCGCCGCACTGGGCCGCTTGTTGCTGGATAGTGGCGAGAAGGTGACGGTGGAGGTCCTGAGCGTGCGGGCTTTGATGGCGGCGCAGAGCGGCGTGGAGCAGGGGCTCTACCAGCTCTATCCGAATGGTGTCTGGCGGGCCTCGACGGTGGACGCCAATGGCAAAACCGGCTGTGACAAGGTCAGCAGCAGCCTGAGTTTTACCAGCGATGGCTTGCGGGGTTGTTCCGCCGCGATTGTTTGCACGACCTTATCGGTGACCAGCGGTGCTGTGACTAGTTATCGGCTCGCCAGTACCGGGCGTTGTGACGGCGGCGGCTCCCTAGCGGCCAGTGGCGATAATAATCCGGATTTTACCGTCAGCCGGACGATCCAGGCCGAAGCGTTTGATGGGGGGAGTCTACAATGATGCGCTTTTTGAGTGTCAGCTTACTGTCAACTCTGTGTCTGATTAATCAGCCTCTCGCTGCCATGACAATTGATTACGGCACCGTATTCCCAACGGTCGTGCAAGGGCAGACCGATAACATAAATTCCAACTGCAATTCGGCTAATGCCTCGACGCTGGAAATAACCAATAGTTCTCGGATTAAGGGCGGGACTAGCCCCTCACTGAATCTGTGTAAGATTAACGTACAGAGCAATAGTGGTAACTGTATCAATAGTGCGGGTAACGTGGCTTTTTGCACGGCAAACGGCATCCAGATTCCGATGTTGGTATTGGATCCATTTATGAGCTCCAGCATTACCAGCAGTACGACCTACAACAATAACCAAGTGGTGACGCTGGGTGCGAGTGGGAATACTGAATACGGAAATCTCATGGTTGACAATGCCGTTCTTAAATTCAGCAATGTTAATACCACCTATAAAATCAAGAGCCTGACTGTTAGAAATGGGCAGGCCGCGCTCTATTTGGCCCCCGGTGATTATTGGATTGATACATTGGATCTGGATGGTAGGCCGTTAATTCTCAGTGACCCTGGTACCACGCGGATTTTTGTCAAAAATGATCTGTCGGTAAAAAACCAGGCGACGTTGAACGCCGACAGCATGGGGAGTTTGGTGATCATTGGGTACAACAACATCGAGCTGCTGGGTGGTACTCATAACGGTTATTTCTATGCCAATGGTAATTTCATTATGCGTAATCAGGGCACCGTAAATGGCCGAATCACGGCACGGCATATTTATATTTATGATTCCTATGTTAATGATGATTCGACTACACCTCCTCCTCTTTTAGGATGCATTACCGACGATTTTAGCCAGCCCCCATTAAGTGTTAATTGGGCGGCAGCCAAGAGTGGTGGCACTTTTACGCCGAGTATTATCAGCGGGCGGTTACGACTGACTGAAGCTGTGACCAGCCAAGCCACTTCGATTACTTACCAGCGACTGTTTCCGGCTGCCAGCAATTTGGTCACCATCGAATTCGATCAGGCTGCGTATGGTGGTAGTGCTGCCGATGGTATTGCCATGGTGTTATCCGATGCCACTGTTACCCCGCAACCGGGCAGTTCCGGCGGGCCTCTGGGTTACGGTTATAAGACCAATGCTCCTGGTTTTGCCGGCGGTTGGCTCGGGGTCGGTATTGATGAGTATGGTAATTTTAGAGCCGAAGGCGGGGCGAACAATCAGACCAGCAAAGCCAATACAGTGTCAATCCGTGGCTCTGGCTCAGCCTATTCAGGGTACCGCTATCTTTTTGGTACCGACACTCTGAGCCCAACGATTCATAGCGGAAACTCATATCCTTCGCCTCCACATCGTTACCGCCTGACAGTCGATTCGCGCACATCTGGTCAGGCGCTAGTCACCATACAGCGGAATACTGGTTCCGGCTACGTCACCTTGATCCCGACTTTTAACGCCATTGTGCAAACGGGTCAGGCGGCACTCCCTGCTAACTTCTATCTCTCCTTCACCGGCTCCACCGGCGCCTCGACCAATATTCATGAGCTGGACAATGTACGGATCTGCTCCATCTCCTCTCGCCCGGTCGGGCAGCAGATTGACCATTTCGAGTTTGACCATAGCGGGCAAGGGTTGACCTGTAATCCGGAAGAGATGACCATCCGCGCCTGTGCTGATGCGAGTTGTTCGACACTGGTCACCAGCTCAGTCACCGCCGTGCTGAGCCCGTCAACGCTAACTGATGGGGGTTGGGTGGGAGGGAATAGTGTCACTTTCACCACCGGAACAACGAAAGTAAAGCTTCGCAAGAGCACCGCGGGCAGCACCACGATTGGCGTCACCAGCTCAACACCATCAACCAAACCCCTGAGCAAGACACTCTGCCGGGCAGGCAGCGGTGCCCTGAGTGAAGCCAGCTGCACCCTGACCTTTGCTGATAGTGGTTTTGTATTTGATGTGCCGGACAAAATTGCCAACCAGCCGGCCACGGGTGTGGTGATCAAGGCCGTTAAGAAAGACGACAGTACCAAACAGTGTGTTCCCGGCTTTGCCAGTGTTAGCCGGACGTTGAATTTTTGGAGCAGTTATATTTCGCCCAGCACTACGGTGAATCCGGCTAACCCCACAGTCACGGTCAATGGCACTGCGGTCGGAGCCAGCGCGGCAGCCCCGGTGTCGATTCCCCTGGCATTTGACAGCGCAGGGCAGGCAACACTGAGCAGCGTCAATTATGTCGACGCGGGCCAGATGCAACTGGATGCTAGCTATACCGGTTCGACGACGAACGGAGATGACGGACTGGTGATGACCGGCAGCGATCAGTTTATCAGTCGGCCGCTGGGACTCTGTGTGCAACCGGAAACGACCTGCAACGCCGGCAATGTCAGTTGTCCCTATTTCAAGCGAGCCGGCGAACCATTTACGCTGACGATCAGCGGTCGGGCTTGGGAGAAAACCAATGATACCGACTTGTGCAGCGGCAACATCACCACGCCCAACTTTGCTCTAGCCGCTATTCCGTTAGGTTCTACCTTGGTCGCGCCGACCACCGGGGGGGCGGCAACGGTGGGAACCAGTAGCTATAGCCATCAGGCCAGTAGCAGTGGTACCCAGACCGTGAGCCAGAGCGTGAGCGAGGTGGGCGTCTTCAAATTCACCGCGACGCCACCGAGTTATCTGGGGATGACGATTCCGGTGGCCAGCAGTCTCGCTACCGGCCGTTTTACGCCCTATAACTTCGCGGTAAGTAATGGCAGTGTGAGCGCAGGTTGCGGCAGCTTCAGCTATATGGATCAACCCATGCCCACCCGCTTTACTGTGACAGCTCGTAACCTGAGTGGTGGCACTACCAGTAATTACCGGGATGAGTTTGCCACCGCGACCCTGGGGCTGGTGGCTGAAAATGGTGATAACGGTGTCCCTTTGAGTTTGCGCTTGAGCGGTCTGGGTAGCCTCGGGTGGCAAGCTGGGCTATTTACCGCCAACCAGCACCCCGAGACCTTCGCCCGGAACACGTCACCCGATGGCCCTTTCAGCCAGTTGGCACTCGGACTTCAGTTGTTCGATAACGAGTCAGCCATCGATCTGCCGCTCAAAGACACCAATATGAATGCCACGACCAGCGGCGCCTGTGGATCCAATTGCACAGCGGTGCGGCTTTCCACCCAGGATCTGCGTCATGGTCGCCTAAGCGTGAGTTCGGGACGTGCCGCCGTGGGTAGCGCTCTGGCCTTGCCCTTGATGATGGAGAGCTATACCGGCAGTGGTTGGCAACGCAATGTCGAGGATGCCTGTACCCAACTCGACCTGAAGGTCAGCGGCGGCTTTGTGTTTGATCGGACCTATAACGCCACCAAGGCGCAGCTAACCCTGATCGATAACAGCTCGACCTCGTTGTTGGCGCTGACGACCAGCCGCGATATGCCGACAGGGCAACCCACCAGCGCCACGGCCCAGGCGGGTTATATCTGGTTGCATTTCACCGCCCCCGGGATTAGCGATCGGGTTAACTACCAACTGGATCTGGGCAAGCAGCCCAAGCAACCCACCTGGCTGAGCTATGACTGGAATGGCAATGGCTTGGTCGAGGTTGCAGACATGAGCGGCTGGGCATTTTTCAATCAATGGCGCAGCAGCGACCGGGTGATTTACCGACGCGAAGTGCTGAATTAATTCGGGACGCTGATTCGGATCTCATGCGGATATTATTCGGACTCTCTCGACAATCATTTGGGCCAGTGTGCAGCACTGGCCCGACATTTTTGATAGCACCATCATTTATGCACCACCACAGGCCTCCGGCCGGATGTTTACTTGCCCAATGCCCCCCGGGTTGGTAAAGTTAGCCGGTTTTTACCCAGTCTCAACTTCCAGGATCCCCCGCTACCATGTTCAAGAATCTCAGAGGCTTGTTTTCCAACGATCTGTCGATCGATTTGGGTACTGCCAACACGCTGATCTACGTTAAAGGCAAAGGCATAGTGCTGAATGAGCCATCTGTGGTTGCCATTCGTCAGGAACGTGGCGGTAACGCCAAGTCTGTGGCGGCGGTTGGCCATGCGGCCAAACTGATGCTGGGTCGTACTCCAGGCAATATCGCCGCCATTCGTCCGATGAAGGATGGGGTGATTGCCGATTTCTACGTCACCGAGAAGATGCTGCAGCACTTCATCAAGCAGGTGCATGACAACAACTTCCTGCGTCCGAGTCCGCGTGTGCTGGTTTGCGTACCCTGTGGTTCTACCCAGGTCGAACGCCGTGCCATCAAGGAATCGGCCCAGGGCGCCGGGGCGCGTGAAGTTTATCTGATCGACGAACCTATGGCTGCGGCTATTGGCGCTGGTCTGCCGGTCTCCGAAGCGACTGGCTCCATGGTGGTGGATATCGGCGGTGGTACCACCGAAGTGGCCATCATCTCCCTGAACGGTGTGGTCTATTCCTCATCGGTCCGCATCGGTGGTGACAAGTTCGATGAAGCCATCATCAGTTATGTGCGCCGGAATTACGGCAGCCTGATTGGTGAAGCAACGGCCGAACGCATCAAGCACGAGATCGGCTCTGCCTATCCGGGTGATGAAGTGCGCGAAATTGAAGTCCGTGGCCGTAACCTGGCCGAAGGGGTACCGCGCAGCTTTACCCTGAACTCCAACGAGATCCTCGAAGCGCTGCAAGAGCCGCTGACCGGGATCGTCAGTGCCGTCATGGTAGCGCTGGAGCAATCGCCGCCCGAACTGGCTTCCGATATCTCCGAACGCGGCATGGTGCTGACTGGTGGTGGTGCCTTGTTGCGGGATCTGGACCGTCTGTTGATGGAAGAGACTGGTATCCCTGTGGTGGTAGCGGAAGATCCGCTGACCTGCGTGGCACGCGGTGGCGGCCGAGCCCTCGAGCTCATCGGCATGCACGGCGGCGATCTGTTCCACTACGAATAATCTTGAAGCCGGCCCCTTGCGGGCCGGTTTCGTATGACGGACAGCATGAATCCAATTTTTGGCCGGGGCCTCTCCCTGCAACTCCGACTCTTTCTGGCTGTGCTGCTCTCGGTAGCCGGCATAGTGGCCGATGCGCGGTTCCATTTGTTCAATGGCGTGCGCATCTATATGGATTCTGTGGTCAGCCCGCTGATCTATCTGGCGGATACGCCGCGCCAATTAGCCGATGGGGTCAACGAGCAGTTACAGTCGCGCAGCCAGCTTCAGGAGTCCAACCAGAAGCTGGAGGAGCAGCTGTTTCTGTTGCGCAGCGATTTGTTGCGCCTGAATCAGCTGACCCAGGAGAACGAGCGGCTGCGCGGTTTGCTGGGTTCGCCGATTCAGGGCGATTCCCGCAAGATGGTGGCCGAGATCCTGGCCGTCGACTCGGATCCCTTCGTGCACAAGGTGATCATCGACCGGGGCGAACGCAACGGTGTGTATGAAGGACAACCCGTGGTCAACGATCAGGGGGTGGTGGGTCAGGTGGTCAGTGTGGCCAAGACGACCAGCCGGGTTTTGCTGATCACCGACTTGAGTCATGCCTTGCCGGTACGAGTCATGCGTAATGATATCCGCGCCATTGCCAGTGGTTCGGGCAGTCTGGATGAGCTGAACTTGAAGAATATTCCGCGCAGTGCCGATCTGCAGCAGGGGGATCTGCTGGTGACCTCAGGTCTGGGCGGGCGTTTTCCGATGGGCTATCCGGTGGCCAAGATCACCCGCTTCTCCTACGAAGAGGGCAAGCCCTTTGCCGAGGTGAAGGCGCAGCCTCTCGCCGCTCTGGATCGCTTGCGTTATCTGTTGCTGTTGTGGCCGGCACCTATCAGTGATGCAGCTTCAGCGGCTGCTGTGTTGCCGCCCGTTGCCAGCGGGGCTGCTGCCACCACAGGGCAAGCCGTGACCAAACCGAATGCCGACCCGTCGACTCGTAAGGCCGGACCTGGCGCTGCCAGAACGCTTCCGCGTCCGTCGCCCCAGCCCGCCCGTGGAGGCGCAGTAACCCGATGAATCTAACTGGACATGGCATAGGCTCTATCTATCTGACGATCTTGCTGGCACTGCTGCTGTCGATCTTGCCGATGCCGGCCTTGCTGGATACCTATCGTCCGGATTGGGTGGCACTGGTGGTGCTCTACTGGGTGATCGCCTTACCCCATCGCGTCAATATCGGCACCGCCTGGGTGGCGGGCTTGTTGCTGGATATACTGCTGGGCTCCACCCTCGGGGTGCGGGCTTTGTCGATGGCTATCATGGCCTATGTGGCGGCGATGCAATTCCAGAAGATCCGCAACTTCTCGGTCTGGCAGCAGGCGATGGTCATCGGCTGCATCAGTCTGTTGGGACAGTTGTCGGTGTTTTGGGCGGAGCATTTGTTTGGCATGGCATCACTCAACTACCGGCTGTTCTGGGCTTCATTGAGCACCACCTTGCTCTGGCCCTGGACCTTTCTCTCCTTGCGCAAATTGCGCCGTAAATTTCGTATCCGCTGATGACTCCTGCCTCTGCTCCCCGTCTCTATCTGGCCTCGGCCTCTCCCCGGCGGCGTGAGTTGCTGGCGCAGCTGGGATATCCATTCGACGTTCTGACCCTTGATGTACCGGAAGAAAAATCGCCAGCCGAAGCCGCGGCCGACTATGCCCGTCGACTGGCCCAGGCCAAGGCGCTGGCCGGTTGGCACAGCAGTGGCGAGCGCTTGCCGGTGCTGGGCGCCGATACCATAGTGGTGCTGGATGAGCAGGTGCTGGAAAAACCCCGTGATCAACAAGATGCCGAACGCATGCTGACGGCGCTTTCCGGGCGTTGTCATCAGGTCATGACGGCGGTCGCGGTTGCAGGCGCTACTGGGGTTTCCGTCACCTTGGTCACCACTGAGGTCACGTTCCGGGTATTATCTGCCAAAGAGATCACCGAATACTGGCACACTGGGGAGCCTGCCGATAAGGCGGGTTCTTATGGCATTCAGGGTCTGGCGGGAAAATTTGTCAGTCGCATCGAAGGCAGTTACACCGCTGTGGTGGGCTTGCCGTTGTTGGAAACTGATCTGCTGCTACAACAATACCTATAAGCAGGCAAGGAGACCCAAAGTGTCAACCGAACTTCTGGTAAACGTGACGCCGTCGGAGACTCGGGTTGCCCTGGTCGAGCACGGTATTCTGCAAGAGGTGCATATTGAGCGTCAGGCCAAGCGCGGGCTGGTGGGCAATATCTACAAAGGCAAGATCAGTCGGGTACTGCCCGGCATGCAGGCGGCGTTCGTCGATATCGGCATGGAAAAGGCCGCTTTTTTGCACGCCTCGGACATAGTGCCTCATACCGAATGTGTCGATGTACGGGAGAAGGAACACTTTCAGGTCGGTAACATTGCCGAACTGGTACGCCAGGGCCAGGACATCATGGTCCAGGTGGTCAAAGACCCCATCAGTACCAAGGGCGCCCGCTTGACGACGGACATCACGCTTCCCTCCCGCTATCTGGTCTTCATGCCTGGCAGTTCCCATGTCGGTGTCTCGCAACGCATCGAGAGTGAAACGGAGCGGGAGCGACTGAAAAATATTGTCTCCCGGCAGGTGGATCATCTGGGCGGTTTTATCGTTCGTACCGCCGCCGAAGGGGTGGGCGAGCGAGAGCTGGAGCAGGATACCCAGTTCCTCAAGCGGCTGTGGAGCAAGGTGCTGGAGCGCCGCTTGCGCAACAAACCCTGCAGCATCTTGTATGAGGATTTGAGCCTGGCTTTTCGCATCCTGCGCGATTTTGTCGGCACCGAGCTGGACAAGATCCGCGTCGATTCCCGCCAGACCTTCGAACAGCTGAAGCTCTTCACCGAAGAGTTTGTCCCCGAGATGGTGAATAAACTGGAGTACTACTCCGGCGACTCGCCGATCTTCGATCTCTACGATGTGGAAAATGAAATCCAGCGGGCGCTGGAGCGCAAGGTCGAGCTGAAGTCCGGTGGCTACCTCATCATCGATCAGACTGAGGCGATGACCACCATCGACATCAATACCGGTGCCTTCGTCGGCCATCGCAATCTGGAAGAGACCATCTTCAACACCAATGTCGAGGCAACGGCGGCGATTGCCCGGCAACTGCGGTTGCGCAATCTGGGCGGCATCATCATCATCGATTTTATCGACATGCAATCCGAGGATCATAGACGGCGGGTGCTGCAGAGCCTGGAGCAGGCGCTGTCGCGAGATCGAGCCAAGACCGGAGTGAACGGTTTCTCCCATCTTGGACTCGTGGAGATGACCCGCAAACGCACCCGCGAGAGCCTGGAACATGTGCTCTGCTCCGAATGTCCCGAGTGCAAAGGCCGCGGTCGGGTCAAGACTGTGGAGTCGGTGTGCTACGAGATACTGCGCGAGATCCTGCGCGTGAACCGCGCCTACGATGCCGATCAGTTTGTGGTCTATGCCGCCTTACAGGTGGCGGAAGCCCTGCATGTCGAGGAGTCTCATAGCCTGGCCGAGCTGGAGGTGTTCATCGGCAAGCAAGTCAAGGTGCATGCGGAACCTCTCTACAGTCAGGAACAATTTGACGTGGTGATGATGTAAGTGCTGCGTCGCACCCTGTTCCATACCTGGCGCCTGGCCGCCCTGTTGCTGTTACTGCTGGCCTTGCTGGTCAGTGGCGCGCGCTTCGGGGTGCCCTGGTTGCAGGCGCAACGTCAGGCGTTGCTCGACTGGCTGGTGGCCGATCCGGCATTGAGCAGCCAGGTTGCCAGCCTGGGGGCGCGTTGGACCGACTTTGGTCCGGCGATCACCCTGCAAGGGCTCGAGTTGCGACAGAGGCGCGATGAACCCTGGCAGCTAACTGTCGACGAGGCCACCTTGCAACTGGATATGTGGCAGAGCCTCAAGCAACAGCAGTGGGTGATTGGTGAGCTGCAATTCCAGGGGGTGGAGATGATACTGCCCCGGCGTTTATTGAGCTCTCAGGGAGAAGCGGCCGCCACGGCCCGCGACTGGCAGCCGCTCAGCCGGTTGTTACTTGGCGGGCTCAAGCAATTTGAATTGCGCGACAGTCATCTGGTGGTGCGCTCCTCGCTCGGGGATCTGGGCTCGTTGAATATCAGTCGCCTGCGTTGGCAGAACCAGGGTGCGCGGCATCGTGGTGATGGCGAGCTGGTGTTTCAGCACAATGGTCTGACGCACCAGATCCACCTGATCGCCGATTTTCGCGGTCCCGCCGATACCCCTTCAGCCCTCAATGGCCAGCTCTATCTGGCGAGCAATAGTCAACGTCAGGTTGCAGCAGATGGCGATGCCCAGCATGCCAACTTGAGTGGCCAGCTGGACTTCGAGTTCTGGCTGGAGCGACAAGCCAATGACTGGCAACTGGGGCTGTTGAAATTAGCGGACAATCAACTGCAGTGGCAGCAGGGCAATCGTCGCCACCAGATTGGTTTGCGCGGTGGCCTGGTGCAATGGCAACGTCTGGGCCATGGGTGGCAGTTGGCCAGTCATGACCTGCAGGTGCAGGGGGATGGCGCCGACTGGGGGCCCTGGCGCATGCAACTGGATTCCCAAGCGGGTATGCTGAGTGGCCGAATTGATCCCGTGAGTTTGCCTGGAATCACACCGGTGCTGGCATTACTGGCGGGTGAACGCAGTGTCGCCGGGGAAGCCCTGAGCAGCATGAAACCGACGGGCACCCTGCAACAGCTGGCGTTCGAGCGCCGGGAGCAGGATGGTGAATGGCAATTATCCGGGCATTTGCAGGCGCTGGGCTGGCAGCGCTGGGAAATGGTTCCCGGCCTGCGGGATGTAAACGGCGCTTTTACACTGGATGCTCAAGGCGGGCGGGTGGATGTGCAGCTCGGCGCCCAATCCGTTCAGGTTGGCCCCTACTTTCCAGCGGATATTCCATTGACCAGCCTGAATGGCCAACTGCAGTGGCAGCAGACCGCCGATGGTTGGCAAGTCTCGGGTCAACAACTGCATCTGGTGACTCCGGCGCTGCAAGCCGATACCGATTTTCGTCTCGAGCTCCCCCATGCCGCCACTCCCTACCTGGCACTATTGACCCAGGTCGATCTGGACGATGCATCCCAGGCCTGGCGTTATTATCCGCGACTGGCGATGGGCCAAGGTCTCACCGATTATCTGCGCGCGGCCTTGCAAGGCGGTAAGGCCCAAGGGGCGACCGTGTTGTGGGATGGCCCCCTGGCCGAGTTTCCCTATCACCAGGGGAGCGGTATCTTTCAGGCTTGGGTACCGCTGCGCCACACGACCTTTCAGTTTGATCCTGCCTGGCAGCCACTGCAGGAGATGTCGCTGGATCTCTTGTTCCAGAACGACACCCTGGAGATGCGCAGTAACGCCGCGCGTCTGGGCGCAGCTCGCACCAATCATATTCATGCCTGGTTTCCCACGCTGGAGCCCCATAGTCGACTCCATATCAATGCCGCTATTCAGGGCGAAGCCAAGGCAGTCAGCGAGTATCTGCAGCAGTCAGGAGTCAAGGATTCGGTGGGCGCGGCATTACAACAGCTACAACTGAGCAAGCCCCTGACGGGCGATCTGCAACTGGTGATCCCGGTGGATGGCGATCCTGTGCAGGTGCTGGGGCATGTGCAATTCGCTGGCAATGGGCTGAAGGTGGTGCCACTGGAGTTGGCGCTGAACCGGCTGGAGGGCGAGCTCTTCTTTACCGAGGCGGAGACCCGCTTTAACGGTTTGAAGGCCGATCTTTGGGGACAACCCATGCGCATCGACTACCAGGGCGCGCTGAAAGAGGCCGGTTATCAGGTGCAATTGGGATTGCAAGGGGCCTGGAGTCAGGCCCGTGCCCAAGACTTGTCGGCGGGCTGGCAACGGACCTTCAAGGGCCAGACTCAGTGGCAAGGCTCGGTAGCGTTGCAGTTGCATCCTCAGGGCCGCTATGACTACCAGGCGGAGTGGCAGAGTGACCTCAAAGGTCTGGCGTTGACCTGGCCAGCGCCCTATAGCAAGGTCGCCAACCAATCGCTACCGCTGCGGGTAACGGCGCGGGGCAATCACAGTGCCTCGACATTGCGCGCAGACTGGAAAAATGGCCTGCAGTTCGTGGGACAACTGGATCACCTGAAACATCAGTTCAGCCGCTTCTGGATCAGTAACCAATCGACGCTCGATACCCTGACCCCGCCGGCACCAGTCAGTCTGGATCTGAAATTCGAGCGACTGGATGCCGATGCCTGGCAGGCGTGGTGGCAACAGTTGGGACAGCCGATGGATGGCGCCACCTTGAGTCATGCCGGTAGCTGGTTGCCGCCGACACAGAGCATCCAGGTTCAGAGTCAACAGCTGACCCTCGCATCCCAACCCTGGGATAAGTTCAGCCTGCAGATGACTCGGGATGAGCAGGGGGTTCAGGGTAACGTGCTGGCCAGCCAGCTATCGGGATCTGTGCGTTGGCAGCCGGATCATCCGCTGAGCATCGATCTGGCTTATCTGCACTGGCGCAACCCGGGCTATAACCCTGAGGAATCGACGGCCGAGGGTCGAGATGAAACGACTCCGGTAGAAGAGCTCCCGGAGGTGATACCGCCTATCCCCTCGCTGGCCGAGCAGCGTAGCCAGATGGCCCTTTGGCCGGATCTGGACTTCCACTGCCAGCGTTGTCAGGTGGATCATGCCTTGCTGGGGGATGTGCGCGTTAAAGGCCGCCGGGCACCGGATGCGTATCTATTGCCGTCCTTCTCCCTGAAAAATGGTGGCCATAGCGTGCAGGGGCGAGGGAGCTGGCGGCTCAAGCAACCGGCTGGGCAGAGCGACCTGCATCTGACATTAAAAGCCAGCAGCCTGGAGCAGATGACCAAGGATTGGAATTACGGCGCGGCCTTTGGTGGCACGCCAGCAACGGCGGAACTGGACATGAGCTGGCAAGGGCCCCTGTATCAGCCCCATAAGCCGAGTATGAACGGCAGCTTCAAGCTGGACACCGGGGAGGGGTTATTGCGCAAGCTGGATTCCACTAGTACCCGCTTGCTCTCCATGTTGTCGCTGAATAGTTTGATGCGCCGCCTGAGCCTGGATTTTGGTGATGCCTTTGAAAAAGGCTTCTTCTTCAAGTCGATCACCGCCACGGGCAGCATCCGCCAGGGGATGTTGCACAATGAGGATTTCGCCTTGCTGGGGGATGCCGGTGATATTGCCGGGCGAGGCACGCTGGATCTGGTCGGCAAAAAGATGGATTATCAATTCACCTTTACTCCGCACTTTACCAACGGGGTGTCGCTGGCCACCGCCTTTGCTGTGACGCCAGTGACGGGTATCTATGTTCTGGCGGCTTCTACCTTGCTTTCCCCGGTGATCGAGGGCATCACCCGGATCAGTTTTCATCTGCAAGGTCCGCTGGAATCCCCTCAGGTGACAGAGATCGGTCGGGAGCATGGGCAGTTGCAGAAGATCCCGGCAGATTACAAGAAGGTGTTGTCTCGATGAAGCTAGTGGCAGTGCAACTCAATGGCCAAGCCGATTGGTCGCTCAATCGTCGCCAGATTAGCGAGCAGTTGGCGCTGTTGCCGAGCGAGCGTCCCTGTCTGGTGTTGTTGCCGGAAAACTTCGCTTGCCTGGGAACGACAGCGGACTACCAAGGGATCGCTGAAACCCTGGGTGCCGGACCAATCCAGCAGCAGCTAGCGGATTGGGCCCGGCAGTGGGGGATCTGGTTGGTCGCGGGATCGCTGCCGACCCAGGTCAGCGGCGAGACGCGGTTGCATACCAGCTCGCTGGTGTATGCCCCGGACGGAACCTTTCAGGGCCACTATCACAAGTTGCATCTGTTCGATGTGGATGTGGCAGATGGGCATGGCCAGTACCGGGAATCCGCCAGTTTTGCTCCTGGCGAGGACTGGCGGGTGGTGGCGTCACCTTTTGGTGGCCTCGGGCTCTCCATCTGCTACGATGTGCGCTTTCCCGAACTGTATCGCCAGTTGCGCGTAGCGGGCGCCGATATCCTGCTGGTGCCTGCAGCCTTCACCTATGTGACAGGTCAGGCCCATTGGCTGGCTTTGCTCCGTGCCCGGGCCATCGAAAATCAGTGTTACGTACTGGCCGCCAATCAGTGCGGTGACCATGGTGGCGGGCGCCAGACGTGGGGACATTCGGTGATTATCGATCCCTGGGGTCAGGTGCTGGCAGAAGCCGGGCATGAGAGCGGCCTGATCCATGCCGGGCTGGATCTTCAATTTCTGAACAAGGTCCGTCGTGATATGCCGGTGCTACAACATGCCCGGTTGCGCGATGGATGGAGAGAACCCGAGTGATGTTGTTGAAACAAGTTTCCGAACGCCTGTTGTTACCCCACGAACTGGATGAGGCCATGCTGGCGCGTATGTTGCGGCAGCTGATGAGCCATAGGGTCGATTTCGGCGATCTCTATTTCCAGAGCAGTTATCACGAATCCTGGGTGCTGGAAGATGGCATCGTCAAGGATGGTAGCTACAACATCGATCAGGGCGTTGGCGTTCGCGCCATCAGCGGTGAAAAAACCGGATTTGCCTATTCCGATGAAATCAGTATTCATGCTCTGAGCCAGGCGGTGATCGCTGCACGCGGTATAGCGCAGAGCGGCGGGGAAGGTGACATCAAAATCTGGCAACCGGGCCATGCCACTGCCTTGTATGCGCCGATTGATCCCCTGGGGACCTTGGATAAGCAGCAAAAAATCAGTCTGTTGGAACAGATGGATCGTTTCGCCCGTACCCTGGACCCGGCTGTTACCCAGGTGATCGCCTCCTTGTCCGGTGTCTATGAAGAAGTTCTGGTGGCCGCGACCGATGGCACTCTGAGTGCCGATATTCGCCCTCTGGTACGTCTGAACTGCAGTGTGCTGGTGGAGCGCAATGGCCGTCGGGAACGGGGTAGTTCCGGTGGTGGTGGCCGCTTCGGCTACGACTACTTCTTCGATCCGGTGGCGGGCGAGATGCGGGCCCTGGGTTATGTGCGCGAAGCGGTGCGGCAGGCTCTGGTCAACATTGATGCGGTCGATGCCCCGGCGGGTACCATGCCGGTGGTGTTGGGTCCGGGCTGGCCGGGCGTCTTGTTGCACGAAGCGGTGGGCCACGGTCTGGAAGGGGATTTCAACCGCAAGGGCTCTTCGGCGTTTGCCGGCAAGATTGGCCAGCGGGTGGCTTCCGAACATTGCACCATTGTCGATGATGGCACCCTGCCGGGACGGCGTGGTTCGGTCAGCATCGATGATGAAGGAACACCCGGTCAGTACAATGTGCTGATTGAGAACGGCATCCTCAAGGGCTACATCCAGGACAAGATGAATGCCCGACTGATGGGGGTGGCGCCGACCGGCAATGGTCGTCGCGAATCCTATGCCCATCTGCCGATGCCACGGATGACCAATACCTACATGCTGGCAGGCCAGTATGATCCGGCCGAGATCATCGCCTCGGTGAAGAAGGGCATCTATGCCCCCAATTTCGGTGGCGGTCAGGTGGATATCACCTCGGGCAAATTTGTGTTCTCGGCCTCCGAAGCCTATCTGATCGAAGATGGCAAGATCACGGCGCCGCTCAAGGGTACGACCCTGATCGGTAACGGGCCGGAAGCCATGCAGCAAGTCTCTATGGTGGGTCGGGATCTGGCACTGGATGCCGGAGTCGGCGTCTGTGGCAAGGATGGTCAAAGTGTGCCGGTTGGCGTTGGGCAGCCGACCTTGAAACTGGATCAGATGACGGTCGGCGGCACCCGGTAACCTTCAGTGTCGGCGCGCCGCGCAGAGAACAAAACCAGCAGAGAATAAAACAAAGAGGGCGGATAAAATCCGCCCTCTTTGCATTTCATCGTTTGATGCTAAAGCCATCAGGCAATGACCTTAGATAATGGCTTCGAGCTCGCTGCGCAGGTACTGGAACAGCTCGCGATATGCTGCAGGCGGCTTGTTATCCAGGCGCTCTTTTTTGGCCTGGCGGACCAGCTGGCGCAGCTTCTGCCGATCCAGTTCATGGAACTTGCCCAGCAGTTCGTTGACGGCGTCATCCCCTTGCTCGATCAAGCGCTCGCGCAGTTGCTCCAGCTTATGCATGCGCGCATTACCGATCACATGACGGCTGCGGATCACTTCCAGCGCCTGTTCGATTTCGGTAATGTCACGGCTGCGCATCAGGCGCCCGATAAACTGCATATGGCGACGCCAGGCTTCCCGTTTGCCCTTGAGGCGGTGGGCCAGCGCAATGGCATCTTGTAGCGATTCATCCAGCGGTACCTTGACCAGCTCGGTTGGCTTCAGATTGACCAGCTCTTCGCCCAAGGCTTGCAGTGCCTCCGAGTCGCGCTTCATCTGGGTCTTGCTTGGGCCTTCATCTTCCCACTCGTCATCGTGGGTTCCATCAAATTGATTCTGCATGGCGATTCTATTTCCTGTTCACATATTGAATATGTTACCAGCTTCTCCCGTTGATTGCTGGGCTGTGATAGGCTGGGCCGCTAACGAAGATGAGACAATATGACTATGGATCTGCAGCAGCAAGTACGCCAGGAACAGACACGGCTGGAGGCGGTGGTCGCTGACGCGCTGGCCATTGCCCGGCAACTGGGCGCCGACAGTGCCGAAATATCAATCAGCAAACAGACTGGCCTCTCGGTGAATACCCGGGGCGGCGAGGTCGAGAGCATTGAATTCAATAAAGATGGCGCTCTGGGCATCGCTGTCTATCGGGACGGTCGCAAGGGTTCCTCTTCGACCACGGATCTGGGGCCGGATGCGGTGCGCAGCGCCGTGGAAGCGGCACTGGAAATCTCCCGTCATACCGCCGCCGATCCCTTTTCCGGGCTGGCGGATGCCGAATGGTTGGCCTGGGACGTTCCTGAGCTGGACTTGTTACATCCTATCGAACCGGATCCGGACTATGGTCTGGAGCTGGCGCGGCGCTGTGAATTGCATGCGTTGGGGTTGGATCCGCGAATCAAGCAGTCCGATGGTGCCGGATTCAGCAGTCACCACGGCATCAAGGTATATGGCAATAGCCATGGCTTCGTCAAAGGCTATGCCGGCTCCCGTCATTCGTTGAGCTGTGTGCTGATCGGCGAACAGGACGGCGAGATGCAGCGGGACTACGGTTACTCTTCCTGTCGTGCCATCAATGACCTGTGGACGCCGGAGCGCATCGCCGAAGAAGCGGTCGAGCGTACAGTCTCCCGTCTGGGCGGGCGCAAGATTGGCACCGCAACCCTGCCGGTGCTATTCGATGCCGATACCGCTTCCGGGCTGTTTGGCCATCTGGCCTCGGCCATCGGCGGCGGCAACCTGTACCGCAAATCCTCTTTCCTGCTGGACTCGTTGGGTCAACAGATTTTTCCGGACTGGTTGCAGATCGACGAGCAGGCATTACTGCCTCGCGGTTTGGCCAGTGCGCCCTTTGATGCCGAAGGAGTTCGTACCCGGGATCAGGCAATTATTGCTGACGGTTGCTTGCAAACCTATCTGCTGACTACCTACTCGGGTCGTAAATTGGGGATGCCTTCGACCGGTCATGCCGGTGGCATTCACAACTGGCTGGTGACCGGACAAGGGCAAAGCCAGCACGAGTTACTGCAGCAGATGGGAACCGGTCTATTCATCACCGAGTTGATGGGACAGGGTGTCAACGTGGTCACTGGCGATTACTCCCGTGGTGCAGCCGGTTTCTGGGTCGAGAATGGCGAAATCGCCTATCCGGTCGAGGAGATCACCATTGCCGGTAATCTGAAGGATATGTTCCGGAATATGCTGGCGGTCGGCAGTGATTGGGACAGCCGCTCCAGCCTGCGCACCGGCTCCATACTGCTGGAGCAGATGAAGATTGCCGGTAACTAGTTGCCACGAACCTGTAATAGAGGAAGCGATCGATGAAACTGTTGAATCATTTGTTTGCCCAAAATCGAACCTGGGCAGAAAAGATCAAGGCGGAAGACCCTCGTTTCTTTGAGAAACTCAGTGCCCAGCAGGCGCCTGAGTATCTCTGGATCGGCTGTTCCGATAGTCGGGTGCCCGCCAATGAATTGCTGGGTCTGTTACCCGGCGATGTGTTTGTGCATCGCAACGTGGCCAATCTGGTGATCCATACCGACTTCAATTGTCTGTCAGTGATCCAGTACGCCATTGATGTGTTGAAGGTCAAACACATCATCGTCTGTGGTCACTACCGCTGTGGCGGTGTGATTGCCGCCATGGGCAATGCCGAACAGGGCTTGATCGACAACTGGCTGCGTAATATCAAGGACATCCGTTTCAAGTATCAGGAACAGCTGGAAGCCATGGGTTCGCTGGAAGAGCAGCAAGATTTCATGTGTGAACTGAATGTGCTCGAACAGGTGGCCAACGTCTGTTACACGACGATCGTGCAGAATGCCTGGAAGCGTGGTCAGGAGTTGGCGGTACATGGGTGGATTTATGGTCTGAGCGATGGACTGTTGCGGGATCTGGGAGTCACGGTGAGCGCTATCGATCAGGTGCCGGATGTCTACCGCTCCTCCCGGGAGATCGCGACCCAGTATCACAATCAGGAGCAGGGCAAGGATTGATGGCTCTATTGGTTCGTCATCAGAAATGACAAGAGGCGCCGTGAGGCGCCTCTTTTGATTGGCTTTGTGGTTGCAACTTAGAAGTCGTAACGGGCAGCCAGTTGGTAGTCGTTTTCGACCTTTTCAGCCTTGGCTGCATCGGTAGCGTCCAGATTCTGGATGCGATATTCACCGATAACGCGCAGGCTCTTGTTGAACTTGTATTGGGCGCCGAGGGTGTAGTAATCCACTGTGTCGGCATCAACGCCAGCTTTCTCGGTTTCTTGCTTGTTATAGTTCGCCATCAGACCGAAGCCGTTGACAAAGTTATAACCCACAGCTGCTTCAATACCTGTATGGTCGGTCCCTGTGGCCAGGTAGTCGCTGCCATCGGCATAGTTCAGAGCAGCATAGATGGACTTGTTATCAAACATCACACCGACCAATGCCAGCTTGGCATCATTCTCACCCGCCTTGTCACGATTACCGACGTTATAGCCAGCTCCGAAACCCAGACCGTTATTGAAGAAGTAAGCTGCAGACAGGCCATAAGCGGCATCGGCATCAGACTTGGTGGTTTCTTCGGTGGTGTTGCCATCAAACTTGTAGCTCATGTCCAGTTGCAGACCCTGAGCGGACTTACCGGTTTTCAGGTCACCGAACTTGGTCGAATACTTCAGCAGATCGGAGGAGCGACCGGTACCGAAGGTGTCAGTTCCTGAACCCAGGGCGCTGTTACCGTAACCGTCAGCCAAGGCCACATCGGTCCAGTCGTTGACCAGGGAAACAGCACCCTTTTGACGACCGAAAGTCACTTGACCCCAGTTGTCAGATTTCACACCGGCGAAGGCCAGACGGGTACGCAGCTTGTCATCTTTACAGACCGGAGTAACGGTCTGGGCATCACCGGTCAGGGTCAGCTTGTCACAAGAAGCGTTGTTAATTTTCTCACTGTTGCCGATATAGCTCTGGATTTCGTATTGAGCAACGGCCTTCATGGTACCTGTGATGGCGCTGTCGGCCTTGACACCGAAGCGGATAAATTGATTGGCACCGAGCTTTTCACTGTAGTCCTTGGTGCCTTCTTGCTTGGTACCAAAGAACTGGCCTGCGTAGATACGGCCATACATGTCCAGAGACATCTGTTCATTCTTGTATACATCGGCAGCTTGGGCGGCGGAAGTGGCGGCCAGCAGAGCTACAGCAACAGCAGTCAACTTTTTCATCAATCATTCCTTGTATCGGGCAATTTTTGTTTTGCGAGGGTGGTCAACGAGGGCCATGCTAGGAGTCGGGCGTGACGGTTTTGTTACTCATTGATGAAGTTTTTATGTTGGCGGAACTTTGTGATGATCGTGAAAGACCTGACGATCTGCGTCATATAGTGATTCCGGCAGGCAAAGGTTTTTCTGTGGTGGTAAAATGCCGCCGTTTTGACGAATCCCCCGGACAATCCACAGGTAAATGCAGCTATGAGACGTGAACTGGCGATCGAATTTTCCCGAGTAACAGAGGCTGCCGCGCTGGCAGGCTACAAATGGCTTGGCCGTGGTGACAAGAATGTGGCTGATGGTGCTGCCGTAGAGGCGATGCGGCTGGTCTTGAATCAGGTAGAAATCGACGGCGAGATCGTGATCGGTGAAGGCGAGATCGACGAGGCACCTATGCTGTATATCGGTGAGAAAGTCGGCTGTGGCGGCGATGCCGTGGATATAGCCGTTGACCCGATTGACGGTACCCGCATGACGGCCATGGGCCAGGCCAATGCGGTGGCCGTGTTGGCGGCGGCGGACAAAGGGGGCTTCATGTGCTCCCCCGATATGTATATGGAAAAACTGATCGTGGGTTATAAAGCCAAGGGCGCCATCGATCTGAACAAGCCGCTGGTGGACAACATCCATTCGGTGGCGGCGGCGCTGGGCAAACCGATTAGTCGCCTGACCGTAATTACCCTGGCCAAGCCCCGCCATGATGAGGCTATCCGCCAGATGCAACAGATGGGCGTGCGGGTGTTTGCCATTCCCGATGGTGATGTCGCCGCCTCTGTGCTGACCTGCCTGCCGGATAATGAAGTCGATATGTTGTACTGCATTGGCGGTGCTCCGGAAGGTGTGGTCTCTGCCGCCGTGGTCCGGGCGCTGGATGGCGACATGCAAGGTCGGCTGTTGCCCCGTCACAAGGTGAAAGGCAATACCGAAGAGAATCGCATTCTGGGAGCCGATGAACTGGCTCGTTGTGCCAAGATGGGCGTCGAAGCCGAAGTGGTGCTCAAGCTGGAAGATATGGTGCGTACCGACAACGTCATCATCTCGGTCACCGGTATCACCAAGGGCGATTTGCTGGAGGGCATTACCAGTGATGGCACCCTGGCGACCACCGAAACCTTGCTGATCCGCGGCAAGTCGCGGACCATACGCCGCATCAGCTCTACCCATTATCTGGATCGCAAGGATCAGCGCCTGCGCGACATTATTCTTTGATGTTGCCCTGCTGAATCGGCGCGGGCCATGATCCCAAGCTGAGTTGTGAATGCCGCTCATCACCGATGAGCGGCATTTTTATAGGTGCCTTTTAACCGCCGGCTAACCTGGATCCCCGCCACTTATCCACCGGCCATAGATCCATTCCGCTGTATCGCCATGGGACTGTCATGGCACCGTCACATTGTTCTCCTAGCATGTTGAACATTGCACAGCTGTGCAATCAGATAGCAAGGAGAGCTGTTTACCGTGAATACCCTGACCTGCCGACTCATGCCGTGGCGCGCTCATTTACTGACGCTGCGTTACCGCTGGCACGGACTTCTCCAGTCACCGACCACGCTGTTCGGGCTACTGCTGGCGCTGCTGTTTATCTACTTTATTGCGGTACCGGTCTGCGCCTTGCTGCTGGATGCGGTACAGGTGCAGTTTGGTGATGAACGCCGTATCGGGGCCATGACGGGGGAGTGGACCTATTACTACCTGATCCGCACCCTGAGTTCTCCGGTGGCGGAGGCCATGTTCTGGCAACCGCTGTGGCATACGCTGCGAGTGGCGAGCGGTGTCATCTTGCTGTCGCTGACTCTCGGTGGTCTCCTGGCCTGGCTTGTCACCCGCAGTAATCTGCTGGGCAGAACCTGGTTTGCCACCGCCCTGATAGTTCCCTATATGCTCCCCGCCTGGACCTTCGCCATGGCCTGGACCACGTTATTTCGTAACCGTAGCATCGGTGGCCAGCAGGGCTGGCTGGAGGCGATGGGCATGTCACCTCCGGACTGGCTGGCCTATGGCGAGCTGCCGATCGTGCTGATCCTGGCGTTGAACTATATCCCGTTCGTGATCCTGCTGTTTGGCAACGCGCTGCGCACCTTCGATATCCAGCTGGAGGATTCGGCCCGTATTCTGGGCGCCAATACCATGACCGTCATGGGACGCATCCTGCTGCCGCTGATGCTGCCATCCCTGATGTCGGCCTGTGTGCTGATCTTCGCCAAGGTACTGGGTGAATTCGGTGTCTCCTATCTGCTCGGTTTGCCGGTCAATTACACTGTGCTCTCGACGTCGCTGTTTCGTAGCATAGAGCTGCGCCAGACGGGTGTCGCGGCTGTCGTCGCCTGCGCCATCATGTTGTTGGGCGTGGTCTCCCTGTTGCTGGATGCCACCCTGCTCAAGGAGGCTCGCAAGTTCGTGACTGTCAGTGGCAAGGGTGGTCTGTTGCGCCAGCACTCTCTCGGTCGCTGGCAGTGGCCGGCGGTGGGTCTGGTCAGCGGGGTGTTTCTCATCTCGGTCATCCTGCCACTCACTGTCTTGATCCTCTCGACCCTGATGCGGGTCCCGGGGGATTTCTCGCTGGCGAATTTCACCCTCGATTTCTGGATGGGCGACCATCTCGATACGGTTGCCGAGACCCGTGGTGTGCTATTGAGCCCGAACCTGTGGCGGGCCGCCTGGAATACCCTGTGGATCGTCGGCCTGGCCGCGGTCGGTGCGGGCGTCTTGGGGCTGCTGGCTGGCTATGTGGTCGTCCGGACTCCATTCGGCTGGCTGGCACTGCTGTTGCGGCAGGTCACCTTCTTCCCCTATCTGGTTCCCGGCATCGCCTTTGCTGCAGCCTATCTGTCGCTGTTTGCCGAGCCTCGGGGGCCGCTACCAGCCCTGTATGGCACTGTCACTCTGCTGATACTGGCGTTGATCGCCGATGAGATGCCCTATGCTTCCCGCGCCGGCATCTCAGCCATGATACAACTGGGCAAGGAGCCGGAAGAGGCGGCTCAAATGGCCGGTGCCGGCTGGTTACGCCGCCTGGTGTGCATCGTGATCCCGATCCAGAAGGGGGCTTTGGTGACTGGGATCCTGCTGCCCTTTATCTCCGGTATCAATGGCCTGAGTCTGTTCGTGATGTTGGCTGTCCCCTCGACGGATGTTCTGACTACCTATGCGCTGCGGCTCATCGATTACAACTACCTGCAGGCGGCGAATGCCGTCGTGTTGCTGGTCTGCCTACTGGCCTTCACCGGTACCCTGCTGACCCAGAAACTGACTCGTACCAACCTGGCACAAGGACTCGGAAGCTGATGCCCAACATTCAACTCAACCACGTCTGCAAGAACTATGACCGCAGTGGTCACTTCGCGGTCAAGGCGCTGGATCTGACCATAGAAGCCGGCGAATTCATGTGTCTGCTGGGGCCGTCCGGTTGCGGCAAGACCACGACACTGCGGATGATTGCCGGACTCGAGCATGCCAGTGGCGGCGAGATCCGCCTTGGCGAGCGCATCGTCGATTCGGTACAGGCCGGTCTCTTCATTGCCGCCGAGAAGCGGAATCTGGGACTGGTGTTCCAGAGCTATGCGCTCTGGCCCCATCTGACGGTGGCGCAGAATATCGAATTCGGTCTCAAGCTGCGCAAGATGCCACGGGCGGAGCGGGAGCAGACCCTGCAGTCGGTGATGACCACGCTCGGTATCGCCGCCTATCGTGATCGTTACCCCTCGCAGCTGTCGGGTGGTCAGCAGCAGCGGGTGGCGTTGGCGCGTACCCTGGCCGTCAACCCGGAGATCCTGCTGCTGGATGAGCCGTTGTCGAACCTGGATGCCCGTCTGCGCCTCGAGATGCGCACCGAGCTTAAACGGATCCATCAGCAGTACGGGACCACCATGCTGTTCGTCACCCATGATCAGTGGGAGGCGATGGCGTTGGCGACTCGTATTGCCGTGATGAAGGATGGTGAGCTGCAACAGGTGGGGACGCCGCACGAGATCTACGCTCGGCCAGCCAACCGTTTTGTGGCGGAATTTGTCGGTACACCGCCGATCAACATCATAGAGCTGGATAGCCGTTCGCTGTTTGCCGAGCTGCTGTGGCCGTACTTGCGCAGCCTCGGCGATGAAGTGGCGTGGATCTCGGCGGTCGGTATTCGCCCGGAGCGCATCCAGCTCGGCCACCTGGCCCTGGTCTCGGAGCCGCGGCCACTGCAACTCAAAGCCAGGCTTGAAAGCGTGCTGCCCACGGGCGGCAGCTGGATCCTCGAGCTCAGTGTCGCGGGCCAGCGCCTGCTGCTGAACACCCAGACTCCGCCGACTCATTGCGAGGGCGATGTTCTGGTCTTGATGATCGCTGCCGAAGATCTGCACCTATTTGACTCACAAGGACGACGTCGGGAGCTGCTGGCAGCCGATGCGATCACCCAAACCCATGCTACCTACCCTCACCGCTATCAGGAGTGAACCCACAATGAGATCCCGTATCCCCGTGTTGCTGGCCGCCGCACTGGCAGCACAACAGAGCCTTGCTGCCGAGTCGTTCGATCTGCAGGTGCTGATCGCCGCCGCCCGTCAGGAGGCTCCAATCACGATTTATGCCCCGTCGGGCAAAATCGTCGACACGGCTGCCGCATTTAGCCAGAAGTACGGCCTCAAGGCCGAGGGTATCAAGATCAACGGTGCCGCTCAGCTGGAGAAGATGACCCGTGAGTTTCGTGCCGACAGTGTGCGGGGTGATGTGGTGCTGACCGGCGATCCAACTGCCGCGCTGGCACAGATGATGCCGCTGGGGGTAGTCGCGAGCTGGACGCCTCCCGATCTGCTGGCCCAGATCCCGGCGGCGAACCGGGATCCGCTGGTGGTGTATGGCGATCCCGTGGTCTGGAGCTACAACAGCGAGACCTATGCCAAGTGTCCGGTAGACAACATATGGGCACTGACCGATGCCAAATGGCAGCGCAAGGTTACACTGCAGGATCCGCTCACCAAGGCCAGTTATCTGGATTGGTTCAATCAGATTGAGCATCACTATGATGAACAGATGGCCACTGCCTACCAGGCTTATTATGGTAAGCCGTTCGACCGCACCCAGGGATCTGCCACGGAAGCCTGGGTCAAAGCATTTGCCAAGAATGGTCCCTTGCCGACTGACTCGGACGGATCAGCCAGTGAAGCCGTGGGTGCTCCGGGGCAGAAGGAGCCGTTTATGGGGCTGATTTCTACCGCTAAATATCGGGATGTCGCCAAGGGTAAGTTGCGCATGGCCATCTGCACCGGCATGCAGCCGTTTGTTGGTCTGTCGACCCCGGCCTTTGGTCTGATCTCGACCAAGACCAAGAGCCCGAATGCGGCCAGGCTGCTGATCCACTACCTGATGACCGAAGAGGGGATATCCAACCAGACGGTCGATGGCAAGGTCTCCGGCAACAGCGCGATTCCACCGCATGCCAAAGAGGCATCAGGCCTCCACTCGGTGTGGGGTCAGGTGTTGCAATACCAGTCCACCTCGGCACTGCAGGATTTCGATGCCCGCCAACGCTGGTCTGATGTGTGGCGCCTGAATTTTACCCGCTAACCCAAAGGAGCGCGCCAGTTATGGCTGGCGCCGGTTGTACCTGATGAAACCAACTGAATTATTCAATCATGAAGAGGCGCTTTCTGTGCGTCTGGCTGCCGGTATCGCCATGGTGCGCGAGGCGGGCCAACTGGCCCGACAGGCATTTACGGCTATGACGCCCGAACAAATTGGCTACAAGGGGCCGCAGGATTTCCTGACGGCCACTGATCTGGCCGTCGAACGATTGCTACGGGAATCGATTGCGCGCCAGTTCCCGGATGATGCTCTGCTGGGGGAGGAGCAAGGTGGTCGCATCGGTGAGCACACCTGGGTCATGGATCCCATCGATGGCACCGCCAACTTCGCCCGCGGCATTCCCCACTTCTGTGTGGTGCTGGCATTTGTCAGCCAGCGCCAGACCCGGTTTGGCATCATCTATGATCCGATCCACGATGAGTTGTTTGTGGCGCGTCAGGGGCGGGGGGCCACACGCAACGGCGTTCCGATCCGGGTAGCATCAACGGCCGATTTCAGCATCGCCAATCTGGAACTGGGCTGGAATGCGCGTCGGCCTACTCAGCTTTATCTGAAGACACTCACCGAGCTGCTGGCGCTCGGTGGCAATGTGCGCCGCTCGGCCTGTGGTGCTCTGGCTCTGGCTTATGTCGCCTGCGGTCGCACCGATGGCTATATAGAGCTGCACATGAACCCCTGGGACTGTTTGGCCGGCTTGCTGCTGGTACGCGAAGCGGGTGGTATCGCCAACGAGTTCACCGCCGATGCTGACTGGCAACTGGGAGGCCCTGTGCTGGCTGCCGTCCCTCTGTTTGCCGACGTTATGGCCACAGCTGCTGGCCTGAACCTGGAACAACCTGAATTAACAAGGAAAGCTGTATGAGTTCGGTTCCTGAATACCCTCGCGCGCCCCTGCATCGCATCGCTGACGCTATCGGCCCTGAAGGGCAACACCTCTATCTGGGGGGTGATGAAGCCGCGCGCGATCTGGCTTTGTTGCGAGCTCACGGCATCACGGCTGTCGTCAACTGTGCCGTCAATCTCGACATCAACTATGTGTGCGATCCCTATTTGCCGCTGGAGGGCGAGAAGCTGGCCGGTGGTCACGGCGCTATCCGTTGTTACAAGATGGGGTTGGTGGATGGCCCGGGTAATCCCCATCACATGGCGCTGGCCGGTTACTATCTGCTGGATGGCGCTTTTCGCCAGCAATTGCCAGAAAAGGCGAGCTATCCGAGCCGCGAGCGGGGTCATGTGCTGATCCACTGCCGGGCGGGTCGTAGTCGTTCGGTGGCCATAGCGGCTCTCTATCTGCATCGACAACAGCCGGAGCGATTTCCCTCACTGCAGGCCGCCATTGACGAGATCCGCGAGCGGCGTGAGTTGCAGCCTTATGAGTGGTTTGAAACACCCAAACCGAGCCTGATCGAGGCGATCGAGAAGGCCAATCGCATGCTGGAGCTGCTCGCCCGTGAGGGCTTGGCCTGAGCGCCAGCCACTGTGTGTCTAACGGGTGGTGCCTCGCCAAACGGTCTCGAGCGGACAGGTGTAGTCGTTATCAAAGGCCCCGAAAGGGGCCTCTAGCCGGGCTATGATGTGCTGCACCATCTGCTGCTGGGGTTGACGAAAGGTCGTCAGTTGATAGGCATGCCAGCGCGCCTGCTCTATGTCGTCAAAGCCGATCAGCACCATCTCTTCCGGCACGCGCACGCCGCGTCGCCGTACTTCATCGAGAAAGCCGCACGCCAGTAGGTCTGTCACGCAGAACACGCCATCCGGCATCTGGCGCAGTGATGCCGCCATGGCGACGCCGGAAGCATAGGAGGTGTCGCCGTAGCGCAGCACTTCCACCTCCAGTCCGGCCGCTTGTGCTGCTGCAACAAAGCCGCGCTCTCGGGCTTCCAGTCCGACTGAACCAACATCCGAGGCCACCACAGCAACCCGTTGGCACCCCTGGCGCTGCAGGATCGCCAGCGCGGCTCGCGCGGTGCCATCGTTGTCGATGCGGATATTCTCGGCGTGGGGATGGTCATAATTGCGGTTGACCAGGATAACGCGCTGGCCATTGGTCAGGCACTTGTCGATCAGCTCCTTTTGCGGTTGGCCGGAGAGGATGATCGACGCTTCGGCGCGGAAGCTCAGGGTTTGTGATAAGGCTGCAGCCACGCTCTGGGCATCGCCCTTGGTATTGATGACCATAGCCACTTTGTCGATCTGCTGCAGCGCCCGCGTCAGTTGATCGAGAAAGCTGGCCTGGAAGGGGGTACTAATGTCGGTGGTGATCAGACTGACGATGCGGCTGGTATCGTGCAGGCAGCGCGCTAGATGGTTGACCTGGTACCCCAGCTGTTGTGCCGCCGCCAGCACCTTGGCCCGGGTCCGTGGTGAAACGCTGGCTCCGGCGGTGAAGGTCCGTGATACTGCCGATCGGGATACGCCTGCCAGCTGTGCAACCTGCAGGGCACTGATAAAGCGTTTCTCGAGTGGCGAAGAGGGCAGGCTCATGGCGAACGGGGTTCCTTTTACAGTCGACAGATAGGGGCCGACGCCAGTATATAGCAGCCACTGGGCAGAAATATGACAAGCAGGTGGCATCAATTGCAGGATCCTGGTGTTAGGTCACTCAGGACATGGGCTCCTTGTTGGAGCTTGCTCTTGCTATTCGATTAGCGGAAAAGCGCCACGCACTGTTGTGTGTGGCGTAATTATGGGTCGGGTCGCCAGCTCTTGGGGGCAGCGGCGAGATCTAGTGATTGAGGGTGAGCAGGTAGCGTTCGCCATTCCGGGTAAAGCCGTTATGCAGCAGGAAGGCGGATAACGCATGGTGCTCTTCTGGCCGCGCGGCATGGGTAGAGAGCATGGCTTGGCTACAGCCTTGGGACTGCATCCAGCTTAGTGTCTCACTGAGCAGGTATTGACCGACACCACGGCGCCGCGTCGCGTCGCGAACCGCAAAGTAGATGATCTCTTCATCCTTGGTCACCGCCAGGCCGACGATCCGATCATTGAAGGTAGCGACATGCCAGTGGCCCGCATGCAGCAACTTGTCTCGATTCAGTGCATCAGCACTCAGTAGTTTGTTCAGGCTATCCAGCCAGTAGGGCAGAAGATCGGCGCTGTGGTGTACCGTCAATCGCATGATGACTCCTTGACCGCGGATCCGACCTCGGGTGTCTGAACTGCGCGGCAGATAGGGGCTGTGTGAGCCCACGCCATGGGGTAACTCAAGTTTAACACGGCAGAGCTGTTCCGGTTGGTTCACTGCTGTGTTGCGGGAATAGTTTGTGACTCACACTGTGATTGACACTAGAATGCTCGCACTTTTCATCAGAGGTTTGGACATGCAGTGTCGTCTCGATTGCGGGGCCTGCTGTATAGCTCCCAGTATCAGTTCTGCCATTCCGGGAATGCCAGATGGCAAACCGGCCGGTGTGCGCTGTATCCAGCTTGATAGCGAGAACCTGTGCCTTTTATTCGGCATGAACAGCCGTCCAACAGTTTGCCTGGGCTTCCGGGCCATGGCCGATGTGTGTGGCAGCAGTCGTGATGAGGCGCTGTGGTTGCTTGGCGAGCTCGAGTTCCAGACGCGTTAGCGTCCCAGCCATGTGGTGGGATTGACGGGTTTGCCTTGCCAGCGAATTTCGAAGTAGAGTCCGGTCTGGGGTTGACCACCGCTGTTGCCGACCTGGGCCACGGATTCACCACGGCGAACCGTATCGCCACTGGCTTTGAGCAGCGCTGAATTATTACCATATAGGCTGAGATAGCCGCTGCCATGGTCAATCACCAGAACGTTACCAAAGCCTTCCAGCCAATCGGCAAACACCACATCGCCAGCGGCAATGGCGCTGACCGGCGCGCCTTCACTGCCACCGATCAGAATGCCTTTCCAGGTCACTTCACCACTACGATGTTCGCCAAAACGGCGGATCTGCGGACCTTGTAACGGCCAGGGTAAATGACCTCGCTCCTTGCCCAGCCCCTTGTGATCCCCTTGGGCTATGACGGCGGACGCCTGCGCTTCGGCGGCGGCTTCGGAGCGCCCTTGTTCCCGAGCCTTGGCGCGGGCGCGGGCAACCGCTTCGGCTTTTTTGCGCTTACGCTCGGCGATCAGGCGTTTGCGAGCTTCTTCAATTTTGCGCTGCATACGCTGTTCGGCGGCGCGCAGTTTGGCCAGTTGTTGCTGATCATCGACCAGGGACTTTTTGATTTCGTTGACTGTACTTTCGCGCTGCAGCTGTTTTTGTTGCAGGCTGCTCTGATCCTGCTGCTGCTCTTTAACCAGCGAGGTCAGTTTGTTGCTCGCTTGGGTCGTTTGCCGACGATTCTGGGCTAGACGTAGCTGGGTTTCCTTGAGCGCGGCTATGGCGTCGAGACGGGCCTGATTGAAATAGCCGTAGTAATCCAGGGCGCGGCCGACTGCTACCGGATCCTGTTGATTCAGTAGTAGCTTGAGATAATCGCTATTGCCCATGCGGTAGGCATGGTCGAGTTGTTCGGCGAGAAGTCGTTCCTGGCGCTTGAGTTGCGCCGTCAATTCGCGGCCTTGAGCGGCCAGCGCCTCGAGTTGTTTGCGGGTGGTCCTGAGTTTGTTTTGTGAGCCCTGCAGTCGCTTGGCTAATGCGGTGACTGCGGCCTCATCTTTTTGCAGTTGCTGGTGCAACTGATCGAGGTCTTTTTTTTGCGAGCTGATTTCTTGCTGTTTTTTCTGGATCTGTTCGCGGACCTTGTTCAGATCCGGATTATCGGCCGCCTGGAGTGACGGCGACAAAAACAACGCGCCGGCCAGAAGGCCGACGCGAGTCAGTAGCTTAATAACATCATCCATTACCCGCATGGCGCGGATTATTTCAGAATCATCAAGGGCTTGCCAGTCATTTCCGGCGGTACTTCCATGCCCATCAGTGTCAGCATGGTCGGCGCCAGATCCGACAGTTTGCCGCCTTCCACGACCTCGGCTTGACGACCAACATAGATCAGTGGAACTGGCAGACTGGTATGGGCTGTGTGAGCTTGACCTGTCTCTTCGTTCATCATTTGCTCGGCGTTGCCATGGTCGGCGGTGATCAGACATTCGCCACCGACTTCTTTCAGGGCTGCCACGATACGACCAATCGCGGTATCAACCGCTTCACAGGCCTTGACGGCTGCATCAAAAATACCGGTGTGGCCGACCATGTCGCCATTCGGATAGTTACAGATGATGACGTCATAGGTGCCACTCTTGATGGCAGCAACCAGCTTGTCAGTCATTTCTCCGGAGCTCATTTCCGGTTGCAGATCATAGGTTGCAACTTTGGGGCTCTGGATCAGTTCGCGATCTTCGCCCGGGAAGCTGGTTTCTTCACCGCCGTTGAAGAAGAAGGTCACATGAGCGTATTTCTCGGTTTCAGAAATGCGCAGTTGTGTCTTGTCGTGCTTGGACAGCCATTCGCCGAGTGTATTGGTCAGGGCTGTTGGCGGATAGGCACAGGATGTTTTGATGTCGGCGGCATATTCGGTCAGCATGACGAAGTCAGCCAGTTTCGGCTGCTTGTTACGCACAAACCCAGAGAAGTCGGCATCGACAAAGGAACGGGTGATTTCACGGGCACGGTCAGCACGGAAGTTCATGAAGATCATCGCATCGCCATCGTTCAACGTGGCAGCATCCTGACCGATGACGCTGGCCTTGACGAATTCATCGTTCTCACCGCGCTCATAGGCGGCAGCCAGAGCGGCACTACCAGTGGCGTAGTTAGCGCACTCGCTCTTGCCTTCGGTGATCAGGTCATAGGCTTCTTGAACACGTTCCCAGCGGTTGTCACGGTCCATGGCGTAGTAGCGACCCACCAGAGAAGCGATACGGCCCTTGCCCAGCTTGGCAAACAGAGCGTCGAAGCGCTCGATGGCGACTTGGGCACAACGGGGTGCCACGTCACGGCCATCCAGGAAGGCATGCAGATAGATCTCTTCAGCACCGCGCTTGGCCGCCAGTTCAACCATGGCCGCAATATGGTCTTCGTGGCTATGAACGCCACCGTCAGACAACAAGCCCATGATATGCACAGCCTTACCTTGGCTGGTGGCGGCATCAACGGCACGACACAAGGCTTCATTATTGAAGAAATCACCATCGCGGATCTCTTTGGTGACTCGTGTCAATTCCTGGTACACCACGCGACCGGCACCGATGTTGACATGACCTACTTCGGAGTTGCCCATCTGGCCATCTGGCAAACCGACATCCATGCCAGAGGCAGAGATCAGGGTGTTGGCATAGGTGGCACACAAGGCGTCGAGATTCGGGGTCTTGGCGGCGGCGACGGCATTGAACTCTTTCTTGGTGCTGTAGCCCCAACCATCCATGATGATCAGTGCCAGTGGCTTCTTGGCGATAGACATTGAGGGAGTCCTCTCTTGAAGTGACAGAAATGGATAAAGCTTCTGGGCAGTCATATTACAACATCTGCCGAAATAGTCATCTGATCACACATTGCTAGGCGATGACTTGACATGAATAGGCTGCGAGCAGCATCCCAGCTTTACCCTTGGTGAGGCTGCTATTCTATCGCCCCCCATGTATACTGCCGGGGTTTTATTTTTAGCGAGTGGATTAGACCCAAGATGCAAGAATATATCGATTTTGTTGGCAGAAACCCCATGCTGGTCGCGGCTTGGTTTGGTTTGTTTGTGGCACTGATCTACACCTCGGTGCGAGCCTTACTTTCTCCTATCAAGCAGATTGGTAATCGTGAGGCGACCCTGCTGATCAATCGGGAAAATGGCATCGTTGTCGATGTCCGGACTCAGGACGAGTTTGCCAAGGGGCACATTGTTGACGCAGTTAACATTCTGACCACCCAGATCGAGGCAAATAACCTCTCCCAGATTGAAAAGCATAAAGATGCCCCCACTATTGTGGTGTGCGAGAGCGGCATGCGTGCACCCGCTGCAGCGACTGCCTTGAGTAAAGCTGGTTTTACCCGGGTGTTTGTGTTGCGTGGTGGTCTGGCTAGTTGGCGCGGCGAAAACCTGCCAGTAACCAAAAAACGTTAATGATTTCATAGCTCTGTATCCAGAACTCATTTTTCACAAGGATTAAGTCAATGGCTGAAGCAGCAAGCAACGAAGTAAAGCAACCTGAATTTCATATCCAACGCGTCTACATCAAGGATGTTTCCTTCGAAGCGCCTAACACCCCGGCTATTTTCCAAAAAGAATGGCAGCCGGATGTGAAGCTGGATATGGATACCAAGACGGCCGTTCTGGCAGAAGACATCTATGAAGTTTGTCTGACCCTGACCGTTACCTGCAGCCTGGGTGATGATGTGGCTTTCCTGTGTGAAGTGAAGCAGGCCGGTATTTTCACTGCCGCCAATCTGGATGCTCCGCAACTGGCCCATTGCCTGGGTTCCTATTGCCCGAACATTCTGTTCCCCTATGCTCGTGAAGCTGTAGCTGCTCTGGTGACCAAGGGTTCTTTCCCGCAACTGAATCTGGCTCCGGTCAACTTTGACGCTTTGTTTGCCGCTCATATGTCCAAGCTGGAAGCGGAACAAGAAGCAGCTGCGAGCCATTAAGCATATGGCACAGGATGTTGTGGTATCTGTCCTGGGGGCGGGGTCTTATGGCACCGCCCTTGCCATTTCTTTGGCGCGTAAAGGGCTGCGGATCCTGCTCTGGGGCCATGAGCCCGAGCATGTTGCCATGCTTGATGCGGCCCGTTGCAATGAACTCTTTTTACCCGATGTCCCTTTTCCGCCGACACTCGAGCTGACTTCTGACCTGGCCTATGCCGTGCAGGCGAGCAAGACGTTGCTGGTGGTGGTTCCTAGCCATGTGTTTGGCCATGTGTTGCGTCAGGCCAAACCCTATCTGGCTGCCGATGCGCGTATTGCCTGGGCAACTAAGGGGCTGGAGCCGGATAGTGGCCGTCTGTTAGGCGATGTCGCACGCGAAGCATTAGGCGATACCATTCCCCTGGCCGTGATTTCCGGGCCAACATTTGCCCGGGAACTGGCGGCTGGTTTGCCAACGGCGATTTCGGTGGCGGCGACTGACGATGCCTTTGCCGACGAACTGTCCGACCTGATGCATTGTGGTAAGTCGTTTCGGGTGTATACCAATCCGGACTTTATCGGTTTGCAACTGGGCGGTGCGGTGAAGAACGTGATTGCTATCGGCGCCGGACTCTCCGATGGTCTGGGGTTTGGTGCCAATGCTCGCACGGCTCTGATTACGCGAGGTTTGGTGGAGTTGCAGCGTTTGGGAGTTGCTCTGGGTGCGGATGCCAAAACCTTTATGGGTATGGCCGGGCTCGGGGATCTGGTCCTCACCTGCACCGACAACCAATCGCGCAATCGTCGTTTTGGTTTGGCTCTGGGGGCGGGTAAGAGCATAGAACAAGCCATGGAGGAGATCGGACAGGTAGTGGAAGGGTATCGCAATACACGCGAGGTCCATATCCTGGCGGCGCGGCAGGGCATAGAGATGCCCATCTGCGAACAGATCTTTGCCATCCTCTATCAGAACAAACCGCCGAGAGAGGCGGCGTTGGCGTTACTCAGCCGCGACAAGAAAGACGAATAGACAAAGCCCCGATGAACGGGGCTTTGTTTTATCCGACCCAAGAGGCGGCGACTCAGTAAAAAGAGTGTTCGCCTCGATTGTGTTCGGTGGCATCGCGGACGCCGGTAATTTCACCGGGGAACAGATCCAGAAACTGTTTCTCGATACCCTCTTTGAGAGTGACATCGATCATGGAGCAGCCATTGCAACCACCACCAAATTGCAGGATGGCATAGCCATCGTCGGTAATTTCAAGCAGTGTCACCTTACCACCGTGTCCAGCCAGTGACGGATTGACCTGGGTGTGAATGACGTATTCGATCCGCTCGATCAAGGGGGCATCGGCGTCAACCTTACGCATCTTGGCATTCGGTGCCTTGAGCGTGAGTTGGGAGCCCATCTGATCGGAAACAAAATCTATGGTGGCCTCTTCCAGAAATGGAGCGCTCTGGGCATCGACTAGCGCGCCGAAACCACTAAAAGGCAGAACCAAGTCTTCGGGTTCAACGGCATCGGGTGGACAGTATGAAACACCGCACTCGGCATTCGGCGTGCCGGCATTCATCACAAAAACGCGAATATTGGTGCCATCAGGCTGCTTTTCCAGCAGTTTGCGGAAATGGGCCTGAGCGGCGTCGGAAATGCTGATCATGGCAGTCCTCTAATCCTGACTAAATAGCTCGGAATTATCATACTCTGCTTGTTTGAGCTCGCCTAGCCTCAAGATCGATGTTGAAGGGTACGGCAAATAGCCCAAATCTCGACGCGCTCCACGCCAGCAGCCCTGAGCCGGAGTGTGAGCTGTTCGGCAGTGGCGCCTGTGGTGACTACGTCATCGACCACAGCGACATGACGATACGGGATAGGGTGCAGAGTAAATGCCTCGCGCAGATTTTTTTGTCGTTGCTGCTTGTTCAGTCTCGCCTGAGCCGGCGTAGCACGGCTGCGCTGCAAGCAGTGGCTATCCACGGGAATGTGTTGGAGCCGACCGATGGCATGAGCCAGTTCTGCTGCCTGGTTATAACCCCGGCGCCATTGCCGCCACCAGTGCAACGGCACCGGCAACAACACCTCCGGTGGTTCATCCAGATCGAGACTGGCGCTGAACAAGCGAGCCAACAGCGCAGCACACTCGGGATGGTGTTGGTATTTCAGGCGATGGATCAACTGGCGGTAAGGTGTTTCATAGTCGGCCAGAACGCGCAGCCGATCCCAGCCGGGAGGTTGCTGCAAGCAGGCGCCGCAGCGAATGTCCGGTTCGGTAAGTGGAAAGGCACAGCAAGGGCAGGCATGCAGAATGCGTGGTAATTCAGCCTGACACTCATCACACAGCAGGGGGTGGGATTGGGCAGGTTGCCGACATAGTAGACAGTCTCCCAGCAGCAGGGGGTGAGTGCTGGATGATTGGATCCGTTGCAGCAGTTGTTGGATCAGCGGGTGCATCGCGGGGCCTGGCTAGCGGGAGTTAAGGCAGTGTAGATGATGAAAAGGGCGCCCGAGGGCGCCCTTGTTGTTCTGCCAGCTGAGCTTAGTAGTTGTAAGCACGCTCGCCATGAGATGTCAGATCCAGACCTTCACGTTCGGCTTCCACCGGTACACGCAGACCTACCAGCTTGTCGACGATGAAGAAGGCAACCACAGAGACCACGCCAGACCAGATGATGGTAGTGACGACACCAATCGCCTGGATTTTAACTTGCGCAGCAATCGAGTAGTCAGGAGCCACGGCATTAGCCACGTAATCCCACACCCCGGTACCACCCAGGTCTGGCGAAGCGAAGACACCCGTCAGCAGAGCACCAATGATACCGCCCACACCGTGCACACCGAAGACATCCAAAGAGTCATCGACATTCAGCAAGCGCTTCAGGCCATGCACGCCCCACAGGCAGATGACACCTGCGACACCACCAATCACCATGGCGCCAGGGACACCGACGAAGCCACATGCCGGAGTGATAGCAACCAGACCCGCAACCGCACCAGAAATCGCGCCCAGTAACGATGGCTTGCCCTTCAGACCCCATTCAGCCAGCAGCCAGGTAAAGGTTGCCATTGCCGTTGCCACCCAGGTGTTGACCAGTGCCAGACCGGCGATACCATTGGCTTCTAATGAGGAGCCAGCATTGAAGCCGAACCAACCCACCCACAGCAAACAGGCACCGATCATGGACATAGTCAAGCTGTGCGGCGCCATGGACTCGCGACCAAAACCGACACGTTTGCCAACAAAGTAGGCACCAGCGAGGCCAGCAATAGCCGCATTGATATGCACCACAGTACCACCTGCGAAATCCAGTGCTCCTTTTTGGAACAACCAGCCGGCAGTGCTACCCGCAGCAGCGGCAGCTTCAGCACTGGTATAGGCGTCTGGACCGGCCCAGTACCACACCATGTGCGCCATAGGCAGATAGGAGAAGCTGAACCACAGCACCATGAAGATCAGCACCGCAGAGAAGCGGATCCGCTCGGCGAACGCGCCCAGGATCAGACAACAGGTGATGGCGGCAAAAGCCCCCTGGAACACCACATAAATCAACTCGGAGACGCCAGCACCCTTGGAGAAGGTTGCCGCAATCGAGTCAGGCGTTACGCCATTGAGGAATATCTTCGAGAAATTGCCGAAGAAGGCATTTCCCTCCGTGAAGGCGATACTGTAGCCATAACTGACCCACAGAATAGTCGCCAGTCCGAAGACCGCGAATACCTGCATCAGCACAGACAGCATGTTTTTGGTGCGTACCAAGCCACCGTAAAACAGTGCCAAACCTGGAACTGACATCAGAATGACGAAAGCCGCGGACACCATCAACCAGGCATTATCACCTTTGTTAACGGTAATCACAGGCGCAGCAGGAGCTGCTTCAGCGGCTGGCGCTGCAGCGACTTCAGTTGCAACCTCGGTTGTCGGGGCGGTTTCATCGCTCCATGCCGGACTGGTGAAGCCAAAGGCCCCTACCAATGCCAGAATTGCAAATAAGCGTTTCATTGTAGGTATCTCCCTGAAAGAATCGTGTCCTGGTATTCGTACAGATAAACTCTGTTGAACTCGGTGGCTGGACAGGATGTCGCGAACCTGAAGCATCTATCGCAGGAAACGTGCCAACCTGAAAAACCGCGAAATGGTGCTGTAAATAGCTCGGATAACTGATTTTTTGTCACTATTCATGTTAGCCCCGCTCCGCCGTGATGCATTATTACACAGTGTTGCTTGGTTTTGGTGCATCACACTGGTGCGTTGCCAAAATGTAAAAACTCATTGCTTGTCTACAGTTCAGGAAAGAGAAAAAAGAAATGACGCTTTATGTCGAACGATTGGGAACCGGGCCCGATTTGGTGCTCTTACATGGCTGGGGCATGAATGGTGCGGTATTCGATGGCATCAAAACAGAGCTTTCGAAGCAATTTAGACTGCATATCATCGACTTGCCGGGCTTTGGTTATAGCGTTGATCTGGGTATCCAGGATCCGCATCTAGCAGGCTGGCTGGATTTGTTAGTGAAAGCGCTACCTGAGCGATGCCATCTACTGGGTTGGTCCTTGGGAGGCATGTTGGCAATCCGGTTAGCATCTTTGTATCCGGAACGGGTGCAGAGTCTGATCACGGTTGCCAGTTCGCCCCGTTTTGTCGCAGAACCGGAGTGGCCGGGCGTAAAGCCAGAGGTGCTGACCAGCTTCTCGGCTCAGTTGCAAGCCGATACACAAAAAACCATTGAACGCTTTCTGGCGATTCAGGCGCTGGGCAGTTCTTCGGCTCGCGATGATGTTCGAACTTTACGCGAGCGGTTGCAATCTCGCCCTACGCCTCATCCCCAGGCGTTGCGCATGGGCTTGAGCCTGTTGCAAGAGCTGGATCTCCGGGCTGAGCTCTCTATGATGTCGCGACCTGCCCTGCATCTATTGGGGCGGCTCGATGCTCTGGTTCCGGCCGCCGTGCAGACGGTTTGGCCGCAGTCGACTCCTGCCGGACAGTACCATCTCTTTCAGGCCTCTGCTCATGCCCCCTTTATTACCGAAAGTAATGAGTTCGTGGCTGTGGTCAGCGAATTCATTACTGCACAACCGAGGAATGAGCTTTCTTCCGTCGCCGTTTTGACCAATAATTAGACAGTGGTTGTGGTATCTGGAGGCGGACATGCAAATCAACAGTGCACTCAATGCAGGCTATACCGGGCTGCAGCGGGCGACTCAGCAGGTGGATGAAAGTAGTTCCAAGCTGGCACAGCTGGCAACGAAACCCGAAACCGTCAACCCGACCACCGAACTGGTGAATTTGATGGTTGCCGAACAGGGTGGTCAGGCATCCGTCAAGGTGGTCAAGGCTGCCGATGAAATGATGGGCACCCTGCTCGACGTTCGGGTGTGATGGTACGGAAATCGGGACACGAACCCGCAGGGATCTAGAATCGACTTTGAGATGAATCGAGTGTGAGATGAATATAGCACCCAGCTATCCCAATCTTGTGCCTCTGGCATTGCAACCGGCTGTTGAAGCAGCGCGCCGTGACAGCCAGCAACGCGAGCTGATCCCCGCAGCTCAGCGTGGGGATGCCTATGCGAAAGAATCTCAAGTCGGCAGTGAAAAAGACAGAGCGCGGAATAACGAGAGCCGTCCCGTCGCTTATCAATCGGAGACTGCTAGCCGAGCCTCGACCTCACAGCAATATGTTGCGGCGGTCAATGATGAACAACAGGGCCGGCAGCAGGGTCAGGGGAGAGATCAATCCGGTGGACGCTCCAGTTCCGGGGATGAGCAAACCAAACGTCAACAGCAAGCGGAACAGTTGATTGTTGATTCGCTGAAACAACGTGATCGCGAAGTCCGGGCTCATGAGCAGGCCCACCAGGCGGTCGGCGGGCAGTATGCCTCGGCTCCCAGCTTTACCATGCAGTCGGGTCCCGATGGTGGCCGTTATGCTACCGGTGGCGAGGTGCAGATCGATATCTCTGCAGAAGCAAATCCGGCAGCAACGATTCGCAAGATGCAGCAGGTTCAAGCTGCTGCTCTGGCCCCTGTCGACCCTTCCGGGCAGGATCATGCGGTCGCGGCCAAGGCCGCGCAGATGGCCATGGCAGCGCGCGCAGAACTGCAAAGTCAAGGTGCGAGCGCTAGTGCCCCTAAGACTCAAGATGGCGACAGTACCGCATCGACAAATGTGGAATCGTCGCCAGTGGTGAGTCGTAGCCGGAGTTATGTTCAGGAGTCCCTGACCGATTTGATGACCCAAAGAGGGCAGGTTATCTCTCGCCGCTATGAATTGGCGTGGCAACCAGAGCCTGAATCCCAACTCAGCCGCTATGCCTGATTGACTGGCTCTTCCGGCGATTTCCGGCAACCCCTGAAAACCTTTGACGAACATTTTCAAATGCGAACGGGGAGCCTTGGCTCCCCGTTCGTCTTCCTGCTTACTTGCGTTTCGCTTTGGCGAAGGCATCGGCAAATGCGTTATTGCTGGGTGTTTCCTGTCGGGAGGCGCGTTCCTCGCGGCGGGGAGTTGGGCTGGCGGAGGCGGGTGCACGAGTCTCCCGATTGGCAGTCGCTTTGGGGGCCGGATCCTGCAGACGCATCGTCAGGGCAATGCGCTTGCGCTCTACATCCACTTCCAGCACCTTCACGCGCACTATATCGCCCGCTTTGACGACCTCGCGGGGATCCTTGATGAAGCGGTCGGTCAGCGCCGAGATATGGACTAGCCCATCCTGATGCACGCCGATATCGACAAAGGCACCGAAGTTGGTGACGTTGGTGACGGTACCTTCCAGCACCATCTCGGGTTGCAGGTCGCGGATGGTTTCCACTCCTTCCCGGAAGGTGGCCGTCTTGAACTCGGGGCGCGGATCGCGGCCAGGTTTATCCAGTTCACCAATGATATCGCTGACGGTCGGCACCCCGAATTGCGGATCGGTAAACTCGGCGGGTTTGAGCTCTTTGAGGAGCGGACTGTTACCAATCAGTTCATGCACGGCTTTACCGGTGCGCGCCAGGATGCGCTCTACCACCGGATAGGCTTCCGGGTGCACCGATGAGGCATCGAGAGGATTGTCTCCACCCTGAATGCGCAGGAATCCGGCGCACTGTTCAAACGCCTTGGGGCCAAGACGAGTGACTTTCAGCAGTTGTGAACGGTTGCGGAATGCACCCTGTTCGTCGCGATGGCTGACAATATTCTGGGCCAGGTTTTTGCTGAGGCCGGAAACCCGCGTCAGCAATGGCACGGATGCGGTATTGACATCGACTCCGACGGCGTTAACGCAATCTTCAACCACGGCATCCAGATTCCGTGCTAATTGGCTCTGGCTGACATCATGTTGGTATTGACCGACGCCAATACTCTTGGGGTCAATCTTGACCAGTTCGGCCAATGGATCCTGCAGTCGGCGGGCGATCGAGACGGCACCGCGCAGTGAGACATCCAGATCTGGGAATTCCAGTGCCGCCAGCTCGGATGCGGAATACACAGAGGCACCGGCTTCGCTGACCACTACTTTTTGTGCCTGACACTCGGGGTACTGCTTCAACATCTGGGCTACCAGCTTGTCGGTTTCTCGCGACGCGGTGCCATTGCCAATGCTGATGAGTCCGACATTATGTTTCTGACACAAGGCATGGATGGTCTGAATAGCCCGTTCAACCTGAAGTTTTGGCTCAAACGGGTAAACGGTGTCGGTTGCTACCACCTTACCGGTGGCATCGACCACCGCGACTTTGACGCCGGTCCGGATCCCCGGATCCAAGCCCATGGTGGCTTTCATTCCGGCGGGGGCCGCCATCAGCAGATCCTTGAGGTTGCTGGCAAAGACGCGGATCGCTTCCGCTTCGGCCAGCTCTCGTAGCCGCCCCAGCAACTCGGTTTCCATCTGGGTGGCGAGTTTGATCTTCCAGGTCCAGCTGACCACGCTGGCGAGCCAGCCATCGGCCGGACGCCCCTTGGCCTGAATACCAACCTGATTCGCTATCATGGCCTCACAGGGGTGGGCAGCAGACTCGCTTTCGACACCGATGGCAAGGGCCAGGATCCCTTCGTTGCGCCCGCGCAACATGGCCAGTGTGCGGTGGGAAGGGGTCTTGGCAATCGGCTCCTGGTGTTCAAAATAGTCTTTGAACTTGGCACCTTCCTGAGCCTTGCCCGCGACTAGCCGGGATTGCAGCAGGCCGTACTGCCACAGGTAATTCCGCAGCTTTTCCAGCAGGGTGGCGTTCTCGGCAAAGCGCTCCATCAGGATATAGCGAGCGCCATCCAGTGCAGCTTTGGTATCGGGGAGCTGAAACTCAGGGTTCACATAGACTTGCGCTTCCTGTTCTGGATGACGAGTCGGATCCGTAAACAGCAACTCGGCCAGTGGCTCCAGACCCGCTTCAATGGCGATCTGGCCTTTGGTGCGCCGTTTTTGTTTGTAGGGCAGATAGAGATCTTCCAGCCGAGTCTTGGTGTCGGCGGCGATAATGTCGGCTCGCAGCGCAGGCGTCAATTTGCCCTGCTCGTCGATAGAATGGAGGATGACCTGCCGCCGCTCTTCGAGTTCACGCAGATAGCCGAGCCGTTGCTCCAGATTTCGCAGTTGGGTGTCGTCGAGTCCGCCAGTGATCTCTTTGCGATAACGGGCGATGAAAGGCACAGTAGACCCTTCATCCAGCAGGCGGATGGCGGCTTCGACCTGCTCGGGACGGGCATTGAGCTCGGTGGCTAGAATATGAGGAATGGATAGCATCTGGATTCTCTTCTGTAGCAACGGACGTGATCGGACGAGCACCCGATATCGGATATCTGATGTGTCATCGGGGGCTACAGCATAGCTCAGCTTGCCGGGAGCGAACAGCAGGGCAGGAAATGGCGCCGGATTCCGGGATCCCCATGCCAAGCTGGATGCTTAGTGCTTCAAACTCAGGGCTACAGTCGCTATAAAGGTGGCTCGCGTTTCGAGTCTGGATACTATTCCTCAAGTTTGCCTTATGAAAACAAATCTGATCACCCGAGAAGGCTATGAAGCCTTACAGCAGGAACTTGACCATTTGTGGCGTGAAAAACGACCCGACGTCACCAAAAAGGTGACCTGGGCGGCGAGTCTGGGTGACCGTTCCGAGAATGCCGATTACCACTATAACAAGAAGTTACTGCGGGAAATCGATCGGCGGGTCCGCTATTTGCGCAAGCGGTTGGAAGAGATCCGGGTAGTCGATTACTCCCCACAGCAGGATGGCAAGGTCTTCTTCGGCGCCTGGGTCGAGATCGAAAATGATGCCGGCGAGAGCCTGCGTTTGCGGATTGTCGGGCCGGATGAAATCTACCAACGTAAGGATTACATCTCGATTGATTCACCTATGGCCCGAGCCTTGCTGAAGAAATCTGTGGATGATGAGGCACTGGTGGAAACCCCCACCGGGAAAAAAAGTTGGTATATCAACCTGATCCGTTATCCCTCTGCCAAAGAGTCCTGACCGGGATTTTGCAGTTTTGTTCTGGCATGTCGGTAATGGCTTTGCATGAAAAACCAAACGGACCTCGCGGTCCGTTTGTCATATGGGACGGATTGGAGCTGGATCAAGGGAGTTGAGGTCCGGCCGCAACCAGTCGCTTGCCTTCCTCGTTGTCGGTGTAGGGGACAAAGTTTTTAATGAAACGCCCGGCAAGATCCAGAGCTTTACTTTGCCATTCGGCATCACTGGCATAAGTGTCGCGAGGATCCAGAATGTGGGCGTCTACATTGGGCAACTCCAGCGGGATCGCCAGGTTGAAAATAGGCAAGGTCTTCATCTCGGCCTGCTCGATGGAGCCATCAAGGATGCCGTCGATGATGGCGCGAGTATCCTTGATGGAGATCCGTTTGCCGGTGCCATTCCAGCCCGTATTGACCAGATAAGCCTCAGCACCGGCTGCCTCCATACGCTTGACCAATTCCTCGCCATATTTGGTTGGGTGCAGCGTCAGGAAAGCTTTGCCGAAACAGGCGGAGAAGGTTGGTTGGGGTTCGGTGATGCCGCGTTCGGTACCCGCCAATTTAGCCGTGAAACCGGACAGGAAATGGTATTTGGTTTGCTCCTTGGTCAGCTTGGATACCGGAGGCAAGACCCCGAAGGCATCGGCGGTCAGGAATATGACCTTGGTGGCATGCCCGGCGGCTGATACCGGTTTGACAATATTGTCGATATGGTAGAGCGGGTAGGAGACCCGGGTATTTTCGGTCTTGCTGCCATCATTGAAATCGACAACGCCTTGCTCATCGATAGTGACGTTTTCCAGCAAGGCATCCCGACGGATGGCATTATAAATATCCGGCTCGGCTTCCTTACACAGCTTGATGGTTTTGGCATAGCAGCCGCCTTCAAAGTTGAAGACACCGCTGTCGTCCCAGCCATGTTCATCATCGCCGATCAGTGCCCGTTTTGGATCGGTTGATAGCGTGGTTTTACCGGTGCCGGAGAGTCCGAAGAACACCGCCACATCACCCTCTTTCCCCACGTTGGCTGAACAGTGCATGGAGGCAATACCACGCAGCGGCAACAGGTAGTTCATGACAGAGAACAGGCCCTTCTTCATCTCGCCGCCATACCAGGTGCCGCCGATAACCTGCAGGTTTTCCGTCAGATTGAAGGCGACAAAGTTCTCGGAGTTGAGTCCCTGTTCTTTCCATTGCGGGTTGATGCATTTGGAACCATTTAGCACCACGAAATCGGGCGTAAAGTCGACCAACTCCGCCTCGCTCGGACGGATAAACATGTTTTTGACAAAATGCGCCTGCCAGGCCACTTCGGTGATGATCCGAACCTTCAGTCGGGTATCTGGATTGGCTCCACAGTAGCCATCCACCACAAACAGACGTTTGCCAGAGAGTTCTTCGCCAACCAACTGCTTCAAGTGGGTCCAGACTTCCGGGCTAATCGGTTTGTTATCATTCTTGCCGCCATCACTCCACCAGACAGTGTCTCGAGTCGTATCGTCCAGCACCAGATACTTATCCTTGGGTGAGCGTCCAGTGAAAACGCCGGTATCCACTTTGACCGCCCCCATAGAGGTCACCACACCGCGTTCGAAGCCGGTCAATGCCGGATTAGTTTCTTCGATAAACAGCTGTTCATACGAGGGATTGCGTACTATCTCGGCCACATCATGAATGCCGTATTGCTCGAGGCTTAATACATCAGCCAGGGTAGCTTGGTTTGCCATTGTCTTCTCCTGGTGTCGTAGCGGTATGGTCTATCTGGATCTGAGTCTAGACAGCGCTGACGGGGAGAAAAGCGACCCGAGTCAAAGAACCGGGATAGCTTATGAGCAGGATCGGGCAGGGTTGTTATTTGGCCTTGCTGATGCACCATTGAAATCGTTTCTTTCCAGTGACTTATACTGAAAAAGCCAAAATAGGCAGATAAATAATGACAACATAAAAGATATGGATAATGTGCGATACAGCACCAAATTTGTGCGGGCTCTGCCATAAAAAGGAGGCCAATGGCCTCCTGTGGGGAAAGGGTGGCTGCACTCAGGCGTTAGTGTACCGCATCGTTACCGCTGGCCCGGTTGTCATTGAACAGCACTTGGGCATCAATGGCATCAAACAGATAGTGAGTACCGCAGTAGTCACAGTGCATATCGACTTGCCCCTGTTCCTGGATCATGGCTTCCACTTCACTTTGACCAAGTTGCAACAGCGCCTGTTCGCAACGCTGGCGGGAGCAGGTGCACAGGAAGCGGATGTCCTGAGGATCGAACACGCGGACTTCTTCTTCGTGGTACAAGCGGTAGAGGATCTCCTCGGCCGGCAAGGTGAACAGCTCTTCGTCCTTGATGGTATCTGTCAGTTTGCTCAGATGGTCAAACTGGTCGGCATGCTCCTCGCCACTGGCAGGGAGGGATTGCAGCAACATCCCCGCGGCTAGCGGTGCATCATGAGTTCCGCCAGTCCGGATCCAGATCCGCGTGGCCAGCTGTTCAGATTGTGCGAAATAGCTTTCCAGCGAGCGAGCCAGACTGTCGGCTTCCAGTGCCACTATCCCTTGATAGCGTTCGCCCTCTTCCGGGGATATGGTGATGATCAACTGGCCATCGCCCACCAGGGCCTTGAGGGTCGGCTCCGTTGGCATATCGCCTTCCCAGCGCGCCACACCGCGCAGTTGTTGTTGGTCGTCGCCGTTGATCACTGCCAGCCGCACCGGGCCATTTCCTTGCAACTGCACCGTGATGGCACCTGAAAATTTCAAGGTGGCGGTGAGCAAGCTGGTCGCTACCAGCAATTCGCCCAACAAGCGGCGTACCGGCTCCGGATATGTCTGGGCCGCCACCATCTGGTGAAACGTCTCATCCAGTTGCACCAGTTCGCCGCGGACCTGGTAGTGTTCAAATAGATAGCGATACAGTTGATCCGGTTTTTTCATCATATCTCTCTATATATGTCTTGGCTGCGGTTATGACTCTGTGTTGCCCTGTTTGAGGCGGACTAATTGACGTCGTTGTTTCTTGTCCGGCCGCTGATCCGGATGCGGGGCGTACAGGCTGTTCAGTCGTCGAGCCTCGGCTTGACGTTCGCGCTTGATGCGGCTGGCGTCAGTTTCGGCATATAACTGCTGGGCTTCCGGGGCGCTGCGTCTTTGTTCGCTGAGCTGCAGTACCACGACCTCTTTTTCCTCGTCGCTCTGTCGCAGGGTGATCAGGGCTCCGACTTCAAGTACTTTTCCGGGTTTGCTGCGCTGACCATTGTAGTGAACCTTGCCGCCTTCAATCATGGCTCGAGCGATGGCGCGAGTCTTGTAGAAGCGTGCAGCCCACAACCACTTGTCCAGACGCACCTGATTGCTGGCTGATTCGGCTTTTGTCATCGAATTGTCTCACCTTGTGTCACGCCGAACGATTATAACAGAGGATATGGGTTGGCAGGATTCAGGAATTTGAACTAGCGCGGGCTTGGTGGGTTGTCAGCTCAGACGTGACGGGTGAGAATACCGAGCTCGTTCACAGGGCGAGGATTCTGTCATTTTGGTATTGCGACATCAGGGAACAGGCATGGAACCACGGGATCGTCTTGTTAAATGGCTGGCTGGCTTGCCCATATCCCGTATCAGTCAGGGAGCATTCGGGATTTTGTTGATCCTCTGTTGTCAGCAGTTGGCCACTCTGACCTGGCAGCTGCTGCCAGCAGCCAAGGGGCCAGCACAGCCGTTGATTCGTCCGACACTGATGGCTAGTGGTGCGCCACCGGCCGCTAATCCGCTGGATGTGCGTGCTCTGCTGCAACTGGCCTTGTTTGGTAAAGCGGAGGCGCCCGCGGTCAAGCGCCCTGTCGCCGGGAGTTCGACGCGTCAGCAAGATATGCCGCGCACCCGGTTGAATTTGACGCTGACCGGAGTGTTGGCCAGTAATCAGGCTGATCGGTCGATTGCCATCATCATCAATGGCGGCGAAGAGTCGAGTTATGGTATCGGTGACCTGGTGACCGGTACTCAGGCCAGGTTGCAGGATATTTTGCCGGATCGGGTGATCCTGGATAATCAGGGTCAGGATGAGACGCTGATGCTGGATGGTGAGGAGTTCAAGGCGCTGGGGCAACAACCGGCGGCCCCTGTGGCGAGCGGCGGCACGCCCGAGCTGAGCCAATTACGCAACGATCTAGTGAAAAATCCGGGGAAGCTGCTCGATTATGTCAATATTTCCCCGATCATGACGGAAGGCAAGATGCAGGGGTATCGCATCAACCCGGGCAAGGATGTTGCCTTCTTCCATCGCATTGGACTGCAATCCAATGACCTGGCGGTCAGCATTAATGGCTATGACCTGCGCGATAATGGCCAGGCCATGCAAATCATGAATCAATTGTCTTCGATGACCGAGATGAACCTGACGGTGGAGCGTAATGGCCAGCAGCAGGATATCTACATCAAGCTGACGGAATAACTAAAACTGGAGTCACGCAGTTAATGAGTAACAAGGGAATCTCTACGCTACTGGCCTGTGTCTTGGCCGCGACCCTCCTGGGCAGCCCGGTTGTCCGGTCGGCCGAGTTTTCTGCCAGTTTCAAAGGAACTGATATTCAGGAGTTCATCAATACGGTCGGCAAGAACCTGAACAAGACCATCATTGTCGACCCCTCGGTGCGTGGCAAGATTAACGTCCGCAGCTATGACTTGTTGAACGACGAGCAGTATTACCAGTTTTTCCTCAGCGTGCTGGATGTCTATGGCTTCTCCGTGGTGACCATGGATAACGGCGTGCTCAAGGTGCTGCGATCCAATACCGCTAAAACTTCCGGTATCCCGGTGGTGGATGATGCCGCTCCCGGCTCCGGTGACGAAATGGTGACTCGGGTGGTTCCGGTGCGCAATGTGTCGGTTCGCGAGTTGGCGCCGCTGTTGCGGCAGCTCAACGACAATGCTGGTGGCGGCAACGTGGTGCACTACGAGCCGTCGAACGTGCTGCTGATTACTGGTCGCGCCATGGTGGTTAGTCGTCTGGTCGATATAGTCCGCCGGGTCGATAAAGTCGGTGACCAGGATGTGGATATAGTACGGCTGAAATATGCCTCTGCTGCCGAAATAGTGCGATTGATCAGTGCCCTGACCAAGGATGAAGGCAAAACCAACATGAGTTCCCTACTTGCGCCGAAAGTGGTCGCCGATGACAGAACCAATTCGGTGGTGGTGTCGGGTGATCCCAAGGCGCGGCAGCGGGTGATGCAGATGATCCGCCAACTGGATAAGGATCAGCAAAATGATGGTAACACCAAGGTCTACTACCTCAAGTACGCCAAGGCCAAGAATCTGGTCGAAGTGCTGACCGGTGTCAGCAAGAGCATTCAGGATAAGAAGCAGGGTGGCGGCCAGCAGGCTGTAGCCACCACCAAGAAGATGAGCATAGAGGCGGATGAACAGACCAATGCGCTGGTCATTACCGCGCAACCCGATGAGATGCAGGAGTTGGAGAAGGTGATCTCCCGGCTGGATATCCGCCGCGCCCAGGTCCTGGTCGAGGCGATCATCGTCGAAGTCGCCAATGGCGACGCGGCACAGTTCGGGGTGCAGTGGGGTAATACTCAGGGCGGGATGGTGCAGTTCGCGGATAACTCTTCCCAAGCACCGGTTTCCGGGATCATCGGAGATGACGGCGAGGCGGACTTCAGCTCGCTGGCCAAGACCTCGGGGGCGATACTGGGTTTCTATCAAGGGGACTGGTTTGCGTTGGTGACGGCGCTGAAACAGGATACCAAGAGCGATGTGTTGGCGACTCCGAGTCTGGCTACCATGGATAATCAGGAAGCCGAGTTCAATGTGGGTCAGGAAGTGCCAGTGCTGACGGGTTCCCAGACTTCAACATCCAGTGATTCCGCAGTTTTTAATACCGTTGAGCGTAAGACTGTGGGTACCAAACTGAAATTTAAGCCGCAGATCAACGAAGGGGATTCGGTGCTGCTGGAGATAGAACAGGAAGTGTCCAGCGTCGATAGCACCAGTTCCTCGGGTACCGGCAGCAGTGGCAGCAGCTTGGGACCAACCTTTAATGTGCGTACCATCAAGAATACCGTGCTGGTCAAGAGTGGGGAGACTGTGGTGCTCGGTGGTTTGCTGGATGAGAAGACCAGCGAGATCGTTTCCAAGGTACCATTGCTAGGGGATATTCCTGTCCTGGGTGAACTGTTCAAGTCCACTAAAAGCGATAAATCCAAACGTAACCTGATGGTGTTTATTCGCCCTGTGATACTGCGGGATCCGGTCACCTACTCCGGGATCTCCAACGCCAAATACAGCATGTTCCGAGCTGAACAACTGGATCGGGCCAGCAAGGGTTTGCACCTGATGCCCGATGAGATAACCACGCCGGTGATTCCTGCTTATGGCTCCGACACCACGGTTTCACCTGAGCTGCAAAAAGAGATAGAGCAGTATAGGGCCAAGCAGGCCGAGGCCGCAGCGGCGGGTCGCGCTGCGACCCAGAGCCAGTGAGGGAGGTGCCGGTGTTGGAGCAGTCACTGGGAGTTCTTGCTGCTGAGCCGCAGGCCGAATATGGCGATGGCGTGCGTCTGCACTTCGCCTTTGCCCGGGATCGCGGCGTCATTCTCGAAGAGCAGAAAGGCGAACTGCGCCTGCTGTGTCGGCCGGGGGTGTTGCCAGAAACCCTGCTTGAGGTGCGCCGGGTGGCCGGGGCGCCGTTCGGAATCGAGTTTCTGGAGGCAGAAGCTTTCGATGAACACTTGATGATGAGTTATCAGCGCGATTCGTCCGAAGCGCGGCAGATGATGGAAGATATCGGCAACGAGGTGGACTTTTTCACCCTGGCCGAGGAGCTGCCGGATAACGAAGATCTGCTGGATGCCGAGGATGATGCCCCTATTATCCGGCTCATCAATGCCATGCTGAGCGAAGCCATCAAGGAAGAGGCTTCGGATATCCATATCGAGACCTTCGAGCGGCATCTGATCATCCGCTTCCGCATCGATGGTGTCTTGCGTGAAATCCTGCGCCCCCATCGCAAACTGGCATCGCTGTTGGTGTCGCGGATCAAGGTGATGTCCAAGATGGATATTGCCGAGAAGCGGGTCCCCCAGGATGGGCGGATTGCCCTGCGCATTGGCGGGCGAGCGGTCGATGTCCGGGTTTCTACCATGCCATCCAGTCACGGTGAGCGGGTGGTATTGCGCTTGCTGGATAAAAACAACGTCCGCCTGGAACTGAAACAGTTGGGGATGACAGCGCGAAATCGGGAACATATCTCGACGCTGATCCGCAAACCCCACGGCATCATTCTGGTTACCGGGCCGACCGGCTCGGGCAAGAGCACCACCCTGTATGCGGCCCTGTCGGAAATCAACTCCAAGGATCGCAATATCCTGACGGTGGAAGATCCCATCGAATTCGACCTGGAGGGTATCGGGCAGACCCAGGTTAATACCAAGGTGGATATGACCTTTGCCCGCGGCCTGCGTGCCATTTTGCGTCAGGATCCGGATGTGGTGATGGTTGGGGAAATTCGCGATCTGGAAACCGCACAAATTGCGGTGCAAGCCTCACTGACGGGTCACCTGGTGATGTCAACTTTGCACACCAACACCGCCATCGGCGCTGTCACCCGCTTGCGGGACATGGGCATTGAGCCCTTCTTGCTGTCGACTTCGTTATTGGCCGTTCTGGCTCAGCGGTTGGTGCGAACCCTGTGTCCGCACTGCCGTGAGCCTCATCAGCTGACTGAGCAAGAAAAACTGCTGCTGAGTATTCCGGCGCAGGACAATCCCACCATCTATCGACCTAAGGGGTGCGAGGAGTGCAACTACTCCGGCTACCGCGGCCGGACCGGCATTCATGAATTACTGCTGGTGGATGAGGCGGTGCGGGAGGCGATCCACGCCGAAGCGGGTGAACTCGCTATCGAACGCATGATCCGCTCTTTTACCCCGAGCATTCGCAGCGACGGTCTGGATAAGGTGATGCTGGGCATCACCAGTCTGGAAGAAGTGCTGCGGGTCACCCGGGAGGATTAGCCATGGCTGCTTACGAGTATCAGGCACTGGATGCCAAAGGCCGCCGCAAGCACGGCGTGCTGGAGGCTGACTCTGCGCGCCTGGTGCGTCAGCAACTGCGTGAGCAAGGACTGACGCCACTGGAAGTTACGGAGACGGTGGAAAAAGCCCGGCGTGAGGCGAGCGGTTTTTCACTATTCCGACCGTCGATGAGTACCGGCGATCTGGCGTTGATTACCCGTCAGCTGGCTACTCTGGTGGCGGCCGCTCTGCCGATTGAGGAATCACTCAAGGCGGTGGCCGAACAGTGTGAGAAGCCCAAGCAGCGCACCCTGATCTCGGCGGTACGCGGCAAGGTCCTGGAAGGCCATGCCATGGCTGAGGCGATGGCAACCTTCCCGTCGGTGTTTGATCAACTCTATCGCGCAATGGTGGCGGCTGGGGAAAAATCCGGTCACCTGGAAAAGGTGCTCAACCGATTGGCGGATTACACCGAACAGCGCCAGCAGATGAAGAACAAGCTGATGCAGGCGATGATCTACCCGATTGTGTTGACGCTGGTGGCGGTCGGCGTGATCGCGATCCTGCTCTCCTCGGTGGTGCCCAAGGTGGTCGAGCAATTTGTGCATATGAAGCAACAACTGCCGCTATCGACCCGGATCCTGATGGGGGCCAGTGATTTTGTCCGTGATTATGGCCTTGCCGTGGTCCTGCTACTGGGCTGCGCGTTACTGTTTTTCCGCTGGTGGAATCGTAAGCCGGAGCGGCGGATCCGCTACCATGCCTTGTTGTTGCGTTTACCAGTCATCGGTCGGGTTGCGCGCGGCATTAACACCGCCCGCTATGCCCGTACCTTAAGTATTCTCAACTCCAGCGCCGTACCCTTGCTGGAAGGGATGCGCATCAGTGGTGAGGTATTGACCAACGATTATGCCCGCGCCCGGCTGGTGGCCGCCTCCGAGCGCGTGCGCGAAGGCAGTAGCCTGCGCACGGCGCTGGAACAGACCAAGTTGTTTCCGCCCATGATGCTGCACATGATCGCCTCGGGTGAACGCAGCGGCGAGTTGGACAATATGCTAGAGCGGGCGGCGGATAACCAGGATCGGGAATTCGAAGGTCAGGTCAATATCGCCCTCGGAGTATTTGAACCAGCCCTGGTGGTGTCGATGGCGGCAATCGTGCTGTTTATCGTCATGTCGATCCTGCAACCGATCCTGGAATTGAATAACATGGTGAGCATGTAACGGCCCAGGGTCGTTCCGCTCGCCTGGCCTTTAAGTTAGCGACGTTATAACGGGAGTTTTTCATGTCTACACAGCGTCAAGGTGGTTTTACCCTGCTCGAAATTATGGTGGTTATCGTCATCCTCGGCATTCTGGCCAGCCTGGTGGTGCCGAACCTGATGGGGAACAAGGAGCAGGCCGATCGGCAGAAGGCGGTCAGCGATATAGTGGCACTGGAAAATGCCCTCGATATGTACAAGCTGGACAACAGCCGTTTCCCGACCACTGAACAGGGACTCGAAGCACTGGTGACCAAGCCGCAAAGTGAACCGGAGCCGCGGAATTACAAGGAGGACGGCTATATCCGTCGTTTGCCGCAAGATCCGTGGGGCAATGCCTACCAGCTGATGAGCCCGGGTGAGCACGGCAAGATCGATGTGTTCTCCATGGGGTTGGATGGCGAAGCCGGTAGCGATGATGACATCGGTAACTGGAACATGGATCAGAAGAAGGGCAGCGAATAAATGCTCAGCAAGAGCCGTGGCTTTACCCTGATTGAAATTATGTTGGTGATGGTGATTATCGGCTGTGCGGTCGGCATAGTCGTACTCTCCATGCCCGGCGTAGGCTCGCGGGGTGACGGCGATATCAAGACCCAGAGTGAGCGCCTGCAGGCCCTGGTCAGCCAGATTGCCGAACAGGCGATGTTGGAGGGGCGCACCATAGGTCTGCGGGTCGACAAGAGCGGCTATCAGTTTATGGTGCGCCAGCAAAAAAGTACGGATCAGGCAGTCACCGCCGAGTCGAATCAGGTCGCAACCGCCTGGGACGATCAAGTCTGGGTGAACTATGAAAAAGAGAAGTTGCTGACCAAAGCCACCTTCCCGGAGGGCACCGAAGTCGAACTCGAGCTCGGCGGCTTGGCTCTGGACAACGAGGAAAATCGGGTTGGCCTGGAGAAGGTCGACTGGTTTAGCCAACGCGATGAAACCAATCCGGAACCTCAAATCCTGCTGCTGCCCGGCGGAGAGATCACCCCATTCCAGCTGACGCTGACGCCACCGGTGGAAGATGAGACCAACGAACAGGATAAAAACTATATCCAGCTGCGCGGCGATGAAACCGGGCAAGTCCGGGTACTGACCCGGGCCGAAGTCGAAGCCGAGGCGAAGGAATGAGAGTCCGCGGTATGACCCTGCTCGAGGTAATGGTGGCTTTGGCCATCTTTGCCGTCGCCGGGTTGACCGTGGTGCGTACCGTGTCGCAACAGCTGGTGGGGCTGACTCTGCTGGAAGAGAAGACCATTGCCACCTGGGTGGCGGATAACCGCCAAGTCGAGGTAGCGCTACGTAAGAACTGGCCGGGTCTATCCTGGACTGAAGGCAAGGAAGAGATGGCCGGACAGACCTGGTACTGGCGCTGGCGCGGCGTGGAAACCCAGGATTCGAATTTTCGGGCACTAGATGTTGAGGTTCGCAGTGAAGAAAAGGCCAAAAATCCTCGCATGTCACTGCGTACTTATGTTTCCCGCTAAACGGTTTCGTGCTGACCGTTGCCGTTCGGCGGGTTTTACCCTGCTGGAGGTGTTGCTGGCGTTAGTGATCCTGGCTGGACTGAGTCTGAGTGCCTATCAGGTGCTCCAGGGCGTAATGCAAAATGATGCCCAGACCAGGATCAAGGTCGAGCGCCTGGCAACGCTGCAGCGGGTCTTCACCATGCTGGAGCGGGACTTTAGCCAGGCAGTCCCCAGAGCCTCACGCATCAATGGCGAGATGAGCAAGGTGGTGTTTCAGGCCGCCCGTTTCCAGATGGAAAGCGATGATTGGTCGGTCTCCTTTATCCGTAATGGCTGGTTTAACCCGGGAGCTCAACTGCCACGCTCCAACTTGCAGAAGGTCGGCTATCGATTGCGCGAGAATAAGCTGGAGCGGCTGAGCTATCTGTACGTGGATCCCGTGGTCGGTACCGAACCTGTGGTGACCCCTCTGTTGGATGGGGTGAAAAGTTTCAAACTGCGTTTCTATACCAATGGGGCCTGGTCTACCGAGTGGAGTCATACGGCTCAACTTCCTCGTGCCATCGAGCTCGAATTGGAGCTCACCGATTATGGCGTGCTGCGGCGATTGTTTTTATTGACGCAGGTGGCTAGCCAATGAAGCAGCAACGAGGCGTCGCTTTGCTGGTGGTGCTGCTGATCCTGGTGGTCATGGTGGTCCTGGCTGCCAATATCAGCAATCGCTTCCAGACCGAACTGTTCCGCACCTCGAATCTGGTGCGACAAAGCCAGGCCAAATGGTACGCCTTGGGCGCGGAAACTCTGGTGATCAAGACGCTGAATCAGGATATCAAGGACAGCCAAAATCGCACCCATCTGGGCCAGTACTGGGCCACCCCCAATCAGGTGTTTCCGGTGGATGAAGGCGTGATCATGGGCGATGTGAGGGACGGACAAGCCTGTTTTGATCTCAACGCCATCAATGGCGGTAGTGCCACCGCAGAGAGCGCTTTGCCATATAATGCCAATGTCTTTAAACACTTACTGATGGCTGTGAATGTTGATGAATTCGATGCCAGCCAGATCACGGATGCGCTGCGCGACTGGGTGGATACCGACGATGAACTGGTTTCCAGTCTGGGGGCGGAGGATTCTTGGTATCAATCGTTGAGGGTTCCCTATCTGGCGGCCAATGGGCCTCTGGTCGATGTCAGTGAGTTACGTCTGGTTCGTGGCATCAGTGCCAGCATCTATCGACGTCTGCAGCCCCTTGTCTGCGCTCTGCCCCCGACGGCCCAAGGCGCAACAGTCGAGTTGAAAGTCAACGTCAATACCTTGCGTGAAACGCAGGCTCCTTTGTTGTCTGCGCTGTTTCTCGGGCAAATGAGCAAGGATGAGGCGTTGAGTGTCTTGCAGGCGCGCCCCAAGGATGGTTGGGAATCAGTAACGACCTTCATGACGATTGCCGAGGTCATGAATGCTAATAGCGGATTGGGTGACAAGGTGCAAAAAAGCATCGATGTGAAGAGTTACTTTTTTGAGGCGCGCTTGCAGATTGAGATGGATGAGGTGCAGGTGCGCTTCATCACGCTATTCAAGCGACAGAGTAGCAACAAGGTCGTCGTGATCCGCCGACAGTACGGAGGCTTGGAGTGAACGAATATTTGGTGATCCGTCTTGGCGTGCGCGCCACGGACCCTGTGCATTGGCTGGTGTGGTCCCAGAGTGAACGGGAAATTATTGCCAGCGGAACTCTCGTGGATGCTGCCGAACTGGCGTTACTCAAGGAGCGGGCCGGTGGTCGACCGGTGATTGGTCTGGTGCCCTCTTCCGAAGTGCTGTTCCGTGAGGTCACGCTGCCGGGCAAGCTGACCCGGCAAAGCCTTAAGGCATTGCCGTTCCTGCTGGAAGAAGAAGTGGCCAGCGATGTGGAGTCGTTGCATCTGGTGGTGTTAGGCAGCCAGGGCAAGCAGGTATCGCTGCTGGCGGTGGATCACAAGCGCATGAGCCAGTGGCTCGGCTGGATCGAGGCCGCTGGCTTGAGCCTCAAGCAGTTACTGCCGGATGTGCTGGCACTGCCGCGTGCTGATGAGGGTTGGAGCGCCGTCAAACTCGGCGACCAGTGGCTATTTCGGCAGAGTGAATATGCCGGCATGCAGGTCGAAGAGACTTGGTTGAGCGTCTTGCTGGCTGGTTTTGAGCCGTTGCCAACTATTAGCAGCTACAGTGCGCCGCCACAGGATGCCCCCGGCGAGTGGCTGGCCGAGCCAGCCGAGCTGCCGATGCGCTTGCTGGCGCTGGGTGCGCCTCTGGCTCGTGGCAATCTGCTCTGTGGTGATTATCGTATCCAGCCGGAATGGCAGCGCCTGTGGCGGCCCTGGCGCAAAGTGGCGCTGCTGGCGGCAATCCTGCTGGTGCTGCTGGTGAGCAATCGGGTGCTCTATTGGCAAGAGGTTCGCGCCGAAGCGGCTAGCCTGCGGACCCAGAGTGTCCAGCTCTACAAGCAACTGTTCCCCGGTGAGACCCGGGTGATCAATCCGAAAACCCAGATGAAGCAGCATCTGCAGGCTCTCGGCGAGTCGGGGCAGCAAGCTGGTTTTATTCGTCAGTTGATGAAGCTGGTGCCTGTGTTTACCCAGTCCAGCGGCTTGACCCTGGAGCAGCTGCGCTTCGATCAGAAACAGGGTGAGTTTCGACTGCAGGCGACTGGCAATGGCTATCAGGACTTTGATCGCTTTCGCCAGCTCACAGCCAATGATTTTACGGTCAAGCCAGGTGATATGAAGAGTAGCAATGGCAAGGTGCAAGGCACCCTGATCCTGAGGAGCAAGTCATGAGCAGTTGGTGGAACAGCCTCAGTGGACGGGAGCGACAATTGGTGGGTGTTGGCGGCATTCTGCTGCTGATTGCCCTGCTGTATTGGGGGGCTTGGCGGCCGTTGATCCAGGGGATCGAGACGGCGGAGCAGCAGCGAGATGTGCAGCGCGGAACTCTGGCCTGGATGCAGCTTCGGGCAGCCGATCTGCCACAGGGGCAGGGACGCACGGGTCGCCAGCCGGATCTGGGGGCCACGTTGGAGGCGGTTGCAACCACCACCTCCAAACAGTTGGGGCTCTCCCTGACCCGACTCCAGCCGCTGGATAAACAGCTGCAGCTTGAGTTGAATCCGGTGGAATTTGAACGCTTGATGAACTGGCTGGTGATCATGGAGCGGGATTATGCCGTCTCGGTGCAGATGATTGAGTTGGCGGCCGAAGGAGGGAAAGGGATGGTGAAGGTTCGCCGTTTGCAAGTGGGGCGTAATGAATGAAGCGTATCCTGTTGACCGGTGTATTCGCGGTTGCCTGTTATCTATTCTTTTTGCTCAGCCAATGCCCGGTGGCCCGGGTCCTGCCCTGGTTTCCGCTACCACCAGGCCTGGTGTTGAGCGGGCCGAGTGGTACCCTTTGGCAGGGTGATTTCGAACAGGTGATGTGGCGGGGCAAATTGTTGCAGAAAGTGGGCTGGCGTCTGCCGCTGAGCAGCGTGTTGCTGTTTGACCCTGTGATTGAGTTGGAATTCAAGGATCGCAATACGTTACAGGGGCAAGCTGAGCTAGGTTGGGCCTCCGGCATCCGTTGGCGGGATGTCGATCTGCGTGCAGATGCGGCCTGGCTATTGAGCCAGGCGCCAATGCCCTTACCGGTTCCGGTCACCGCCACAGGCGATGTGCGCTTGCAGCTGGCGGAGCTGATTGTGACGCCGCAACAGTGCGTCACCCTGGCCGGCAAGTTGCTCTGGCGTGGCGCCGAGGTACAGAGCCCGATGGGCGCTCTGCGCTTGGACGATGCCATGGCGCAGTTGAGCTGTGAGCAGGGCAAATGGGTAGCCAAGGTGCAGCAAGATTCACCACAACTGAAGCTGAACGGCCGGGGCGAGCTGGATTTCAAGGGTAATTACAGTTTTCAGGGCACCTTGACACCGGGTGTCGAATTGCCGCCCTCGTTTGCCCAGGGGATGAATTTTCTCGGCCAGCGGGATAGCCAGGGTGCTATTCGTCTGAACTATGTGGGACGCCTCTAGCCGCTGGTTTATGAAATCATCAACACGGATCTGATCTCCCCAGCAAAAAGGCGCCCGAGGCGCCTTTTTATTGGCTGCGGGTCAGCTAGTTCCAGGCTTTAGCCTGTGAATAGCTGTTTCGAATAGCAGAACCTCACCACAGCGACTGGGTAGCGCTAAGCTGACCCTCCGCGCCAGGGATGGCGCGGTGGTGGAGTCCTCATGGATGGGTTCACGTGTGCTCCCTTGTCGATGTAGCATCATTAGGATCGGCTATTTAGTTCGGCTGGTCATAGCGCTCGGCTAAGGCACTATGGTGGTGAAGATATAGACCATGAAGATCACCAGATGCACCGCGCCTTGCAGTATGGTGGTTCGCCCGGTACCCAGTGACAGGGTGGCGACCATCAAGGAGAGGGTGAGCAAGACCGTAGATTTCAGATCGATGCCCAGGGTCAGGGTCCAGCCGGTGAGCAAGGAGACAATCGCCACTGCCGGGATCGACAGGCCGATACAAGCCAGTGCCGAGCCCAATGCCAGATTCAGACTGGTCTGGATGCGATTGGCCCGAGCGGCACGAATAGCTGCCAACCCTTCCGGCAGCAGCACTATGGTGGCTATGATGACGCCAACCAAGGCGGCTGGTGCACCAATGGCGGCCACTGCCCACTCCACCCACGGAGAAACTGACTTGGCGAGCAAGACCACGGCCGCCAGGCTAAGCAACAACATGCCGCCGCTGATCAGGGTCATCGCATTGCTGGGCGGCGGCAAATGACTATCCTGATGGTCGGACTCGGCGGGCAGAAAGTAGTCGCGGTGGCGAACCGCCTGAACAAAGATAAACACCAGATACAGCAGCAACGAGACAATCGCGACGAACCCTAACTGACTGGCGTTATAGACAGGCCCGGCCAGCGAGGTGGTGTAGTTGGGGAGCACCAGGGTCAGGACGACGATCGCCGCCAAGGTGGCGAGTGATGCACTGACGCCGGAGAGGCGGAAGCTCTGCTCGCCGAAGCGACTGCCACCGACCAGTAGACACAAACCTATGATGCCGTTGAGGATGATCATCACAGAGGCGAAGACAGTATCTCGCGCCAGAGCACTGGCATCGGGACCGCCGGCCAGCATCAGGGTGACGATCAAGGCCACTTCGATGACGGTAATGGCGCCGGCCAGCACCAGAGTGCCATAGGGCTCGCCAACGCGATGGGCAACGACCTCTGCATGGTGTACGGCGGCCAATACGCAGCCCAGCAGTCCAGCGCCGAGAAATAGGGTATAGACGGCTCCAGGATTGAACAGGGTTCCGGCCAACAAGAGCCAACCGGCAATGGGCGCAACCAGGGTCCAGACGGGTAATAACGGATGACTCTTCATGGTGGCTCCTGTGCCAAGAGAAGGGGATGCTCAAGTGCGGTACACCAGGGCCATGATGACAGATCTCTTCGCGAAGGATATCTCTTTCGCCCCGTGTTTGAGTCCCTATCTATGTTGCTGCTGAGCGAGAGCCTCGTCGGCCGAGTGCCGGGGATGAGTGAGAAGATCCGGAATTAAGACACCGTAGTCGCTGATCGCGGGGATATCGGCAAATTGTTGGTGGGGTTGCTGACTGTCGGGATTGAGAATACCCAGCAGATGGGCAATGCCGAACTGGCGAGCGGCGAGCAAAATGCGTTGGGAGTCATCGATAAACAGGGTTCGCGCCGGATCAAAGGTCAGGCGCTCATGCAAGGCTTGCCAACAGGACTGATGCTCTTTGGAGGTTCCGAATTCATGGGTGGAGTAGAGGCCATCCAGGTATCGATCGAGCGCGGTACGCTGGATCTTCAGGGCCAGACTATCCGGATGAGCATTGGTGAATAAAAATAACTGCCGACCAGAACGGCGCAAGGCTTCGAGAAAGGGCCGCGAGTCGGCGCGCCAGCGGACCTTGTCGGCAATCTCCTGCTTCAATGTCAGGATATCGAGCCCTAATTGCTCACTCCAGTAATCGGTGCAGTACCAGTTGAGGGTGCCTGCGACTGCGGCAAACACCGGCTCCAGTTCGCGTCGTGCATCATCCAGCGGCATACCACGCTCCTGGCCCCAGCGTTCGGGGACCAGACGCTGCCAGAAGTAGTTGTCAAAATGCAGGTCAATCAGGGTGCCATCCATATCCAGCAGCACGGTATCGATCTCTTGCCAAGCGAGCATGGTGTTCCTTGTCTGACTTTGCTTACAATGGCCACCTGAAGACGGGTCCATCCACAACGGATGCCCTCGGTGGCGGAGGCGGCGATTATAGCCGAACAATGATGACGCGGGACAAGAGCAAACCCCAGATACTCAAGCAGGAGCTGGTGGCCCAGAGCCGGCTGTTCAAGGTGGAAGCACTGCACCTGCGTTTTACCAATGGTACCGAGCGCATCTATGAGCGGATGCAGGGCGGCCACCGCGGCGCTGTCATGCTGGTGCCGTTATTGGATGATGACACTCTGCTACTGGTCCGCGAATATGCGGCCGGCACCCATAGCTATGAGCTGGGTTTCCCCAAAGGCGTGATCGATGCCGGGGAAAATGCGGCGCAGGCGGGTAATCGGGAGTTGATGGAAGAGACCGGCTATGGTGCTCGCGAGCTGATCCCGCTCAAGCAGGTCTCACTGGCACCGGGTTTCTTTGCCAGCCGCATGGACTTGTTGCTGGCGCGAGATCTCTATCCAGAATGGCGGGAAGGCGATGAACCGGAGCCGTTGGAGCTGGTTCGCTGGCCATTGGCCGAGGCCGAGGTATTACTGGACGATCCCGAATTCAATGAGTCGCGTAGTGTTGCAGCGCTGATGTTGGCCCTGCGCTGGCTGCGTCAGCAGGATCTGCGCTGATCCGTGGGCAAAGCTTCGCTTTCATATCATGATGAAATCGCTTTCTGTCACGTTCCTTGGCTAGTAGCTGGCATAGACTATGCGGCACGGATCCGGGGCCCAGCCCATGCGGATCGGAAAAAATCCACTGCAAAAATCTGTCTCTTTGTTTGATGTCGCGACCCTCAGGGTCGCGTTTTTTTTGCTGCGATTTTATGGTCGCGGCGGGCGCAGCATAGTCACAGCTACGTGGTAATTTCCGCACGGCAGATTGCGGCCATAAAAAAGCGACCATCCAGTCGCCTTGAGTCGTGTGCTCGATGAGCTGTTGCGGCTTACTCGTCGAATTTTTCGATGGTCTTACCCAACTGGATCATGATGCGCTGGGCGGTACCCGGAATATCATCGGGTTGGTCTTTGCGCAGATCGTCATCGCCGGGCAGAGGTTGACCGGTGAAGGCGTGCAGGAAGGCTTCGCACAACAGCTCACTGTTGGTGGCGTGACGGAGATTGTTAACCTGACGGCGTGTCCGCTCATCGGTCAGGATCTTGAGTACCTTGAGCGGGATCGAGACAGTTATTTTCTTGACCTGTTCGCTCTTTTTGCCGTGTTCGGCATAGGGACTGACATAATCGCCGTTCCACTCTGTCTTCATCATGCACCCGTTATCTGGTTGTTCCGGCGCGATTTTAACCCGTATAGCCAGTAATGGCAATCCGACAGTAAAGCCATTTAGACGTCTAGAAGTGTTGACGGCTTTTGTGCTGACCGGTAAGGTGTAAGCTGCATTCAACTTCTATTTTCCAGCTGGCCAGGGGGCATAATGGCGGAGTACAAACAACAGACGCACGCAGTCAAATCCGGGATCGGCGTGGATAGTCAGTATGGCGCCGTCGTGCCACCTATCTATCTTTCTACCAACTATACCTTTGCCGGTTATGGTGAAAAGCGCCAGTTCGACTATAGCCGTTCCGGAAACCCGACCCGGGAAACTCTGGGCCAGGCTTTGGCGGCGCTGGAAGGTGGTAGTGGGGCCGTGATCACCGGTACCGGCATGGGGGCCGTCAACCTGGTGGCCGAGGCCCTGCTGCGCTGTGGGGATTTACTGATTGCGCCCCACGACTGTTATGGCGGCAGCTATCGACTCTTCCAGCATGTCGCGGCGCGCGGCAACTACCGGGTGCTGTTTGTCGATCAGGGGGATCCGGTCGCGCTGGCCGAAGCTTTGGCACAGAAACCCAAGCTGGTATGGATTGAAACCCCCTCCAATCCGTTGCTGCGAGTGGTGGATGTCACGGCTATCTGTGCAGCCGCTCATCAGGTCGGCGCTCTGGTGGCGGTGGATAACACCTTCTTGTCCCCCTTGTTGCAGCAGCCGCTGCAGTTGGGGGCCGATGTGGTGGTGCACTCCACCACCAAATACATCAATGGTCATTCCGATGTGGTGGGGGGCGCCGTGATCGCCAAGGATCCGCAACTGGTCGAACAGTTGGCCTGGTGGGGTAATTGTCTGGGCCATACCGGCGGAGCTTTTGACTCCTATCTGACGCTGCGCGGTTTGCGCACCCTGGCACCTCGTTTGCGCACCCATCAGGAGAACGCGGCTGCCATCATCAGCTACCTGCAACAGCAACCGCTGGTGCGGAAAATTTATCATCCCAGCCTGCCAAGCCACCCGGGCCATGAGATTGCCAAGCGCCAGCAACAGGGCTTCGGCGCCATGCTCAGCTTTGAGGTCGATTTCACTCTCGAACAAATGCAGTGTTTCCTGATGGCACTGGAGCTGTTCTGTCTGGCAGAATCTCTGGGCGGCGTCGAGAGTCTGGTGGCCCACCCGGCCAGCATGACCCACGCCGGTATGGATCCTGCGGCACGTCTGGTTGCCGGTATTACTGATCAGCTGCTGCGGCTGTCAGTGGGTATCGAACATGCGGATGACCTGATTGCCGATCTGGACCAAGCCTTCGAGCGGGCCAAGGCCTGCGTCTAATTTTTTGTTTCGGGGAACACAATGTCACAAGCTGCAGCGGTATCGGCGGGTCGTCAGGTTCACAAGTTTGGAGGCAGCAGTCTAGCCGATCCCAGCTGCTACCGCCGGGTCGCCGGGCTGATTGAACAGCAGGGACGCGGAGACGAGTTGATTGTGGTCTCGGCCGCCGGCAAGACCACCAACCGGTTGATCCAGCTGCTGGATGCGCCGGAGGCGGGGGAGCATGCCTTGACCGCTGTGCTGACCGCGCTGCAAACCTACCAGCAAGGTTTGATCGACGGTCTGCTGGAGGGCGAATCCCACCAGCAGTTATCAGCCGCGCTACGGGACGATCTGCACACTATTTCACTCTCCCTGAGCCAGACTCCTGATCCTCTGGAGCGCAATCGCCTGCTCTCGTTCGGAGAAGTCTGGTCGGCCCGTCTGCTGGCGGCCCTGCTGGTGGAGCGGGGGAATGCCGCTACCTGGCTGGATTCCCGGCGCTTTCTGCTGGCCGAAGAGGCTGCGCTAGCTCGGGTCGCGGTTGCGGCATCCCGTGAGCGTTTGCAGGCAATCCTCCATGAGTTGGGTGAACAGCGCGTGGTAGTCACCGGCTTTATCGCCGCCGATGCCGAGGGACGAACCCTGTTGCTCGGGCGCAACGGCTCCGACTACTCGGCAACCCTGCTCGGTGCGCTGGCGGGTGCCGAAGCGACCACCATCTGGAGTGATGTGGCCGGGGTTTATAGCGCCGATCCACGTCGGGTCAAATCGGCCCATCTGTTGGAGCGTCTCTCCCTGGCCGAGGCCAATGAGCTGGCGCGCCTGGGATCACCCGTGTTGCATAGCCGCACCCTGCAACCGGTGCTGGATAGCCAGCAACGACTGGCGCTGCGCTGCAGTTATGATGCGAACGCCGGTTCAACCCAGATCTTGCGGCGCAAGTCTCTGGTCCAGGGGGCGCGGATTGTAACTTCGCTGGATCAGGTGGTCTTGCTGGAGTTGAAGGTTCTGCCCCAGCAGAGCTATGCCGAGGCGATTGCCACCATCGAAGGGGCCTTGGCCCAGCAGCAATTAGCCGCACTGGCCATTCATCATCAGCCGGATCGCAAACTGTTGCGACTGGCCTATACCCCGGAAACAGCGCCCAATGCCATGGCGCTGCTGCTGGAGTTGCAACAGCAGGGGCTGTTTACCGGGCTCATCCAGCGCGAGGGTTACAGCCTGCTGGCGCTGGTGGGGGCCGGGGTTTGTGATCATGCCGAGCAGTGTCATCGTTTCTATCGCTTGCTGGCGGATCAGCCGCTGGAGTTTATCCAGACCAGCAAGGAAGGCTTGAGCCTGATTGCTGTGGTGCGGGAAGTCACCCTGGAACCCCTGTTGCTGGCGTTGCATGCCACCTTGTTTCATCAGACCCGTCGTGCCGGCATTGTGCTGTTTGGTCGTGGCAACATTGGCAGTCAGTGGTTAAACCTCTACGCCCGTGAAAAGACGCGGCTGGAAGAAGAGCATCATCTGGAGTTGACCCTGTACGGGGTGTTTGATTCCCGAGGTGGCATGTTGTCGGAGCATGGGCTGGATCCTCTGGCGATGGTGGATCACTTTCATCCGGAATCCTTCACCATGCCCGAGCTGCTGACCCTGCTCGAGCAGCACAGTTTCGATGGCCTGATCCTGATTGACTTGACCGCCAGTGAAGAGCTCAGTGCTTTTTATCCGGATTTTGGCCAGCTGGGTGCCCACCTGATCACGGCCAATAAATTTGCCGGTTCGGCACCGGTCGATTTTTATAATCGGGTGAAGCAGAGCTTCGCCGATCACCAGCGGCAGTGGCGTTACAATGCCACCGTCGGTGCCGGGTTGCCGATCCAGAGCACACTGCAGATGTTGTCGCACTCCGGGGATCGCATCCATGGCGTCAGCGGTATCCCCTCTGGCACCCTGAGCTGGCTGTTCCAGCAGTATGATGGCTCTCGCCCCTTCTCCGAGCTGGTCGAGGAGGCCTGGCAGCACGGCTTGACCGAGCCAGATCCCCGCGAAGATCTCTCGGGGCAGGATGTGCGGCGCAAGTTGCTGATCCTGGCCCGTGAGGCCGGCTTTGCTCTGGAGCCAGAACAGATCACCTTGCAGAATCTGGTACCCAATGCCTTGCGTCGGGTCAGTCGCGAAGTGTTTATGGAGCGCTTGAGCGAGATGGATGACAGCCTGCTGGATGCCATCGAAGAGGCGCAGCATCATGGCAAACTGCTGCGTTATGTGGCGCGGCTGGAGCGGGATGGCCGGGCGACCGTGGGACTTGAGGCGCTGGAGCCTCATCATCCATTCGTCAACCTGCGGCCCTGTGACAATATCTTCGCCATCGAGACCGACTGGTACCGCAGCAACCCCTTGATCCTGCAAGGTCCAGGGGCCGGGCGCGAAGTGACGGCCGCCGCAGTACAGGCCGACCTCTGGACTATCTGCGCGGCGATCTAGCGACTTTGCATGGCGGGCTAGCAAGCTTGTGGCCAGTCAGCGTCTCATTCGGTTCAACAACGGCGGCACCTGAGGGTGCCGCTGTTGTTATTCGCCGATCGGGGCGACGGTGGCGTTCAATAGCTGGATGAAATCCTGGGGATTGATCTCGACCGAGAGGCCGCGACGACCGCCGCTGACCAGTATGGTGTCCTGAGCCAGTGCCCGGGCATCCAGTAGGGTCGGTAGCTGTTTTTTCTGGGCAAACGGGCTGATACCGCCAACTTTGTAGCCGGTCAGACGTTCGGCATCCACCGGTTTCATCATCTCGACTTTTTTGAGCTTGCTGGCTTTGGCGACTTCCTTGAGGCTCAGCATGCAAGAGACCGGGATCACCGCTGTCACCACCTGTTTATCCTGATGTACCAGAAGGGTCTTGTAGACCTGATCGGCGGGGAGCCCCAGTTGGGCGGCAGCATGAAGACCAAAATCCTCGAGCACTTCGCACTCGTAGCTGTGAGTACTGAAGTCGATACCGGCGATTTTCAGAAAGCGGATAGCAGGGGTCATACACCTATTCTCCTTGGTAAGATGGCTCAGGATCAGCGGAGCCTTGTGAGGGTGCTTGTGATGGTTATGGTCGAGCGGATTGAGAGATAGGGTACTGCTCGGGAGCAGAAACGAAAAGGCCGGGATTGCTCCCGGCCTGTTTTCTTTTTGACTAGCCTGTATTCCGCATTCCGGCGGCGATCCCGGCGATGGTGACCATCAGCGCCTGGTCGACCTGCGGGTGCAGTTCGTCTGGCGTACTCCGGGAGCGATTAAGCAGCTCCACTTGCAGCACGTTCAACGGATCTGTATAGGGGTTGCGCAGCTTGATGGATTCCTTGATCCACGGCTGATCGTCCAGCAGACCACCTTGCGGCCGCAAGCGCAGCACCACTTCGGTGGAGGCCTTGAGCTCGGCGCGCAGACGCTGCCCCAGCGGCCAGAGGTTTTCCGGTGCCAGACGCTGGTCGTAGTACTCGGAGAGCCACATGTCGGCCTTGAGAAAGACCATCTCCAGCATTTCCAGACGGGTGCGGAAGAAGGGCCACTCCTTGCTCATTTCGATCAGCAGTTGCTCTTTGCCCTCGGCCACGGCGGTGCCCAGCGCTATATGGGTACCCAACCAGGAGGGGAGCATCAGGCGATTCTGGGTCCAGGCAAAGATCCACGGTATGGCCCGCAGGGATTCAACGCCACCATTCGGCTTGCGCTTGGAAGGACGAGAGCCCAGCGGCAGCTTGCCCAATTCCATTTCCGGCGTGGCGGCGCGGAAGTAGGGCACAAAGTCCGGCTCATCACGAATGATGCTGCGGTAATGGTCGCAAGAGACTTGCGCCAGCTGTTCCATCACCTCACACCATTCCCGCTTCGGTTTTGGTGGTGGCAACAGGTTCGCTTCCAGCACTGCACTGGTATAAAGCTTGAGGCTGGTGATGGCGACGGCGGGCAGACCAAACTTGAAGCGGATCATCTCGCCCTGTTCGGTCACGCGGAAGCCTCCCTTCAGGGATCCTGGCGGTTGGGACAGGATCGCCTGATGAGCCGGACCACCGCCGCGACCCACGGTACCACCGCGGCCATGGAACAGGTTGAGCTTGAGGTTTTCGCGCTCGGCGATCGCCACCAGCTCTTCCATCGCCCGGTATTGGGCCCAGTTGGCGGAGATCATACCGGCATCCTTGGCGGAGTCGGAGTAGCCGATCATCACATACTGCTGGCCTTGAATGTAGCCACGGTACCAGTCCACGGAGAGCAGACGGTTCATCACCAGAGCGGCATTTTGCAGATCATTCTGGGTTTCGAACAGTGGTGCTACTGGCATGCGGAATGGGCAACCCACTTCCTTGAGCAGCAGTTGCACGGCGAGAACATCGGACGGCTGACGGGCCATGGAGATGATGTAGATGCCGAAGGCACCCGGATCTGTCTCGGCGATGACGCGGCAGGTATCCAGCACTTCCTGGTTCTCGGCGTTCGGTTGCCAATCCGGTGGCAGCAGCGGACGGCGGGAATTGAGCTCGGTCAGCAAGAAGGCTTGCTTGTCTTCCTCATTCCATTGCGCGTAGTCACCCAGTCCCAGATAGCGGGTCAGTTCGGAGAGGACGTCGCCGTGGCGCTCCCCATCCTGGCGGATGTCCAGCTTCAGCAAGGTGATACCGAAACAGGCCAGCTTGCGCAGCACATCCAGCAAGAGGCCGTCGGCAATGATGCTCATGCCGCAGGTGTGCAGGGAGTGATAACACAACTCCAGCGGTTCACGGAGTTGCTCGGTGCGACAGATGAGATCGCGGTTCTCGGTATACTGACCTTGCAGGCGTGCCGTCAGGTTCTGCAGGGTTTCCTTGATGTCGTCCCGCAGGGTCCGCAGCAAGAAGCGATACGGTTCTGTGTTGTCACCGGCAATGGCGCGTAGTTCCGGGCTGGCATCCATCATCGACAGCTCGGAGACCAGCTCCTGCACGTCATTTTGGAACAGGCTCAGAGCGACCCAACGGGAAGTCAGCAATACTTCGCGGGTCACTTTAGCGGTCACAAACGGGTTGCCGTCGCGGTCGCCACCCATCCAGGAGGCAAAGCGTACCGGTGCTACATCCAGCGGCAGGCGCAGGCCGAAGTTCTCTTGCAGCCGTTCGTCGAGCTGGCGCATGAAATTCGGGATCGCAGGCCACAGATTATTTTCGATCATGGCGAAGCCCCATTTGGCTTCGTCGACCGGTGTTGGCCGTTGTTCGCGAATTTCGTTGGTATGCCAGGCTTGGTTGATCAGCTGTTCGATGCGTTGCAGTATGATCTTGCGCTCACGCTCGCTCAGGTCACTCAGCTCCAGCTGCTCCAGACATTCGTTCAGCTGGACATGCTTGTGGATCAGGGTGCGACGAGTGACTTCCGTCGGGTGAGCGGTCAACACCAACTCGATATCGAGCTCGCGGATCGCGGCAATGATTTCTTGTTCGGAGTGGTTGCTTGCCTTGAGTTTGGCAAACAGTTTGTCGATGGCATCCGGGCCACTGTGATCTTCATTATGACGAGAAACGGTATGGAACTGCTCGGCCACGTTGGCCAGGTTCAGGAACTGGCTGAATGCACGAGCAACGGGTAATAACTCGTCGTCACTCAAACCGTGCAGCGTGTCCAGCAGGTGTTGCCGTGCCTCTTCATTTCCTTGGCGAGAGGATTTGGCCAACTGGCGGATGGTTTCAATTTTCGCTAGAAACTCTTCACCCAGATGATCCTTGATGGTCTTGCCCAAAAGCTGACCTAACAGGCCCACGTTGCCACGCAGTGCCGCGTACTTCTCATGCATAATCGTCCGTCCCTTCCCTTTTGTTGTGAGGATTACCACAAAATTGCCCCCACCGGCCGAGGGTACAATCTATCCGTAATCTGTTAGCCAGGTCAAATCTTGAGCCCGTTTAAAGTGCAAATTTATGCGAAATTTGCGCCGAAGTTGGTCACAGGCAGAAGCGTTGCACCAGATGTTTCAAGACTTCCTTGGTGGGCGTGACGAAGGAAAGGTCGAGATATTCATCCGGTTGATGAGCCTGGGTAATGTAGCCAGGGCCTAGTACCAGGGTGTCACAACCCAGTTGCTGGACAAAGGGCGCTTCGGTGCAGTAGTTGACCGACTCCGCGGTGTGACCGGTGGCGCGCTCGGCTTCGGCGATCAACACCGAGGAACTATCACAGGCATAAGGTGGTATGGGTTCGTGCATATGGCTGATATGCAGACAGCCAGGATGACAGTCATGGATCTCGCTCAAGTTTTCTTCCAGCATTGCCATCAGCTCCTGAGGACTGACGCCCGGGATGGGGCGCAGGTCGATCTGTAACTCACAGGCACCACAGATCCGGTTCGGGCTGTCGCCGCCATGGATGGCGCCAAAGTTGAGGGTCGGATGAGGCACCTTGAAATGGGAATTGTGGTATTTTTTCGACAAATCCTGCTGTAGCAGCGTCAGCTTGCCCAAGACCTGATGCATGATCTCGATGGCGTTGACGCCATTGGCCGGATCCGAGCTATGACCGCTCCGGCCTGTGACCCGGATCGATTCCGACATATGGCCTTTATGCATCATCACCGGCACCAATCCGGTCGGCTCACCGATGACTGCGTAATCCGGCTTAATGCTGGCCGCCTCGGCAATGGCGCGAGCGCCGGCCATGGTGGTCTCCTCATCGGCGGTGGCCAGGATGCGCAGCGGCTTTTTCAGCTGGCGCAGATCCATCTCCTGTACGGCCATGGCAATAAAGGCAAAGAAGCCCTTCATATCGATGGTGCCCAAACCATAGAGCCGATCCCCCTCCTGGGTCACGGTAAAAGGATCCTTACTCCAGCGTCCGGCATCGAAGGGGACTGTATCGGTATGACCGGCCAGCAGCAGGCCGCCATCACCCGATCCTAGCGTCGCCACCAGATTGAATTTACCCGGCAGATCGGGCAGCGGGGTGATATCACACTGAAAACCCAGTTGGCTGAACCAGTCGGCCAGCAGTTGAATGACCCCCTGATTACTCTGATCCCAGGCCGGATCTGTGCTGCTAATCGACGGAATCGCGATGATATCCCGGTATAACGTAAAAAAATCCAGATTTGCCATACATCCTCCTTGCAGCCCACATGCTAATTTGATAAATAATATAAATGCAAGTTCGATGCATAAATATTAAGATGTGTCGGGCGCTAAACGGTAAGAGACTATTTGTAAGGTAATGTTGATGTTCTGTCACTTCATAAACAATCGACGACGCAACCCTGCTTGATGCTGCATTAGCTTGCAGCCTTTGTTTCCCGTTAAACCCGATACCCACACTCTGCTGAGCCATT
>JBBRVG010000002.1:0-103236 GCA_038247115.1 Enterobacterales bacterium | reverse complement strand
GCATCAGAACGCTGGACGCTCCCCATACAGAACTGGAATCTGACGCTGTCACAGCTATCGATCCATTTCCCCAGCAGACTGGATGACCATATTGACCTATGATCGGCTGACACAGAATATTGAACACCCTCAGCTATTGCGCACCGCATCAGGTAAGCCGGTGGTTTCCGAACCGAAGAGCAAGACATCATCAGCACGATAACTGGGGGTGGTGTGGGGAATGGTGCCCTTGGTGGTCAACGCAAAGATCCGGCGCCCCTGCATGGCCTCGGCAAACGCAGCATAGTTGGCGTGCCGGGTGACAGTGGCCAGATCATGATAATCCAGACCCGCCCGCCGTAATTTTTTCTCTTCCAGATCGAAGCCTAGCGGTTCGATCAGATGCAGATGGCAGCCATTATTCGCCACCAGACGGATGATATTGCCGGTATTGGGAGCAATTTGCGGTTCAAACAAGGCGATATGAAACATCGGAGCAACAGGGACCTGAGGGGAAAAACGTCATTCTACCCCAAGGGGAAACGTCTGGAACGGGGAAATTGCCACTGCACGCGGCGGGTTACGCCACCGTAGCATGGAGACTGGCAGGCCAGTCCGCTGTCCGACCCGCCTGCCAAGATGAACGAACTAGTGCCAGCTGCCGTTGCGGATCACGCCCACCGCTAGCCCCTCAATGCTCAGCGACTGTTCGGTCAAATCGACCTGGATCGGCTCCAGCTCTTCGTTTTCCGGCAGCAAGCGCACCTGGTTGCCCTTGCGCTCGAAGCGCTTGACCGTGACTTCATCATCACCCACCCGAGCCACCACGACCTGACCATTACGCACCTGTTCAGTCTTGTGCACGGCCAGCAGATCACCATCCAGGATGCCGATATTCTTCATACTCATCCCCTGCACTCGCAGCAGAAAATCGGCTCTGGGTTGAAACATAGCCGGATCTATCTGGTAGTGAGCCTCGACATGCTCAGCCGCCAGGATCGGTTCACCCGCCGCCACCTGACCAATCAATGGCAGGCCCAACTCCTCGGCCGCCACATCATCTTGCAACAGCTGAATGCCACGGGAAGTACCCGGCATTATATGGATCACGCCTTTGCGCGCCAGAGCCTTGAGATGCTCCTCCGCCGCATTGGCGGACTTGAAGCCCAGACGGGCTGCAATCTCGGCACGAGTCGGCGGCATACCGGTCTGCTGCATGCATTCCTTGATCAGTTCCAGCACTTCAGTTTGGCGAGGAGTCAGATGTTTCATGGCGTTTGCCTGTCTATTTATACAGATAACTGTGAGTATATACAGGCGTTTATCAAGTGCAAGGTAAATGCCGGGCAAAGCCGACAAAAGCTGGATGGCCATGACCTGGGTCAGCAATTCACGACAAGTCGGGCCAGTTTTGCTATGCTGGCGCCGCATTTTTTTTGAGGATACAGCACCATGTCCTTCGGCTTTTCGCTGGCCCGGGCCCTGTGCCGCTTGCCAGTTCGCCTACTGGTCAACCACAGCAGTCTCCCGGAAGATCCATTGAGTCAACTGGGTCTCGACTTGGCGCGCCCTATCGTTTATGCCCTGAGCACAGATTCGCTGAGTGACCTGCTGACGCTGGAACTCTGTGCCAAGGATCTGGGGCTGCCCAATCCATTCTCTCCGCTGCTCCTGCAAGGCCAGAGTCATCCACGCTATGTCTGCCTGGATCGCACGCCATCGCTCCTCGGCATCCAGCGCAGCGGCATACCCAATCTGGCCACATTCCGCGAGTGGTTGAGTCTGCACGAACAGAATGCGCAACTGGATATCCAGCTGGTTCCCGTCACCCTGCTGTGGCATAGAGCGCCGGGTCGTGAACGGCCGCACCGGCTGCAACCACCGCACCGGACACCAGGTGCTTTGCGCAAGGCCGCTATGGTGCTGCTCTACGGTCGGGAAAACCGGGTCCGCTTCTCGACTCCCGTCTCCCTCCGTAGCCTGGTCACCGAGCTGGGAACTGACGAGGAGGTTGCACACAAACTGGCACGAGTGGCGCGTATCCACTTCAGCCGTCAGCGTCAGGCCGCCAAGGGCCCGCGCCTTCCTGACCGCCAAGCGCTGTTTCGTGAACTGTTGCGCAGCGACAACATAGTGCGCGCCATTGCCGAACAGGCGCAAAGTGAAGGCAGCAGCGAAGAGCAGATGCGCGCCCGGGCGCTGGGCTATCTCGACGAGATGGCGTCCGATTTTTCCTATCGCCTGATCCGCTTCGGTGACTACTTCCTTGGCTGGCTATGGAACAAGCTCTATCGCGGCATCACGGTACGCGGCGCCGAGAAGGTGCGCCGGCTGGCCCGGGAAGGGCATGAGATCATCTATATGCCCTGCCACCGCAGCCATATGGACTATCTGCTGCTCTCCTATGTCATCTACCATCAGGGCATGGTCCCCCCGCATATTGCCGCCGGCATCAACCTGAATTTCTGGCCAGCAGGACCCTTATTCCGCCACGGCGGCGCCTTCTTCCTACGGCGCAGCTTCAAGGGTGACAAACTCTACAGTACAGTGTTTCGGGAATACCTGAGCCAGCTGTTTGCCCGTGGCTATGCAGTGGAGTATTTCACCGAAGGCGGCCGCTCCCGCACCGGGCGGCTGTTGCAGCCCAAGACCGGCATGATCGCCATGACACTGCAGGCCCAGTTGCGCGGCATCAAGCGCCCCCTGACCTTTGTCCCCGTCTATCTGGGCTACGAGCATGTGATGGAAGTGAACACTTACCTCAAGGAGCTCAAAGGCAGCCGCAAGGAGAAGGAGAGCCTGTGGCAGGTGGTCGGGATCCTGGGCAAATTGCGCAACTTTGGTCGCAGCTTCGTCAATTTCGGCGAGCCACTCACCCTGCACCAATTCCTGCAGCAACAGGTTCCCGAGTGGCGGGATGACATAGACCCCACAGGTCAATGCCGCCCCGAGTGGCTGCCCGCCACCGTGGATATTCTGGCCAAGCAGCTGATGACCCGCATCAATGATGCGGCGGCGGTGAATGGCCTGACTCTGAGTGCCCTGGCGCTACTGGCCACTGACAAGCAGGCGCTGCCACGGGAAGATCTGCTGGCCCAGATCCGCCTGTACACCGAACTGCTGCAACGGGTGCCCTACAGCCCGTTCAACACAGTGCCGACCGCCAGTGCCGAAGAGTTGCTGGATCAGGCGCTGGAGCTGGACAAGTTCCAGGTCGAGGAGGACAAGCTCGGCCAAATCATCAGCATGGATCGCTACCAGGCGATCCTGATGACCTTCTATCGCAACACGATTCTGCACCTGTTCGCGCTGCCTAGCCTGGTCGCCACCCTGATCGAACGCAATGAAGGGTTGAACCATGCCGATCTGCTGGCGCGCTGCCGTCGTATTTATCCCTTACTGAAGAACGAGTTGTTCCTGCGCTATGAACTGGATGAGCTGGATACCCAGGTTCCGGCCATACTGACAGCCCTGCAGGATCTGGCGCTGATCGAAGAGCACAGCGATGGCTACTGGGTGCGTCCGGAAGAGCAGATGCGGTTGCTGCTATTGGGGCAGAGTATTCAGGAAACCCTGCAACGCTACGCCATCACGCTGTCGCAGATCCAGCAGCAACCCGCGATCACATTGCAGCAATTGGAGTCGGACAGCCAGATGATGGCAGTACGGCTGGCGACCCTGCATGGCATTCATGCCCCGGAGTTCAGCGACAAGAGCCTGTTCAAGACCTTGTTGCTGAGCCTGCAGCAGGAACACTATCTAGAATGCCAGGGGGAGGATCAGCCGGTGACCCGGGACGGCGAGGCGCTAGCGGAACTAGCGGCCATTTTGTTGCCACTGCTGCCGGATCGAGTCCGTCGCACCCTGCTGATACCCGCACACTAAGCACTGAGCTGATAGAACACAAGGCGCCCCCAACCCTGCTATGTATCCGCGGGTTCTGGGGCGCCTAATTTATTCTCTTCAAGCGTTACAACTTGCGACCCAGTCGTTTCTCGATCTGGCGTTTTTCCCATGCCGGTCCGAAAAAATCAAACACTTCAAATACGTTCAGGCCATGAAACAACACCCCTATACCCCAGCCCAACATGGGCCACCAGGCCCAGATATAGCCAGGTGACGTTGCTAGGTTGATGATGAAGAGCATGGTAATCACCAGCACATACTTGATGGCGTGTGAATAAAAGCCCTTGATGTCGCGAACGTATTCGATAGTCTTTTGCTCTACTGGATCGATTGGATTGTCTTGTGTCATGTCATGCTCCTCAGGTGATGCCTCGACAGGAACATCAAAAACAGCGCCGAGAGATTTCAATGATTCAAGCCCCGGCGTCTGGCCCCTCTCTATACGCTGGATAGTGCGAATACTCAGGCCACTTAATTGCGCGAGCTGATCCTGGGACCAGTGTCGCTGCAGTCTAAGTTTACGAACATTCATTGTGATCCCTCTGCTTCTGGTGTTCGAGTGAGACTATCCGCTAATCCATGACCGACAGGTGACGACAGCTAGCCGACATTCTTATGACACACGAATAAAATCAATTGCTTATAGATAAAAATGACTATCCCGCCAACAGGCTGGACAGGACGATACCCAGGAAAATTACGGCACCGACCCAGTTATTGGCCAGGAAGGCCCGGAAGCAGGCTTCCCGATCCCGACTCCGCGCCGACCAGCTCTGTTGGACAAACAAGCCCCCAGCCACCAGCAAACCGGTATAAAACGGCCATTGCAGGCCCTCCATCCAGCCAACCAGAAGCAGTAACGCCAGCGTTAAAGCCTGCAGTAGTGCAATGATCCGCAGATCGTGCCGACCGAACAGGATCGCCGTCGATTTGATACCGATTCGCAGATCATCATCCCGATCGACCATGGCGTAATAGGTGTCATAGGCCACGGTCCAGGCCGCATTGGCCATGAAAAGCAATCCGGTACTCCAGGCCAATTCACCGGTCACCGCCGCCCACGCCATGGGAATGGACCAGGAGAAGGCTAACCCCAGCACCAGTTGGGGCAAGTGGGTGACCCGTTTCATGAAGGGATAGAGCACAGCCAGCACCAAGCCCATCAATGACAGGGCTATGGTGAATCGGTTGAGGGTCAGTACCAGCAGGAACGACAAGCCCACCAGGGCCGCAAAAAACAGCAGCGCCTGCCGTGTCGTCAAGCGCCCGGCCGGTAATGGCCGCTGAGCCGTCCGTTTGACATGGCCGTCAACATGGCGATCCGCATAGTCATTGATGACACAACCGGCGGATCGCATCAGAAAGACTCCGAGCGTAAAAACCAGTAGCGCCCACCAGTCCGGTTGCCCGGCTGACGCCAGCCACAGAGCCCATAATGTTGGCCAAAGTAACAATAGCGTGCCTATCGGTTTGTCCATCCGGGCCAGTTGCCAATAGGCGGCCCAGGGGGCACGCGTCACCAGCTGCATGGTTATTCCTTCTCCTCGATACCCGCATATAAAGGGGCATCCGGTAAAAATACTTCAGTAATGACGCACTCACCGCACGGCAACACCAGACGTGAACGACGGGCCCACAGCACAGGCGGTGACGGCAACAGCCATGCCTGTAACGCCTCCTGGAGTGCCGGATCCGCAACCAAATCTGTCCAGACCAGCCCTTCACGGGTCGCACCTGCCACACCGAACAACCAGTCGCCCAACGGCTGCTCGCCTTGGGTGGCCAGCAGCGGGTAGTGAGCCAAGGTGGCCAGTGGCGCCTGGGTCAACCCCCAGACCCAGGGCCGACCCGATTTCAATAACAACACTTGCCGCTGCCAGAGCGCGGGCTCTTCATCCCGAATCCCTTGCTGCAGACACACCACCGACAAGTCGCCCCGCTCGGCGCGCAGCCGCCGGGTTAACGAGCCCTGCTCGGACAACCAACCCAGAACCGCTTGGGGTACTACAGCCGGTTCCACCGGCAACCAGTCAATCGTCGACAGGGGTGCGACCGCGCACCAATCACGATCAGGGAATACAGCTTGCAAAGACGCTCCCGTCAAAGAAACAACACAAAATCACTACCCCGCCCCCATAGTAAGGAGGAGAACTCTTGACGGCCAAGCGTGCACCACCAAGAATGAGCGCCATAACCCTTTTTTATCGACCGACCGGAAGCCGACCTCATGCGCAAGACACTGCCACTCCTCCTGCTGATGCTCGCCACCTGCTTGGCTCCACTGACCGCGCTTGGCCAGGCCGGAGGTGGAGAAGGCGAAGGCGCCGCGCAACCAGCCGGAATTGGCTACTACACCCTGGATCCGGAATTCGTCACCAACTTCATCACCACAGGGCCAACCCTGGGTTATGTGCGGGTCAAGGTCGATATCATGGTGGACAACGCCGCCGATATCGAACTACTCAAGAAGCACGATCCCCTGCTGCGCGATGCCATCAATACCCTGCTGGGTGCCCAAAGCCTGGATGATGTAAAGTCCCAGGAAGGACGGGAAAAAACCCGTCTCGCCTGCAAGGCTAAGGTCGAAGAGCTACTGACCAAGGAAGAGGGTCGCAAGGTGATCCGCGACCTGCTGTTCACCAACTACTTGTATCAATAGCCGCTCAGGATGCAGAAGCTAGCGGTTTGCGGCCATCCAGCCAACCATGCAGCAGACCAATGGCCAGACCGCTCAGATGGGCAGCATTCGCCAGATTGTTGCCCAGTAGGCCGCTGAAACCGATAGCCAGCCAGACCACCATGAAGATGAAGATACCGTCTTGGAGCTTGACCTCACCCTCGGGCTTCATGCGGCCGACGATCCAGCAGTAACCCACCAGCGCATTGACCACCGCCGACAGACCACCGAAATCAGGCCCGGATAACAAAAACTCCAGCAGGTTGGGGATCACGGCTCCCACCAGCAGCAGGGTCAGCAGTTTGCTGGTTCCCAATTGCCGCTCCACCAATCCAGCCAGATACCACCACCACATCAGGTTGAAGATCAGATGCAGGGCGGAGAAATGCAAAAATGCCGGGGTCACAAAGCGCCAGATCTGCCAGCCACTGAGCTGGGAGATATCCTGATGGAAACTCAGGCTGGCATAGAGATTCAGGCCAATCAGCTGCAGGATAAACAGACAGGTACACAGCGCCATCACCAGCAAGGTGACGGGGCCGGCCTGCATGAGGAAATGAGCGGTCAGACTGTGGTGCCCGGCACTGTAGTCAATGCGACTGTTCGGTGTACCACTCTGCCACGAGGCCTCGGCATAGCGTGGATGATAAGGCTCTTTGAGGAAGCGTTTGACCTCGGGTTCAGCCTCGCCACTGCGACTCTCGTCCGCCAGCCAGACGGTAATGCCCACCTCGGACTGGGTTAACTCGCAATGCATGCCCCGACTGGAGAGATAGTCGGCCAGGCTTTGTGCCAGACGCGCATCATTGATCACCAGCAATTGTTTCATGACACCCGGCCTTGTTCATCGCCCGTCAATATGTCGACCGGGAACGCCAGACGCCAGCCTTCAAAGCCACCATCCACGCTGTAAACCTCGGTAAAGCCCTGGTTCACCAGATACTGAGCTGCCCCTTGGCTGCTATGACCGTGGTAGCACATCACCAGCACCGGGGTCTCAAAGTCGGTCTGCTGCATGAAGGGCAACAGCGTCTCGTTGGTGAGGTGAAAAGCCCCGGGAGCATGAGCGCTACGGAAACTGGCCGGATCACGAATGTCCACCAGTCGCGCCTCGCCAGCCTGCAGCAGGGTATCGGCGTCGGCCAGGGAAATATGTTGGAACTCGGACATGGGCTACTCCTGTCAAAATCAGCGTCCAGTTTACCCGATTGTTAAAAAAAAGGATCACCCGACTCACATCGGATGATCCCTTGTACTACTACAGGAATTGTTTCTGGCTACCGGCCCCTAGAGAGGGTTCCGGTGATCAACCCCCCAGATAAGCCTGACGAACCGCAGGATCGGCCAGCAACTCGGCACCCGAGCCTTCCAGCACCACACGACCGGTCTCCAGAACATAACCGCGATCGGCCAATTTCAGGGCCTGGTTGGCATTCTGCTCCACCAGGAAGATGGTCATGCCCCGATCCCGCAGCCGCTCTATGATCTCGAAGATCTGCTGAATGATGATGGGCGCCAACCCGAGCGAGGGCTCGTCCAGCAACAACAGACGCGGCTTGCTCATCAGAGCCCGGCCAATGGCCAGCATCTGCTGTTCGCCGCCGGACATGGTGCCCGCCCGTTGATGCACCCGCTCCTTGAGACGCGGGAACAGCTCATAGACTTCAGCCAGCAGGCTCTCCTGCTCCGCCTTGTCAACGAAGAAGGCGCCCATGTAGAGGTTTTCTTCGACCGTCAGGCGACTGAAGATGCGGCGCCCTTCCGGCACTATGGCGATATCACCGCGCATGATCCTGGCGGTATGCCACTGGGTTATGTCCTGCCCTTCAAACAGCACTTGCCCGGATTGTGGCTTGGGATCGCCACAGAGTGTCATCAGCAAGGTGGTTTTACCGGCGCCGTTGGCGCCGATCAGGGTGACAATCTCGCCCTGATTGATATGCAGGCTAACATCGTGCAGTGCCTGGATCTTGCCGTAATAGGTGGAAACGTTCTTGAATTCCAGCATCTGATACCTCAAAACTCGCCCAGATAGGCCTTGATCACGGCCGGATTGTTCTTCACCTGTTCCGGCTTGCCTTCGGCCAGCGGACATCCCTGGTTGACCACATAGATCTGGTCAGAAATTTCCATCACCAGTTTCATGTCATGCTCGATCAGCAACACGGAAACCCCGAACTCATCGCGCAACAGGCGGATGAGATCGTCCAGGTCGTGAGTCTCTTTCGGGTTCAGACCCGCCGCCGGCTCATCCAGCATCAGCAGCTTGGGCTGGGTGCACATGCAGCGGGCAATCTCCAGGCGGCGTTGCTGACCATAGGCCAGCCCCGTAGCCGGGCGATTAGCCATCTCGGTCAAGCCCACCTTGTCCAGCCAGAACAGCGCCCGATCCAGCGCCTCTTTTTCGGCACGGCGGAAGGCTGGCGTTTTGAGGATGCCCTGCAGCAAACCACCATGCATATGGCGATGCTGGGCCACCAGCAGGTTCTCCAGCGCCGTCATCTCCTTGAAAAGACGCACGTGCTGGAAAGTACGCACCACCCCTTTGCGAGCAATCAGATGACCCGGTAATCCCTGGATCTCCTCACCGGCATAGCGAATGACACCACCACTGGGACGATAAAAACCGGTCAGGCAGTTAAAGACAGTGGTCTTGCCTGCTCCGTTGGGCCCTATGATGGAGACGATCTGTTTCTCCTCCACCTGCAGGGCCACCTTATTCACGGCCACCAGACCACCAAAGCGCATGGTCAGATCCGAAACTTCCAACATCTTGCTCATTTCGGCACCTCCATGTGTTGACGGGTCATCGGCAGCAGACCCTGAGGCCGCCACAACATCATCACCACCATCAACAGACCAAACATCACCATCCGGTATTCGTTGAACTCGCGAGCCATTTCCGGCAGCAGGGTCATGATGATAGCGGCCAGCACTATCCCCAACTGGGAGCCCATGCCCCCTAACACCACTATGGCCAGAATGATGGCCGATTCGATGAAGTTGAACGACTCCGGACTGATGAAGCCTTGCCGGGCAGCGAAGAAGCTACCGGCAAAACCGGCAAAGGCAGCACCGATGGCAAAGGCACTGAGCTTGATCACGGTCGGATTCAGACCCAGGGAGCGGCAGGCAATTTCATCTTCCCGCAACGCTTCCCACGCCCGTCCCAGCGGCATGCGCAGCAGACGATTGATGACAAACAGAGTCAACAGCACCAGCAACACCGCCATCAGGTAGAGGAAGATGACCTTATGGTCCGCCACATACTTGATGCCGAAGAACTGATGGAAGGTCTGCCCACCCGCCTCGTCCGCCTTGCGCGCAAACTCCAGACCAAACAGCGTCGGCTTCGGGATACCGGAGATACCGTTCGGGCCACCGGTGATGAAGTTAAGATTATTCAGCAGGATACGGATCACTTCGCCAAAGCCGAGGGTGACGATGGCCAGATAGTCCCCCCGCAAACGCAGCACAGGGAATCCGAGCAGGAAACCGAATCCGGCGGCCAGCAGCCCCGCTAGCGGCAAGGCCTCCCAGAAGCTGAAACCGAAGTATTGATTCAGCAAGGCATAGCTATAAGCACCGACGGCATAGAAGCCGACATAGCCCAGATCCAGTAATCCCGCCAGACCGACCTGGACGTTGAGACCCAGCCCCAGCATGACGTAGATCAGGGTCAGCGTCGCCAAGTCGACCACGCTCCGGCTGGCGATAAACGGCAGCACAATCAGCGCTCCCAGGATCAGCAGGGTACCCAGACGGTACAGACCGGGCTTGTCATTCTTGCTGGGCAGCACCAGCTTGGGCGCACGCGCACCGACCTGACCAAAGACGCCCAGGATCCGCTCACGGAACAGCTGGAAGAAGAACACGATCGCCACACCGATCAGCAAGGCCGGGCCATTGGTGCCCAGTTGGCTGACCACGGTCAGGCCAATACCCTCAGTTTGCAGCTGGAAGCCGAACAACCAGAGAGTCAGCAGCAGCGTCATCACGCTGGCAATACAGGCATGTTTAAAATGCATCACACCTTCTCCACTTCAGGACGGCCAAGAATACCGGTCGGCATAAACAGCAAGATCGCCAACAGCAGGGCAAACGCCACCACATCCTTGTATTCGGAACTCAGATAACCGGAAGTCAGAGCTTCGGTCACCCCCAGGATCAGACCGCCCAACATGGCGCCAGGAATCGAGCCGATACCGCCGAGAACCGCCGCCGTAAACGCTTTGAGGCCGGCCATGAAGCCGATGGACGGATTGATGACGCCGTAATACATACCCAACAAGACACCGGCAATCGAGGCCAATGCCGCGCCGATGACGAAGGTCAGGGCTATGACGTTGTTGGTATTAATCCCCAGCAGGTTGGCCATCTTGATATCTTCGGCACAGGCACGACAGGCGCGCCCCATGCGGGAACGACCGATAAACTGGGTCAGGCCATACATGGTGACAAAGGTCACTACGAAGATGATGATCTGCATCCAGGAGAGACTGGCGGCAAAATTCTGCGGCCCGAACTCGAAACCACCGGTGACCAACGCCGGCATCGCAATGTCCCGCGAGCCCTGGGCGAATCGCACCACGTTCTGCAAAAAGATCGACATACCGATGGCGGAGATCAGCGGGATCAGCCGATTGCTGCCCCGCAGAGGGCGATAGGCCACCCGCTCTATGGTCCAGCCATAGCAACTGGTAATAATGATCGAGATGACAAAGGCGCTGCCCATCAGCAGCACAGTGCTGTCGATCCCCATCATCATCAGAGCCGCTATGACCATAAAGGCAACATACGACCCCAACATATAGATTTCGCCATGGGCGAAGTTAATCATGCCGATGATGCCGTACACCATGGTGTAGCCGATGGCGATCAACGCATAGGTGCTACCAATGGTCAGGCCATTGAGCAGTTGCTGGATAAAATAAAAAAATTGTTCAGACATAGGAGAAATTCCCTGTGCACCCGACATTGTGATGACAGTCGTCCCGCTAGGCGGGACGATAAATGAAGGGGCGGCTCAGGCCGCCCCTCGGGTTGCAAAGCTGAAGCTTACTGCAGCGTGCTGGAAGAACCGTCCTGGTGCCAACCGAAGACACCGAACTCGAAGCCTTTCAGGTCGCCCTTGGCGTCCCATTGCAGATCGCCCATCACGGTCGGAATGGTACCGGCCTTCAACGCTTTGGCGACATCGGCAGGCTCTTCACCGGCTAACTTGATACCGGCAACCACGCTCTGAATGGCGGCATAGGTGGTCCAGATGAAGGGGCCGGACGGATCCTGCTTGTTCGCCTTCAGGGCTGCAACCAGGGCCGCGTTGCCCGCTTCCTGATCGTAACGCTTCGGCAGAGTCACCAGCAGACCTTCAGAGGCAGGACCGGCAATCGCGGAAATATCCTTGTTACCCACGCCTTCCGGACCCATGAACTTGGCCTTCAGACCTTTTTCGGCGGCTTGACGCAGGATCAGGCCCAGCTCCGGGTGATAACCACCGTAATAGACGAAATCGACGTTATCTTTCTTCAACTTGGCGATTTGAGCAGAGAAGTCCTTGTCACCCGAGGTGATCCCTTCAAAGGCGACCACATTGACGCCAGCCTTTTTCAGTTCATCGCGCACGCTGGTGGCAATGCCTTCACCATATTGCTTCTTGTCATGGATAACGGCGACTGTCTTCGGCTTGACGTGATCGATGATATAACGGGCAGCGGTCGGACCCTGATCGCTATCCAGGCCTATGGTACGCATGGTCAGTTCATAACCACGGTCACTGACTTTCGGGCTGGTGGAAGCCGGGGTGATCATCAGAATGCCTTCATCTTCATAGACATCCGATGCCGCCAGTGTGCTGTCAGAGCAGAGGTGACCGATGACGAACTTGACGCCATCGTTAACAATCTTGTTGGCGACGGCAACGGCTTGCTTGGGATCACAAGCATCATCATACAGAACCGCTTCGAGCTTCTTGCCGTTCACGCCACCGGCCTTGTTGATCTCTTCAACCGCCAGTTTGCCACCGGCAAACTCCATGTCCCCATATTGGGCAACCGGGCCAGTTTGGGGGCCAGCAATGGCGATCTTGATGGTATCGTCCGCCATGGCTTGAGAAGCCACACCAAACAAGCCAACTGCGATGGCCGCAGTCAGCGCGCCTTTAGTCCATTTACTCATATCTTGTCTTCCCTCTATTTTTTTGTTGGTTATGCGCTGAGCGCATTTTTGGCACAGTCTGCTGGGGTACAGCGACTCGTTCCGAGTTTTCTATCATTGCGCCGAATCACAAACAAGAGAGAAAGACGAAAATATTCTTCCGCCAAGCGGACAATTATCATTGAAACAATACCGACAAACCCAACACAAGCAGCTTTATAAACCAAACAATTGGTTTTTTCGCCATATTATTCTAAAACAATTGAAAACAAAGCCAGCACATTACGCTTTTATGAATGGCGAGGTTTTACCCATTTCTGTTGGTGCAATATGCGTCCGAATGACCCCATCTTCGGGGTTTATGCCTACTATTGAGGGATAAAGGAAGCATGAGAAATATCTCTCAATTTTTCGGCACAAAATCTGCTAAGGTTCGCTGCCTTTTTTCAGGAGACGCAAGATGGCCACGATCAAAGATGTCGCCGCTCGGGCTGGAGTATCCATCTCCACCGTATCCCACGTCCTCAACCATACGCGGCGCGTCAGTGAGGATGCCACCCGCAATGTGCTGGAGGCTGTGGCTGCGCTCAACTATGCACCGAATTCTGTAGCTCGTAGTCTGAAAGTGAATCATACCCGGACGATTGGCCTGCTGGTCACCGCCAGCGCCAACCCCTTCTTCGCCGAAGTGATCCGAGGGGTTGAAGACTACTGCTTCACCCAGGGCTATAGCCTGATCCTCTGTAATACCGAAAACCGGCTGGAACGTCAGCGTCACTACTTACGCATGCTGATGGAAAAGCGTGTCGATGGACTACTGGTGATCTGCACCGACATTGATGCCGAAATCCAGGCCCTGCTGCGCAGCTACCAGAGCGTGCCGCAAGTGGTGATGGACTGGGGTGGTCAATGTGACTTTGCCAACGTGATCAATGATAACGTGCGCATCGGCGCCTATCTGGCCGGTCAGTATCTGGTCAGTCAGGGGCACCGGGAACTGGTGTGCATCACAGGACAATTAAGCAAGCAAACCACCCAACAGAGATTGGATGGGGTGCGCGATGCGCTGGCGGAAGCCGGTTTGAGCCTGGCCGAAGAGAATATCCTCGAAGGGGATTACGAGATGCAAAGTGGCTACGATGCCATGCAACAGCTGTTAGCCCGGCCAGAGAAGCCGACCGCTGTGTTCGCCTTTGATGATCCCATGGCAATTGGAGCCATCTGTGCGGCAACTCAAGCAGGCTTCCGGGTACCGGAAGATATCTCGATTGTCGGCTATGACGATGTGGAAATGGCCCGCTTCTCCAGCCCGCCACTCACCACAATCCGCCATCCGAAAGCCGAACTCGGCCAACTGGCCGTCGAATTGCTGGTCAGCCGAGTTCGCAACAAGGAACTGACCGTCGAGGCGCTGAACGTGCAACCGGAGCTGGTGGTGCGCAACTCGGTGGCGCCTCCCCGTTCACGCTGAGCGCTGGTCCAGTACCCCGAAGATCTGAAATTAGAATCCCAATAAAAGGGGGCGAGTCAAGACTCGCCCCCTTTTCGATTTTGGGTCAAGGTTACACGACGGCGCTGTCATACTCAGCTTGCTTGCCGCGAAAGTAGGCATCGACACCCGCCAGCTCGTTCTGGTACTCGGCGGCAATATAGGGCCGGAACAGGAACAATACCTTGGGTATCACACCAAACACAGTGCTCTTGCTTACCGCCACACCCGGGTTAAGCGTCCGCTGATAAGCGACCCAGAAGATCAACTCCTGCTTCATGATATGCAGCAGGTTATTCAACTCTTCCTGGTTGATGCATAGGACACCATTGCTACGCAACCCCTCCATATGACGCTGCATCAGACCGTACACTGGCTCCTGGATCTTGCGGTACCAGGTACTCAGCGTCTCATTGCGCGCCAAGATGTCCGGCAGATTGTCATAGGCAAAGCGGAAGCGCCAAATCACATACAGCACACGCTCCAGATAGAGCTGGCTGGTCTGTAAACTCCCCAGATGTTCCGGCGGTGTGTCGGTATCCAGCGAGAACAAGGTGGCTAACTCTCGAGCATAGAGCTCGAAAATCGCCTGGATAATGTCTTCCTTATTCCGGAAATGGTAATAGAGGTTACCCGGGCTCATGCCGAGATGGGCCGCTATATGATTGGTGGTGACATTCTGTTCACCTTGCGCATTGAACAACTCGATCGCTGCAAAAATGATTTTGTCTTTCGTCTTCATGGTAACCCTTGGTATATGAGCAACTACTCTATAGGGCATAGCACATCAATAGGCCATTTGCCGGATAGGTTACCCACGTCTCGTTATAATTTGTTATTTAACCCCAACTTGCGTGTGGCAACCGCCACAGCCGCTCATCTTATCACCATGTGGCGACACAACATCTCCGACCAAGAGCCACAGCGTGACCAGACGCAAAAGCTGACCAAGGCTTCGCCGTTTATGCCGGGCATGATAAACTCGGGCATCCGGGTTCTCTCTCTTTCGGCTCCTTGCGAGGCAACAGCTTATGATCATCGTCACTGGCGGCGCTGGCTTTATCGGCAGCAATCTCATCAAACTTCTCAATCAGGCCGGCCACAAAAACATTGTCGCCGTCGACGATCTGACCGATGGCACCAAGTTTGCCAACCTGGTCGATCTGGATATTGCCGACTATATCGACAAGGATGAGTTCCTCGCCCGTGTGGCTGCCGGTGACCCCTTTGAAGAGTGGGACGAAATCGAGGCGATCTTCCATCAAGGGGCCTGCTCGGCCACCACAGAGTGGAATGGCAAGTTCGTGATGGAAGTGAATTATGAGTACTCCAAGGCCCTGCTGCACTTTTGCATCGCCCGCGGCATTCCGTTTATCTACGCGTCCTCGGCCGCTACTTATGGTGGCCGCAACGACAACTTCATCGAGGACCGTCGTTTCGAACAGCCGCTGAACGTCTACGGTTACTCCAAGTTCCTGTTTGACGAATATGTCCGTCGCCTGCTGCCGTCCACCAACAGCCAGATTGTTGGCCTCAAGTACTTCAACGTCTATGGCCCCCGCGAACAGCACAAGGGCAGTATGGCCAGCGTAGCCTTCCATCTGAACAACCAGATGAAGGCCGGACAGAATCCCAAACTGTTTGAAGGTTGTGACGGTTTTGGCAACGGCGGCCAGACTCGTGATTTCGTCTACGTCGAAGATGTCTGCAAGGTCAATATCTGGTTCTGGAAGAATGCGGGCAAATCCGGCATCTATAACTGTGGTACCGGGCGCGCCGAACCCTTCCTGAATGTCGCCGAAGCCGTGGTCAAACATTATGGTCGTGGCCAGGTCGAATTTATTCCCTTCCCGGATCACCTCAAAGGTCGCTATCAGAGTTACACCCAGGCGGATCTAACCAAGCTCAGAGCCACCGGTTGTGACGTCCAGTTCCGGGGTGTCGCCGAAGGCGTCGCCGAATATATGGAATGGCTGAATAAAGAGTAACTACCCCCATCGATAGATGTACGGCGTCTCAGCTTGTCTGGACGCCGCATCGACGACTCGGGCGTTTCAAATCGTTCAACGGGAAGGATATGAAGATACTCGTGATTGGCGTCAACAGTTCGGGCCTGGTGATACCGATTGTGGACGAGATGCGGAAACAGGGCCATGACGTCAGTTATCTGGAAAATGGTGAAATTTCCCACTATCGCTACCTTCATCCGGCCGAACGGGTCGCAAACGTGCTCGCAAAAGGTCTCTTCCGACGCAATTTGAAGAGAGAACGCAGCGTGTTGGCAACCACTCAATACCTGAAGGGGTTCATCCAGGGGCGCTATTTTGATCTGGCGATCCTGACCAATCCCGACATCTACACTGCCGAACATCTGGATCTGCTCAGAAGCTGCTGTGGTCGACTGGTTTGCCATCTGTGGGACAGTGCCGATCGCATGCCTGGCAATCTGAAGAACATTTCAAAATTTGACCGGGTGATGAGTTTTGATCCCAAAGACATCCGCGAGTACGGTTTTTCTGAAGTCACAAACTACTTTCCTGCAAGCCTCCAGTCACTTCCAGCGAACCGACCATTACAGGGCGATCTGTTTGGCATTTTTAGTTTCGATCGGGAACGCTATGCCTTCATTCGCCAGTTTCTCGATGCCAACCCTGATCTGAAGACGCGAATCATCATACTCGCCGATCATCGGCGTAAGGTCAGACAGGCGAATGATCCCCGTATCGAGGTCATCACAGCACCACTGCTGGGTGATGCGCTCACGGCTATCTCCTCCGGTTATCAGGCCATTCTGGACATCGGCTATGCCAGCCAGCAAGGGCTTTCATTTCGCTTTTTTGATGCCTTGGGCTATGAACAAAAGTTGGTGACCAATAATCCACATGTCATGACCTACCCTTTCTATCGAGCCGATAATATCCACTGTATTAGCGACTCCACTTTGCAGGTACCATCCACGTTTTTCACCAGCCCCTATCAGCCACTGCCTGACGAGATCACACGCATGTATCGTCTCGATGTCTGGGTAACTAATTTACTCAATCAGATGATGAACTGAGTGACTTGAATCGTTCAGACCTCACTACCAGGCTAGATGACAGTAGTGTCATCCACTGGAGTTTGTTTCTGGTCCAACAAATCTATCCGGCAGCAGGTGCAAGATTGACTATGCCTGCTGAAGTGACAGTTACTTTTCGACATTCGTCTTTCCTGCCGAGTCAGATGGTGCAACAACTTGTATAATCCCTCCTTCTCTCGAGCTATTTCTTGTGCAGATATGAAAATTCTAGTGATTGGCCCGGCCTGGGTCGGGGATATGGTGATGTCCCAGAGCCTGTATCGTTTGCTCAAACTACAGCACCCCGATGCGCTCTTGCATGTGATGGCTCCTGGCTGGTGCTTGCCCTTGCTGGAGCGGATGCCGGAAGTCGATCGCGCCATCAAAATGCCGCTAGGTCACGGTGAACTGCAACTGGCAGCCCGTTGGCGCTTGGGGCGAACCCTGAAAACCGAAGGCTATGACTGGGCACTGATACTGCCGAACTCGCTGAAATCAGCGCTGATCCCGCTGTTTGCTGGTATCCCGCGCCGCACCGGCTGGAAGGGTGAAAGCCGCTATGGCCTGCTCAACGATCTGCGCAGCAACAAGCGCGACTTTCCGCTGATGGTGCAACGCTATATGGCGCTGGCCTTTGCCAAAGCACAGATGACCTCGGCGACCGCGCTCCCCGCCATTCCCCATCCAGCCCTGCGCGTCGATCGCGCACAGCAAGATCAAGCGCGCGTCCGACTGGGGCTTTCCAGCCAGGCTCCTGTGCTCGGACTCTGTCCCGGCGCCGAATTTGGTCCCGCCAAACGCTGGCCGGAAACCTCTTATGCCAACATCGCCGAACGCTGGTGTGCCAAGGGCGGCCAGGTGTGGATTTTTGGCTCGGCCAAGGATGGTGAGGTTGCCCACAGCATCCTCAATCAACTCTCACCTACGGCGCAAGGACAGTGCCAGATCCTGGCCGGGCAAACCAGTCTGACCGAAGCCATAGACCTGCTCGCCGCCTGCGATGCCGCAGTCTGTAACGATTCGGGTCTGATGCATATCACGGCTGCGGTCGGCACGCCGCTGGTCGCCGTCTATGGCTCCACCTCCACAGCCTATACCCCGCCGTTGAGCACCCGCGTCGAAACCGTACAGACCGATATCAGCTGCCGCCCCTGCTTCAAACGCGAATGCCCACTGGGGCACCTGAAATGCCTGACGGAATTGTCGCCGGATCGGGTCTGGCAAGCCCTGACCCGACTGCATCCGGTGCTGGCGCAGGATGTCTCCCCCATTACACTCGCCGATGACTGAGGACTCCCCTTGTCGACCCATGATTTGAAACCACAGGCCCTGGATGCCTATGTCAATCCCCTGTTCTGGGCTGGCTTGTTGCTCGGTCTGCTGCTATCGCTGCTCTATGCCGAACATCAGGTCTTAACCGGTGATCAGACCCAGATGCTCTACAAGGGCTACCTCGGCGCCCTGCAAGGCACCTGGCTCAGCTATGGCAATGCCGCCAGTGCGGTGGGGAATGTACCCGGCTCCCTGTCGGCCTATCTGGTCGGGCTGCCGCTAACAGTCTGGTATTCACCCTATACTCCCATGCTGGCGCTACTGGTCATGCGACTGGGGAGCTATCTGCTGTTTGACAGCGTGATCCGGCAACTGTTTGCGCCCCGTATCCGCCTGCTGTTCATGCTGCTGTACTGGCTCAATCCCTGGTTCATGTACGAAAACCTGCTCTACAACCCCTCATATCTGTTCCTGTTCGCCGCCCTGCACTTCTGGTCGGCGTTTCATCTACGCCACAAGCCTTCGTTTTTTCACACCCTGATCCATGTGCTGGCCATCGGTATGGCGATGCAGTTGCACTACTCCTGGCCCATTCTGGCGGTGATTTCGGCCTATCTTTTCTATCGTCGGCTGATCCACATCCATTGGCTAGGTCTCGCCAGCGCCATCATGCTGATCGCCGCATCACTCATCCCCTATCTGCAAGAACTGATGAGCAACCAGACCATTGCCCAGAACACGGATCCGGAGGCGCAAAAGCGTTACATCGGCTGGGGTGGCGTACATGTCTATCCGGTACTGAAAGCCTTTATCTACTGGTTCCGTTACGGCTCCTGGTTGTTCGCCGAGCGGCTGATCAACGAAACCCATTTTGCCTGGCTAAGCAGCTCCCATTATGTGCAGCTGGCTCTGACCTGGATCTGGCGAATCCTGGTCTACGCCATTGGCGCACTGTCGGTCGTGCTGTCGTTGAAGGCCAACTGGTTTGTCTGGCAGCAGGTCAAGGGTCAGTGGTGGCGTCGTCCCGCTGTCGCAGAGGCCGATGGCGAGCAGTGGTTCACCCTGTATGGCGTGGCGGCATTGTTCGCTATCTTTATCAGCGCCGTGCTCTCACCCATCATCTTCAGCTACTGGCATCTGATGATCGCCTTCCCGTTCGCCCAGATCCCGCTGCTGTTGTTTATCCGTCATTGGGCACAACAACAAACCGACCGACGCCTGACACAGGCACTGTTGCTCGCCGCTTGCTACTGCCTGTGCGTCAATCTAGTCGCCGCCAATGACAGCCGCAAGTTCTCCTATCAAGTCAGCTTCAAGACCCAGACCGAAGCCTATGTGGCGGAGCAACAACAACAGGGACTGTTACTACCCAAAGCGGATCCATCGGCACCTTAATCGAGGATTCCTCCGCTGCTCACTACTCCCCGGCAGTTCCGCTGCCGGGGCGGAATTCAGTGTTACCCGGCCCCCAGGCAGCATGGCGCACAAATGACGCTCCCGATAACTGCACTGGCTTGAGTCTGCTCCCCGCATCACCGATACTGGCCGCCACCCGGCCTTCGACCCATCGGTGCCTCATGCTCTATCGTCTGCTCTACTGCCTCATCATCTATCTGGCGCTACCTGTGGTGCTCTATATCACCTACCGCGCCCGCCCCGGCAAACCGGGCTATGGCCAGCGCTGGGCCGAGCTGTTGGGCTGGGGACCGCGACTCGCGAGCCCGACCCCACCGCTGTGGATCCACACCGTCAGTGTCGGCGAATCCCTAGCCGCCATTCCCCTGATCCGGGCCTTAAAGGAAGCGCATCCCGAATTGCCGCTACTGGTGACCACGACCACCCGCACCGGGGCCGACCAGATCGCCAAGCTGGGCGATCTGGTCACTCATCGTTATGCGCCGCTGGATTATCCGGATGCGGTGTGGCGCTTTTTACAGCGCACTCGTCCCTGTGGACTGGTGATCATGGAAACCGAACTCTGGCCGAACTGGCTCGCCGCCTGTGCCCGTCGCCAGATGCCGGTGGTGGTGATGAACGCACGCCTCTCCGAGCGCTCCTGTCAGCGCTACCAGAAGGTACAGGGAGTCTTCCGCGCCATGAGCCGCCATCTGAGCCTGGTGTTATGCCAGCATCGTGATGATGAGGCGCGCTTTCGCCGCTTGGGACTTCCCGCCGAGCGTCTGCAGGTCACGGGCTCGCTGAAGTTTGATATCCAGCTCGATCAAGCCCTGATCGAAGCCGGACAACAGCTACGTACCGACATCGGCGCCCGACCGGTCTGGATCGCCGCCAGTACCCATGCCGGTGAAGATGAGCAAGTGCTGGCCGCCCTGCAGCAGGTGCGACAGCAGTTGCCACAGAGCCTGCTGATCCTGGTGCCCCGTCATCCGCAGCGTTTCGACGCCGTCGCCGCACTCTGTCAGGCTCAGGGTCTCGTTCTGGCGCGCCGCAGCCGTCAAGAACCGATCACAGCTGAGACTCAGATTTATCTGGCCGACACCATGGGCGAAATGCCCCTGCTGTTCCAGGCCGGCGATCTGGCCTTTATGGGCGGCAGTCTGGTGCCGATCGGCGGCCACAATCTGCTGGAGCCCGCCAGTCTGGGTAAACCGACGCTTATCGGCCCCCATTACTTCAACTTTACCGATGTCACGCGCCAGCTGTGCGACAGCAAGGCCTGCGTCATAGTCGAGGATGCACAGGAGCTGGGCGCGACTGTGCTGGAGTTATTGCAGGATGAAGAGAAACGGCAGCCGATGGGCATGCGAGCCTTCGATGTGGTGGCTGCCAATCAGGGTGCGCTGGACAAAACCCGGCAGGCCATCACGAGCCTGATCCGGTGAAACCGCCTTGGATGAGTGAACGAGTGCAATATCACTAGCCAACGAATAAGAGCACTCATCACGAACATGGGGCTTATTATCTAGACTTTAAAATGTGCTTTAACTTCATCAACAAATCGAACCACATTATCAAATGAACGCTGATGCTCATTTAAAATATGCTCTAATACTTTAGAGCTCGTCTGATTGGCCCACTCAAGCTCTTCTTCTGAAAAACCGTATGCCAATCCATAGCGGTCGGATGGATTCGAATACCACTGCTCTTTGCTGATGCCCTCGCCAGGTACAACAATGGATTCACAGCCGCATAAGACAGCAAAAAGAGAATATGCGGTATAATCATCATACGAAATAAATCGCTTGGATTTTTTGAAGACTTCAGCGATTTGTTGATGACTCATACCATCGATCAGTACCGAATTTTCAGGATGACACTGCGGTTTATCTTTTCCCTTACGGATCAGATGACAGCAGCCCTCTTTATTGGAGACCCCATCCATATTGTAATATTCAAGGGGATAGTAAATAACCTTGAGCTCTTGGCTAGATAGCACGGACAGGCAATGATTAAAATCTTGTATCGCACTATTAAATTTATAGTGCAGCTCATTAACGCCGAAATTAACTGCCTGGGTGAAATTGCCGGGTTGGTGTAAGAACCACCTGACTACATTTTTACCATTGAGCGGATTGCCATACGTCACCTCTGGGTAAACCACTATTGCGGCATCTAAATCTTTCATGGAAAACTTGGTAATGGCAGGCGTTAACCAGTTAGGATTGGTCTTATAACGGATATTTAAAAACTTTCCCTTAAAAAACCATTTCAATGCCGCATGGGCATCCTTGATAAAATCAGACAGCTTCGTAATGGACAGCCGCTCTGGCACCGGGTGCACTAGATACGCCTCACAGCCCTCAATGGTATTCAGCAAATGGCATAAGCGATGCGAAACCAAACGCCCACCACTGTTTTCATTATAGCTCTGGGAGTAAATATAAAATTTCATAGAAAAACCTACCATTCACCATTCTTGCAATCAGTGTAGTTGTAATTCAACAGCACTGAACTTACCGAGGTTGATTTTATTATAGATACATCAACCAAGGTAAATATCACCCTTAATTACCCGCTGCATTTTCAGTCGAGACATAACTCAATATTTGCTCACAGATATAATCCACTTGCTGATCCTCCAATTCATAGAATAGCGGCAAGCGAACCAGCGTATCCGTAAATCGATCTGAATTAGGGAGCGCATCACCTTGGTGCTTACCTTGATAAAATTCACTGACATGCAGGGATAAATAGTGGAACACGGCATGCACACCACTGTTTTTCAGATGCTGTATGAGAGCCGAACGCTGCTCGATATTTTTACACACCAAATAAAACATATGGGCATTATTGGTTGCATAATCGACTACCGTGGGCACGGCAATCCCGGCCCCCACGAGACTGTGACTCAGCTTATCGTAATATCGTTGCCAGATGGCTTTTCGTCTGGCTTGAATGGCATCCATATTTTCTAGTTGGGCATAGAGATAAGCCGCAATAATATCCGATGGCAAGAAGGATGAACCAATATCAACCCAGCCGTACTTGGCCACTTCTCCCCTAAAAAAAGAAGAACGGTTGGTGCCTTTTTCACGAATAATTTCAGCTCGGCCTATATATCGCTCATCATTAATTGCAAGCAAACCACCTTCACCAGAAATTATATTTTTAGTCTCATGAAATGAAAAAGTACCAAATGTCCCAATACTGCCTAGCGGTTTACCCTTGTAATAGCCATCAATCGCTTGCGCCGCATCCTCAACCACGGGGATATTATATTTATTAGCAATGCTCATGATAGCATCCATATCACAGGCCACGCCTGCGTAATGCACCACCACAATCGCTTTAGTTTTGGATGTGATCAGTTTTTCAATTTGCGCCGGGTCGATATTCGGATGATCCTTGTAACTATCCGCAAATATAATGTTTGCCCCACGCAATGCAAATGCGTTAACCGTAGAAACAAACGTATAAGAAGGGGAAATTACTTCATCATCTTGTTGGATATTTAATAAAATAGCGGCCATTTCAAGCGCATCGGTACACGATGTGGTCATTAGCACTTTTTTGAAGTGATATTTCTCTTCAAAAAACTTATGACATCTAGCGGTAAAATGACCATCGCCAGAAATTTTACCCGTCGCTACGGCTTGTGCAATATAAACCAATTCTCGACCATGCAGATAGGGTTTATTAAATGGAATCATTTTTTAAATACTCATCAAAGTGAATCAGTAACTCTTTACTACGATCTTTGACACGCTTGGCTGGCACCCCAAAATACATACCCCATGCTTTTGTTGGCTTATTAATCAACGACATGGCGCCGACTGAACAGCCATCTTCAATATTACAACCCGGTAAAACTATCGAACCCGCACCGATAATAACATGTTGACCAATATGAACTGGCTTGAATATCTCTGCTTTATATTTTTTAGGAATGGTCGAGTTGGTCATAGTCGCGCCGGTGTAATCATCACTTTGCGACATAATATGGCAACCATAGGCAATGGTTGAGAAATCACCGATATAGACCCCGGGTATTCCGCCAGCAATATTGCAGTAGATGGTCACATGCACATTGCGACCTATGACAATACGCCCCGATAATACGCAGAAATCATCCACCCTTGAATTGTGTCCAATTTCAATGGACTCTGGGTTGTAAATAACGCATCTATCGCTAATTTTCACATTGTCGCCAATAGATTTGAAGCCTATTTCTTTAATCTGTTCATCTGATAGGAATGCCATATAATCGCCTATATCATCAATCAATTACCGAACATGAACAGCAGTGGTTTATTATCTTTATTTGACGCAAATGAGCCACCATGCTATCAGTCCATAGCTATAGACACAAGTTGACCCACGAGTTGCGTGGCTGGTAAACGTATTCCTAGCTACTAATTTGACATCTATCACAGAGCGTTCATGCCACCATGATATAAAACTGTCTGCAAATGGAGTAAACAATCGGGCTAATGGTTGGTGTTATCAAACATACGATCATCCCTCGGCATTCTTTTCATCAGACTTCATCTTTTCAATAAATCGCGGCAATGCGGCCTCAAGATTCGACCAGGATATTTTATTTATATTATAAGGATCAGCTGAAAATATCGTGATCGATTGAGCGTTATTCGGCCCCCAGTCGGTGTAATTCTCTGCCCCCGGGTTATATAGGCCTAGCAGCGGGCGCTGCAATGCACTGGCAATGTGTACCGTTGCGGTATCGACAGAAATCAGGCCGTCGGCAGCACGAATTTGCGCAATCACATCATAGATGCTTTTGCTGTGGGCATAGATAAATACGCCTTGCCCGCTGAAGTCCTTTACAACCTGTTGTGCTAGCTCTCGTTCATTCGGTGAATAGAGTAAACAAACGCCATAACCGGGTGCCGCCTTTAATACCAGGGTGATAAGCCGGTTGATGGAATCCACATCCAGCTTTCGTGCGCCTCCTGCCCCAAAGGGATTGATGGCAATCACAGACGCAAACTCCGTCGGCCAGACGGCACGCACAGCCTGCTCGCTGGATTCCTGACTCGGCAGCCAATACCGACTATCCACACCGGACAGACCGCAATGCTGAAGCAAAGATGCAAACTTGTCAGCAAAGTGCAACTGCTGGCACGCCTGACCCAGCTTGATATCGACACAGGCCAGTTCGTCATCCAGCCCCGCCAGGTGTTGCGGTGCCAGACGGCGAATAAAGTAGAGATCCTTCATCTTGAAGCGTTTGCTGAAATGCACCACCAGATCCACAGATCCGATCTCGGCCGCCAGCTGTGCGAGTTCCTTGTATCCGGCGCGTTTGCTGCACCGATACAACCGGTCTGGATGCCACTGTTCCTGAAACAGAGCCGCCATGGCATCCGTGGTGATCACCTCAATGGACAGATCGGGGTTGGCCTTTCGCAACTCGCGAAACAGGAAGGAGGAAACGATGGCATCCCCCATTTTGGCATCCCAACGAATAAGCAGGATGCGTCGGCACTGTGGCAGCTGACAAGCGGACTCGACGCGCAGGGGACGGTCAAACAACCAACGTCCGAGGATACGTCGTCCCGCATCCCGTAACTTATATATCTGCTGCTTAAGTTGTTTCACTGAATAGCTGCTCCCGCCTCATGAGTTTGATAGCCCTGCATCACCTGTTCCCAGTCCGCTTCCTGCCAATGAAATCCGGAGTGCAACCCGGCTTCCTTGCGCAAGGATCGCAGCAGGCGCGCCAGCATCTCGGTTTGCCAGGAGCCAGGTTCACGCAGGCCGCATTTGTCAAAGTCGATGACCCAGATCTGGTCGTCCCCATCCAGCAACAGATTGTGGGCGTTCAGATCCGAGTGATAAGCCCCGACCTGATGCAGCCGGGCGATGAGATGCCCCACAGCCAGCCACTGGGCCGCACTGAGCGGCTGTTCGCGCAGCAGATGCACCAGATCCCGCGCGCCCGGGATCTGCTCGATCAGCAGATCCGCCCGATACCAGAGTCCCTGGCGCTGCAAGCGGGCCGCCACCGGCCGTGGAACTGGTAATCCCAGATCCCGCAACTGGCCCAGAAGCCGGAACTCGGCCATGGCACGCGAGGACTCGACGCCATGAAACCAAAACCGATCTGGATTGATTTTGCCCATCAGGCCGCCACGCCAGTAGTGACGCAACACCAGGGACAGGCCGTGATGACGGACGAACCAGGTCACGCCGCGCCCCCGGGATTGGCCGGTGACGGCATCTTGTGCCTGCCAATAAGCCGGGTCGAAGGCCTCGACTGAGAAATCAGGGAACAGCTGCTCATCAAACCAGCAGGTGTGTGAGCCTTGGATCAGGGTTTGCCAGCCGTGCATCGCGCTTCTCGTCCGTTGGCTCGAATGGAGTGGACTGACATTTTACAAGCCTTGTCCGAGTTTGCATAATGCCCGCACTCCTTTGTCTGGAAGCCATCTCATGTCGCTGTTTTCCCACGCTCCAGAATCCATTTGCATCCTGCGTCTGTCGGCGATCGGCGACTGTGTGCATACCGTTGCCGTGGTGCAGGCCATTCAACGCCAATGGCCACAAACCCGCATCACCTGGATCATGGGCAAGGTCGAGGCCATGCTGCTGGGTGACTTGCCCGGTATCGAGGTGATCCCCTTCGATAAAAAACTGGGCTGGCGCGGTTACCCACAGGTGTGGCGACAGCTCAAGGGCCGCCGCTTCGATGCCCTGCTGCATATGCAATCGGCGCTGCGCGCCAGCCTGCTCAGTCTGGGTATCCGCGCCACCCATAAGCTGGGTTTTGATGCACAGCGGGCCGGTGATGGCCAACGCTGGTTTACCAATCATGCGGTTCCGTCGCCCGCCTCCCCCCATGTGCTGGATGGTCTGATGGCCTTCGCCGCCGAGCTGGGCATTACCGATCTCGACGCGCACTGGCAGATCCCCACCTCGGCGGCCGACGATGCCTGGGCGAGCGCCCATCTGGATAACGCCCGTCCGACGCTGGTGATTGCTCCGGCCGCCAGCAAGGCCTACAAGAACTGGACCGTGAAAGGCTACGCCATGCTCGCCGATCATGCCGCCGCTTGCGGCTTTCAGGTGCTGTTGTGCGGTGGGCCGACCCCGCTGGAGCGGCAGATGGCTAGCGAGATCATGGCCTTGTGTCAGCAAAAGCCGGAGAACCTGATCGGCCAGACCAGCCTCAAACAGCTGATGGCGCTGATCAAGCAGGCACAACTGGTGCTGGCGCCGGATACCGGCCCAACCCATATGGCCACAGCCGCAGGCGTGCCGGTGATCGGTCTGTATGCCCACCACAACCCGGAGCGTACAGGTCCCTATCAGTGCCGCCCCTATGTGGTCAGCGTCTATCAACAGCTGATGGAGGCTCAAACCGGACGCCCACTGGCCGAGTTACCCTGGCGCAGCCGACTCAAGGATCCGGATGCTATGCAGCAGATCACTCCGCAACGGGTGATCGACCAATTTAATGCTATCGCCCAGGCCCATGGCCTGCTCAAGGATCCCGAATGAGCCAACCCCGTATCGCCGCTGTCCTCATCGTCAAGAATGAGGGCGAGAACCTGCGCGCCTGCCTGCAAAGTGTAGCCGGATGGGTCGACGAGATCGTGATCCTCGACTCCGGCAGCAGTGACAATACCGCCGAGATTGCGGCCGAATTTAAGGCCAATTACCAAGTCGAACCCAATTGGCCGGGTTACGGTCGGCAACGGCAATTGGCTCAGGATCGGGTCACGGCTCAATGGTGTTTCTGGCTGGATGCCGATGAACGGGTGACCCCAGAACTGCAGGCCGACATTCTGCGCGTCTGCGCGGCTCCTGCCGGACGCACCGTCTACGCCGTTCCGCGTTTGAACTGGGTGTTTGGACGTTATATCCGCCATTGTGGTTGGTACCCGGATCGAGTGCTGCGGCTCTATCCCACCACGCTGACCCGCTACAACGATGCCCTGGTGCATGAAAAAGTCGAGCTGGATGAGAGCATGCAGGTGCAGGCGCTGTGCGGCGATCTGTTGCATACCCCCTATCGGGATCTGGAACACTATCTGGTCAAATCAGCCCGCTATGGCAAAGCCTGGGCCGATGGCCGGGCAGCACGAGGCAAACGCGGCTCACTGCTGCAAGGGTTCGGTCATGCCATCGGCTGTTTCTTGCGTATGTATGTGCTGCGGCTGGGTTTCCTGGATGGCAAGGCAGGTCTGCTGCTGAGCATCCTCTCGAGCCACTCCACTTTTATCAAGTATGCCGACTTGTGGCTGCGCAGCCGCACCCAGGGAAAACCGGAATAATCGGGTCCATCGCCCCAGCAAGACCCGGCATAGAGACCAACAAAAAGGTACCCGATGAGGTAATGCCGGTCAGTTAAGAGGTTCGGGCGAGACATCCTCTCTCGCCAACTCGCCGTAAACCCTTCCCTGGGGGCTCGATGGCGGCATCCCTGCCGCCAACGGTTGGCTCAACAGGCTATCTCGCCTTCGCTAACGCAACTGGCATTAACCCAATGAGCTTCCTGCTTCATGGGATCGCCACGTGCCGGGTGGACAGCCACTGGCGTTACTCTGCTGCGAGCTGCAGGGCCGCAAACCAGGCGTGGACCTGGGGTAAGGTCTCGGTCATCGAGATGAGATGCATATTCTGGCCATCTCCCACCGTCGGTGCCGCTATCGCCAGATGACGCCCTTCACTATTCAAGGGTTGCCAACGCAAGGGCGTGGCGGAGCGCCGGGCCGGGAAGAAGCCGACAGTGGGCACATCCAGCGCTGCGGCAATATGCAGGGGGCCGGTACTGCCAGCGATAAACAAGGCGGCATTGGCGATGACCTGGCAGAAGCGGGGCAAGCCTTCCCGCGAGTGATAGATGGAGGCATGACCTCCTCCTTGCTGCACCAGGGTCTCCAGCGCCGCCGCCATCTCGCCCTCACCAGGACCAGCCGTCAGCACGCACGGGTAGCCTGGATAGTGCTGCTGCAACCCCAGGATCAGCGTCGCGTACTGCTGCAGACTCAGATTATTGGCCGAGCCTCCCGTGCCGCAGTGCACCATCAACCAGGGTTTGGCCGGATTGACCCCCAACTGACCAGCCGTATCACCGCGAACGGCGACCAGCAGTTCATTGTCGAAAGCCAAATACGGCGGCTTAGGTTCGACCGCTGTCTGGTTTCGCTGCTGCAGAAAGTGGCGGATCAGATCCAGATTGTACTGGGACTCCGGCTTTTCCGAGCGCGAGCGGCGCTGCACTAGGCGGTGGTTATAGAGAAATTGCGCCAGCTTGGTGGCCGGAGCCAGTCGATAGGGGATGCCGGCGCGCCACAACAACCAGGCGGTGCGCCAGCGGGAAAACAGGGCAATCGCCGCATCGAACTGCCCTTGCCGCAGTCGGCGCAGCAGGGCAACCTGCTCGGCACGACTGGCCTTGGCACCCGGATCCAGAATCACCTGATCGATCCAGGGACAGAGCTCGGCCAACGCAGCGGTATAAGGTGGAACCAGAGCCGTTACATGGCAGTCGCACGACGCCTTGAGCATGGCGAAGCTGGGCCAGGCCAGCATGAAATCGCCAATCTTGTCGTTACGCACCACCAGAATACGTTGCATCGTCGCTCTCCTTCACCGCAATGGCGGCTATTCTTGCCAAAGGCCGTACCTTTCACAAGCAGGCAACCGTATAATTCGCCAAGAATTTTCCGCGAGGCACCACGCAAGGAACCATGCGATGCACACCAAGGCTATTTTCCCCGGAACCTTCGACCCGTTAACCCTCGGGCATCAGGATTTGATCGCCCGCGCGGCAGGAATTTTTGATGAGGTGATCGTGGCCATCGCCATGAGTCCGGGCAAGCGACCGCTCTTCAGTCTCGATGAGCGCATCGCCCTGGCTCGCCAAAGCTGTGCACCCTATTCGCAAGTCCGGGTGGAGGGGTTTAGCGGTTTGCTCATTGATTTTGCCCGTCAGCAAGGTGCTAACGTGCTGGTGCGTGGCATCCGCTCCATGACCGACTTCGACTACGAAAATCAGCTGGCGGGCATGTACCGGCAGCTCATGCCCGAACTGGAAGTGCTGTTTTTGCCCGCGCGCAGCGAGCTCAGTTGCGTCACCTCCAGCCTGGTGCGTGAAGTGGCCCTGCACGGTGGCGATGTCCGCCCCTTCGTCAGTGCCGAAGTCGCCATTGCGGTGCAGACCAAACAGCAGCAAGTTCCCCACCCCAATTAACGCTGACACAGGCGGCAATAGACAGTGGTTCTTTGCCCCTGCCGCAACTCTTCCAACGGGTGACCACAGCGGACACAGGCCTGCCCGGCTCGGCCATAGACCTGCAACTCCTGAACGAAATACCCTGGCCTGCCATCGGCGCGGGTGAAATCCTTGAGCGTGGTGCCGCCCTGCCGGATCGCCCGCTCCAGCACCGCCTTGACCTCGACAACCAGCCGCTCGCACTCTTCCAGGCTCAGGGTCGAGGCTCCGCGTCGCGGATCGATCCCGGCCGCAAACAGCGATTCATTGGCGTAGATGTTGCCGACTCCGACCACCAGGTGATTATCCATCAGCCAGGGCTTGATGGCGCTGTGCTTGCGGCGACACCGCTGGTACAGGTACTCACCATGGAACGCAGCCGTCAGCGGCTCAGGCCCTAGCGCCGCCAGCAGCGGATGTGTTTCCGGTGCATCACGAGTCCAGAGCAGGGCGCCAAAACGACGAGCATCATTGAGCCGCAGCAACTTGCCGTTATCCAGTTCGATATCCACATGATCATGTTTTTCCACCGCGGCACCTATGGGCAGGATGCGCAGTCGCCCCGACATGCCCAGATGCAGGATGGCGGTACCCAGGGTGGAGTAGAGCAGCAAGTATTTGGCACGGCGCTCGACGCGCTCGATAGGACAACCCACCAGCTGCTGGATCTCGGCCGGAATCGGCCAGCGCAGGGATGGGGTCCGGACCACGACACGGGTCACTGTGTGTCCCAATAACCAAGGCGCGATCCCTTGTTTACTGACTTCGACCTCGGGTAACTCCGGCATGACACATTCCTTTCATCACAAACTGTTAACAACAGCGGCTATTGTCACCCAAGGCTGGCGCCGATGCACCTGCCCACGGCGCCGAATCGCAGGCATAAAAAAACCCGGCCAGGCCGGGTTTTTCAAGCAGGGCGGGATCAATTACTTGATCTTGCCTTCCTTGTAGATCACATGCTGACGAACAACGGGATCAAATTTCTTGATTTCCATCTTCTCAGGCATGGTGCGCTTGTTCTTGGTCGTAGTGTAGAAATGACCAGTACCGGCGCTGGAGTTCAAGCGGATTTTTTCGCGTACACCTTTAGCCATGATCTATCTCCTTACACTTCACCACGGGCGCGCAGATCAACAAGAACTGCTTCGATTCCCAGTTTGTCAATGATACGCATGCCCTTAGTGGATACACGCAGCTTGACGAAACGCTTCTCGCCTTCAACCCAGAAACGGTGAGTTTGCAGGTTAGGCAGGAAACGACGACGGGTCGCGTTTTTAGCGTGGGAACGATTGTTACCCACTGCCGGACGCTTACCGGTTACTTGGCATACTCTAGACATGTCAGTCTCTCCAAATCTTACTTCTTTTGCTCGAGCAGTTCTCAGCCCCGCTGGCCTGTTGCGGGGCCACATAGAAGGCGGCATTTTATACAGCATAGCTCGGCGAAGATCAAGCAAAAGCCAAGCGGTGATCGGCTATAGCCAACCACGCTCGGCAAAGGAAACCGTTTCACCGTCACCAATGACCAGATGATCAAGCACCCGCACATCGATGAGACCCAGGGCCGCGCAGATGCGGTCGGTCAGGCTTCGGTCTGCCCGGCTAGGCTCAGCCACGCCGGACGGGTGATTATGGCAGAGGATCACAGCTGCTGCATTATATTTGAGCACCGTTTGTACCACTTCCCGTGGATAGACGCTGGCGGCGTCGATCGTTCCCCAAAATAGTTCGGTGAAATGTACCACTCGATGCTGATTATCCAGCAATAACAGGGCAAACACCTCCTGCCGCCGATCCCGCAACCGCGCCTGCAGAAAGCGCCGCGTCGCCGTCGGGCTGGTGAGCGGATCGCCGCGCTTCATTACTTCATCCAGATAGCGGCAGCTCATCTCCAGTACCGCCTGCAACTGTACGAACTTGGCCTCGCCCAGACCGTGGGCCTGACAAAACTGCCGCTGATCGGCGGCGAATAGGCCGCGCAGGGAGCCAAATTCCGCCAGCAGGCGGCGCGCCAGCTCCACCGCATCCATACCGGAGACGCCGGTACGCAAGAAAATAGCCAGCAATTCGGCATCACTGAGTGCCGCAGCCCCCTTGCTGATCAGCTTCTCTCTGGGTCTTTCGCTGGCAGGCCAATCGCGGATCCCCATTCCCTCTCCTTGCTTGTTATCCGGCAAATCTCTGAACGTGCATGATTCTTGCTGTCTTGCTGGGGTGTGACGGTGAAATAGCAGCCCTGAAGATAGCAACTCGAGTGGAACCAGCCTCCTGTCAGCTCTCGGACTCTGCTGGTCATGAGTGACAGATTGACATATGTCGGTGATAGAACCGGGGTGTGATGGCGGCTTCTGCTCGTCGGCCATACCTTGTGATATTCTCTTGCCCTCGACCTGGCAGCAGGAAATAAAAAGCATGGAACTGCGCGATAAACGCATATTACTGGGCGTCAGCGGTGGCATTGCCGCCTATAAGAGCGCCGAACTGGTGCGCCGTCTGCGCGATCGGGGCGCCGAGGTCCGGGTGGTGATGACCGATTCCGCCCGTGCCTTCATTACCCCCTTGACCCTACAGGCCGTCTCGGGGCACGCCATTCCGGATGGCATGCTGGATCCGGCCAGCGAGCTGGGCATGAACCATATCGAGATGGCCAAATGGGCCGATCTGGTATTGCTGGCTCCCGCCACCGCCAACCTGATCGCCCGTCTCGCCTCAGGCATGGCCGATGAGTTACTGACCACCCTATGTCTGGCCACACCCGCACCTGTGGCCGTGGCCCCGGCCATGAACCAGCAGATGTATCTGCATCCGGCCACTCAGGCCAATCTGCAACTGTTAGCCCAACGCGGAGTGCAGTTGTGGGGACCGGATTCTGGCTCTCAGGCCTGTGGCGATGTCGGCCCGGGCCGCATGCTGGACCCGAACGATCTGGTGGCCGAGTGCGTGCGCTTCTTCGCGCGCCCGTCTCTGGATCTGAAGGTGCTGATCACCGCTGGCCCCACCCGCGAGGCGCTGGATCCAGTGCGTTACATCAGCAATCACAGCTCCGGCAAGATGGGCTTTGCCCTTGCCGCTGCGGCTGCTGAACTGGGTGCCGATGTGACACTGATTTCTGGCCCAGTTGCCTTGTCAACTCCACCCGGCGTGCGGCGCATTGATGTGGAGAGTGCGTTGGAGATGCAGGCCGCGGTGGCAAGCGAAGTTGGCCAGCAGCAGGTCTTTATCGGTTGCGCCGCCGTCGCCGATTATCGCGCTGTGGAGATTGCCCCTCAAAAAATCAAGAAATCGGCCGATGAACTGACCCTGACCCTGGTGAAGAATCCCGACATCATCGCCGAAGTGGCCGCCCGGGCCGATAAGCCCTTCGTGGTCGGCTTCGCTGCCGAGACCCGGGATGTCGCCCACTATGCCCTCGACAAGATGGCGCGCAAGGGGCTGGATATGATCGCCGCCAACGATGTGGCTCGGGAAGGACAGGGCTTTAACAGCGATAACAATGCGCTGACCGTATTCTGGCCCGGCGGTCAACAGGAACTGCCGCTGGCCGCAAAAACCGAGGTGGCTCGCCACCTTATGACTCTTATCTTCAAGAAGTACCAACATGAAACAGATTGAACTGAAAATTCTCGACCCACGCATCGGCCATGAATTTCCGCTGCCAGAATACGCCACTCCGGGCTCGGCTGGCCTGGATTTGCGCGCCTGTCTGGATGCCGCCGTCGAGCTGGCTCCCGGCGCCACTACCCTGCTGCCCACCGGTCTGGCTATTCACATCGCCGATCCGGGACTCTGTGCCACCATACTGCCCCGCTCCGGCCTCGGCCATAAACACGGCATAGTGCTGGGAAACCTGGTCGGTCTGATCGACTCCGACTACCAGGGGCAACTCATGGTCTCGGTGTGGAATCGGGGCCAGCAGAGCTTCACCATCCAGCCCGGTGAGCGCATCGCGCAACTGGTCTTCCTGCCGGTGGTGCAAGCCAGCTTCACCATAGTCGATGAATTTGATAGCAGTGAGCGGGGCGAAGGGGGCTTTGGATCCTCTGGCCGTCAGTGATGGCCTGACCTGACTGCAGTATCGCCGTGGCCCTATGCCACGGCGAATGGTTCCTCCATTGTCTTCTCGTTTAGGGATTATTCGGACATGACAACGCAAACTGCCACGCCACCCGCGTCACAAGTGCCCCACCGCCGCGAACAGATACTGCAGGCCCTGGCTCATATGCTGGAGCATCAGGCCGGCCAGCGGATCACCACCAAGAGCCTGGCGGCCGAGGTGGGTGTTTCGGAGGCGGCGCTGTACCGGCACTTCCCCAGCAAGGCGCGCATGTTTGAAGGCTTGATCGACTTTATCGAGGAGACGCTGCTGTCACGGGTCAATCTGATCCTGAGTGAAGAGAAGGACACCCTGGTGCGTTGCGAGCGGATCCTGCTGTTATTATTGAAATTTGCCGAGCTCAATCCGGGTATTACCCGCATTCTGACCGGTGATGCCCTGCAGGGGGAACACGAACGGCTGCGCGATCGGGTGACCCATATGTTCGACAAACTCGAAAGCCAGCTCAAACAGGTGCTGCGCGAGCGCAAACTGCGGGAGGGCAAAGGATTTTCAGTTGAGGAGTCTCAATTGGCCAATCTTCTGCTAGCTTATGTGGAAGGTCGTCTCAGCCAGTTTGTGCGCAGTCAATTCCGGCTGCAGCCGACCGCCAATTTCGACACCCAATGGCAATTTATTCATAACCAGTTGCTACAAAGCTGATGGCGGGAGTTCAGTTTCCCGCTGCCTGATCTCACAAGGAGCACCCATGGAAACTGAAATCATCGATAACGCCACCCACTGGCTCACCAACAACCAGACCCTGCTGATTGAGTACGGCGTCAACATAGCCGCCGCCCTGCTTACCCTCTTCATCGGCTGGTTCGCCGCCAGTCTGCTGACCGGCGGCATGATGCGACTGATGAAGGCGCGAAACCTCGACTCCACCATCACCGACTTCCTCGGTAATCTGGTGAAATATGCCATTCTCGCCTTCGTCTTTATCGCCGCCCTCAGCCGCATCGGCGTGCAGACCGCCTCGTTTGTCGCCGTGATCGGTGCCGCCGGTCTGGCCGTTGGTTTGGCGCTGCAAGGCTCCCTCTCCAACTTCGCCTCCGGCGTGCTGCTGATCCTGTTCCGCCCGATCAAGGTCGGCGAATTTGTCGAAGTCGCCGGGACCGCTGGTGTGGTGCAAACCGTGCAGATCTTCACCACTGTGCTGACCACGGGCGATAACAAGATGGTGGTGGTCCCTAACGGCACCATTTTGAATGGCACCATCACCAACTATTCCCGCATGGAGACCCGCCGCGTCGATATGAGCTTCAATCTGGCCTATGACGTCGACTTGCGTCAGGCCAAGGCGCTATTGACCCGTCTGGTCAACGAAGATCCCCGGGTGCTCAAGGACCCGGCTCCGGTGATCGCCGTGGCGGCACTGACCGATACCGCAGTGCAGATTGTCGTGCGTCCCTGGGTCAAGAATGGAGATTACTGGGATCTGTTCTTCTCGTTGCAAGAGCGTGTCAGCCTGGCCTTCGAGGCGGAAGGGTTCAAACGTCCGCTGCCCCAGGTCGCCATGCATGTCCCCAAGGCCTGACGCCGACTTTTACTCCAAGCCACACGTCACAGAGAAAGCCCCAAAAACAAAGGGCCGGACATAGTCCGGCCCTTTGGCTTGATGGCGACCCGGGTGATAGAGCATCACCCGTTATGGATCAATGTTTCGGCATTTCCATATCCGCCCGTACTTCCAGGCCGGTCGCGGTAAAGTCGAAGCCTGAGCTCAGACGCATACCCCGCAGCTTGGCGATCATCGACTGGGCTGTCTGCATCTCTTCGAGTTCCCGATCCGCTTGAGCCTTGAGTTCAGCGGCAGTCGGCTCTGCATAAACAGACTCGTCCATCCCTTCGGTGCTTTCCGTGCTGGGTGCAGCACTGGCAGTTTCCGCTTCAGTGGCAGCGGCGGCAGTCAGGGCTTGCTGCTTGGCCAGCTTGTCTTTGAGCAACAGGTCAAAGGCATCGGCGACCAGACCGTAGTCCAGGCCCATATGGAAGAAACCATTCGAGGTAAGTTCCTGCTTGCCCAGCGAGGCGGTCAAGGCTTCGGCCTTGTCACCACTGAACAGGGCTATATGTTTGCCAAACACACCCAGCTTGATCTTGCCTGGCAACTCAACCGGCAACGGCAAAGGCAGCTCGACACTCTGACCATCCGCAGGCAATGGCATAGCCGCCAGCTCCGGCTGCATCATGGCCAACATGCTCCACAGTTGTTGGGGTTGCTTGCTGGAGAGGGTGACCATGAAAGACAGCGCGGCAATACCCGGCATCTCCTGGCCTTCAACCGCAGGTTTCAGCGTCAGCTCCTGAAGATCAATCCCCATCCCCTGCACACCCTGCACCATACCGGTCATGGCGCCCAGCAGGCTCGGATTCACTTCCTTCAGTTGCGCCTGGGCCGCGATCAGCGGTTCACAGCTGAATTTGGCCTGAGTGGCACGGCTCCACAAACTGGTCAGTACCGGCGTCAGCTCGTCCATATTCAGACCCAGCTGATAGGAGAACTTGCTCTGCCCGGCCGACAGATCCGGCAGGAAACCGCGCAGTTTTTGCAGCTGCTCCATAGCCGCTGCATCGGTAGAAACCACCTTCAGCAGGCTGTTGACCCGGATGGGTGAGCTGCTGCTGTCGAGCTCGGTATAACCGAATACGGTACGAGGCCACAGGGCCGCCATGCCTTCGATTTCGCTCTGGCAAGCGGCTGAGCGGAAGGGTGCCAGATCCTGGGTGACTTGCCCTTCACTGACCTTATCCAGCAGTTTAGCCAAGGAGCTATCGGCACGGGTAACGGCCCGGATCAGGGCTTCGTGGTTCAGGAATCCCAGGGAGAATGGCTTGAGGCCCTGTTCCTTGACCATGGCTTGCAGGGTGCCACTGCTGGCCAGGCCCTGGGTGGGTTTGGTCAAACCGAACGCCACGGACAATCCTTCGTTGGCCGGGATCAGGGTGCCCAGATCCAGAGTCAGCACGGCATAACCATCGCGCTTGCCAATCGCCAGATAGATAGGCTGCTTGGCATCATCATTCAGCGCATAGCGCTTGTAACTGAAACCGTCCAGCGTGCCGGCTTCGGCCTGCAGCTTGAAACGCCCTTCGGCTTTGCTCAGGAAGGCATCGAAGGTCGCCTCATTGCCCAGCTTGATACGGATCACCGGCAGAGCACCGACGGTATACAGCGCCGAATCCAGCTTGTCGGTCAGACCCAGAACTTCAGGCTTGAAATCCGGAGCTGTGACAGCTGTCAGGTAGTCAGCATACAGGCTCAGCAGCAAACGGAAGCCAGCCGGAGCCTGGTTCGGTGTCTCGCCCTCGGCCTTCAGCAGATCCTGTACCATCTTCTGCATATCTTCCGGCTTGGAACCCAAAGAAAAACTATCGCGGAATGCGGCCAGATCGCTCCAGGACATGGGCTCCAACCCACCGACAAAGACCAGAGTATCCGCCGGAACATAATCCAGGCTGGAACCCGCGCTGCCACCCAGTTTTCCCTGCAACGCGTAATAACTACCACCAGCTACCAGTGCGGCGGCCACCAGGCCTGCCACTAATCCCTTGTTCATATGCAAAACTCCGTCATTTATTAAAATGTAAACCAGCTGTAACAGGCGCCAATCATGACGATTCTCGGCGATACGGACAAGCTCGTTTGGCGCTTTTTTCTACCCCGTGCACAAAGCCTCAGCAGGGCAACATCTGGGATGGAGTCATAAAAAGCCCCGCACAGATGGCGGGGCTCATAAGAGACCATAGACTGAATAAACACTCAACCCCGAGACAGGCGTTGACTCAGCACAGGCATGCGCTCCGGATGACCGAGCAAACGCTGGTCATGCCGATAGGAATCAGTCGTCTCCATCTGCCAGTCACGATCAAACTTGCGTGCCAGAGCACGCACCAGCTCGGCGAAAGTCCAGGCCTCAGTGGCATTGCTATCCAGATGGAAGAAACCGCTCGCCCGCTCCTGCAGCAGTTGCCACAAGGCGCGAGCCGTGTCGTCCATAAACGAGCAGGCCGGGATCCAGAGCTGACTTGCCGCCACTTTACCCTGCTCCCGCTGCCAGCTATCCAGCGCCGCCAGCATGTTATTGCCCCGGGCCTCGCTATCAATCTGCCAACCAATCCGCGCCACACAGGCCTGGGAATTCGCCTGCCAGATCGCCTGCTCACAGCGCATCTTGTAGCGTCCGTAGTCATCCTCGGCATTGGGAGCATCCGACACCCCATGGGGACCGTCCGGCTGATGGTGAAACACCATGGCCGAGCTGGTGAACAGGAAAGGGATATGGGCCAGTGCGGCATAGGCCGCTAGTTGCGCGGCCCAGCTCTCGGCACCCATCGCCAGATGAGCAATAGCATCGGGCCGCATCCGCTGCAAAAACAGCGCCGACTCGGTGCTGTCTTCGGGATCCACCAACTGCCGCGACCAGGGGATCAGCTGCCATCCAGCCGCCTTGGCCTGCGCCGCCAGATGGGGCGCCAACGTGCCATTCAAACCGGTAATCAAGAGACGCATAGCCACTCCTGTGCTCGCTGAGGGATGAACGACGGGGGAACCGGGATCAGGCCTCGATGCCGTATTGCGCCCGGTAAGCACGCACCTGCTCCAGCAAGGCGCCCATCTCCGGCTTCTCTTCCAGATAACGGATCAGATCCCCTAGGGTAATGATGGCAATCACCTGCGCCTGGTAGTCACGCTCCACTTCCTGAATCGCCGAGAGTTCGCCCTTGCCCTTCTCCTGACGATCCAGCGCAATCAGCACGCCAGCCAGCTCGGCGCCGTTGGCCTGGATCAGATCCATGGATTCACGGATCGCAGTGCCCGCGGTGATCACATCGTCCACCAGCATGATGCGCCCTTTGAGCGGGCTGCCCACCAGGTTACCGCCCTCGCCGTGATCCTTGGCTTCCTTGCGGTTGAAGCACCAGGGCACATCCTGATCATGGACTTCCGCCAGCTGGACTGCGGTGGCGGAAGCAATCGGGATCCCTTTATAAGCCGGTCCGAACAGCACGTCATAGGCGATACCGGCATCCACCAGCGCGGCGGCATAGAAGCGGCCCAGCTTCGCCAGATCGCGACCGGAGTTAAACAGCCCGGCATTGAAGAAATAGGGGCTCTTGCGGCCCGATTTCAGGGTGAAGTCGCCGAACTTCAATACCTGCTTGCTCAGGGCAAACTCGATAAACTCGCGCTGGTAGGCTTTCATGCTTGGTCCTCTTGGTTCTTCATCTTTAACGGGTTTTCATCACAAAAAACGCGGCCTGGGCCGCGTTAAGTCATCACTTACAACAGAGCCTGTTTCTGCAGGGCGACCAGCTCGGCGATGCCGCCCTTGGCCAACTCCAGCAACTGGTTCAGCTCGTCCTGGCTGAAGGGCTCGCCCTCGGCAGTCCCCTGAACCTCGATGATGCGACCGCACTCAGTCATCACCACATTCATATCGGTCTCGGCCGCCGAATCCTCGACGTACTCCAGATCGCAAATCGCCTGGCCGTTGTGAATGCCGACCGAGACAGCCGCGACCATGTACTTGATCGGGTCGGTTTTCAGCTTGCCCTGCTCCTGCAACCAGCGCAACGCATCCACCAGCGCCACATAAGCACCGGTAATGGCCGCCGTGCGGGTACCGCCATCGGCCTGGATCACATCGCAATCCAGAGTGATGGTGAATTCACCCAGCTTGGTCAGATCCACGGCGGCGCGCAGGGCGCGACCGATCAACCGCTGGATTTCCAGAGTGCGACCGCCCTGCTTGCCGGAGGCTGCCTCACGATTCATGCGCGAGTGGGTCGACCGTGGCAGCATGCCATATTCGGCGGTGATCCAGCCCTGCCCCTTGCCCTTGAGGAACCGGGGAACCCCCTCCACCACGCTGGCATTACACAGCACCCGAGTCTGACCGAATTCGACCAGGACAGAGCCCTCAGCATGGGAAGTAAAGTGGCGGGTGATGGTAACCGGGCGCATTTGCGCGGGCGTTCTGCCGTTCGGACGCATGGGATCTTCTCTGCTTAAATCGGAAATGGCCGTCAGTATACGGGATCGGCCGCGGCTTTTCACATGACGGGCTTTTTGCCGACGGCAGGGCTATAATCGCGACAATTTTTTACCGACCGACGAGATCCGTATGATTCACAGCATGACAGGCTACGCCCGTAAGGAATTCAAAGGCGATTGGGGCACAGCGGTGTGGGAAATCCGCTCCGTCAATCAACGCTATCTGGAAACGTATCTACGTCTGCCCGAGCAGTTGCGTGGCTTGGAGCCGATCCTGCGTGAGCGCTTCCGCAAGCACCTCGAGCGCGGCAAGGTCGAATGCAATCTGCGCTTCGAAAGTCAGACCAATGCCGGTCAGTTGCAAGTCAACGAGGCCCTGGCCGAGCAGCTGATCGACAGCGCCCTGTGGGTCATCGACCGCGCCGGTCAAGGTCAACTCAATCCGCTGGACGTGCTGCGCTGGCCCGGCGTCATGGCCGCTCCCGAGCAGGATATGGATGAGCTCAACACCCGCCTGCTGGCCGGTTTCGACGAGGTGCTGGGGCTGTTCATCGAGAGCCGCCAGAGCGAAGGCGACAAGCTCAAGGTGCTGATCGAACAGCGTCTGGACGGCATCCAGGTCGAAGTGACCAAGGTCCGCGCCCTGATGCCGCAGATCCTCGACTGGCAACGTCAACGGTTGGTCGACCGTCTGGCCGAAGCCAAGCTGGAGCTGGAATCCACTCGCGTCGAGCAGGAGATCATACTGCTGGCGCAACGCATCGACGTGGCCGAAGAGCTGGATCGTTTAGGGATGCACATCACCGAGACCCACAAGATCCTGAAAAAAGGCGGCGCCTGTGGTCGTCGTCTGGACTTTATGATGCAGGAGTTCAACCGCGAGTCGAACACGCTGGGCTCCAAGTCCATCAACGCCGAGACCACCCAGTCCGCCGTCGAGCTCAAAGTCCTCATCGAACAGATGCGCGAACAAATTCAGAACATCGAATAAGCCCTTATCTCCAATAAGCAGGTGTTCGCTTAAAAACTACAAAGCCCCTCTCGCAGGGGCTTTGTGTTTTAACACAGTTGGGCATGGCTATAGATTAAACGCGGCTTGCTTGGCCAACTGTTCGTGGCGGCTGATCCCTAAGCGACTAGCCACACTCTGCCACTGCTGCACGGCGCCCAGCACCTCATCATAAATCCGGGTGGCATCGGCACGAGTCAGACGAAAAAAGTCCATGACCTCAAACGCCAAGCCGTAATCCAGTCCATTGGCCTTATCGGTAATATTGAGGTGCAGTCCCTGTCTGCCCACTATGGGATTCAGGTCATAGGCGGGTGACAACTTCCACCCCTTGTGGGTCAGCAAGAAGCCTTGGTTACGCAGATGATCATCGGTATTGGAGACCGCAATGTTGAAGACAATCCGGCGCCACAGCTGGGCCAGGTCGGCTTTGGTTTGCGCACCGTGATTACTTAAGAATTCGGCTATCTCCAGATAGCTGGCGCCTTCGGAATGCTCGCCATCGTAGTACTGCAGCTGGGTCATCGCCGAGGAGAAGTGAATGCGTTGCTCACCGAGCCGATCAAAGCGCTTGGTCAGAAAGGTATGGTGCTGGGAGGAGAAGCGCCGGATTTCACAGGGAAACATATCCACCCCCGCCGCCAGCGCCAACTCATGACACACCATCTCCCATGCGCCCACATCGAAGGTATCGTTTTGATTGGGGAACTTGGCGATCCACAGATGGTGGTGTTCATCGGTCACGCAGGCTTTGGGTCTGGCCCCCCCCAATGAAGAGCCAGGAGAGATCAGCATCTTGAGCCAGCGGTAATACTCGTCGCTATCGATGTGGTCATCTTTTTCGATTTGTATGGCTGCATATTCCAACTCGCGCAGCGATGCCATGGGAGGTGCGGCGAACTCGGCATTATTGTCCAGAAAGTCTACCGACTCAGCATTCTTGAAGCGGATCCCCCCCATACGGTACACATCATGCACACCCAACAGATAGTCCAGCTCGCTGAGTCGGGCCGAGGCGCGCAACCCCTTGCGGTACTCGATGGCAGCGCGACGCTGCATCAGCAGTCGCCCCCAACGATCAGGAGATGAGTCTAGAAACGCCCGAAAATTCTTCTCGGGTGTATCGTTGTACAGCTCGCCACGGTGCAGCGTTAACTGCGGGTCGATCTGCAATCGATACTCGGAGGACAAAAAGGCCGGGTCATAGACAAAGCTGAACACACCGCCACGACTGCTTTCGGCAAACGTCAATCGACCTAGCGGCACAGGTGTCGCTATCGGCATCCAGGAGGCGTACACCTCCACAACCTGGCGGCTCATTTTGTCCCTTCCAGCAACTTGATATTTTGCAGCTTGATCCCGACCTCATCATGGGCCGCCAGCGTGGCAAAATTCTCCTCCATGCCCAGCACCGCCATCACCTTAAGATAAGTGCCAATCGCCACACCAGGATCCCCGGCAAAGACTTTATTCACCGTTTTATTATCAAAACCAGTGCGATCGCAGATCTGCTGTTTAGTCAAACCACGACGCTTCACCGCCAGCAAGAGATCTTCCCCGAAGCAGGCCAGCACCTTCAGTTGCTTGGGGAACAACACCTTATGCAAGTCTCGCTTTGCCATCTGCCCGCCCGAAAGAATAGGACTATAATCCTATTCTTTTACTAATAAATGGGATTATAGTCCAATAAAAGTTGTTGATGAGCGGCAGGACGCCGGATGAGAGCTAGACCCCACAGTCCCCATAGATTTGAGTTAATCCCCTAAAACAGGGCGCCGGTGCATGGTTCCTTGCGGGCCCCTATGGCAAGATGATCCTAATTATTTCAAGGACAGTCGTGCTTATGCCCCAAGCCATTCCCAGTTATGAACAGATGATGCCGGTGGTGCTGCAGTCTCTTGCAGACCATCAGCCGCTGTTATTGCGTGAGGTGTATGAGCGGGTCTGTGCCCATTACACCTTCAGCTCGGAGCAGTTGGCCGAGACGCTGCCCAGCGGGCGACAGAGCACCATTCGCTCACGGGTGGGTTGGGCCAAGACCTATCTGGTCAAGGCTGGGCTTATCGAGCAGCCCAAGCGCGGTGTTTGCCTCATCACGGCGCGGGGCCAGGCTGCCTTGGCTTGCGGGCAGACAATCGACAACCACTATCTGGCCCAGTTCGGTGAGTTTATTGCCTTCACTCAGGCTTCCAATGATGGGGGCACGTTGGTTGAATCCAGCCCCCTCACCAATACCGCGCCAGCCACCAGCACGGCGCAAACCCCCCAAGAGCAGATTGAACAGGCGCTCAGCACCATTAACCAGTCGCTGGCCGATGAGCTGCTGCGCGAGGTATTGGCCCTGTCGCCGCGCTTCTTTGAACAACTGGTGGTCGATTTGATGGTGGCCATGGGTTATGGCGGCAGCAATCAGGAGGCCGGGCAAACCACCCGCTACAGCAGCGATGGCGGTATCGATGGCATCATCAAGGAGGACCGGCTAGGCCTCGACTCCATCTACCTGCAGGCCAAACGCTACAGCGATAAAACCGTCGGCCGCCCCGAGATCCAGGCCTTTGCCGGTGCGCTCGATCTCCACCGCGCCCGCAAGGGAGTGTTTATCACCACCTCGGGTTTCAGCAATGATGCACAGGATTATGTGGGGCGAATTGAAAAACGTATCGTGCTGATCGACGGCGCCCGTTTGGCGGCCTTGATGATCGAATACGGCGTCGGCGTCACCACCCGCCAGACCCTGACCATCAAGGCACTGGATTCGGATTACTTTCTGGAAGATTGACAATGGACAAGAGCAATTTCGAGTTTCTCAAAGGCACCAACGACTTCCTCTATGCCATCGCCTGCGCTGCCGAGAACAACTATCCGGATGATCCCAATACCACCCTGGTGAAGATGCGAATCTTCGGTGAGGCGACCGCCAAGCATCTTGGCAAATTGTTGGACCTGCCTTCGACAGAGAGCCAACTCGACCTGCTGAGAGAGCTAGGAAAGATCAACTTTGTCGATGACGGCATCATGGGGGTATTTCATACCCTGCGTCGAACCGGCAACAAGGCGGTCCATGACTATCACAACGACCTTGATGATGCCGCCATGTCCTTGCGACTCGGTTTCCGCTTGGGGGTCTGGTACTACCGCCTGATCAGCAAACAGTATGATTTTTCCGCCCCCATTTTTGTGCTGCCACAAGGGGAGCGCCACGACTATCACCAGGAAGTGATGGCCCTGAAGCTGGAGTTGGAACAGCGCAGCCTTGCCCAAAAGCAGACTGCCACCGAGATCGCAGCCCAGCAGCAGCAACTGGTCGCGCTCAATGGCTATATCGCCATCCTCGAAGGCAAGCAGCAAGAGACCGAGGCGCAAACGGCAGCGCGCATCGCCGCACTGGAGGCCCAACTGGCTGCCAGAGAGGCCGAGTTGGCGAAACTGAGCGTTGCTGAACGGACGCTCTACCGCAAACAGGTCATGGAGCTTGCAACAACTCGTTCGCTCGACCTGAGCGAGAGCGAGAGTCGCTATCTTATCGATGCCCAGTTGCGCAAGGCAGGCTGGGAGGCCGATACCCCAAACCTCAAATTTGCCAATGGTACCCGCCCGCAAGCTGGCCGCAATATGGCGATTGCCGAGTGGCCTACGGCTGAAGATGAAACGGGTAAGCGTGGTTTTGCCGACTACATGCTATTCGCGGGGCTTATTCCTGTCGGCATCATTGAAGCCAAGAAGGGCAATATCGACGTGGCAGGCAAGCTCACGGAGGCTTACCGCTACAGCCAATATTTCGATATGGCGCACCTCAAGGAGGAGCTCTACGCATCGGCCACCGACGCACAGGCCCATGAGCAGATCACCGAGATGCATGCCAGCTACCTGCGCCAGTGGCGTGAGCCCGGCAGCCCGGTGAGCTACAAGGTGCCATTCTGCTTCTCGGCCAATGGCCGCGAATACCGCGCCGCCATGAAGAGCAAGAGCGGCATCTGGTATCGGGATGTGCGCCACCCCGGCAATATGCCCAGAGCCCTGCCCGAATGGCATAGCCCCGAAGAGCTGCTGGCCATGCTGGAGCGAGATCCCCAGCGCAACAACCTCTGGTTTGCCAGCCACAGCGATATGAGCGAACTGGGATTGCGCTACTACCAGGAGGAGGCGGTACAAGCCGTCGAACGTGCCATTATCTCTGGCCAGCAAGATATGCTGCTGGCGATGGCAACCGGTACGGGAAAAACCCGTACCGCCATTGCCCTGATGTTTCGTCTGATCCAGTCGCAACGCTTCAACCGCATCCTGTTTCTGGTCGACAGAACCTCCCTCGGCAAGCAGGCGCTGGGGGCGTTTGAAGATACCCAGATAAATGGCGATACCTTCAATGCCATCTTCAATATCAAGGGGCTGACGGATCGTTTCCCGGAAGACAGCACCAAGATCCACGTCGCCACCGTCCAGTCGCTGGTCAAGCGCACCCTGCAGAGCGATGAGGTGATGCCGGTCGGTCGCTACGACTGCATCATCATCGACGAAGCACACCGTGGCTACATCCTCGACAAGGAGCAGACCGAGGGTGAGATGGCCTTTCGTAACCAGCTCGACTACATCTCGGCCTACCGGCGCATCATCGACCATTTCGATGCGGTCAAGGTGGCGCTCACCGCCACCCCGGCGCTGCACACCATCGATCTTTTTGGCGGGCCATCGCGCCAGCCGGTCTATCGCTACAGCTATCGCAAAGCGGTACTCGACGGCTATCTGGTGGATCAGGAGCCGCCTATTCGCATCATCACCCGCCGCAGCAAGGAGGGGGTCTATTTTGCCAAAGGGAGCCAGGTACATCGCCTGAGCAATCAGGGCGAGTTGATTGACGATACCCTCGAAGATGATCAGAACTTCGAGGTGGCTAACTTCAACCGCGAACTGATCGCATCGAGCTTCAACCAGGTGGTTTGCCAGGAGCTGGTCAATCACCTCGATCCCACCGGCAATCAGAAAACCCTGATTTTCTGCGTCAACAACAACCATGCCGACAACGTGGTCGACGAGCTGCGTACCGCGTTCAAAGCAAAATTTCCGGCGCTGGAACATGACGCCATCATCAAGATCACCGGCGATGCCGACAAGGACGCCAACAAGGTGCAATCGATGATCACCCGCTTCAACAAGGAGCGGCGGCCCAACATAGTGGTCACCGTCGACCTGCTGACCACAGGTATCGACATCCCCAGCATCTGCAATCTGGTCTTTATGCGTAAAGTGCGCAGCCGCATCCTCTATGAGCAGATGAAGGGGCGGGCAACCCGCCTCTGCCCCCAGGTGGGCAAAAGCGCATTTCGCATCTTCGATGCCGTCGATCTCTACACCACCCTGGAGCAGGTCGATACCATGCGCCCGGTGGTGGTACGGCCTGACGTCCCCTTGCAGACCCTAGTCAACGAGATCACCGATTCCGAAACTTATCAGGTGAAAGAGGTCGATGGCCGCAGTTTTGCCGAACACAGTCACGAGCAGCTGGTGGCCAAGTTGCAGCGCATCAGCAGCCAGGCCAGCTACAACCGCGATCGCTCAAAAGAGGTGGCCGAACAGCTGGCGCGCCTCGATGAACTCTGCCGCGAGTCGGCTGGCTGCGATTTCAACCAGCTGGGTCGTACCTTGCGCAGTAATGGCCCGCGCTGGTCTGCAGAGGTGTTCAACCAGTTGCCGACTCTGATCCCGCGCCTCGAGCACCTCAAACGCACCATCAACGAGCTGCGGGAGCTACCCATCTTCAGCGATATCGACGATGAAGTGATTGAAGTGAGCCGTGCGTATGGCGATCACGACAGCGCCGAGGATTTTCTCGATGCCTTCGACCAACTGGTCAGCCGCTCCCAAAACGAACAGGCCGCCATCGATGCCATCATCAACCGCCCGCGCGATCTCACCCGCAGCGCGCTGCTGCAGTTGCAGGAGTGGTTCGATAAAGAGAACTACAACGACGCAACCCTGCGCGCCGCGTGGAAGGCAGCCAAGAATCAGGATATCGCCGCCCGCTTGGTCGGCCATATTCGCCGTGCGGCCATCGGCGATCCCCTGCAACCGTTCGAGGAGCGGGTAGACAAGGCGCTGGCCCGCATCAAGAGTAAACACGACTGGAATAGCGAGCAGCTGACCTGGCTCGATCGTCTGGCTGACTCCATCAAAGAGAAGGTGGTGCTCGATGATGACACCTTCAAGGTGGGCAACTACCGCCGCCGTGGCGGCAAACCCAAGCTGATGCACCTCTTTGATGACCAGCTCGATGAACTGCTCGCCGAGTTCAGCCAACTGATCTGGGATAAACCCGCCTGAAACGGGTACAATCCTGCCCACTTTGGTGGTGCCTGACAGGGGCGCCCACTCACTCTTTACCAGGCGGCCCGCAGGCCGCCTGCCCAACGAGAAATACCGATGAACAACACCGATTTGGTCGCCAAGCTCTGGAAGCTGTGCGACAACCTGCGCGACGGCGGCGTCTCCTACCAGAACTATGTCAACGAACTCGCTTCCCTGCTATTTCTCAAAATGTGCGAAGAGACCGGGCAAGAGGCAGATCTGTTGCCAGAGGGATATCGCTGGCGCGATCTCACCAGCAAGCTGGGGCAGGAGCAGCACCGCTTCTATCGCAACATGCTGGTTCAACTCGGGGTTGATGATCACGCCATCGTTCGCGCCATCTTTCAAAACGTCAACACCACCATCACCCAGCCCGCCCAGCTCAGCGAACTGGTCAGCAACATGGACAAGCTCGAGTGGTTCGACGGGGAAAAGGGCAAGAGCCGCGACGACTTCGGCGATATGTACGAAGGCTTGCTGCAGAAAAACGCCAACGAGACCAAATCCGGCGCCGGTCAATATTTCACCCCGCGTCCGCTAATCAACGCCATCGTGCAGGTGATGCAGCCCGCGCCCCGCGAAATCATTCAAGACCCGGCCGCTGGTACCGCAGGCTTTTTGATTGAGGCGGACAGATACATCAAGGCCCACACCAATGATTTGGATGATCTGGACGATGATGACCAGGATTTCCAAATGAAAAAGGCCTTTGTCGGCTTGGAGCTTGTGCCGGAAACCCGCCGTCTGGCGCTGATGAACTGCCTGCTACACGACATTGAAGGCGATGCCAACGAAGGGGCAATTCGTTTGGGCAACACCCTGGGCAGCGCCGGTGAAAGCTTACCTAAAGCCAATCTGATTTTAACCAACCCCCCCTTTGGTAGTGCCGCCAGCACCAACATTACCCGCACCTTTGTGCATCCAACCGGTAACAAGCAGCTCTGTTTTATCCAGCATATTTATGATGCCCTCGAGCCGGGTGGCCGTGCCGCCGTGGTGATCCCCGATAATGTGCTGTTTGAAGGGGGCAAGGGCACCGACATCCGCCGCGATCTGATGGACAAGTGCAACCTGCACACCATCTTGCGTTTGCCCACCGGTATTTTTTACGCCCAGGGCGTCAAGACCAATGTGCTCTTCTTCCAGAAAGGTACCCCGGAAAACCCCAGACAAGATAAAGGCTGCACCAAGGAAACCTGGGTGTTTGATATGCGCACTAATATGAATACCTTTGGTAAGCGCCGCCCACTGAACGAGGCGCACTTTGCGGCCTTTATTGTCACTTACGGCAGCGATAAAAACGGTCAATCACCACGCGAAGAAGGGGTATACGACACATTCGGGGCCATTTATGCCGAAGGCACTGATTCGGTAGAACCTATCATTGATAACGCCCGCTGGCGCAAATTTAGCCGTGACTACATTCGTGACCAGAAAGGCGACAGCCTAGATATTACATGGCTGAAAGACCTCGAAACCACCAGCGCCGAAAACCTGCCGGAACCCGATGTTTTGGCCGGTGAGGCCATGACCGAGCTGACCGAAGCCATGAGCGAGCTGTACCAACTGATGCAGGCCTTGGGTGCCCATGATGAGGCCGAAGCTCAAAAACAGCTGATCGAAGTGGCGTTTGGGCTCCAAGAACAGAAACTAGGCCCTAGAGACGAGACCCTAGATGTGGGTGCTCAGGAGGGCAAAGCATGAGTCAGTTGCCGAAGGTGTGGGTAGAAGTTAGAGCAGAGGATATATGTGATAAGGTACAAAGTGGTTCAACTCCTAGTAATAGCCCATTTACTGAAAGTGGCGATATTCCTTACTTAAAAGTTTATAATATCGTGAATCAGAAAATTGCTTTTGATTACAGAAAGCAATTTGTTTCGATGGAAATACATGAGGAAAAATTAGCTCGTTCTAAAGTTTTCCCAAATGATGTTCTTATGAATATAGTTGGACCGCCTTTAGGAAAGGTGGCAATTGTTACTTCAGATTATCCAGAGTGGAATATTAATCAGGCCATCACTCTGTTTCGGACAAACAATGCCTTTTTGTTGAATAAGTTCCTGTTTTATTTTTTACATGAAGGATCCTCTGTTAAGTCTATACATGGAGAACTAAAAGGATCTGTTGGACAGGTGAATATTTCACTTTCGCAATGTAGAGATTTTCTTGTTCCACTTCCACCCCTCGCGGAGCAAAACCGCATCGTCGAAAAACTGGATGAGGTGTTGGCTCAGGTGGACACCATCAAAACACGCCTCGATGGCATTCCCGCAATCCTCAAACGCTTCCGCCAGTCACTCTTGGCTGCTGCCGTGTCTGGGAGGTTGACGAAGGAGTGGCGTGGGAGTAACTCGATAAATGAACCATTAAGAAAAAAGTTAGGCGATGTTATTACTAAGATTGGACAAGGTTGGAGTCCAAAGTGTGAAAACACCCCAGCTGAAAATCATGCATGGGGTGTGATAAAAACCAGCTCAGTTCAAAATATTTCATTTTGGGAGCATGAGAATAAAGCATTACCAACATCCTTAGAGCCTCGTCCAGAACATGAACTTTTTGCTGGTGATATTTTAATAACGAGGGCTGGTCCAAGAGTTCGTTGCGGTGTGACTGCTTTTGTTGAGTCAACTAGAGCCAAACTGATGATTTGTGACAAGGTGTATCGCTTTCGAGTTAAAGAAGCAGAAGGGCATAGTAAGTACCTTGTGTATCTTTTGAATGCACCTCAATATTTAGCTGAAATCGAAAAGATGAAGACCGGTATTTCAGACAGCGGTATGAATTTAACACAAAGTAAATTTAAGCAGTTTTCTTTACTTTGGCCTCATAAAGAAGAACAAGCAGAAATTATTTGCCTTATAGACCAATATTTCGCTTTTGCTGACACCATTGAAGCGCAGGTGAAAAAAGCGCAGACGCGGGTCGATAGCCTGACCCAGGCCATTCTGGCCAAGGCATTTCGTGGCGAGCTGACTGCCGACTGGCGTGCCGCCAATCCCGACCTGATCAGCGGTGACAACAGCGCCGAAGCCCTGCTGGCCCGCATTCAGGCCGAACGGGCACAATCTGCGAAAAAGGGCCGAAAAAGCACCCAGCCCGCCCCCTAGCCAGCTCACTCGCCGAATTAGAACAGGGTGAGTTTGAACGGCATGCCAGCTTCAAGCGGGATATGGTCAGTTTCTTGCCCCCACACTGTGAGCTACACTGGACGCCAACCTGCAAAAACAGTGGCAAAACTTACCATAATGGTAAACAATGTGATGAATGTTAGTGCCTACTCAGGGCAACCACCGGTTGATACCGGGGATAACCGGAACCATATCGCAGGTGGCCCGCTCTACCCTGTGGCTGATGTGCTGCAACTACTGCAGGCTGGAGATGACAAGACCACCCTCTGGACACGCAAGTGCATTCAGAATGTTGCCGAATTGGGTTATGAGATTGCCGATGTGCGCCAATTGCTCCGGCAAACCGTTACCGAAGGCCATTACCTGAACTCGGAGTGGTGCGTACAGCGACCAACTGGCCCATGGGCAGCCTGTGACGGCTACCGGCTACAACGTAGCGAGTGGGTCGAAGCGGCGCACAAAGAGATGCGCTTTGAATATTATGTGAAGTTTGCGATTGGCAAGACGGGGCAGCTGCTACTGCTGGTCTCCTGCCATCTATCGCAATAAGGAATCCAAGATGGCGAATCACACTTGTCCGATTTGTGGTGCTGGGCAGTTACACCTGCATAGCGAGCCCATAGCCGTTGAACATTTGGGCCAGCAGGGCACCATCGAAAGCCACTATGCCGTGTGCGATGCCTGTGGCAGTGAGCAAGCCGGAGCCGCCGAGGCGCGCTTTAACAAACGCGCCATGATCGCATTTAAAAAGCGGGTACAGGGTCTACTGACCGGCAACGAAGTCCGCGAACTACGTAAACGCTGGGAATTGAGCCAGGAAGAAGCCGCTAAGGCCTTTGGCGGTGGCCCGGTCGCCTTCTCCAAATACGAGGCCGATGATGTGATGCAATCCGATGCCATGGATAAGTTATTAAGGCTGGCGGCTGAGGTTCCCGCAGCACTGGATAAGCTGCTGGCCGATGCCAAGATCGAACGTCCGAACGGACATTGGCAGAATGTCACAGTGGTCAATTTTGGCCAGCGTCGCCAGGCAAAAGCCGCTGTGGTGCAACGCCATGAGATCTCGAACGAGGTTAGTTATGGCTAAAGTCAGCAAGTCGCTGCAGCAGGCCATTGAGAGCCTGCAGATTGCCGATGTCTATCTCAAGGCAACCCGCGCCCAGTGTCTGGATGATTTCGACCCCAAGTTTGTCGATGCGCAGGCCGAACTGCAGGTGCAGCAGATGCACGTCGTGCGCCGCAGCGAGGTGATTCAGGTCGAGGGCGATGGCCAGCTACTGCGGGTTTATATCCGCCTCGGGGCACGTTGGACCATGCCACGCGAAGGCGACGAACCCGAGGTCAAAGCCTTTGTTGAAGCCGATTTTATCGCCGAATATCTGATGATAACCCCCTTGGAGCAAGCGTCCATCGATGAGTTTGCCCTGAAAAACGCCAGCTACCATGTCTGGCCATACTGGCGAGAATTCCTTAGCTCTCAGTGCGAGCGCCTGCGCCTACCCCGAGTCGTCCTGCCGACCACACAGTTCTGCCAACAGTAAGGCGCCATCTAGCCTCAGTTATCCGGCAATCCCGGATAACTGTGCATCAAACGCCCAGTTGTTGCGGTGAGAACCTAGCCTCTGCTGCGCGGTTAATTCATCCCCAAGGCGGCCTTCACCTTGTCCCGGTACCGGTGGCCAAACAGCGCTATGGTCTGCTTGGCGAGCAACTGGATCAACGGCTTGACCCGCTTGGCTACACACTCTGGCCAGTCGCCTGACGGCCACAGTGACCCGTCACTCCCGACCGACACAGGCATAGAAAAGGGCCATTTGTATCGACCTGGGGCACGACATGTATAGAAAATTGAAATTTCTATACACAATGACGCACCGGAACAGCCATCTCATCGGCGGTTACATCGAGAACTGGAAAGTGTGCGTCAGCAGCGGCTGGATCTCGGCGATTCTGGGTACCGGCTCCTCGGTGAAAAAGCATCTTGGCTCGACGGTGATAAAGCCCCAGAACTGTAAAAATCGCTCGATAAAGCGCGATTCGATCAGTAAGCCGAGTTGCTGAATGGGTGGAAGATAGTCATCAGGTCTCAACTGGCGCAGCACATCAGGGAACGCGGTCGCCACTTCCTCCTTCAATTGCTCGAGAGACGCATGGCCTTGCAGACGCCACAGCATAAACAGCCAGAAGGTGCGCAGATCCACATCCGTCTCCCAACCATCGAGATAACCCCAGTTATACTTCGCCACGGCCGCCTCGAGCATGCGCAGGAAAAAGGCGTTCACGCCCTGGGTTTGATATCGCTTTTGCGCCTCTTTTTTCATATGGAAATGACCACTTCGGCGATAAATGATGCCCGCAATCTCAGCCAGGATCCGGGTGTAGTGCAGCGCGACAAACTTCTCTTCATTCACACCGGCAAAGCTATTTATGCTCACATGAATGTCAAACTTGCCGATGGCAAATTCAGGCAACAAGTCACAGGCCTGCTTGACCAGTTTCACGGGTAAATTGCCTTTACTGGTTGCTTTGAATGAGCCCTCTTGCTGCAGGGCTTCATCCAGAATCAAAGCCAAATAACGCATGACGGGGCTCCGGGATAAGTCGTCAGGCGTCGTAATCGTCACCCCGGCCCATTGATTAAAAGGTGCATACAGCCAGTTATTCATTTGGGTTGGCGTGAGACCACAAAAGTCGGCTTCGGGCTTATGATTGCGCTCTTGCATCCGCTGCTGAGCAACCCGATTGAGTTCATCCAGGCTGAGATTGGGGTTCATGGCGACGACTTGTGCCATGTCATCCAATAACTCTGCGCGCTGTATTGAGAGGTTATCCATACAACAGTGTTTATATTTCTTACCGCTGCCACATGGACAAGGATCATTGCGGCCAATTTTCACCATGACTCTCTTCTGCTGTTTGTACTGTCATCCCCATCATCGAGAATTCCACGTTAAATAATCAATAATTTTTAGTGCCTCATCCATGAGGCGATGCCCTGCGAGGAGCAAGGCTGTGGGTATTGAGGATAGCCACTCCAGGGGTTGTGCTGGCCTGAGAAAAAGCGGGTTAAACCCGCTTGGTATCCACATCGAGTAGGGAGTTAAATACTTCTTGCGGGAGTGATATTTCCAGTTCCGCCATGCGTTTTCGATTATGACTCTGACGCCGCAGCAGTTCTTTCTTTTTCGACAGGCTGCGTTTTTCACCGTTTACGGCCTGATTTTTTCTCAACGGAGGAATATCCTCCCGTCCGATCACCCTATTTTCGACTAATACCTGTACCGGCATCGGATAGAGTTTGCGAGGGATTGTATGTTTTAATTTTACCGCCAGTTCGGCTGCAATCAGCGGTGCATCACAGCGATGAGCCAATAGGGTTAAGGCATCCACAGGGATATAGTTGATCTGCACATCCAGTCTGACAATATCGGCTCTCTGATACGCCTTGAATGAAGTTTCCATCGCCGCATATCCGCGAGTCAATGATTTCAGTCGATTGAAAAAATCATAGGCAATTTCAGAGGCCGGAATTTCATAATGCAGTACAGCCTGACCCGCTTTATATTCCAGGGAACCAAATACCCCTTTGCGGGATCCGGAAAATTGCATCACGGTTCCTACTTGTGATTCAGGCAGCGTAATAGTGACATTCATGATGGGTTCATCAACAAAGGCTATTTCTTCAAAAGGAGGAAAAAAGGAAGCATTGGTGACCACCAGCTCCTGCCCTTTTTTAGTTCTGACCCGATAAGCAACGCCAGGCGCTGTTACCAGTAGTTGCGCCGCAAACTCTTTTTCCAGACGTTCTCGAATAATTTGCAAATGCAACATACCGAGAAAACCACATCGGAAACCAGCTCCCAATGCTTTTGAATATTCCTCTTCCAGATGAATGGATGACTCATTCAGGATCAGCTTATGCAGAATAGAACGCAATTTTTCATCATCGCCATCACTAGGATAAAAGCCAGCAAACACCATCGGCTGCGCCTTTTTATAACCCGGTAATGGTTGTGCTATTGGGTTAGTGACGCCGGTCAGGGTGTCGCCCACCGTCACTTTCTCGGGATCTTTAATATTGGTAATGACATAACCAACATCACCAGCCAGCAAAGCCGAGCTGGATGTCATGGCGGGTGAAAAATAACCGGTTTCCGTCGCCAGGAAAGCTTCATTGCTACGCATGAAGAGTAGATTTTCGTTTGCGGAGACATGCCCGGAAAACACCCGGATATGGGCAATGACTCCGCGATAGGAATCATAGTGCGAGTCAATCACCAGGGCTTTCAGGGGGGCAGACGGATGCTTGGCGGGAGCTGGAATAACCTGATGTATCCGCTCCAATAATGTATCCACCCCCAAGCCTGATCTTGCGGAAATATAGACAATATCCTCTTCATTGAAATGACCCAATTCAATGATTTGTGTTTTCGCAGCCCCAATATCGGCATTGGGACTGTCTATTTTGTTGATAACAGGAATTAAAACAAGATTATTTTCCCGTGCCAGTTGGAAATTTGCAACTGTCTGCGCTTGCACCCCTTGCGTTGCATCAACAAGCAAAATGGCTCCCTCGCAGGCTGCAAGGCTCTTGGATACCTCATAAGAAAAATCGACATGGCCTGGGGTATCGATCAAGTTATAAATAAAAGAGTCACCATCGGTGGATTGATATTGAATTCGAACACCGCTGGATTTCACTGTGATGCCATGGGTCCGTTCGACCTCCATGGAATCCAGCAATTGTTGCCGCATTTGGCGCTGAGGTACTGTATTTGTTGTTTCCAGGATGCGATCGGCGAGTGTGGATTTGCCGTGGTCTATATGCGCAATAATGGCAAAATTACGGACAGGATTATGCTTGCTATTCAGGCATTCAGATTTCATGTTATTTCTCGTTGAATTAGTAAAAAACCAATACAACACCATAGAATTTCAACCGTTGCCGCAATCTGAGCGGGCACCGTTTATATGAAAATCAAAGGTGTTACGGACTGGTTAATTAGCCAACGAAAAACATATACATAGAAATCTCGTCATTAGGGTACGAATATAAATCGGCCTGCAGGTTAACATTAAAGCAACAACGGTTCAATCAACGGGCAGCGTAGAGACTGGCCGGGCCTGAGGCCCGGCCGGGTGCCTGTCAGCGGCTGCGCCGTTTCAGGGGCTGGCTCATGCAGTGCACGCCGCCACCGCCCTTGGTGATCATGCCGATGTCCGGATCCAGCACCGTCAGGCCCCGGGCCAGGCACTGCTGCTTGAGCGCCAGGCTATCCTTGGGCAGCAGCACCCGTTCACGGCCCAGGGCCATGATGTTGCAACCCAACTCCATGGCATCCTTGTAGGGCACATCCAGGATCTCGATGCCCTTGTGCCGCAGCCAGGTCAGCAGGCTGTCCGGAACCACGGCGGTACAGACAGCCGCCAGCTTCTCCGCCACCATGATGCATTGCACATCCAGATGCAGGAAATGGGGGTCGAAAGGCACTGTATGGAACTCCCAGCCCTCCTGTTCAAACCACCCCTTCACCTGGGCAATGCCAGCCGGGCTGGTGCGCTCGCCGGAGTAACCGCACAGGGCCACACCCGGCTCGATCAGCATGAAGTCACCGCCCTCGAAGGTGCCGGCGGTCACCACGTCATACACAGGGATCTCGGCTTGCTGGTAAAACTCCAGCACCGTCAGCCATTCGCTGCGCCGCCAGGGGCTATACATCTGGCAGATGATGGGGCCCCAGGGGGTCATGACGGAGGAGTCCCGGGCGAACACGGCATAGGGTTGTTCGGGACGGGGAGTGAGGAATTTCACCTCCACGTCGGCCTGGCGGTAGGCATCGAGCATCTCGCCATACTGCTGACGGGCGATGGTGGCATCAAAGGGGGTGCCATTGGCCAGATGACGGCGGGAAGTGGCGTTGCCATCCTTCCAGCTATAGTGGTCGATGGGCCCAACCAGCACGCTTTCCAGTATGTCGGTTTCGCTGGCCATGCCCCATTGGCTCAATGAGGGTGTGGGTCCGCCGTCCTGGCGGTGTTTCCAGGGTGAAGTCATGAGAGGTGTCCTTCTTGATCCAGAGTCAGCAGGGTGTGCAGCAATACATCAGCGCCTTGTTGCAGCTGCTGCGGCGTGGCGTACTCCTGCTCGTTATGAGAGAGCCCGTCCCGGCAGGGGATGAAGATCATGCCAGTGGGCCCCAAGCGGGCGAGATAGACAGAATCGTGACCGGCGCCGGACACCAGGGTGCGCTGGGCTAGACCCAGGGTGCCGCAGGCCTGGCGAATGGCGGCCTGGCATTGATCATCGAAGGCCACCGCCGGAGAGCGCCACAGGGAGTGGATGGCGATCTGCAGGGCGCCATGGCTCAGGGTGCAGAGCTCTTCGATGCGGGCGGCCAGACGCTCCAGAACCGCCATCTGGGGATGGCGCACATCCAGGGTGAAGCGCACCTGGGCGGGCACCGTATTGGTGGCATGGGTCGAGGTGCTGATGGAGCCGACCGTGAGGCGGGCATCCTCACCGGCGTCAGCTACCAGAGCATAGAGTTCAGTCAACAGCGACATCAGGGCTTGCACCGGATCGGTCCGCATGGCCATGGGCGTGGGGCCCGCATGCACCGACTGGCCGCTGATGGTGACCTCGTACCACTGCATGCCCTGCACGCCGCTCACCACGCCAATGGGCAGGCCGCACCGCTCCAGCACAGGCCCCTGCTCTATGTGCAGCTCGAGGGCGGCATGAAAGGCAAACGGGAGGCAGGGCGCCGTGCCCAACTGGCCGCTGTGGTGCAAGGCCTCCAGCAGGCTGATGCCATCCCGGTCGCAGTGCTGGTAGAGACTGGTCTGCTCAAATACCCCGGCGAACACGCCGGAGCCCATCATGGCCGGGGCAAAGCGTGCCCCCTCCTCGTTGGTCCAGGCCGCCAGCTCCACGGTGCGGCGCAGACGATGCCCCGCCTCCTGCAAAGTCTGCAATACCTCCAGGGCGGCCAGTACGCCGTAGACGCCGTCGTAGCGACCACCTGTGGGTTGGGTATCCAGATGAGAGCCGAGCAAAACAGGCAAACCGGCAGGCTCCCTGCCCTCAAAGCGGACAAACAGGTTGCCCATGCTGTCCCGCCGCGGCTCGCCGCCGAGCTCCTGGCACCAGCGGACAAAGCAGTCGCGACCCGCGGCATCCTCGGCGGTGAGCGCTTGGCGGTTACAGCCGCCATTCGGCAGGGCACCGAACTCGGCCATGGTCTGCAGTCTCTCCTGCAGTCGGGCGCTGTTGGTGTGCAATGTAACCATCTTGACCTCATGAATGGGAACTTGAGATCAATCTAGCGAGCGGCGGGACGCGAGGGTATCCCTCAGTCGGGTTAGCCGGGGTGGATCGCCTGGTCAAACAGCTTGCCCAGCAACTCCTTTTGCGAGTTCACCTCCAGCTTGCTGTAGATATTTTTGCGGTGCACCCGCTCGGTTTCGTAGGCCATGGCCAGCTTGTTGGCCGACTCCTTGCTGGAGTAGCCCCGGATCAGCAACTGCAGTACCTCTTTTTCCCGCGGGGTGAGCCGGTCTTCACCAAAGTTGAGGATCGCCTGCTTGACCGGCACATGAGAGCCCGGATCCGCCAGGCCGTGCTGTTTGTCGTGCATCTGTACCGCAGCGCAGATCAGCGGGTAGAAGGCTTTGAGACGGTCCAGCACCCGGCGGTTGAAACTCGAGAGGGTCTGGGTACGGCCCAGGGAGAGCAGATAACAGAGCTGGTGATCGGTCTGGATCACCAGGCACACCTCGTCCATCAGGCCCGAGTAGCGGAAGTATTCGTCGTGATAGGCGCTCTGGTAGAAGTCATCCGGGGCAATTTCCGCCAAGCTGACCACCCCTTTGCCGCCCTGCATGGCGTAGTCGTAGAAAGGGCTCAGCAGATAGGCCCCTTGCAGGTAGCGATCCCAGGCCGCCAACTCGTCGCTGGCCAGGGAGGAGCCCAGCACCACGGGCCGCGCCGTAGGATGGTAGGCCAGGATGACGTAATCGTCGTAGCTGCCCGCCAGCCGCAGCAGATAGATAAGCTTGTCGAAAAACTGCGGATGGTCGATGGCCAGGATCAGATCTGCGGCACCGTGGATCAGGTTCTGTTCATTGATATCGCGCGCTGCCGCCATGGGAAGGGTCCTGTCGCCAAGGGTACACTCAGAGGAAAAACATCCTAACATAGGGTGCCAAAGGGTGGGCGATCAATAAATAGTCATTTTATTTCAATGCATTAGCCTCAAAGAGACCCCGACTACCTCAACAGGGTGATTGGCGGCCTGATATGGCGGCCTATGATGGAGTCCACTCGGAAAACAAATGTGAACTGCCACGACAGGGATAAGCCTATGACCACCTCAAGCAATGTCATGCAAGTCGAGCCGTTTGGCATCGAACCCATACCGGATGCGGAGCGCAACGCCTCCGTACTGGATTTTATCCGCCTGCAATGGGGCGGTGCTAACACCCTGGCCTCGGCCATGCTGGGCGCCTTTCCCATCCTGTTTGGCCTCTCCTTCCAGCAGGCTCTGCTGGCCACGCTGCTGGGCATAGTAGTCGGAGCCCTGATCCTCTGCCCCATGGGGATATTCGGCCCCACCACGGGCACCAACAATGCCGTCTCCTCCGGTGCCCACTTCGGGGTGGTGGGGCGTATTGTCGGCTCCTTCCTCAGCCTGCTCACCGCCATCTGCTTCTTCTCCTTGAGCATCTGGTCCGCCGGGGATGCCCTGGTCGGGGCCTTCTGCCGCATCTTAGGCCTGACCGAAAGCCCCTGGCTGTTCGCCCTGGCCTACGGTCTGTTCGCCCTCATAGTGCTAGCGGTCTGCATCTACGGCTTCCAGTTCATGCTACTGGTGAACAAGGTGGCGGTGGTGCTGGCTTCCGTGGTGTTTCTGGTCGGTTTTGTCGCCTATGCCGACAAGTTCGACCCCGCCTTCGCCGGCGCGGGCATGACCAGCGACTCGCCCGGGTTCTGGCCCTTGTTTATCGGTGCCACCTTGATCGTCATGTCCAATCCCATCTCCTTTGGCGCCTTTCTGGGCGACTGGAGCCGCTACCTGCCCCGGCAGACCAGCAAGAGCAAGCTCATGCTGGCCTCCCTGATAGCCCAACTCTGCACCCTGCTGCCTTTCGTGTTCGGTCTGGTCACCATGGTGGCCATCAGCCAATACGCTCCCGAGTATGTGGCGAGCGCCAACTACGTCGGCGGCCTGCTGGCCATCTCGCCCCTGTGGTTCTTCCCGCTGCTGATGCTGCTGGCGGTGATCGGTGGCCTGTCCACCGGCACCACGGCCCTGTATGGCACTGGGCTGGATTTTTCCAGCGTATTCCCTCGACTCTCCCGCGCCCAGGCCACTGTCCTGATCGGTATCTTCTCTATCATCATCATCTTTCTGGGCCGCTTTGCCTTCGATCTGGTGGCCTCGGTGACCACGCTGGTGACCCTGATCATAGTCACGACTATCCCCTGGATGGTGGTCATGACCCTGGGCTATTTGCACCGTCGCGGTTTCTACAGCCAGGACGATCTGCAGCGCTTCAACCGGGGTCAGGAAGGCGGCATCTACTGGTTCTACAAAGGCTGGAACCTGCGGGGCATGCTGGCCTGGATCCCTTCCGCCCTGGTGGCCCTGCTGACGGTCAATATCCCGGGACAGTTTGTCGGTCCCTGGGGTGAGCTGGCTGGCGGCCTGGATATCTCCTTGCTGGTGGCCCTGCTGCTGCCGGCGCTGCTCTACCCCTTGCTACTCAAGCTCAGCCCGGAGCCATCGGCCGTGTTTGGCCCCGATGCCAAGCCGGTCGCCCAGGCAGAGTTCGCCGTCACTCTCGACCCTATACCGGAGTAATGTCATGACCCCATCGCTCCGACTCTGTGTCACCGCGGCCCCGTCGCTGCAGCAGACCATTGACCATCTGATCGACTGCTTTGCCCGTCACGATACCGAAGGCTACTTTGCCTGCTTTCATCCCGAGGCGCGCTTTGTCTTCCACACTGTACCCGACGAGGTGCTGAGCAAGGCGGCCTACCGTCAGCGCTGGCACCAGTGGGAGCTGGAGACGGGCTTTCAGGTACTGGGTTGCACATCCCTGGCCCCCCAACTCAGCTACTATGGCGATTGCGCCGTGCTGAGCCATCAGGTCCGCACCCGATTGCGGAGCCTGGAGGGCGAGCTCTCCCTGCTGGAGCGGGAGTCCATCATCTTCCAGCAACAACAGGATGGCCGCTGGCTCTGTATCCATGAGCACCTGAGCCCGCTGGGGGCACTATGAGTACCTGGCAACAGACCCCCACGGTTGGGGTGCTGATCGATGGTCAGTGGCAAGAGGGCCATGGGGAGTCATGGCTGCTGGTAGATCCTCTGAGTCGCCAGCCCCATGGCCGCCTGCAAGCCGCCTCATCCGCCCAACTGGATCAGGCAGTGGCCGCCGCCCGCCGGGCACTGGGGGATTGGCGCGCCCTGGGCTATGCCGGGCGTGGTGAGTGGCTAGCCCGCATCGCCGCTATGGTAGAGCGGCATGGCGAGCGACTCTGCGTCCTGCAGCAGCGTTACAGCGGCAAGCCGGAGCACGAGGCGCGCATGGATGTGGCGGATGTGGTGGCCACTTTCGACTATTACGCCGAGCTGTGCCGACAGCTCCCCGCCCGGTACCCGGTCGCTGTGCCCCTGTCCGGCGTGGGAGTCGAGTATCAGCGCGAACCCGTGGGGGTGGCTGGGCTCATTACCCCCTGGAATTTCCCCATGGTCACCAGTGCCTGGAAACTGGCGCCCGCCCTGGCCGCCGGCTGCACCCTAGTGCTCAAACCCTCCGAGTTGACGCCCATGGCCGAAATTGCCCTGCTGGAGCTACTGCAGGAGTCGGGGCTGCCCAAGGGGGTGGTGAATCTGCTGCCCGGCGGTGCCCAGGTCGGACGCTGGCTATGCGCGCACCCGGGCATCGACAAGATCTCCTTTACCGGCAGCCGAGCCGTGGGTCAGCAGATCTTGCAAGGCGCTGCCGAGCGCATCCAGCGGGTCAGCCTGGAGCTGGGCGGCAAGTCAGCCCTGATCGTGCGAGCCGATGCGGATCTGGATCTGGCCGCCCAGTTGGCCTGTGATGGCGCCTTTTTCAACGCCGGCCAGATGTGCTCGGCCACATCCCGCCTGCTGGTGCACCAGCAGTGCTACGCGCCGCTGCTGGCCCGGATCAGGGAGAATATGACGAGCTATCAGACCGGCCCCTTGATCAGCGAAAGCCAGTATCAGCGGGTTGAGACGCTGCTCAGGCAGGGGCTGGGGCAAAGCCCTGATCTGCGGCTGAGTCAGACGCCCCAACACACGGCGGGGTTTGGCTTTCCTCTGACGCTGGTGGAGGGAATAAGTCAGAGCAATGTGTTGTGGCAGGAGGAGATCTTCGGCCCCGTGCTGTGCGCCATGCCCTTTGAGAGCGACGAGGAAGCTATCCAGTTGGCGAATGATAGCCTTTATGGGCTAGTGGCGACTCTGGTGAGCCGGGATTTGACGGCCGCCAGGGTACTGGCGGATCAGCTGCAAGCAGGCACCGTCTGGATCAACACGCCTCAGCTGATATTTCCTCAGGCCGCCTGGGGCGGCTACAAGCAAAGCAGCCTGGGTCGCGAATTGGGTCCCTGGGGGCTTGAAGCCTTCAGTGAACTCAAGCATCTGCTAGTGAGCGCCAGCCCGAATACATAACGAGCCAGGGGCGAACAATCCGCTAGAAGCCCCTTCTGGGCACCGACTCATGGGTACCCAGAGGGGGAAAAACACCGGTTTTGGCTTAGGCCATCAGTTTTTGCATGGCGCGGTTGAGGTCGACGGCGGTTTGATGCAACTGGTCGCTGGCGCCCTGGGTGCGGTGGGCATTCTCTTCGTTTTCGGTGGCTATGGTTTTGATATCCACCAGATTGCGGGCTATATCCTCCACCACCAGGCTCTGCTCCTCGGCGGCGGTGGCGATCTGCTGATTCATGCCGTGGATCTGGCCGATGGAAGAGGTGATGCTCTGTAGTTTGCGGCCGGCAAATGTCACTTGCTCGATACTCTGCTGACTGAGTTGCTGGCTGCTGCCAATGGCCTGCACCGCATCCTGGGTGCCACGCTGTACCTTGGCGATGATCTGGTTGATCTCTGCCGTGGAGTCCGCCGTCCGCTTGGCCAGAGTGCGAACCTCGTCCGCCACCACAGCAAAACCACGCCCCTGCTCACCGGCCCGCGCCGCTTCAATCGCCGCATTCAAGGCCAGCAAGTTAGTCTGCTCGGCGATGGAGCGGATCACTTCCAGCACGGTACTAATACGGCGACTGTCTTCATCCAGTCGCTGGATGACGCCCGCGGTATTGTCGATTTCGTTACCCATCTGGGCTATGCCGCCTATGGTGTCCTGCATCACCTGTTCGCCTTCGTGAGCGGTCCGGTCCGCCTGATCCGCCGCCTGGGCGGCCGAGGCGGCATTTTCCGCCACATTCTGCGCCGTCGCCGACATCTCGTGCATGGCCGTGGCCACCATATCGGTACGGGAGAACTGATCCCGGGTGCCCTTGGTCATCAGGCCGGAGATCTCTTTGAGTTCATGGCTGGCGCTATCCAACTGATCGCCGCTGAGTTTGAGCTGGGAAAAAGTCGCCCCCAAGAAATCACGCAGGGTATTGGCCGCCTTGGCCAAGGCGCCCAGTTCATCCTGCCGCTGCAGTGCAAAGGGTCGATCGAACTTGCCATGGCTCAACTGGATAATAAAATCGGTCAGCGCCTTGATGGGTACCAGCAGTTGGCGATTCACCAGCCAGAGGCTCAGCAAACCAACCATGAAGGAAGCCACCAGCAACCCAGCAACCCCGACGATGGCATCGGTATGCGTGTCCTCACTAATGGCTTGGGCCTGACGATTACCTTCTTCATGCAGATGTTTGACCAGAGCCGCCATCTGCTCGCTGGTTGCTCGATCGATACCCTTCACCGCCTGGTCACCCACGGTCGGGTCGGCCTGGGCGGCGACAAATTTCTCTTTGCCCTGACGGTAAGCTTGACCGAGCTTCTGATGCTCATCACTCAAGGCCCGCACCTCAGTCACCAGTTGTGTATCCTGCCACTGGGCGGCCAGTTCACTCAGCTGTGCCAGCGTCTGGTTGACCGCACGCTCCTGCTCCTCAAACTGGGACCAGTACTTGGTCAGCGCCTCCGGATCCTTGCCCCGCAACAGGACATTTTTCCACTCCTGAACCTGGCTCTTGAACTCCAGATTGGCCCGATCAACCAGAGCCGACTCTTGCAAGGTGCTGCGAACCAGAGATTGATAATCCTCAACCCCCTGCGCCAGCAGGCGGAAACAGAACAGCGATATGATGACGAGGAGAAGAATACTTCCGCCCAACAACGTTAATAATTGTGCTCTCAACGAACCTTGTATGGACATATTTTCCCCTTCATGACCTGAATCTTTATCGGTATAGAGACCAATGAACCCTGACGCAGTAATAGTGTCGTCACATGAGTAGCATACACCGCCATCGCCACTTCCAGTGCATCTAGAGTTTAGTCGCCCAGCCGAACAGCTACCTTTTTCTTCCCGGGTAAAAAGGGAAGGCCGGATGGAGTCAGACTCAGCCCCGAGGATCGCCGCATACAACAAGCAAGTCATACGCAGGCACAGCACCAACGAGGCTCATTATTCATCGACTCGTTTAGCTTTCGTTTAGGTTGCTCATTCTTATTTTTATTATTACTTTTCAATTAATTACAAAAAAATAAACCCCGAGTTCGTTTTTCCCGAGCTCAGGCTCTGGAATAACCATCGGCAGGAATCCGCACGAACCGATACAAGTATCACTGCGTGGAGGGCACTTCCGCAGCAAGCTACAGTTTTTATGTCGGGCCTTGAGCCCGACTTTTTTTTATTCACTGACCTCTGTTATCCTTAGCCGCCTTATCCCTGATTCCAACTCCACGACCGTGATGCCAACCCGCGCCCTGCCGCAGGCGGCGTCCGTTATGACATAGGTTCTGATATGGCGCATCTTGGCACCCTCTATATCGTCTCCTCGCCCAGCGGCGCAGGAAAATCCAGCCTGCTCTCGGCCTTGCTGGCCCAGCACAACGACGACCAGCGGATGCAGATCTCCGTGTCCCATACCACCCGCGCCATGCGTCCGGGTGAGGCCGATGGTGTGCACTACCACTTTGTCGAGGTGGCTGAATTCCAGCGCCAGATCGACCGCGGGGCCTTCTTCGAATGGGCTCAGGTGTTTGGCAACTTTTATGGCACCTCCCGCGAAACCATAGAACGCTGCCTGGAGCAGGGGATCGATGTGTTCCTCGATATCGATTGGCAAGGCGCCCGCCAGGTGCGGGATCAACTGCCCGAGGCTAGATCCATCTTCATACTGCCGCCCAGCTTGCCGATCCTCGAACAGCGCTTGCGCGGCCGGGGTCAGGATAGTGACGCCGTAATCCAGGGCCGGATGGCGGAAGCTGTGGCCGAAATGAGTCACTATGACGAATATGATTATCTGATCGTCAATGATGACTTCGAGACCTCGTTGCAACAGCTGGCCAGTATCATCCAGGCCGAACGGGCGCGTCTCCCCGCCCAGCGCTTGCGGCACGCCGAGTTGCTGGATCGCCTACTGGCGGGATAAGCTAAAAACAAGTACAATTTCGCGTCATTTTTTATATCTGGAGTTCCCATGGCACGCGTTACCGTTGAAGATGCAGTAAAACAGGTTGGCAACCGCTTTGATCTGGTATTGATCGCCGCTCGCCGTGCGCGTCAGATTGCCGTTCAAGGCCGTGATCCCCTGGTCGATGAAGAAAATGACAAGCCGACAGTGATCGCGCTGCGCGAGATCGAAGAGGGACTGATCTCTACCGCCTTTATGGATGCCCAGGATCGTCAGGATCTGCAAGAGCAGGAAGCCGCCGAAATGGCCGCTGTCTCCGCCATGACCGAAGGCCGTGGCCTGAGCCTCTGATCCCTTCCGAGAACGGCACCTTTAGGTGCCGTCTCCCCTTCGCCCCGATTTACAATCACTACATTTGGCAGCAAACTCAGGATCACATCCCGATCGGGAGCATCTGCTGTATCTCGCAGTCGTTGAAGTGAGCCGGAGTTAGGCCTTGTATCTGTTTCAAAGTCTTAAAGATCTGATTAGTACCTATCTGCCTGCAGAGCAGGTAGCACTGGTGCAACACGCCTATCTGACGGCTCGAGATGCCCACGAGGGGCAATCCCGTTCCAGTGGCGAACCCTACATCACCCATCCGGTGGCGGTCGCCCGCATTCTGGCGGATATGCACCTCGACCACGAAACCCTGATGGCGGCCCTGCTGCACGATGTCATCGAAGACACACCGGTCACCAAGAGTCAGTTGGCGGAGATGTATGGCACAGCCGTGGCCGAGCTGGTTTCCGGCGTCTCCAAACTCGACAAGCTGAAATTCCGCGATCACAAAGAAGCTCAGGCCGAGAACTTCCGCAAGATGGTGATGGCCATGGTGCAGGATATCCGCGTCATCCTGATCAAGCTGGCCGACCGCACCCACAACATGCGCACTCTCGGTTCACTGCGCCCGGACAAGCGCCGCCGTATCGCCCGGGAAACCCTGGAAATCTTCGCCCCCATCGCCAACCGTCTCGGCATCCATAGCATCAAGACCGAGCTGGAAGAGCTGGGCTTCGAAGCCCTCTATCCCATGCGCTCGCGGGTATTGCGCGAGTCGGTGAAGCGCGCCCGTGGCAACCGCAAGGAGATCATCGATTCCATCAAGACCGAAATCGGCGGTCGGCTGGAAGAGGTGCAGATCGGCGCCGAGATCAAGGGCCGGGAGAAGCACCTCTACTCCATCTATACCAAGATGGTGAAAAAAGAGGTCCAATTCCACGAGGTGATGGATATCTATGCCTTCCGGGTCATAGTCCGGGATATCGACACCTGCTACCGGGTACTGGGTCAGATGCACAGCCTCTACAAGCCCCGTCCCGGCCGCTTCAAAGATTACATCGCCATTCCCAAAACCAACGGCTACCAATCGTTGCACACCTCCCTGGTCGGCCCCCACGGCGTGCCGGTCGAAGTGCAGATCCGCACCGAATATATGGATCAGATGGCCGATAAGGGGGTCGCGGCGCACTGGGCCTACAAACAGGATGGCGACACCACAGGCACCACGGCGCAACGACGGGCCCAGCGCTGGATGAAGAGTCTGCTGGAGCTACAACAGAGCGCGGGCAGCTCGTTCGAGTTTATCGAAAGCGTCAAGACCGACCTGTTTCCCGACGAGATTTATGTGTTTACCCCCGAAGGGCGCATTCTCGAATTGCCCGCCGGCGCCACGCCGGTGGATTTTGCCTATGCCGTGCATACCGATATCGGTCACGCCTGTGTCGGCGCCCGGGTGGATCGTCAACCCTATCCGCTGAGTCGGTCGCTCAACTCCGGCCAGACCATCGAGATCATCACGGCGCCGAGTGCACGCCCCAACGCCGCCTGGCTCAACTTCGTGGTCACCTCCCGGGCGCGGACCAAGATCCGCCAGTTCCTGAAAAACCTGCGCAGCGAGGAATCGATTGTGCTCGGTCGCCGTCTGCTCGGCCATGCCTTAGGAGGCAAGCGGCTGGAGGAGATAGCGCCGGACAACATCAAGAAGGTGCTGCTAGATACCAAACACGAAACCCTGGATGGACTGCTGGCCGACATAGGTCTGGGCAACGCCATGAGCGTGGTGATCGCCCGTCGCCTGCTGGGCAACGTGGAAGAGCTGAATCTGGAACACACGCTGCCGCAGCATGTGCGCAAACTACCGATCAAGGGCGCCGATGGCATGCTGGTCACCTTCGCCAACTGTTGTCGCCCGATCCCGGGAGATCCAATCATCGCCCATATCAGTCCCGGCAAGGGGCTGGTGATCCATCTGGAAAGCTGCCGCAACATTCGCGGTTACAGCAAAGAGCCGGATAAATACCTGCCGGTACAGTGGGATCCGGAAGTCACTGGGGATCACGAGTTCCGCACCGGCATCCAGATCGAGGTGATTAACCATCAGGGCGTGTTGGCCCAATTGGCCAATACCATAGCCGCGACCGGCGCCAATATTCAGGGCATCAGCACCGAAGAGAAGGATGCCCGTGTCTATCAGGTCAACCTGCTGATCACCACCAAGAGCCGGATCCATCTGGCGGATGTGATGCGCAAGATCCGGGTGATGCCGGATGTCCTGCGGGTCAGCCGTAGCCGCCAGTAAGCCCAGACGAGGATCTGATGAACCCTGAACGTTTCGCGCGTATTCGCCGCATGCTGGCCATGCGCCAGCCCGACCTGACCGTCTGCCTGGAAGAGGTACATAAACCCCATAACCTGGCGGCCATGATCCGCACCTGCGATGCGGTGGGCATCCATGATGTGCATGCGGTCTGGCCGGATAGCATGCGCATGAACAACCATGCCGCCAAGGGCAGTCATTACTGGGTCAAGGTCAATCATCACGACACCATAGCCGATGCCGTCGGCTGTCTGCGCCAACAGGGCATGCAGGTGCTGGCCACCCATCTGTCGGATCGGGCGGTCGATTTTCGCGCCATCGACTACACGCGTCCGACCGCCATCCTGTTTGGTGCCGAAAAGCGCGGCATCAGCGCGGAAGCACTGGCGCTGGCCGATCAGGACATCATAATCCCCATGGTGGGCATGGCCCAGTCGCTGAACGTCTCGGTAGCCAGTGCCCTGATCCTCTACGAGGCCCAGCGCCAGCGGCAAAATGCCGGTCTCTATCAGCAGGAGTGCCGCCTCCCGCGCAGCGAACAGGATCGCCTGCTGTTCGAGCGAGGTTTCCCGCTATTGACCCGCGTCTGTCGGCAAAAACAGCTGCCCTACCCCGCCATCAGTGACGAGGGCGAGGTCATAGCCGACGAAAGTTGGTGGCAGCGGATGCAACTGAGCAAGCGCGGTTGGCAAGCGCTGGAGCAAGGGGAGCAGGAGGAATTCGATCAGGAGGAGTTCTGACCGTCCCCCTGCGGCTGGTGAGAACGGTTTCATTTGGCTAAACTGATCTCAGCCAGGGAAATTGCCGCCAGTTGGACAAGAATTCTGATCTGACTCGCAATTTTCTTTTATACTCGACAGCCTCTCTCTGTCCCTTTCGAGACATATTGCATGCTAGTTCGTGCCCTGATGGGCTTGCTGTTTCTCTTCTCACTGACCGGTAGTGCCCAGGCTATGGATAACCCGTATCGACTGCTGACTTCAGCTGAATTGCCAGCCTTCTTTGCCTCGACGCTGCCGGCATTCTGGCAGCAACATGCCCAGCCCGGTGAGTTCAGTGGCGTCGATGGCGTGCCGATCCGCTACGTGGCCCTGCGTAACCCGGCGAGCCACAGAGCCATACTGCTGGTGAATGGTCGTCTCGAGAGTTACATCAAATATCAGGAGCTGGCCTTCAACCTGTTCCAGCAGGGTTACAGCGTCTATCTCTACGACCATAGAGGACAAGGCTTCTCCGGGCGCATGCTCAGTGATCCCCACAAGGGATATGTGCAGCACTTTGCCGACTATGTCACCGACCTCAAGAGCTTCCACGATCAGGTGGTGCTGGCCGATCAGCCGAACCAGCTCTATCTGCTGTCCCACTCCATGGGGGGCGCCATTGCCGCCCACTATCTGCAGCAATACCCGCAGGATTTCAAAGCCGCCGTGCTGGCCTCGCCCATGTTCGGCATCGATCTGGGAGTCCTGCCAACCTGGTTGGCGCGGTTCATTACCTGGCTGATGGAGTGGACCACCCAGCTGCTGGGTATCGAGTCCCCCTATGCGCCAGGCCAGGGCCCTTACGAGGCACGACCCTTCGCGGACAACGAGCTGACTCACGACGCCACGCGCTATGGCCAATTCCGCGCCGTCTACCAAAGCTACCCCGAAGTCCAGCTCGGTGGCCCCACCAGCAGCTGGATCCACCAAGCGCTGGATTTTGCCGAGCAGGCCGTCGTAGCAGGCAGCCATATCCAGACGCCACTGCTGATCCTGCAATCCGGTGCCGATACAGTGGTGCGCAACGATCAGCAGGCGCTGTTTTGCCAGCAGATGAGCACAGCGAAGCATCCATGCGCCGGTGAGCGTCCGCTGCTCATCGCCGGGGCCCGGCATGAATTGTTCAACGAAAGTGACGAATACCGGATCCCGGCGCTGAATGCGGCCCTGGATTTCTTCAAACAAAACCCGTAACTTCCGAATGAAGAATGCGTTTTCAGATGGCGGCCAGTTTAGGTAAACTGGTCGCCCATCCCGCTCCCCAGAGGTCCGTATGTTTAAAGTGGTCGTTTCCGATCTCGATGGCACCCTGCTGAATAACCAGCATCAGATTTCCCCTCATACCCGCCGCACCCTGCATCGCCTGACCGAACGTGGCATTCGCTTCATCGTCGCCACCGGTCGTCATCACATTGATGTGCAGAGCATTCGTGACACCCTGGGGCTGGATATTTTCCTCATCACCGCCAACGGCGCCGTGGTCCATGACAAGCAGGACAACTGCATCTACAACCAGACCATACCGCCTCAACTGGCGCAGGAACTGGTGGAGATCGAACGGCTGCCGGATATCGATCTGCATCTGTATCGGGGCGATGAGTGGTTGGTCGAGGCCGAGAGCCCGGAATTGCTGGCCTACCACCAGGAGTCCGGTTTTACCTACCGGGTGGTGGATCCTGTCGCCCTGGATAAACAGGGGATCAACAAGATTTTCTACACCGGTGAGCATCCGGATCTGATCGAGCTGGAAAACCGGCTGCTGACCTGCTTTGGGGATCGCCTCAGCATAGCGTTTTCGACGCCAACCTGTCTGGAGGCCATGCAAAAAGGCGTCAACAAGGGCAATGCGGTCAAGGCCGTGCTAGAGCTCAATGGCTACCAGCTGCAGGATGCCATCGCTTTTGGGGATGGCATGAATGACTTCGAGATGCTCTCCATGGCCGGTCGGGGTGTGGTGATGGGCAACGCTCACTCGCGGCTCAAGGAAGCGCTGCCCAGCCATCCACAAGCGCTGACCAACGATGAAGATGGCGTCGCCGAATATCTGACCCAGCTCTTCTCCTGATCCGCTCCGCTGTCCGTCATCACTAACGCCACCTCATCGGGGTGGCGTTTTCTTAGGCATCAGGCAGACTATCCTGACTGGAGTGCCTCCTCCCGAGGTCTGAATCGACTCACAGCAAGGACATGTCATGACTGCGCGCCTCTTTATCCTGTTTTTCATGCTCAGTGGCTCCCTGCTCATTGCAGGTTGCAGCCAAAGCGTACCGCCCGCGCCAACGGATAGTCAGGCCACCACGGCACCACCGCTGCCGACCGCCGCCTTGTTTCGCGGCCAGCTGCATCGCCAGAGTAACGGCGAGGCCACGTTTACCCCCTGCAGCAGCCAACAACAGTGGCGCTTCAACGCCGACCCGGCTTTCTGGCAACGCTGGCAGCAGATGGGCAATCCGACCGAGCTTTATGCCGAACTCGAAGGCGCTCTGGCATTGAGCACCCAGCGCGGAGGAGCGATTGAACTGACCCTGCAGCGGATTGACCACCTGAGTCCGGACAGCAAGGGCTGTCAGCGCGATACCGACTTTGCCTTCCATGCAGTCGGCCAGCAACCGGCCTGGACCCTGACGCTGCAAGGCAGCTCCGGATTATTCAGCTCGCCGGCAGGCAGCAGTAGTTATCGCTTTACCGGCAGCCAATTGCAGGAGTCCGGAGAGCTGATCCTGCAATTGAGCACCCTAGAGGGTGAAGCCGCCAGCCTCAGCTATGTGCCAACACTGTGCCAACAACCGGATATCAATCAAATCTGGGGCTATAAGGTCACGCTCGTGCAAGGGGAGACCCGGTTGGAAGGCTGCGGCGAACGGGGGCGCCCGCTGGCGGCAATATTGCCCGCGCCCGACTGGTATGGGCTTGCCAGCAGCATGAAAGCCCAGGTCGGCCTGACGTTGAGCCCCGAGCATCTGGCCCAGCTGAATTACTACCGGGATAGCGGCCCGCAGATTGCGTATCAAGGCGCCTGGGAATACACGGAGCAGGGCATCATATTGCTGTTCAATGAGCGCAATGGCCGCGCCGCCAGCGAGAGCATCCCTTTGCAACGTCAGGGCAATACCCTGCAAGCCAGCTACCGGTTACTCAATGGCGGCAAAGCCTACTTCGACGAGCCGCTGATCCTGCAACCCGGCACTCCGGCGCTGCCGCTGCCGCCGCAAGCACAAACCAGTGCCCATGGCGATCTGGCGACCCCGACCCAGGCCGCCTTTACCCCTGTGGTACTGAAACCGGCGTACCAGGTGGATAGCGGCATTCAGATGGCCCTGCAGGATTATTTCCGCATCAATCAAAGCAGTGCCACTGGAGTGCAATACCGGGCGCTGAGTTACGATTTGAATGCCGATGGCTATCCGGATGCCGTAGTGCAGATGAACTGGTGCGATAAGACGGGCTGCGTCTGGCTGCTGTTTCAAGGCTCACTGGATGGCTATCGCTTCCTGAGTCGACTGGAAGGGATCCAGAGCCCACTGCTGATCGCCCCCGAGCGCAGCCAGGGCTGGCACGATCTGGTCGTCCAGTCCGGATTTCAGCAATGGGCAACCCTTGCCTTTGATGGCGTCAGCTACCCCACCACACTGGCTGCCGCCAAACCGGTCGATCCTCCAGCCAGCAACAGCCATAGCGAATTGCGTTTCGATGGTAGCCACTGGCTGACCCTGCCCTAATCAGTAAGGGAGGAGCGAAATGGGAGTCGCGAGCGGCTAGAAAATGGGTCGGAACAAGCGAGGGGGCCCAGGCGAATGCTCATCCGATAACGCAGGGCGTGTTGGTGCAAGGGGAATACCCCCTGCAGGTGACGTAGATGAGCGATATTGAGGGGCCTGGGCCCCAATGCCAGTTAGTTAGCGAAGGAGAGATAGCCTTTTGAGCCAACCGTTGGCGGCAGGGATGCCGCCATCGAGCCCCCATGGAAGGGTTTACGGCGAGTTGGCGAGAGAGGTTGTCTCTCCTGAACCTCTTAACTGACAAGCATTAGGGCCCAGGCCCCCTCGTCATTTCCGGCGCCGCACTAGTTCGGCAGGCCCACCTCACTATCTGGCAAGGTCGGCTCCTCCTGGGCGGCAACGGCCCAATCCAGCAATGCCGGATCAGACAAGGCCGTCACCAGATACTCGGCCGCCAACACGGGCAACGACACGCCATAGGTGCGAAAACGGGCCGCGACCGGCGCAAACATGGCATCAGCGATACTCCAGCGGCCAAATAGCCAGGGTCCCTGACGGAGATGCTCACGACGGCAAGTCTCCCAAATCGCCACTATGCGGGCTATATCGGCCTCCAGCGCCGGAGTCGATGGCACAGTGCGCCCCACGGCGCGCACATTCATCGGCATCTGCTGACGCAGGGCTGGAAAACCGGCGTGCATCTCGGCACTGATGGCGCGCGCCTTGGCCCGATCCAGCACCGAGGTCGGCCATAGCCCAGGCTCCAGCTCGGCCAGATATTCGGCGATGGCCAGTGAATCCCAAATCGCGGTTTCACCCACCAGCAGCACAGGAACCCGCCCGGCCGGAGAGAAACGAGCAACCTGTTGTTTGAAGTCCGCCGCCTGCAAGGCCAACATCTGTTCATTGAATGCCAAGCCGCTGTGGCTGGCCACCAGCCAACCGCGCAGAGACCAGGAGGAGTAATTTTTATTGCCAATCACCAGCGTGAGTGCCGACATCCGTATTCCCTCGACAAGATGAATCGATCCCGTCCACAACAGGCCGCTGCTGGCCAGGAGTCCGCGCGACCGAGCCGCATCGGACATCCTCACCCCAACGCCTATCCGAAAAAAAACAGGGCAACGAGATTCGTTGCCCTGGCAGCATGGATCAAGCGCAGCATCTGCGCAATATCAGACCGGATCAACCCGCACCTGCACGCCGGTGCTGGGGGCATCCCGGGTCAGCACGCCATAGTGTTCAGTGCTGATAAACAGCAAGGTGTCGCCGAGCAGAATTTTGGCCTGCAGGGCATAGCTATGGCCTGGCTGAATCTGTCCCGCATCGTAGTGCAGGGTAAAGGCGATGGGAACCTGCGTCGTGGGCACTATCTGCGTCTGCGCCAGCACCACGGCAGGGGCATCCGCCCGCGAGACATCCAGCAAGCTGACCTCCACCACGGCGCCTTCCGGTAAGGCACTGCGCTGGCGATACCAGACAGTGCCCTCCAGCATGGCCTGCTCCGCTGGCGCAACCGCAGCTGAGGCAACGGCAGCTGAGGCAGCAGCACTACGGCTGGAGCTGGCATCCAGAGGCGGGATGGCTACGGGCGTTGCCGCAGGCTGACAGGCGGTCAGCAGCCCGGTGCTCAAGGCAGCGAGCAAGATCCACAATCGAGTATTCATGTGACCTCCTTTTGGGTCTGTCGAATCAGATGTCGTGACCCACAGCATAACCCCGGAGCGCTGAACCTCACCTCAACCGACGCGACGATCCGGAAGACACCCCTACCGCATCAGCAGCTCAACTCCACTCGGGCTGTCGAGCCCACTGTGTCAAAAGAGTCACCACCTCATCCAATGAGCCCACACTGTACGGCACAAACCCCTGCACCGCCTGATACTGCTCCCGGTCAAAAATAGCATTGCGCACATGCAGGGTGCGGATCCCCAACTGCTGCGCCGTCAGCAGTGCCAACGGACAATCATCCAGATACAGAACCTGATCCGCCGCGACCCCCAGCCGCTTCAGCAGATCCGCAAAGTCGAGGGGATTGACCTTGGAGAAGCGCCCATCGGCGATTAGCCGCTCGCTGCCGAGTTCGGCGCGCAGGGCGGCGAACTTGGGATCCTCCCCATAGGAGGAAGAGAGCACCCGGAAATCAATCCCCTGCTGCTGGCAATGCCGCAACAACGACTGATGGACCAGAGGCCCGTGGCCGACCCCCAGCAGAGCATGCAACAGTTCGCCACGGTGAGCTCCCAGCCCCATAGACTCCAGCAAAAAATGCAGGGAGTGCTGCAGCGGAAACGGCACCAGAGTCCGGAACAGCTGCCGGAACACAGGCTCCGGTAGCGGCCGGTACTGGCGTATCACCCGATAGCAGGCATCACACAGGGCTTGGGTACTCTCGGGGCTGATCACCCCATCGAAATCACACAGGACCAGACGGATGTCAGAGTGTGGCATGGGCCACCTCGATAAAACTGCTCCGCACATCCTGATCCAGCTGCTGCAACATCGGCAGGCCAATATCCTTGACGCCATCGACCAGGAAGCGAACACCGGTCAGCTGCATATCCAGATATTGCCAGCCCCAGGCATTACGCGCCGGCACGCCAATAAAAGGGCAACCCAGCCGTTTCGCCTCTTCGGCCACCGTATTGACATCATCAATGAACAACACCTGATCGAACTGCAGATGCGCGTGGTCGCGCACTATCTCCCGCAGGCCCGGACGAAAGTCATTGGTGCAGACATAACGGGAAAAATAGGGCCGACACAGGGCGTAATCGGGGTGGATCTGCTCCTCTTGCAAGCCGCCGTAGCAGATCAGCTGGACGGGTAATTCGGCCATGCGCTGCAAGAAGTTCAGCGCGCCCGGGATCACGCCGCCCTCATGATGCTGCAGGTACTGTTCCCGCAAGCGGAAATAGTCGTCGATGATGTCACGGGGCGATAATGTTAATCCCAGTTGACTCTGGACATAGGCGGCGGCACTGAGTTGATTGCGAGAAAATACATTCCGCTCCAACTCACGGGTATATTCACCACCATACAAGGTCACCAGTTGATGTAATACAGGGCTGAAGGTGTCTTGCAATAAGACTCCATCAATATCCACCGCAATCAGCTTAATCGTATTCATGCTATTCCTCATGATTCAGCCCGGCATCAATGCAAGGTCTGGGAGACAATGGTGCCACCATCCTGCGGGAAATAAGGACCGAAGTAGGGCTCACGGGCCAAGCGCACCACATACAACATGCTGAAGGTATTCGGGGCTATCCAGCGACAGAGACCCTTGCGGTACGGTTGTTCATTATTCAAGAAGCCACCGATGAGCCGTACCGTGCCGCCAAATAATGCTGCCTTCTGGTGAAACAGTTGTCCGACCTGGGCAAACTCTTCCGGCGTTGTGGTACTGGGGATCACATCCTTGTCGGTATGCCACAAGATCACCTCCTGATAAGCGGTCATCTGGATCGGATATTTGTTCTGATAGCTGCGGAATGCCGAGGCGACATCCTGCTCACTGAAGTTGTAATCCAGCCAGAGCTGATCCAGATCCTTGACCTCTTCCTGATTAAAACTCTCCTTGGCAAACAAGCTGAATAAAATCTTCTTTGCAGGCTTTCCTGACAACTCATCATATAGCTCACCGGCATAGAGCCCATGGCCAAAGGACAGGATCAGCACACACAACAGACCACGAATATAATTACGCATATTTCACTCCTTGAGGATTTAAAGAGCCGGATTCCATCAGCTCGGAAAAATAACGATTGACACATTGGGCACTGGTTTCGGTTTCCAGATTGAGATCCCGAATCGAGGCTGAAACATCAAAGTTCTCTTTGCATTGGTAATAAAAATGGACTTGGCTGCGCAGCAGTTGCGGTTCAATACCGAACCCCTTGGCCAACCACTCACTCATCAGCCCCACCGCCAGCAGCACAGGTTTTGCCACGCGCAGGGGCTTACGCACCTTGTGGTTGAACTGCTGCGCTATGGCGGCGATATCCCGGATGGCGATGCCGTGGGGGTTGGCCAAAATATAGCGCTGCCCGGCTTGCCCCTGCCGGGCGGCGGCCACCATGGCCCGCACCACGCGTCGCACATCCACCAGATTGATCTCGAAATCCAGATCCAGCGGCAGTTCACCGCGCACTATGGCCTCCATAAATTTCAGGGTCGGGGTATGCCAGAACTGGCCGCTGCCGATCATGGCGGCCGGTAGCAGATAGATCAGCTGCAAGCCCAGCTCTTCTGCCAGGCGGTGCGCCATCTGTTCCGCTGCCAGCTTGGAGGCAAAATAGGGGTTGCCACAGGTGTCCTGACACCAGCTGTCAGGCCCCAGGGCATGACCGGTCTGATCCCGGGCTAGGGTGCCGGTGGAGCTGACATATACCACGCGCTTAACCCCGGCCTGATGGGCGGCGCGCAGGATATTTTCCGTCATCTGCACGTTGGCCTGTTCGATATCCCGCTCCGGTGCCCGGCTCCAGTGGGCAAAATGCGCTGCCGCATGGTAAAGCACCTCGACGCCGGATAATGCCTGCACCAGACCCTCGGGTTGCAGCAGGTCCATCTCGACCAAGTCGCCGGATATGGTGCCCAGGGATCGGGCCTTGCCCAGATCCCGAACCCCGGCCCGGACCTGATACCCGGCCACCACCAGCGCCTGGGTCAAATGACTACCTAAATGACCGGTCGCACCGGTCACTAACACGGTTTGTTGCATCTGCTGTTGCTCCTGTTGTGCTTGCATGGTTAACCCCCGACCACAGAACTCAGTACCGGCACGGGTTGCAGTTTTTTCTGCAAAGTGCGAATACTTTTCTGAATGGTGATATGGGCCAGTCGCTGCTCTTTTTGAATAATTTTCTGCTTGTCTGTGGCGGTAAAGCTGCCGCCCGTGACCACAATTCGTTTACCGTTCTGCATAAATTCAACATTGATAACAAATATTTCTTCGCCCTCATCATTGAATCTAATTTCAGTAATTTTCAAAATAACTTGAGTTTCAATCGGGAAGGCAAAGTTGTGATATTCGGCATAAATGTCATGCATCACATAATATTTACCAATGGAGGGGCGTATCATATCGGTTACTGCGGAGGCTATTTGCCGAGTCGCCTCAAGAAATACCATACCCTGAATATGATATCCGGTAGTATGGTCGAGCAATAACTCATTGTCCGCATGTAATAATAAATCAGACTGAAAGGTGTTATGGGCTATTTCTACCGGTGTGGTAATCAAAATATTCTCGCAACGATATTTGTGCGTCTGTTTACTGGTAGCTAATTTCTTTTCATCATTCCACTGTTCAGCCACATCGATATACTGATGGTTAATTTTGTCGATATAAGCTTGCTGCTCGAAGGTCAATCCCTGCCCAGGGCAAGCGACCACCGGATAATCGTAATTATTCTTACGAACCGAATCGGCCCACTCCGAATAATGCACGGCACCCTCGATCTCTTTGAAATTCTCAAATACATCACCTATCACGTAAATAATTTTATTCATAACAATCTCCTGTTTAAAAAATATACGCTTGGCACAATTAGCCAGAGGAATGTATGAGCTGATGTGTTTTTGATAATTCAACAAGCTAACTTGCCAGGCGCTCACTAGCACCGGCTAATTAAACACTTTAATTACCATTGGTAAATTAACTTTTTATTAACCTGTCTCATCTGACAAGTGCAATGAATTTAGTGAAAACTTGGCACGAAAATAAAATACTGACGCAGGAATATACCGAATGGATTAAACACAAAATGACACTGAGTGGTGGATGAATAATATTTCAGAAAAAAGACATAGCGTTCGCAAAACCTGTGGCTGAGGCCAGCGCAGGATTGCAAATAGAGAATGAGATAGCGGCGTTGCGGCGCGCCATGGCGCCGCAGCCTGAATTAATTGCCGAACCAGCCGTTCATTAGTGCCAGATAGAGGAAGGTACCGCTCAGGATGCTGAGCATGGCCTGTCGGCGCCACAACTGCAGCCCGGCAACCAGCAGGACAGCGGCAATCTGGGCCTTGCCCTGAGCCAGCGAGTGCCACTGCTGCACACCCATGGCATACAGCGTCAGCAACAGCATCATGGCCACCGGCAAGCGCTGACCCAGTACCTGGATGCGGGGATGATGGGCAATCAGATGACGGGCGACGAAGGGAAAGGCGCGGAGGGCAAAGGTCACGCCGCCCATGATCAGCGCAGCCAGCAGATAATCAGTCGTGGTCATGGGCCAGCTCCGCAGAAGTTGGCAGCGGCCAGGCCAGCAATACCAGAACCAGCATCAGGGATGCCGCCAGCAAAAAATAGTGTGGGAAGAACCATCCGGCAACCAAGGCGGCGGCTAGCCCTAGCACGGCAGCCCCCCAATCTCGTTTGGCGCGGACTTGCTCCACCGCCAACACGGTAAACAGAGCCGTCAGGGCAAAATCCAGCCCCTGAAGTCCGGGCGGTAAGCCTTTGGCCAGCAAGACCCCCGCAAGCGTGCCCAGCACCCAGTAACTCTGGTTCAGGAACACCACCCGCAGCGCCTGCTGCCGATCCTGCACCTGGCCGGAAGCGCTGAGCAGGGAATAGGTTTCATCGGTGATGCCGAAGATAAAATAAGCCCGGCCCAGGCCGCGGCCGGGCAAGAGGTGATAGAGCGACAGCCCGTAGAAGATATGCCGGAAATTGACCAGCAGCGAGGCCACCGCCAGATCCAGCCAACCGGTCCCGGCGGCCAGCATGCCCACTGCTAGGTACTGCAGCGCACCGGCATATACCAGCACACTCATCAGCGGTGCCCAGTACCAGCACAGGCCGGCATTGGCCCATAACACCCCGAACACGGCCCCCAGGGGCAGATAGCCCATCATCACAGGGACCGTCAGCGGGAAGATCCCCTGCCAGGAACGCATCATCTTCATCCATGAAACCCATCCAGGGAGGAAAAACTAAGCCATAGATCCCCGTTTCGCAAGGCAAATAGCCCGCTAGCACGGCAAATCGACCGCATCATCTACGGTAACCCCGAGCTCGCAGTCGACCAGGCACGCCTGGATCCACACCCCTACGAACAGCGGCACCCAGTGCCAGGGCCCAACGCCAGGCCAGAACCAGGGTACTTAGTACTGTTCAGCGCGAAATAGGTCACAGCAGACGGCGCAAAATGCTCTATATGTTAATCACCCTAGCGCTTTATTTTTTGCCACTGCAAACGCCGGCCCATGAGGGAATACCATGACGTTCAAGTCCATCAAGTCAAAAATAGCGTTTCCTGCCGGTATTGGGCTGCTGATTACCGCAGCCATTCTGGTCTCTTATAGCATCACCTCCACGACAGCGAATAATCGCCTCATCAACCAAACGGTATCGACTCTGGTTGAGCGTATCACGCTGGAAAAGATGCAAAGTGTGGCCTCCGAATATGCGCTGTCAATTAGCCGCCGATTGGAGAAGGGTATGCAAGCCGCCCAGACGCTGGCCAATACGGCCGCCGCCACTCATGCCACAGATGCCAGCCAGAGTGCCGCCATCCTGGATCGCAGCGTCTTCAATATGATGCTGAGTGAAGTGTTGAAGAGTAATCAAGACCTTAACGGCACCTATAGCTGTTGGGAGCCAAATATCTTTGACAACAGTGATGCTAAAAACCTGAATGGGGAGAACGGTAATAATGCCGAGACAGGGCGCTTTACCCCCTATTGGATCCGGGACAATAACAACAACTTGAAGGTGCAGTCTTTGGTGGAGTATGACTCGACTGAAGCACACCCCAACGGCATCATCAAAGGTGCCTGGTATCAGAATCCACAGAAAAATCATCGCCAGACGGTGACAGCTCCCCTGCCTTATGTGGTTCAGGGTAAGAATGTCTGGCTGGCAACCCTCTCTGTCCCTGTGATCGTCAATGACCGCTTTTTAGGCGTCACCGGAGCCGACTACAACCTGGACTTTGTGCAGAAAATCAGTGAGCAGGTGGCCAAGGCCATCTACCCGGATAAAGCCGATGTATCGATCATCACGGCCGATGACCTGGTGATTGCGGCGAGCAAGCACCCGGAAGCCATTGGCAAGTCCATCGATAGTCTCTATAGCCAGGAGGCCGGTAAAATCCGCGAACTGATGCGCCGGGGTGAAAAATCCATCTATACCGATGAAGCAACCGGGCTGCTGCATGTGTTAGCGCCGATCACCTTGGGCGACAGTGACACTCGGTGGGGGATACTGATCCGGCTCGATAAGGATCTGGTGCTCGGTGATGTCAACGCCATGTCTGGCCAAATTGCCGACAACAATGCCAAAAACACATACTGGCAGATCATCATCGGCTTGTTGGTCACAGTCGTGGCAATAGGGGCCATGTTCCTCGTCGCCCGCAGTCTGGCTCGCCCTATCCTGGCGGCAGTGGATATGGCCAAGAGCATTGCCTTAGGCCAATTCGATAAGCGCCTGCGCTACCAAAGCGCAGACGAGATAGGGCAACTCTCCAGCGCGCTCGATGGCATGGCCGACACCTTGCACGCCCATGTCATGGTTGCAGGCAAGATAGCCCAGGGGGATCTGAACCAGAGCGTGAAAATGGCCTCCGATCAGGATCAACTCGGTCGGGCTCTCAGCCAAATGATCCTGGACTTGAACAACCTGGTGGGACAGATCCGGCAACGTTCCGAGGACATAGGCGACAATGCGGACAAAGTCTCGGCTATGAGTCATGACCTGGCCAGTGGCGCGACCGAATCCGCATCCTCGGTCACCGAGATCAGCGCCACCGTGACCCAGATCGCCGCCCAGATCCGGCAGAGCGCCGAACATGCCGACCAGGCAAGCCGGCTGTCCAAACAGTCCGCGCAAGATGCCGAGAATGGTAACGCCCTCATGGTCGAGTTGCAGGGCGCCATGCAGGAGATCGAAGCTTCCGGCATCGATATCCACAACATCACCAATACCATAGAGGCCATAGCCTCTCAGACCAACCTGTTGGCCCTTAACGCCGCTATCGAAGCCGCCCGGGCCGGCGAGCAAGGCCGAGGGTTCGCCGTTGTCGCCGATGAGGTGCGCAAGTTGGCCGGCCGCAGTGGGGATGCCGTCAAACAGATCGCCTCGCTGATCGATATTTCAGCCCAACGGACGCAAAAGGGCATCCAGTTGTCGAAAAAGACTGCCGAGGTGCTCTCCGGCATAGTTCACCATACCGACGAGGTCGCCGGGTTAGTGCATGAAATTGCCCAGGCCGCCGGTGAACAATCCTCTGGCGCCGATCAGGTCAGTACCGGGATCCATCAGATTGACGAGGTTACCCACCAAACCAGCCAGACCTCGGAAAACTGCGCCTTGGCGGCTCGCGAACTGGCCGAGCTCTCCATTCAGCTCACCAATTTGCTCGGCCAGTTCCGACTCAAACAGTAGGCACAAACCTCATAGCGCCATCCAGCGCTTCAGGATGAGCCACACCCAAACCGGTCAGTTCCACTGACCGGTTTTTTTTGTGTCACAACACCCTAGCCAGACTCACCACTCGCAGGAACTGGTGCCGCGCTACACAGCTGTTTATGAAAGCCAGGCCTGCGCCTCGTAAGGGCGCAATATGAGCGCCGCTGCGAGATCCGCATAATTGCTCAGCAGCAACTCTCCCTCTGGGCGCGCCACCTCTGCGGGCAGGGCCACTTCCTGCGCGCTCCAGTTGCAGAGTACCGTCAACGTCTGGCCTGCGTGCTGGCGCCGGTAACACCACAGCTGCGGGTGGGCGGGTAGCAGATCCTGGTAATCTCCCTCGAGTAGCAGCGGTAGTCGCTTGCGCAGTGCGATCAATGCCCGGTAGTAGTGGAACACAGAGTCGGGATCGCCCAGAGCCGCGGCCACATGGACCTGTTGATGATTGCTCGCCAGTTCGATCCAGGGTTGCCCTTGGGTGAAACCACCCTGTGCCGAGTCGTCCCACTGCATCGGCGTCCGGCTGTTGTCTCGGGAGCGAGCGGCCAGCAGCGCCAGCGTCTCGGCGTCACTCAAGCCCTGCTGCCGTTTGAGGGCGTATAGGTTCAGGCTTTCGATATCCCGATACTGATCGAGGCGGCTGAAACCCGGATCCGTCATGCCAATCTCTTCGCCCTGATAGAGATAGGGAGTGCCTTGCAGCAGATAGAGGCTGGTCGCCAGCAGCTTGGCACCCTGAATACGTAAATGTTCCGTAACGCCGAGTCGGGAGAGCATGCGCGGCTGATCGTGATTACACCAAAACAGTGCGTTCCAGCCCTGGCCGTGCAATCCCTGCTGCCATTGGCAGAAAATCTTCTTGAGAGCCACCAGATCGAAGGGCGCCAGGCGCCACTTCTCACCATCGGCATAATCGACTTTCAGATGGTGGAAGTTGAATACCATCGACAGCTCTTTGCCATCGCGGCTGGAGTAACGCTGGCAATGCTCGAGGGTGGTCGACGACATCTCGCCCACCGTCATCAGGTTGCGCGGGGTAAAGACCTCGCGATTGAGTTCCTGCAAAAACTCATGAATACGAGGTCCATCGGTGTAGAAGCGGCGGCCATCACCACTGTTGTCATCCGGAAAGTCCTGCTGTTTGGAGATCAGGTTGATGACATCCAGCCGGAAACCATCGACGCCACGATCGGCCCAGAAGTGAAGTATGGCATTAACCTCGGCGCGGACTTGCGGATTCTCCCAGTTCAAATCCGCCTGCTCGACGGCAAACAGATGCAGATAGTACTGTCCCGATGCCGGATCCAGCTGCCAGGCACTACCGCCAAACTTCGATTGCCAGTTGTTGGGCGCGCCTCCTGTAACCGGATCGCGCCAGATGTAGTAATCCCGATAGGGACTGTCCGGATCCTGCAGGGCTTGCTGGAACCAGAGATGGGCGGTCGAGGTATGGTTGACCACCATATCCATGATGATGCGTAGTCCGCGGGCATGGGCGGCGGCTACCAGAGCATCAAAGTCGGCCAAAGTGCCGTAGCGTGGATCTATATCCCGGTAGTCGGCGATGTCATAGCCATTGTCAATCTGGGGCGAGGGATAGACGGGCGTGAGCCAGAGTGCCTCGACCCCCAGCTGTTGTAGGTAATCGAGACGCTGGATGATGCCCTGAAGATCGCCGGTGCCCTTGGCGCCGGAGTCCTGAAAACTCTTCGGATAAATTTGGTAGATGACGGCATCCCGCCACCAATTCGGGGAGTGTTCTGTGTGCATATCGGTTCTCATAGCCAAAAAAGTGGGGAAGAGCAGAGAGCTCTGCTCTTCCCGGGAAATCATGCGCGAGCCCGCCCGGTGAGCGGCTGCGTGTTATTGGTGTTCTGGGATTGCGGGTTCTTGTGGCGATAGACCAGTACGGTCAGCACCATGGGCACCACGATGGCAATCAGCATAGCCAGAGCATAAATACCCCAGAACTGCGGCTGGATAGACAGGATCCCGGGCAGGCCCCCGACCCCGATACCGTTCGCCAGAACGCCGGTACTGCCGCAGACAATGGCGGCGAGACAAGAGCCGATCATGGCGCACAGCATGGGGTACTTGTACTTCAGGTTGATGCCGTACATGGCCGGTTCGGTGACGCCCAGATAGGCCGAGATGGCGGCAGGAACCGAGATCTCCCGTTCATTCTCCTTGCGGCTGATCAGCATGATGCCGACTACGGCAGAGGCCTGAGCTATGTTCGACAGCGCTATCAGCGGCCAAATCGGCGTACCACCCATGCTCTGCATCAACTGCAGATCCACGGCATTGGTGGTGTGGTGTACCCCGGTGATCACCAATGGTGCGTACAAGAAACCGAACAGGGCCGCGCCTATGGGGGCGAAGGAGCCGGTCATCGCGGCCTTGGCGGCCCAAGCAACGCCATCCCCGATCAGGCGGCCAAAAGGACCTATCAGACTGTGGGCCAGGATCACCGCCAGTAGCAGCGAGACAAACGGCACTATCACCATGTAGAGGTAAGCCGGGATCCACCGCTTGAGCCGGGTTTCAATCAGTGCCAGCGCCAAACCCGCCAGCATCGCCGGGATCACCTGGGCCTGATAACCCACCTTCTGGATGGCAAAGAGGCCGAAGTCCCAGACTTGTGGTACGACTTTGCCGATGTCGTAGGCATTCATCAGCTGCGGGCTGACCAGCGTTATACCGAGGACTATCCCCAGGATCTCGCTGCCTCCCATCTTGCGCACCGTTGACCAGCAGACGCCCACCGGCAGGAACATGAAAATGGCTTCGCCGAGCAGCCACAAAAACGCGTGGACCTGGGCCCAGAACTGACTGATCTCGGTCAGACTATGGCCATCAAACATCTTGATGTCACCGATGACATTGCGGAAGCCGAGGATCAGACCGCCGGTGATGATGGCGGGCAGCAGCGGAACGAAAATCTCGGCCAGGTGGGAGATACCGCGCTCCAGCGGATTCATGTTCTGACGGGCGGCGGACTTTACTTCCTCCTTGCTGCTGCTCCCTTCGAGCTCAATCTCGTTGGCCAGCAAACGGTAGAACTGATCGACTTCGGTACCGATGACGATCTGGAACTGGCCGGCATTGGTAAAACAGCCTTTGACCGAGGGTAAGGCTTCAAGCCCCTGGAGATCGGCTATCTCGGGGCGTTGCAGCACGAAGCGCAATCGCGTCAGGCAGTGGCTGACGGTAGCTATGTTCTCTTTGCCGCCGACCAGCTGGACCAGCCGGCGAACCTCTTGGATCTGGATCTTGCTCATAACGGGTCTTCCATGTTTGGGATCGTTCCCATTTAGCTTGGAGCGACCTCTAGCATGACGCAATGGGATCGTTCCCATTTTATGCGGATGTTCACAAAAAATACACCTTCGGTTGGTTAGTCGTGATGCATGCTGGCGGGGGCTATGTGTGCTCTGGGTGGCTCAGCCAGCTCGATCTGGTCCAGCAACTGGCTTGCGGCCAGAGCGCCAGCGCTCTTGTAGCCCAAATCGACAGACAAGACTTGCGGGAAGAGAAAGCGCAGCAGTTCATTGTTGCCGACCCCGGTTAGACACACATCCTGGCGTCCCTGCTGTTGCAAGTATTTGGCGGCACCCAGAGCCAGGGTGTCGGTGGCACAAACCAGAGCCTGGGTCTCAGGGCGAATCAGACGGGATGCGAGCTGAAACCCGCTCTGATAATCGAGATCTCCGACCGCATATTCCGCCGTGAGCTGGTGTTCGTCGCAGAATTGCTGGTAAGCCGCCAGACGGCGCGCCCCTGTGGTGACGTCATCCTGATGAACACCGAGAAAGGCGATGCGCCTCAGTCCCTGAGTGAACAGGTGCTGCATCATCTGGCGGATGGCACCTGCATCATCGAAGCAGACCGAGGCAAAGCCCGGTTGCTCCCGCGCCACCAGGACCAGTTTGGCCTGCCAGGGAACAAGAGTCGCCAAATCGAGGCCGCTAAAGGCAAACAAGATGACGCCATCGACACCGCGCCGGGTCAACAGCTCCAGATGCTCGGCGGTCAGAGCCGGACTGAACTTGCTCTCCATCAGCATGGCATCGTAGCCACGGGCATAGAGAGTCTCCAGCATGCCCCGCACGGCGCGGTTCTCCGACGCGGAATCCAGCCGGGAGACCAGGATACCGACCAGACGGTTGCTATTGGTGCGCATCGCCCGGGCGGATTTGCTCGGCACAAAACTCTGAGCGCGAATAATGGACTCGACCTTCTCCCGTGTTTCCGGTTTGACCTTGGGATCCTGATTCAGGACTCGGGAAACCGTGGATTTGCCGACGCCACTGAGGCGGGCAATATCGAGAATGGTCAGACGCTTATCCATGAAACAGCCTTGGCACAGAGAGCAAACAGATGGTCGTATTGTTGGCACAAGACGAAGACATTACAAGCTGGGAGCGGATCCTCAACGACTTTTTAACGCCGCAACCACTTCGCGCCATGGATGGACCTATTCCCATACCGCAGCCTTATTCTTGTGCAATGGAACAGCCCCTGGGTGTGAGCTATGACGTCGCTATCAAACACTCACGCAAACTGCCCAGCGACCCAGCCGGAGCTCCAGGCCCATTGGAAATTGAAGCCGCCGAGATGACCGGAGACATCCATCACCTCGCCGATAAAATAGAGTCCGGGCACCTGTTTGGCTTCCATGGTCTTGGAGGAGAGCTCGTCGGTATCGACGCCGCCCAGGGTCACCTCGGCGGTGCGATAACCCTCGGTGCCGTTGGGCAGCAGGCTCCAGCCCGCCAGTACGTCCGCCACCGCCGCCAGTTCCTTGGGTGTGTATTGCCGCAAAGGCTTGCTGTGCAATTCGCCGCGCTCGATGAGCTTCTCAACCAGGCGTTTCGGCAGTTCACGCCCCAGCACGGTTTTCAACTCCTGGGCCGGGTGCTCACTCTGCCACTGCTGCAGCAGAGCCGGAATATCCCGCCCAGGCAGCAGATTAATTCGGATGGTTTGGCCCGCCCGCCAGTAGGAGGAGATTTGCAGTATCACAGGCCCGGACAAACCACGATGGGTAAACAGCAGTGCCTCGCGAAAGCGGGTGCCATCTTCCGCCGAGACCTCGGCGGGCAGACTGATCCCCGACAGCTCGGCGAAGGCCTCCTTGTCGGCCAGATGCAGGGTGAAGGGCACGAGACCGGCATGGGTAGCAACGACCTTGAGGCCAAACTGTTCCGCCAACCGGTACCCGTAGGGGGTGGCACCCAGCTTGGGCATCGACAGACCACCAGTGGCGACCACCAGGGAGTGGCAGCTGAGGGCACCCCGCGAGGTCTGCAGGGCAAATCCGCCGTCGGTATGGCGGCTGACGTTCACAATCTCGGTAGCCAGTTGCAGGGTCACACCAGCCCATTCGCACTCGGTGAGCAAGACGCGGACTATCTCCTTGGCCGAGTCAGTACAGAAAAGTTGCCCGTGCTCCCGCTCCTCGTACTCCACGCCATGACGCTCCACCAGCTCGATAAAATCGCGCTGGCTATAACGGGCCAGCGCTGACTTGGTGAAATGGGGATTCTGGCACACAAAATTCTGCGGGCAGGCGTACAGGTTGGTGAAGTTACAACGACCACCGCCGCTGATCAGGATCTTGCGGCCGGGCTTCTTGGCATTATCCAGTACCAGCACCTGTCGCCCACGATAGGCTGCCTGTGCGGCACACATCAATCCGGCTGCGCCAGCACCTATGATGATGACGTCCCACTGGGTTTGCTGACTCACTCCTGACTCTCCTGCCGACCGCGCCACATGGCGGGCGCCATTGTAACCAGCACCCGGTCGGGAATCATCTGCTGTGACCGTCTATGCACCATCCTCCGGCCAGGCGAATCCATTGAGCTGCAAAAACTCCTGCTGCAAACCGGTAAAATCGCTCAACTCACGAAAGTTGTCCGCGCTCAGCACCGCGAGCAAAGCCAGGACCTCCTGCTGCACATCGGGACGCAGCTCCCGCTCATCCAGTCGCCAGCGCCCCTGACTGTCGGCACGAACACCTTGAGTGCCATACAGTTGATCGGTAAACAACCGCGACATCTGCTCGATGCAGCCTTCGTGCAAGCCTTTGGCCTTCATCACCTTCATCAGAAACATCAGATAGACCGGCAAGAAGGGGATCACCAGGCTCGCCTTGGTCACCAGCGCCTTACAAATAACCGCCCGTGCATCGCCGCCCACCGGTGACAACAAGGGCCGCAGGCGGGCAGCCGTCTGCTGCAGATGTTGCTTGGCATGACCCAAGGTGCCATCCCGGTACCAGGCATGGGTCAAGGCAGGACCTTCATAGGAGAAGGAGATCGTCCGGAAACCTGGAGCTAGGCAATCGGCCTTTTGCAGTTGTTGCACCCAGTTTTGCCAATCCTCGCCGCCCATCACACGTTCGGTGGCCAGCACCTCCTCCGCGGTGGCGGCGGGCATCTCCTGGCGGATCAGTCGCTGCTGGCCCAGGTCCAAACCCCAACCCTGGATCGGATGCCCCATGCTTTTGAGTACCGATTGATAACGCTGGCCATCGTCCATGACGCGGACGCCGGTGGCCAGCGAGTAGACCAGCAGATCGATCTGCCCCCACCGCCCACGGATCCAGTCGATAATCTCCTGCTGCAACACTGGCGCAAACGCATCACCAAACCGGCTTTCGGCAGGAAAACTCGCAGCATTGGCCAGACGGGTGACCGCCATCTGGTTATGCCAGCCCGCACTGCCGGTGTGAGTTTCAGAGGGGGCGCGTTCAAAGGCCACACCCAAGGTTTCGGCTCCGCCGCCAAAAGCCAAAGAAATGCGCGCTGCCAGACCAAATCCGGAAGAAGCCCCCAAAATGAGCACCCGTTTGGGGCCTTCAAATCGAGGTTGTTGACGCACATAGGCAATCTGCGCCTCCACCGCACGCTGGCACCCAGCGGGATGACAATTTTTGGCAACACAACCCTGGATCAGGGGTTCAGGCATGACACACCTCCAGACAGGAAAACCAAGGGGAGAGTCCAGATCACTCCCCAGCACGTAGTCGCGTAGCACATGGGTATCTGTAGCGAGTTGCAGACTTGCCATTCACTTCAGGCTAAAGCGGACGGCCCCACTTGACAATCATTGGGCGTGATCAGGCTCGGATAATTGCAGCAAGGATCCGGTTTATCCAGGCGGTAACATGGCGCACACTATAAACATAACGACATGGCACCCGTCCTGGCGCCAGGATCCTATGGCTTCATCTTCACGGAGACTCATCATGAATGGTCAAACCTATCAACATATTCTCGTCGCCATCGATCTCCGGGGTGACAATCATCCCGTTCTGGCTAAAGCCATAGCCCTGGCCAAGACCCATTCCGCCAAGCTGTCGGTGATTCATGTCGATGTCGACCTGCGGGAGATCTACACCGAGATGATCGATATCGATATTGGTGAACTGCAGGATCATGCCCTGACCGAAACCCGGAAAAAAATGGACCTGATTCTGGCCGGACTCGGTTTTCCGCTGGAGAAAAAGCTGGTGATCAGTGGCGATCTGGGTGAACAGGTCAATGAAGCCATAGCCCGCTACGGGATCGACCTGCTGGTCTGCGGCCACCATCAGAATTTCTGGAGTCTGCTCATCTCGTCGGCGCGGCAGCTGATGAATCAGGTGGAGTGCGACATGCTGGTGGTACCGATTAAGGATTAACGACCGTGATGGCACGCTAGTGTCACCCGTCAGAAGTCACGGCGAGCCCGGAAATTTATCGGCTGCTTTCACAAGCCGGTAAAATTTGTGTATAGACTAGGTAGGCCACCCCAACGAAGGAGAGCTCTCATGGCAGGAAACGACGATTACGATCCAGATGACACTGTGCTTGAGGATGACGGCGACGAGGAAGGGTACGAAGAAGATTGGGATGACGACGACGACGAAGGCGCTTGGGACGATGATGATCTCATCGATGAGGATGACTTCGACGACGAAGAAGAGTAACCACTCTTTTCAGACCCAAGGCCAGCCGATGCTGGCCTTACTTTTGGCCAATAACGGGTAGCCAGGCTTCAGCGCCCGCCAAGGGTGCCCGCGACGAGCACAGAGCCACAACCCAGAGCCGAGGAGAGTATGGATCCCCTGATCGCGTTTTATCAACACCAGGCTCCCGACCATCGTGGACGCTGGCTGCAGCAGATCTGGCAAGCCTCGCCAGGCTGGCTGGAGCAGACCCACGACTATATCCAGTGGTTGTTTCCACTGCCGGAACCCAGCCGGGTCAACCCCCTGGCCCCTGTGCTCACCACGGAGCAACGGCTGCTGTTTGCCCGGGATCCGGCCTTACAACAAAACCTGCTTCGCAGTTTACAGCTGATGATGACCCAACTGGGCTTGGTGACGAGCGCAGAAGAGTGGACCCTGCAACCGGGCCTGAGTGTGGACAAGCTGCCCTGGCTGACCGCCAGCAATCACAACCAGCTACGCCTCAGCCGGATGATCCGCAGTTTGGTGGCTTGCGGGCTGCTACACCAGGGCCTACAGTTGCAGCAACAGGTGCTGCTGCTAGGTCAGTACCGGGTCAACCCGGTGACGCTGGAATACTGGCGGCATGCTCATGAACAGTTGCCGCCCCTACCCGCCTCCGACCCAGCCTCGCCCGCGGTCACGAGCCCGTTTCCCCGCCGTCACTTGTAACCCTTGCGCTCCAGCCAACGCACCGCATAGCTGCAGGTGGCAACCAACTGATAGTGCTGTTGTTCACACCAGCGGGCACACGACTGCATCAGAGCATCGGCCACCCCCTGTCCCCGTAGCGAATCAGGCACCCAGGTATGCACTATGTTGACCCAGGTTTCCTGCAGCGAATATTCCAGACGTGCCTGCCCGGCGGCCAATGAGACAATAAATCGCTGTTGTGCCGGTTGATGTTCCACTTGCATATGAACCTCCTGTCGGCGGCAAATAAATTATTCATCCTAGTCTAACCATCAGAGTGAAGCAGGCCGTGACCGGCTGCAAGCGCTTGCAATTCATCAATCTCATCCGACCAGATCGAATGAAAACGCAATCATCTGAAAAACAACCGTTTTCATAAAAATAAAGGTTGATCGAGCTCGCAAAAAACCTAATATCAAACGTGACAAGGATCACAAAACACCACGAGGTGCATCATGAAAAATCTGTATCTGAACCTGACCACACTGTTGAATGGCAAATCAGACACCCAATACGCTCCGGCCACCCGCCAGTACTTCTTCCGCTACGAGCGTTGATCCGGTACTGCTGCGCCATATTAGCCAGCTTTCATGACAAACAAGCCGCGCCCTGAGCGCGGTTTGTTGTTTTATGGCGTTCGCTGTTTTGTCATCCATCCTGTTTGGCGTCTTGCGGAGTCCGGGGTCTTACGCGCCTGCTACTTGGGATATAGTGATAGGTGACCTCCCCACTGCCTCGAGGATGCGCATGCCACTCATCGACCGTTTACGCCAGCTCCGGCTGTTGCCTGTCATCGCCCTGCATCAAGCCGCGCAGGCGGTTCCTCTGGGTCGAACCCTGATCGCAGCAGGACTCCCCGCTGCCGAAATCACCTTTCGCACCCCGGCCGCCGCCGAGGCCATCCGCCTGCTGCGGGCGGAGTTCCCGGAGCTGCTGATCGCCGCCGGTACCATACTCACGCCCGCTCAGGTCGATGCCGCTGTGGCCGCTGGGGCTGATGTCATCGTCAGCCCGGGATTGAATCCAACCACGGTTCGCTACTGCCAGCAACAGGGTATTGCCATCATCCCCGGCATCAACAACCCCAGCCAGGTGGAACAGGCACTGGAGCTGGGGCTCTCGACCCTCAAGTTCTTCCCGGCTGAGGCCTCCGGTGGTATCGCCATGCTCAAAGCGCTTGCCGCCGTCTATCCGGTGCAATTTATGCCCACCGGCGGCATATCACCCGCCAACGTGGAGAAATACCTGGCCCAACCCAACGTCATCGCCTGTGGCGGCTCCTGGATGGTGCCCGGGGAGCTGATCGAACAGGGTAATTGGCCCGCCCTCCACCAGCTCATCGTCGAAGCTGTGGCTCTGCTCGGCCCTCCCTGAAACCAACGTCAAGCCTCGTGGTTGGCATCAAGCTTGCGCTTCGCCAACGACGGGGCAGAATAGAGCGCACTTTTTGTTGTTCCGCAGGCCTCTCATGCATTCTGAACGCGATACCCGAATTCCTGTCACCATCATCACCGGCTTTCTCGGCAGCGGCAAAACCACATTGCTGAACCACTGGGTCAAGCAACCCGAGCTCAGCGACTGCGCCGTCCTGATCAATGAGTTCGGCAGCGTTGGCCTGGACCATCAGTTGGTGAAACAGGTGGATGAGCAGGTGATGCTGCTCGACTCGGGTTGCATCTGCTGCTCGGTGCAAGGCTCGCTGGCCACGGCGCTGCAGGAGTTGTTCATGAAGGCACTGCGCAAGGAGATCAAACCCTTCCGCCGCCTCATTATCGAGACCACAGGCCTGGCCGATCCGGCGCCTGTGCTGTTCACCCTGCGCCAGGACCACTTTATCGCCGAGCGTTACCGCTTCGATGGCATAGTCACCCTAGTGGATGCGGTGCATATCGAGGGGCAACTGGCACGGCAGTATGAGGCGGTCAAACAGATAGCCCTCGCCGATCTGCTGGTCATCAGCAAGAGCGATCTGGTCGCGCCCGAGGCGCTCAGCGCCCTGCAACAACGGCTGGGACAACTCAATGGCGCCGCGCCGCAGCATGTGGTGCAAGAGGGTGACCTGAGCCCGAGCGTGCTGGAGAAAATTGGCCCCTACAGCACCGAGCGCGGCAAGGATGTGCGCAGTCTGCTGGCCTGGTTGCGTACCGAAGCGCCGAACCTGGGTATCGCCTCACCGTTACGCCCCGTGGCTACGGCCACCACCGCCATAGGTGCCCAGCCTTCAGCCCCCAACAGTCATGCCGATGTCGCCAGCTTCAGTCTGCGCTTTGGGACGCCGCTGCAACCCGCCCGGCTCATCGCCGCCGTCGAGGCGGTACAAGCTCACTTTGGGGATTCGCTGCTGCGGCTCAAAGGCATATTACAGCTGGAGGGCGAAAGCCAGCCACTGGTGATCCACGGCGTTCATGGCCAGCTCTACCCGCTCACCAGTCTCGGTGACTGGCCGGAAGGTAAGGCCCAAAGCCGACTGGTGTTTATCGTGCGCGCCGCCGCCAAAGAGCCGATTGAACAACTGTTCCAGCAGGTTCTGGCACAGCCGGAACCCACCCTGGAGCAACAATTCCAGGCGCTGTTTAACCCTGACGAGCAGGGGACCGACCAGTAATTGGTTCCGTTGTCGCAGGGGTGTGGCGTAAGCTGACCCCTTGATGGCGCGGCGGCCATACACTCACCGCCGCGCCAGATGCCCGTTCCGAACCCGCTAACGACAGGATGTACCATGATCCGTAAGAATCCGTCCGGCCATCTGCCGGTCATTGATGAATCCGCCTATATCGACAAGACCGCCATCATCTGTGGCAAGGTCATCATCAAGGAAAACGTGTTTGTCGGCCCCTATGCAGTGATCCGCGCCGATGAGGTCGATGCCTCCGGAGATATGGAGCCCATCATCATAGGGGCGAACTCCAACATTCAGGATGGCGTGGTGATCCACTCCAAATCCGGTGCCCCTGTGGTCATCGGCGAATTCACCTCCATCGCCCATCGCTCCATAGTCCACGGCCCTTGTGAAGTCGGCGATCGGGTGTTTCTCGGCTTCAACAGCGTATTGTTCAACTGCCGGATCGGCGAAGGCTGCGTGGTGCGCCACAATGCCGTGGTCGATGGCTGCGATCTGCCGCCGGGCTTCTATGTGCCCTCCACCACCCGCATCGGGCCCAAGACCGATCTGACCCAGATCCCGCGGGTCAGCGCCGATGCCACCGAGTTCTCCGAAGACGTGGCACATACCAATATCGACCTGGTCAAAGGCTACAAGGCGCTCTCCAACGAGTTCTAACGCGCGACCCTCGCGATAACCCCCCACAAAAAAGGCTCCCGCAGGAGCCTTTTGTCTATCTTGTGGAGCTTATGTCTTGTTGGCCTTATGCCAAAACGGCCAGCGCAGCCGCGTAATCCGGCTCCTGAGCCACTTCCGGCACCAGCTCACTGTGCAGCACCTTATCCTGCTCATCCAGCACGATCACGGCACGGGCGGTCAGACCCACCAACGGACCTGTGGCGAACGCGACGCCGTAATCCTGCAGGAAGGCCGCACCGCGCATGGTGGACAGGGTGACGACCTTATCCAGCCCTTCGGCACCGCAGAAGCGCGCCTGGGCGAACGGCAGATCCGCGGAAATGCACAGCACAACTGTGTTGTTCAGGGCGCTGGCTTCGGCATTGAACTTGCGAACCGAGGTGGCACAGACCCCGGTATCCACGCTCGGGAAGATATTCAGAATTTTGCGTTGCCCGGCGAAGCTGGCCAGGGTGACATCGCTCAGATCCTTGGCTACCAGAGAAAATGGCTTGGCCTGGGCAGCAACGGCTGGAAAATCACCAGCAACTTCGACCGGGTTCCCTTGCAGGGTAATAGTGTGGCTCATGTTTGCTCCTGAAGTTCGATGACAAAGAGGTACGGATAGAGGTCTGAGTATAGGCCGTGACTGCCCCCATAAACACAGAGTAACTGCAGGGTTACCAATAAGCCCCTTGTGGAGCCCTTCATCACCCTTTGACCGCACAGCCTGTGACCCAGCTTCCGCTCTGCAAAAAATCCCCTATTAATCCCATGGTTTTATGTCACAAGAGGCGCTGACATGGCCCATGGTCAATATTCACCACCTCAATGGAATGATCGATGAATACTTATCCGTTCAGCCACCTCGGCTTACTCGGCACCCTGATCCTGACGCTGCCGCTGACCGCCTGTCAGGACGATGCCGAATCGCCACAGGTCAAAACATGGCCCATCACCACCACCGTCTACACCACGGCCGAGCAGCAGATCCAGCCTGTCGCCGTCAATCCGCTAGCCCCCCAGATCAACCCCAACGCCATCGCTCAATATAGCCAGTACGGTTATAGCCGTTGGCAGACAGGCCTCGGACTGGACCATGTGCAGCGTACCGAGCTGGCACCGGGTGCCAGCGATACCACGCCCGTGGCGCGGCTGCTCTCCTTCTTTGCCATCACCGACATCCATATCTCCGATGAGGAGTCACCGGCACAACCGCTCTATTTTGGCTGGAGTGCACTCTACGGCCCGAGTTCTGCGGGCGCCTCATCGGCCTACTCGCCGGTGCAACTCGGCTCGACCCAGGTGCTGGATGCCACCATCCAGACTGCCAATGCTCTGCACCAGAAAACCCCGTTCGACTTTGCCATCTCCCTGGGCGATGACGTCAATAACACCCAATACAACGAGCTGCGCTGGTTTATCGATGTGATGGACGGTGGCGTCATCCACCCCAGCTCCGGCGCCCATGCCGGGAAAGAGAGTATCGATTACCAGATTCCCTTCCAGGCCCAGGGCTTGAATAAGGAGATCCCCTGGTATCAGGTCATCGGCAACCATGACCAGTTCTGGATGGGCAGCGCCTATGAGCAGGATAAGACCCTCGCCATCCATATCGGCGATACAGTGCTGAATATGGAGAACGACCCGACCCCGACGCCGACCGGCGTCTATGGCCACGGCGTCTACGGCGGTGTGGTGGATAGTTCAACGCCGCTGGGAGATGTCATCAAGGATGGTCTCGAAGAGCTGTTCTCGACCCCGCCTACCGTGGTGGCGGACCCGAATCGCCACTCGATGGCCACACTGGATTCGTCGAGTCACGGCTGGATGGAGCAGTTCTTCCACACCAGCAGCCAACCTGTGGGTCACGGCTTTAGCCAGAGCAATCTGGACGATGACGTCGCCAGTTATGTGTTCCAGCCCAAGGCCGACTTGCCACTCAAGGTGATTTCTTTAGACGACACCTGCAAGGGGCTCGGCCAACATAGCTATGCCGCGGCCTGTCTCGACAGCGACCGTCTGGCCTGGCTCAAGGAACAGTTAGACGACGGGCAAACCAATGGCGAGCTGATGATCATAGCCGCGCACATCCCCATCAATCCGCAGAACGATATCGACGATACGGCGCCCTACTCGCTGCCGCTGTGGGCACCCAGCCCCGTCAAACAGGACGATGTGCTGGCCTTACTCCACAGCTACCCCAACCTGATCCTCTGGATCTCGGGCCATCGCCATATCAATGCCGTGACACCGCAACCCTATAACGCCGCCGATCTCACGGACCACCCGGAGCTGAGCTTCTGGGAAGTGGAAACCGCCTCGCTGCGCGACTTCCCCCAGCAGTTCCGCACCTTCGATATCCGCCGTAATCAGGATGAGACCCTGACGATGCGGGTGACCAATGTGGACCCGGCGGTTAGCAGCAATCCGGACGATAACAGCAGCCCGGCCGCCAAGTCGCGCGGCTATGCCGTCGGTGCGGCGCGGATCTTCGGTGCCACCCCCACCAGCATCGCCGACATTCGCTCCCACGCCTACAACGCCGATCTGGTGAAACAGCTGAGCCCCGAGATGCAGGCCAAGCTGGCAAGCTACGGTACCCCCCTGAATTGATGCACCACCCCGCGGAGCTGTGACGACCGAGATGTCGCTACCGCTCCGCTGTTGACCTGATTCGTGATAGCACCAAGCCAGCCCGTGACGGCATCGGCTATTTTTTTGTGGAGATCCAGCATGCAATTTCAGACCTTCCCACTGACCCAGACCCAGACCCATGCCTTGCCCCGTCTCACGGCGGCCGGGAATCGTTGTGCCGTGTATCAGCTGGAAGGACCATTAGATGAGGCGCGGCTGGAGTGCGCCATCCAGACCACGTTGCGCCGTTGTCCACCCCTCTCTTACAAGTGTCTGAAGCTGGATGGTGGTCTGCAGATCATGCAGAGCCAGGACGAAGAGAGTCCGCTGCACATCATTGATGTGGCCAGTGACGAGGCCCTCTTCACTCTGATTGAAAATTACCGCCGTCGCACTTTCCGTCTGGATGGCGGCGCCCCCTATCTCTTCTGCTTGCTGCGCGGCAAGCAGTTCAACCACCTGCTGTTTGTCTGCCATCCCTGGTTGCTGGATCGCTTCTCCTTGAAGCCCTTCTTCTCGGCGCTGTCGGCGGCCTATCGGGGTCCAGTGGAGGAGAGTTCTCTGGGCTTGCCCCAGGAAACCTTGCTAGAGGATGAAAGGGCCAGGCTGGCCAGCCCCCAGCGCAGCGAGGGGCTGCGCTTCTGGTTACAACTGCTGCGGGACAGCTCTTTCGAGTGGCGACCGACCCGCAGTGAAACCCAGCTCGCGGAAAATTATTTCAGCGTCCAGCTGCCGGCTGAGGCTCAGGCGGCGGTGAGCCGGGCCGCCCAGCGCCAGGGGCTGCCCGTTGCCGATCTGCTGCTGTTCTGTTTCCACCTGTTTCTCCATCGCCTGACCCGCAATGAAACCGTGATGACGGTGCATAGCCACCGGATCCGCTCTGGCCTGGCCGAACAGGTGGGATTTAGCGAAAACAAGCCATTGCTCTGCAGCCTGTTTGAGCCGCAGATGACGGCGGCCAGTTACTTCACCCAGGCGGCCCGCTTGTTGCGTCAGGTGCAGCACCACGCCGATTTACCCTCTGGCCTGGTCTCTCCCGAGCTGTTACGCCTGCAGCCCGATTATCGCTGGCCCACCAATATCTTGTTCAATGAAGACACCCTGCCCTACCGTGAACTGGAGCTCGATGGCATCACTGCTACCCTGCTGCCGCACTTCTCTCACCGTCTGGAAAATGAGGATATTGCCGTCTATTTCGATATCCAGCAGCAGATCAGCTTCCATGTGCTGGCCCGTTCACCTCAGGAAATTGCCGGTCTGCGCCTGGCCTTCGACCACTATCTGGCCTTGCTGGGCCAGATCGATCGCGATCTGGATAAGCCGATTGCCGAGGTCGGACTTCAATCCGTAGCCCTGCAAAACAAGGCCCTGGCCCTGGCCGATGGCGGCCCGCTGCCGGTACCGACCGAAGACGTGCTGGATGCCTTCGTGGCGCGGGTGCAGAGTTCGCCTGACGCCCCGGCCTTACGTTATGCCGATAGAGCCCTGAGTTATCGGGAGCTTTCGCTGTCAGCCGGCTCCATCGCCTCTCATCTGCAGCCCTACTGTCGCGGCAAGAGCGAGCCTCTGGTGGGCATCTGCCTGAACCGTAGCGAGCGCATGATCCAGTCGGTATTCGGGGTGCTGGCCGCCGATGCCGGTTACCTGCCTCTCGACCCCTCCATGCCGAGTGAACGCTTAGGCTTTATCATCGAGGATGCCAAGTTGGCGGTGGTGATCGCTGACGCCGAGACCTGCGCCGTGATCGCAGGGCTAGTGGATTGTCCTGTACTGAATGTCGATACCCTGCTGCAGGCACCGACGCTAGTAACGGCGCCTAAGGAACGGGAGGCTGGCGCCATCACGGCTGCTCGCACCGCCTATGTGATTTATACCTCGGGGACCACCGGCAAACCCAAGGGGGTGGTCATAGAGCGCGGCATGCTGGCTCACTTCGTTGCCTCCCTGGAGGGGATCTGGGAGCGGCGGGCCGGGTCGCGCTGGTTACAGTTTGCCTCGCTCAATTTTGATGCCAGCGTGCTGGAGATCTTCAGCCCGCTGACCCAGGGTGGCGAGCTGGTGATAGCACCCAGCGAGGTACGCTCTGATCCGGAAGCCATCTTCAACCTGTTGCAGAGCGCGCGCATCACCCACAGCTATATTCCGCCCGCCATGCTGCGTCTGTTGCCACGTCGCCCGCTGCCGGATTTTCGCTCCATCTGCTGTGGCGGTGAAGCGACCGATGAGGAGTCGGTGCGCCTGTGGTCGAAGACTCTCAAATTCTGTAACGCCTATGGGCCCACTGAAACCACCGTCATGGCAACCTGTAACATCATGGGTGGCTATAAGACGGCCAACCAGCTGGGGCGCCCGCTGCCTGGCTATGTCACCTACATACTGGATGGTAATGGCGAACTGGCGCCGCTGGGCGGCATCGGCGAGCTCTGTATCGGTGGGCCAGCGGTGGCGCGAGGGTATCTCGGGCGCCCGGAGCTGACAGCCCAGAAGTTTGAAACCAATCCATTCGGCCCGGGACGGATCTACCACTCCGGCGATCTGGCCCGCTTCCTACCCAATGGCGATATCGAATTTCTCGGACGCGGCGACTTCCAGGTGAAGATCCGTGGCTTTCGTATCGAGTTGGGCGATATCGAAAATGCCATTGCCGAGCAGCCCGAGGTCAAGGGGTGCTATGTCGGCGTCTTCGAACGACAGGGCGGGAAAACCATCCAGGCCTGGTATGTGGCGCCCGGACTCAGTCCCGAGCAGTTGCGCGCTCGTCTGGCCAAGCAGTTGCCCCAGTACATGATCCCCAGTCTGCTGATGCCGATTGACGTCTTCCCGCTCAACATGAGCGGCAAGGTGGATCGCACTCGTTTGCCAATGCCTGAACTCAAACCCGTCACTGAAGTGGTACTCGATGAGCTGGATAGCCAGATCCGCGACATCTGGGCGACCACCCTCGGCATCCCGGCCAAGACCATAGGGGCCGAGAGTCACTTCTTCCATCTGGGCGGTCATTCCCTACTGGCAGCTCTGGTTTGTAACCGCTTGAACGCCCTGCTGGGCGGTAGCGTGCGTCCCAAGGCGTTGTTCGAGCACCCGTTGTTTGCCCATTTCTGTCAGCAGGTACGGGCCACACCACCCCGACCGACCGGCCGTCCACCGCTCTGCGCTACGGGTCGACTGGAGGCACCGGTACAGAGTCGGCTCATCCGGCTCATCAACAGCAAGGCGATCCTGACGCCCGAAGACAACACCTACAACATCATGGTGCGGGTCGATTTTGATGCCCAGATCCATCCGGTACGGTTGCGCCAGGTGTTCTGGGAGTTGCTAGCAGCCCGACCCGAGTTTCGTATTGCCCTGGTCGAGCGCGGCGATGAGATCTGGATCCAGGCCGCCGAGCCAGCCGTATTGCCCGCCATACCGCTGCTGGATACCCAGTGTGCCGTCACCGATGCCCGCGTGATGGCCATGGGTGGCGAGGTGTTGGGCATTCGTCAGGCCCCGCTGTGGCGCGCCGAGGTGCACTGCCGCGAGGATGGCTCCACCAGCCTGCTCTTTAACGTCCACCACGCCATCTTCGATGGCTGGTCCTTCAACTTGCTGCTTGCCGAGCTGGGAGAGCGCTATGAGGCGGCCATGGCCGGGCGAGCCTATCATCAGGAGCGTCTGACCTGGTTTGATTACTGCCACTGGGCTCGGGATCTGCCCCGTAGCGAGGCGTTCCAGGAGGCTTGTCGTTACTGGCAGAACAAGCTTGAACAGGTGGATGTGCATGTTGAGCTGCCCACCGATTATCACCAGAAACAACCCAATTCGAATGCGGCTCTGCCCTTGCGATTTAATCCGGAAGTGGTGGCTGCGCTCAAGGCATTTGCCGATGCCCAGGAGACCACCCTCTCGCCGCTACTCTTCTCGCTCTGGCTGGTCTGGCTGTGGCGGGTGAGTGGACAGGAGGCACTCTGTTGCGCCTACCCCTACGCCGGCCGCGATGAGCCCGGCAGTGAGTCCATCTACGGCATGTTCGTCACCATGGGGCTGCTCAGCCAGACCCTGCGCCCCACCATGTCGCTGGCGGAGCTGTTGCAGGCGGTCCATCGCCAGATGCTGGAGGATAAGGATCATCTGCAGGCCAGCCCCTTCGATACTGACCTGGGCAATCTGCAGCCGATGAATGTGGTCTTCAGTTTGCAAAGCGGGATTGGTCTGGAGGGGAGCTTCGGTGGTGCCAGCTACAAGGCCGAGGAGTTACCCTCACTGACCTCCAAGGGCGATTTGACCGGTATCTTCTATCAGGGGGCCGATGGCAGCATAGCCGGGCGCATCGAGTATGACGGCTCGCTGTTCCGCGAAGAGACCATGACAGGCTTCCTCAACGTGCTCGACACCCTGGTGCAATCGGCGGCCACAGCTCCGCAACTGCGCATCGGCGAGTTGGGTTATCTGGGTGAGAGCGAGCAGGCACAGATCCGCCAACTGGGCTGTGGCCCCGAGCTGACGCTGGCCGATAGCAGCATTCCGGCCCGTTTTGCCGCCATGGTGCAGGCTCATCCCGATCAGTGTGCGCTGCGCTTCGGCGAGCAACACACCAGCTACCAGCAACTGGCGGTCTGGAGTGATCAGATAGCCGCTGGCTTGCGCTCCTACCTGCAGCCGGGGGATCGGGTCGGGCTGGCGATGCAAAAGAGCGACACCCTGGTGGCGAGCGTACTGGCGATCCTGAAACTGGGGTGCGCCTATGTCCCCCTGGACGCCTCTTATCCGGCGGATCGGGTGCGTTACTTCGCCCAGAATGGCGCCGTGACCTGCGTGGTGGCCGATGAGGTCAGTCAGGCGGCGCTGCAGCAGATTGGCTTGACCGACCTGTGCTACCTGAACCCGGAACAGTGTGGTCGTGAGCCCGGAACGGTAATGTTGCCGCCCGTCGCCGCCGATGCCCTGGCCTATATCATCCACACCTCGGGATCCACCGGTCTGCCCAAGGGGGTGATGATCGAGCACTACAGTGTGGTGCGTCTGGCCGAGGCTACAGCCCTGGCGCTGGATTATGGCCCGGGCACAGTTGGGGCGTTAAATGCCTCCATGAACTTCGATGCCAGCGTCATCGAGATCTTCTCCATGCTGCTCAATGGCCACACCCTGGTCATAGTGCCCGAGGCGACCCGAAAATCTCCGGCCTTGCTGCATCAGGAGTTGAACACCCAGGGGGTAACCCATGTCGTGCTCTCGCCTGTGATGCTACAGAATCTGCCGAAAGAGCCGCTACCAAGCCTGCAGATCATGGGGTTCGGGGGGGATACCCTGGATGAGCAGACGGCGGCCTGGTGGTCCCGGCAGACGCGACTCTTCAGTCTCTACGGACCGACCGAAACCACTGTCATGGCCTCCTGCGGCCAGATAGTGCCCGAGGGCAACTCGCGGATCATCGGCAAGCCGCTGGCGGGATACCGGATCTATCTGCTCAACCGTGACAAGCAGCCTGTGCCCTTGGGGGCCGTGGGCGAGATCTGTATCGGCGGTCGGGGACTGGCCCGGGGCTACCTTAACCGTGATGAACAGACCCTGGAGCGTTTCGTGCTCGATCCCTTCGGTGGTTCACCCTATGCGTTGATGTACCTGACCGGCGATCTGGGCCGCTTCCTGCCGGATGGCACCATAGAGTTCTTCGGCCGTAACGATGCCCAGGTCAAGGTCCGCGGTTTCCGTATCGAGTTGGGAGAAATTGAAAACCGTCTGGCATCCTTCCCGGGGATCCGGCATGTCGCCTGTGCCACCAAGGGTGAGGGGGATAACCGTTATCTAGCGGCCTACTATGTGGCCGATGCCGAGCTGGATGAGGAGGCGATACGCCAGCATGTGGCGGGCTTCCTGCCTGATTACATGGTGCCCGCCTTCTTCGTGCGCCTGGAGCAGTTACCCGCCTCTCCCAGTGGCAAGATTGACCGCAAGGCATTGCCCGCCATTTCGGGCAAGAGCAGTGCCAATCCACCACGGCCCGGGCTGGAACAACAGCTGGCCACCATCTGGGAGCAGATCCTCCGCTTCCGTGGCATAGGTCGGGACGAGAGTTTCTTCCGCGTGGGCGGTAACTCCCTGCTGGCGGTGCGGATGCAGGCCGAGGTGCAAAAACAGCTGGGGCTGCAATTTACCATGGCCGATTTCTACGGGGCGCCAACCCTGGCGGCCCTGGCTTCGCGGCAGAGCATGGATTACATCCAGATGGCGATCCGCGACTCCCAGGCCCCCATGCCGCGGCTGGAGCCCGCCACCGACTTGGCCCATCAACCGCCCCAGAGCGTATTGCTAACCGGGGCCAGCGGCTTCCTCGGCATCTACCTGCTGGCCGAGCTGCTGGCGAAAACCCGGCAGGTGGTCTGTCTGCAACGCTGTCACGACGAGGGCCATGGCCTGACGCTGTTACGCCAGCAGGCCGACAAGGCGGGGTTGGTTCTGGAATGGGATCGGGTCCGGATTGTGCGCGGCGACCTGGCCGAGCCGGATCTGGGCTTGAGCCAGGCCATCCGGCAGCAACTGGCGAGCGAGCTGGATGCCATCATCCACTGCGGTGCCTTTGTCCATCACCTGCATAACTATCAGACCATGAAGGCGGCCAACGTCGACAGCACCATCAGCCTGCTGCAACTGGCGCTGGAGAGCCGTCGCAAGAGTTTCTGCTTTGTCTCCACCCTCTCGTTGGCCTCCATCCTGGAGGGAGTGAACG
>JBBRVG010000001.1:0-162898 GCA_038247115.1 Enterobacterales bacterium | reverse complement strand
CAGGAACCCGAGCCGGTTGTTGGGCAATTGACTGTGGTGCTGGATTGGCAACAGCAACCAGTGTGCATCATCAAGGTCACCCGGATTGAATATTGTCAATTTAAAGATGTCACCCCGGAATTTGCCGCTCTGGAGGGAGAAGGGGATCGCTCCTATACCAGTTGGCGGAACAGTCATCAGGCGTTTTTCACCCAAGATGCGCATGAGTTAGGTATCTCGTTTGATGAGGAGTCTGAATTGATTCTCGAATACTTCACCAAGGTATTTCCTGAATCATAACCAACATGAAAGATAAATAAATTCAGCCGATTCAATGAATGCAGAACCATTAACACAAAGTAATATTCATCTTAATTCAATAACAGATTAATGAGGTTACCCATGATGCAATATGAAGGTGGTTGCCATTGCGGCAACATTAAATTTACGGCCACCGGTGAACTGGAAACCCTAGTGGCTTGTAATTGCTCGATTTGTAGTAAGCATGGCTCTTTGCACTGGATTGTTGCACCCGCTCATTTTTCATTGCTGAGCGATCCCGCCAAGATGTCCACCTATACCTTTAATCGACACATTATTCGCCATCACTTCTGCCCCACCTGCGGGTGCGCCACCCATAATGAAGGTGTCACTCCGGATGGTCGCCCTATTATCGCCATCAACTCCCGTTGCATTCATGGTATCGACATTCATCAGCTCAAGATAAAAACCTTCGATGGGCGCAGCCTTTAAGGGTAAAACTTGGGTCCATGGATCCCTCAGTGACATGGTCAAATAACAAGCGGGAAAACATCCATTGCAGACGCACGCCACGAGGTAATATGCAGACATCATTTTTCAATGAAACAGAGTATCTGTCGATAGTCTTCAATAATGTTTCGGTGATCAACCAGGAAATGGGTAATTTGGAGTTCGATGGTTGCCAGTTTATAGACTGTAACTTCACCGAGAGTCTGTTTAAAAAATGCCGCTTTATCGAATGCACTTTCACTCGCTGCAATCTAAGCGTGACCAAGGTGTCCCAAAGCCAGTTTACCGATGTCATATTTGATGAGTGTAAATTAGTGGGCATTGATTGGACTCGAGCGTCTTGGCCTAAATTGGTTTTTTCTGTCGCGCTTCAATTCAAGCAGTGCATTCTCAATGACTCTTCCTTTTTCGGGCTGAATCTAGACGAGATCACGATTGAAGAATGCAAAGCCCATGATGTGGATTTCCGCGATGGCCGTTTCCGCCGGGCTATATTCACCGGCACCGACTTCACGCACAGTTTATTTGCGAAAACCGATCTCTCTGGTGCTGATTTCACCGATGCCAGCGATTACGATATCGATATTTTCAATAACAATATCAGCAAAGCTAAATTCAGCCGCTATGAAGCCATTCGCCTGCTCAACAGCCTGGATATCGAACTCGTGGATTAAGGCAACAGAGGTTCTGTCGCACCGCAGAATATTGCACGCCGGAGGATAATCTAAATAATTGTTCCGAATAGCAGGCCACTCAGCCCAGCGACTGGATAGCACTAAGCTGACCCTCCGCGCCAGGGATGGCGCGGCGGAGCCCCATGGATGGGTTCACGGCGTGTCAGCGTGAGCTTCCCGGTCGATGGGCATAATTGAGAACGCTGATTTAGTTCAGCCTTGGCTTATTTATAACTGCAGATCGACCCATACCAGCCGGTGATCGGAGCTGAGCCCGGCGCTGTCCTGATCCCGGCTATCGGCGAGCCACTCGCGACCCGGCTCCGCGGTGGCGGGCCAGAAGATGCCACTGCCCTGCACCTGCAGATCCCGGCTTGGCAGCACATAATCCAGCCGCAGGCCACGCAGATGAGTCCAGTAGCGGGCTTGCGCGGCTGGCACGGCTCGGGTGCGGCGCGCGCCATGGATCACACCTCCGGCTGCGGCGGGTCGCCAACGGCCACGGGCGACCGCTGGATGGACGCGTGGATGGGCCAGCAGACGACGAATGGCCCATCGATCGCCATCACCGGCCTGGGGATCGGCATTCAGATCCCCCAGCACCACAAAGGAAGCAGCCGAGCTCAATCCCCCCTGGCGACCGGCATCGTCCCGCAGGTAATCCGCGCCATCGAGATAATCACACCACAGCCGGATCTCGTCATGATTGCGGCAGCGATTGCGCCGCTCGGCGCCATCAAACACCGGTGGCACCGGATGACTCAGCAGCAGATGCAGCAGCCGCTCGCCATTGGCTGAAGGAATGCGTACCGGCAGATCCAGGTGATTTTTCGAGGAGAGCCGCAGCTCGGCCAATGCCGCCGCCGAGTAGTAGTCCCCTAACCCCGAGCCTGGCTGCCGGTCCGGCAGCTGCGCGCCGGGCATCTGCGCCCATAGAAACTGACGAAACGAGCGGGAAGCGGCCCAATCCAACGGCCAGCGAGAGAGCACGGCCATGCCGTACTGGCCATGAAAAGCGCCAAAGCCCTGACCGTCGGCCGGTAGGGTCGGCACCCCATCGCCATCCAGATCGGCACCGCACAGCAGGCCTGTGTTGGTGGGGATCAGCCCGACATAGGGATAATCCAGCGGCGCTTCCCCCTGTTGCGAAACACCGAGATAACGCTGCAAAAACAGCGTCAAAGCCCGCTCATCCTGCCCTTCGCCATCGTGATCGAATTCGTTGAGCAGCACTATATCGGGCCGCACCCGCTGCAGTATGGCCGCGCAGTGGTGCAGCGCCAACTCATCGGCTTGCAATGCGGCCAGCAGCCCGCCAGCCGTCGGACGGGAAAAACTGAGATTAAAGGTCGCCACCCGCAGGCGGCCTACAGCAGCAGACATCACGGCTTAACGGCTGGACGAGGCCAATGCAGCCCCCGCCGCCATAAACAGCGAGCCGAACAGCCGGTTCTGCAGCCGCATGCGCCGTTCGTTGGTCACTAGCTGGGCCAAGGGCGAGGCCACCAGGGCGTAGCCGATCATCACCCCACAATCTACCAGCACACAGGTCAACCCCAGGATCAGGGTCTGGGACCACAGCGGGTAGTCGGTGTGCAGAAATTGCGGAAACAGCGCCACCAGAAACAGGATAGTTTTCGGATTGGTCAGATTCACCAGCACCGCCGGCCAGAACAAGGCCTCGGCCCGCTCACCGCCGTGGGCCAGCTCGAAACGGGCGGGAGCCCGCCACTTCTGCCACCCCAACCAGATGAGATAGGCCGCGCCACCCCACTTGAGCAGGGTAAAGGCCTCGCTCGATTGCGCCAGCAGGGTACCGAGCCCGGCACCGACCAGCGCCAGATGGCAGAGCATCCCCAATTGCAGACCGGCGATAGAGGGCAAGGTGCCGCGCCAGCCGTGGCGCATGGCGGTGCTGATGGTATTCACAGCACCCGCTCCGGGAGAGAGACTGAAAATCAGGGTTGTAGCCAGAAAGGCCAGCCAGACATGCACACTCATCAAGGATTACCACGCGCTTCCATTCGACATCCGAGCCCCACTGTAGCGCGCCACGGCAGGCAAGGAAACCATGGCGATTGGAGATGTCTGCCACCACAACCTCAGCCACAGGATCCCCCGAGTCGAGGGCCCCGCAAGCCGGTTCACGAGGGCGCTGTCACAGTGTGCATCAGCGAGGATGGAGTTTGGGCGACGAGCAGACCGTTGGCGGCAGGGATGGTGCGGTGGGGCCCCCACGATCTCAGTTTGCAGATCACGGAGGGTTTGTGGCGTGTCAGTGTGCGCCTACCTATCGATGTCGCATGATGAGGAGCCGTTTTTTAGAGGGTAAAGCCCAGGGCCAGCAGCAGATTGCAGCTCAGGCTGCCCAGCGCCGTCAGTTTCAGCTGCTGATTCAACCGTTGCGGATCTTCGCTCACCTGCACCACCCAGGCGGCGCGCAGCAGCGGCAGATAGCCGGGTAGAAACAGCCAGGGCCAGGTTGATGCACTATGCAGCAAGATAAACAGCACGATCAGCACACCGGCCCCACCCACCAGCAACCAATGGTAATTGCGTGCCCGGCTGGCGCCCAGACGCACGGCAAGGGTGAATTTGCCGCTGGCGGCATCACTGACCCGATCACGGATGTTGTTGATATTCAGCACCGCCGTGGCCAGCAGACCACAACTGGCGGCGGGCAGCAGCAGACTCCAGCTCAGTTGATGGGTGTAGAGATAATAGGAGCCCATCACACCGAGCAGGCCGAAAAAAAGGAACACAGAGAGATCGCCAAAACCGCGATAGCCGTAGGGACGACGCCCGACTGTGTAAGTCACCGCCGCCACCAGCGCCAGAGCGCCGAAGCCGATAAACGCCAGCAGGGCGGGCCAATCCTCAGCGAAAGCGGACCACAGCAGCGCCAGACCACTGACCACGGCGGCTAATGCGATGATGCCCATGGCGATCTGCATCTGCCGTGCCGTAATCAGCCCAGTGGCCACGGCACGAGTCGGACCAACCCTTCCGACCAGATCGGCTCCAGAGACCGCATCCCCATAATCGTTGGCCAGATTCGACAGCACCTGCAGCAGTATGGCCGTCAGCAGGCAGAGCAGGAACAGGGGCCAGCGAAAGGCGTCCGCGTGGGCCGCCAGACCGCTGCCGAGCAGAACACTGGAGCACGCCAGAGGCAGGGTCCGCAGGCGGGCCGCCAGTAACCAGCGGGAGAAAGAAGTGCGAGTCATGGTGAGTGGAGGCATCCCCAGCGAATGTGTTTACCCCCCGTTCGGCAGCCCCTATACTGGGCCCAGCCGGCCGGTCCGAGGCGTCAGGAAGAGACGTACTATAACGGATCTGGCTCTCATTTTGCAGTTCCGGCAGCTCGCCGGGCATTATCAGCCGTGTATTCATGCCATGCTGGCCCAGACAAGACTCATAAGAAAACTTGATAGCCTGTTACAGACGGATCTGACTGGTTTCATTCGTCTGCGGGAACCCATCGACATCACCTCCTTTACCGGTTGGCTCAAGGGCCAGACCCTCTATCCGCGCATCTATTGGCACGCCCGGGAGCGGGATCGGGAGTTTGCCGCCTTAGGCGTTTTGCGCGAAATCCGCGATGCCGGGCAGTTGGCGGCGCTGAGCGGCCAGCCCAAACCGGCAGGCGGTAGCTGGCCTCGCTACTACGGCGGCTTGGCCTTTGATCCGCTGGCCACTCAGGGCAACAGCGACCATTGGCAGGAGTTCGGTCACTGCCGCTTCGTGTTACCGCGCCTGGAGTTGATCCGACAGGGCAACCAGATCGAGCTGGTGTGCAACCTCTGGCTGGAGACGGATCCGCACCAGCGCCAGCAGGAGATCGACACCAGCCGTGCGGCGCTGACGCAGGTCCAGCCCGAGGCTGCGCTGACCTCGCTGCCCGCCATTCACTTCCAACGCCGGGATACCCCGCCGCAGGAGACCTGGTCCACGCTGGTGGAGCAGGTGACGAGCAGCGAGCATCTGGCCGAGCTGCCTAAAGTGGTACTGGCCCGGGAGAGTCAGCTCACTACGACCCAGGCGGTCAATCCCTGGGATCTGCTGGCCGCCATGCAGCCACTGACTCCGGCCTGTTTCCACTTTGCCTTTGCCTTCAGTGCCGAGGCCTGCCTGCTCGCCAGCTCACCGGAGCGGCTCTATCGTCGTCACGAGCGGGATCTGGAGAGCGAGGCGCTGGCCGGAACCATACTGCGCACCGGCGATGAGACCGTCGATCAGGAGCTGGCCAGCCAGTTGCTGGCCGATAACAAGAACCGGCTGGAAAACCGGTTGGTGCATGCCGATATTCTCACCCGTCTGGAAGGGCTGGCCGAGCAGGCTACCCTCTCGCCGCCGCGCATTCTCAAGCTGCGGCGCTTGCAGCATCTGCGCCGCGACATCACAGCGCACCTGAAACCTGACGTCACCGATGCCCAGCTGCTGGCCACCCTGCACCCGACCCCGGCGGTCGGTGGCACCCCCAGACGCAAGGCACTGGCGTTTATCCGCCAGCATGAGCCCTTTGCCCGCGGCTGGTATGCGGGAGCCTGTGGCCTCATCAGCGAGGATGTCGCCGAATTTGCCGTCGCCATTCGCTGTGCCCTGCTGACCCCCGACACCCTGCGTCTGTACGCCGGTGCCGGCATCGTCTCGGGCTCCGAGCCCGCCGCTGAATGGCAGGAGCTGGATGACAAGCTGGCCAATCTGCTGGGGCTGTTAAGTCAGGGTTCGCGGCCATGATGCGCCCGGGCGACCACCTGAATCTGGGCTGGGCCCGGCTGATCCTCGAAGAGTTGTGGCGGCTGGGGGTGCGCGATCTGTGCATAGCCCCCGGCTCGCGCTCCGCTCCCCTGACCCTGGCGGCCAGCGATCATCCCCATCTGCGCAGCCATTGCCATTTCGATGAGCGGGGTCTGGGCTTCCTGGCCCTGGGGCTGGCCAAGAGCAGTGATCGGCCGGTCGTGGTCATCACCACCTCGGGCACGGCCGTAGCCAATCTCTATCCGGCGGTGATCGAGGCCCGGCTCTCCCGGGTGCCGCTGATTATTCTCAGCGCCGACAGGCCCCCCGAGCTCATCGACTGTGGCGCCAATCAGGCGATTGCCCAACCCGGCCTGTTCGCCGGATATCCGGTGTTTGCCCAGAACTTGCCGACCCCGGATCGGCGCATCGATCCGCGCTTTGTGCTCGGTACCCTGGATCAGCTCTGGCATGCCCTGCAGCAACAGCCGGGACCGGCCCATCTGAACTGTCCCTATGCCGAGCCTCTGTATGCCGGACAAGGCGAACCGCTGCCCGACGACTATCTAGACGGGCTCCGCCACTGGCTGAGCCATGACCAGCCGCTGACCCGTTACGACCACTCTTTCTCTTCTGCTCAGGCGTCAAGTCAGGCCTCTACGCTAGCAACCGATGACGAGCGCGCCTCTTGGGCCGAGTTTGCCCGCCAACCGGGTGTCATCATCGCCGGACAGATCCCCAACCCCCAGGATGCCGCCGCCGTACTGGCGCTGGCCCGACACCTGGGCTGGCCGCTGCTGGCCGATGTGCAATCCCAACTGCGCTTCACCCCGCAGGCCATCACCCATATCGATCTGGCCCTGCACCACCCCGGGTTCCAGCAACAACTGGCCGGGGCCAAGGTGGTGTTGCAAGTCGGCGGCCGCCTTATCTCCAAGCGGCTGAGCCAGTTTGTCAGCCAGCATGCCTGGCTGGCACGCTGGCAACTGGATGCCTCGGCGGAGCGCCTGGCACCGGATTACCGCCTCGACCGGCGACTGATCGCCCCGATTGCCGCCTGGTGTCAGCAGCACATGACCTGCACCCCCGCAACCCCCCGTTGGCATCAACTTGCCAGGTTTACCGCGCCGCTGGCCCGACTCCTGGAGCAGCAGCTCGACCGGTGGAGCGAATTGGGGCTGGCGCACCGCCTCTGCGCCCTGCTGCCTGGGCCCCTGCTGCTGGGCAACAGCCTACCCGCCCGCTTGCTGGATATGTTGGGCCAGCCACGACCCGCGGATGATCAGCCCGGCCGGGTGTTCAGTAATCGCGGCGCCTCCGGCATTGATGGCCTGATCGCCACCGCCTGCGGCATTGCCCTGGGAGTGGCACAGCGGGTGGCACAGCGGCCACAGACAGCAACATCGGAAACCGCCGCATCGACCACCACGCTGCTGATTGGCGATACCTCGGCGCTGCACGATCTCAACAGCTTGGCGCTGCTGCGTCAGCCCGGACTCAACCTGGTGCTGGTGCTGGTGAATAACGATGGTGGCAGCATCTTCACCCTGCTGCCGGGCGCGGCACAAAGCCCGGCGCTGGATGCCTTCTTCCGCCTGCCCCACGGTCTGGACTTTGCCCATGCCGCCGCCCAGTTCGGCCTGCGCTATCGGGTTCCCGATAACCTGGAGGCCTTTAGCCGTGACTATCGGCAGGCCACTCAGGGCGGCGTGACGCTGATCGAGTGCCGCTTCCCGGCCGATGAGGTCGCCCGCCAGCTCGGCGAGCTGGCCCAGGCCTGTCGGGATCTGGAGCTGCCCGATGCCCAGCCCTGACCCTCACGGACCGGCACTGCACCGTCCGGCAGCAGACCAACCGGCTCTTGAGCACCAAGGCCCGTCGCCGCGTCTGGTGCTGCTCCATGGTCTGCTCGGCTCGGCTCAGGATTGGCAGCCGCTGCTGCAGGCGCTGCCGGCCTCCCAGCGGCAACTGGCACTGGCGCTGGATCTGCCCGGACACAGCCCGGCGGCCGGCCCCGCCGTCGATTTCGCTCATTGGCCCGCCTGGCTCGATCAACAACTCAAGACCCATCAGGTCGGCGATTTTATTCTGCTCGGTTACTCGCTGGGTGGCCGTCTGGCGCTGCACTACTCTGCAACAGTCCATGCTGCGACAATCCATGCTGCAACAGCGGAAACAGCAACAATCCATACTGCGACAAACGATGCCGTCATCACCGATACCGCCACACCGGCGGACCAGCCCCGGCTACGCGGACTCCCCCGATTACGAGGACTGATAGTCGAGAGCGGCCACCCCGGGCTTGCGGGAATTGACGAGCGTCGCCTGCGGGCCCGGCAGGATGCGCGCTGGGTGCGACGATTCTGGCGCGAGCCCTTCACCGAGGTACTGGCTGATTGGTATCAACAGCCGGTGTTTGCCGAGCTGGATGCCGTACACCGTCAGCAGCTGATCGCCCTGCGGGGTCAGCAGGATGGCCGCGCCATCGCCCGTATGCTGGCGGCCACCAGCCTGGCCCGTCAGCCCGACCACAGGGCATGGCTGGCCGACAGCGCCCTGCCAACCCTGTGGCTCTGTGGCGCCCGGGATCAGAAATTCAGCGCCCTGGCTTGTCAGCTGGCCCGCGACTGCCCCAGACTGGCTCTGGGTCAGATCGCCAACGCCGGTCACAATATCCACCGGGACGCCCCCGAGGCCATGGCGGCGCGGCTGCAGGCGTGGTTACGCCAGCAGCCCCAGTTTTCTGCCTTCTGCTAGGCACAGTTTTCTAGTTACTTTTTTTGGATGACATCACTCATGATCGAGAACCAAGACGCTCACTGGTACGCCCCGACCCAATGGCATGACTGCAGCGGCGAGTTCCAGGATATCTGTTACCACAAGTCCGAAGAGGGGATAGCCAAGATCACCATCAATCGCCCCCAGGTGCGCAACGCCTTTCGGCCGCTGACAGTGCAGGAGATGATGGAAGCGCTGAATGATGCCCGTTTCGATGCCGGGATCGGCGTCATCATCCTCACCGGAGCTGGCGATCTGGCGTTCTGCTCCGGCGGCGACCAGAAGGTGCGGGGCGACTACGGTGGGTATCAGGATGATGCAGGCACCCATCATCTGAACGTGCTCGACTTCCAGCGCCAGATCCGCACCTGCCCGAAACCTGTGGTCGCCATGGTGGCGGGTTATGCCATCGGCGGTGGCCATGTGCTGCATATGATGTGTGATTTGACCATAGCCGCCGACAACGCCCGCTTTGGCCAGACCGGCCCCAAGGTCGGCTCCTTCGATGGTGGCTGGGGTGCCTCCTACATGGCGCGAATTGTCGGCCAGAAGAAGGCCCGGGAGATCTGGTTCCTGTGCCGTCAGTATGATGCCGCCGCAGCCCTGGAGATGGGGCTGGTCAATACCGTAGTGCCACTGGCCGAGCTGGAGCGCGAAACCGTGCGCTGGTGCCGGGAGATACTGCAGCACAGCCCCATGGCCCTGCGTTGCCTGAAGGCAGCCTTGAATGCCGACTGTGACGGTCAGGCTGGGCTGCAAGAGCTCTCCGGAAATGCGACTATGCTCTTCTATATGACCGAAGAGGGTCAGGAAGGACGCAATGCCTTCAACGAAAAACGTCGCCCCGACTTCTCCAAATTCAAACGGAATCCATGATGAAAGCCAGTCTCTATCGTTACCGGCTGCCGCTCAGCCAACCGATCCAGTTCCATGATCAGCAGATCTCGGTACGTGAGGGACTGCTGTTGAAATGGGAATCCAGCTGGGGCGAAATCGCCCCGTTACCGGGCTTCTCCAAGGAGACCCTGGCCGAAGCCGAAGCCGAAGCCCTGCTCTGCCTCAAGGCATTGAAGATGGGGCGCCCACTGGAGCCGCAACTTCCATCGGTGCAATTCGGTTTCGACTGCGCCCGACGGCAGTGGCCGGCCAAGATGAACGCGCCGCACTCGCCCTATATACTGCTGCTGGGCAGTCCGGACGAGATCATCTGGGGCTGGCGTGAGTGGCTGTATGACTATCCGGCCAAGGCCAAGCTCAAGGTGGCCCGCCATCCGATGCGGGATGAGGTAGCCATGGTGCGCGAGTTGTGTCGCATGGCGCCCAAGCTCAAGCTGATCCTGGATGCCAACTGTGGCTGGACCCGCGAAGAAGCCTGGACCTTCATGAGCCACCTCAACGTCGCCAATATCGAATATATCGAGGATCCTTGCGCCCGACTGGAGGATATCCGCGCCGTGGCCAGCCATACCGGTATCCCGGTGGCGCTGGACGAGCTGCTAAGCCTGGAGCCGCGCTGGGAGCCCTTCCCCCAACTCAAGGCCATCGTCATCAAGCCCACGCTGATCGGCTCCCTGAGCCGCTGCAAGGCGCTGATCGACAAGGCCCATGCCGCCGGGCTCAAGGTGATTATCTCCTCCTGCTATGAATCCCAACTCGGCAATCGCCAACTGGCACAACTGGCTAGCGAATGGGCGCCGGAGCAGGCACCGGGCCTCGACACCTTGCGCTACTTCACCACCAATGTGCTCAAGGCCGAAACCCTCAACGTCAATGAACAGCAGCTGGAACTGCTATGGCAAAGTTGAGTGTATGGCCCAAAAGTTGAACCTATGGCAAAAACCTTGAACACTGTCGGACCGCGGCGACTCTGCCCGGTCCGCCAGCACAGCCTGCACACTCCCGACCAGATCGCCATTCGCGCCCCCCGGCAAGTGCTCACTTACCGTCAGCTCGACCGTCAGCTCAGCACTGTGCAGCAGCAGCTCGCCGCCTCAGGGCTGCAACCGGGCGACCATCTGGCCAGCATAGGGGCCAATTCGCTGGCGCTGATCCTGCTGGCCTGGGGCTGCTTGCGCGCGGGCCTGGTGTTCTGCCCGCTCAATCCCCGCCAACCCCGGACCCAATTGCACGCCCAGCTGCAGCAACTGGATGCCAAGGCCTGCTGGCTGGCTCCGGAGTGGCGTGCCGATCCTGGCGCAGCGGCGGCCGAAGACATACCGGATCGGGCCTGGCCCTGTCCGCTCCTGGCGCAGGAATGGGGGCTCAACCCAGCAGAGCTGAGCCCGGAAGTGCCTGCGGATGCCGATGCGGAAATTAGCGCCTGGCTGGATACCCGGCAGCTGAGCAATCTGATCCTCACCTCGGGCAGCAGCGGTGCTCCCAAGGCTGTAGCGCATAGCCTGGCCGCCCATTGGGCCAGTGCCGAGGGCTCGGCCCAGGCCATCCCGCTGCAGCCGGTTGATGGCTGGTTGCTCTCCCTGCCGCTATTTCATGTCGGCGGCTATGCCATTCCCTGGCGCTGCTTTCTGGCCGGGGCTAGCCTGGTTCTTCCGGATCCGGATTGCTCACTCAGTGAGCACTTACTGGGGGGAGACATCACCCACCTCTCGCTGGTGCCGACCCAACTGTACCGTCTGTTGCAGACTCCGGGTTTCAGCTTCGGCCAGACTCGCCTACGCCATTTACTGCTCGGCGGCGCGCCCATCCCTCAGGCGCTGGTCGTTGCCTGTCAGACCCAGGGGCTAAGCCCTCAGGTCAGCTATGGCCTCTCCGAGATGGCGACCCAGGTCTGTACCCGCTATGCCGCCACGGACTCATCGGCGGTGGGCAAGCCCCTGCCCGGCCGCGAGCTGAAACTGGTCGATGGCGAGATCTGTGTCCGCGGCGCCACCCTGTTCAGCGGCTATTACCGCGCCGGAGCTCTTGAGCCCGCTCTGGATGCCGAGGGCTGGTTTCACACCGGCGATCTGGGCGAATTCACCGCCGACGGCGATCTGCTGGTGCTGGGACGGCGGGATAACCGCTTTATCAGCGGTGGCGAGAATATCCAGCCGGAGCTCATCGAGCAGGCACTGCTACAGCATGAAGCCGTGCAGCAGGCGCTGGTGGTGCCGCTGGCCGATGCCGAATGGGGCATGACGCCGGTGGCCTTCATCGACTGGCAGCCGACCCCGGAGAACGCCCACGGAAGTGAGCAAGCACTGACCGATCTGGCCCCCTGGTTGCGGCAACGGCTGGCCCCTTATCTCATTCCCCGCCACTGGTTACCCTGGCCCCAACAGGCTAGCGCCGGACTGAAACCCAGTCGTCATCAGCTAGCCGAACAGGCGCGCCAGCAGTTGGCGCAGCCGTGAGGCTGGGCCGTTTTCCTTGGTTTTACCCCCACAAATCCGTATAGTCGGCACGTTTCTTCGACAGGGTGATCACTATGTTTCAAGACAATCCGCTGCTGGCGCAGCTCAAGCAGCAGCTCCGCGACAATATCCCGAAAAAAGAGGGGGTCGTGCGTGGCTCCGATCGTGGGTTCGGCTTCCTGGAAACCGATACGCGCGAGAGCTATTTTATTCCGCCACAGCAGATGAAGAAGGTGATGCACGGTGACCGCATCACAGCCCTGATCCGCAGCGAAAACGAGAAAGAACAAGCCGAACCGGAAACCCTGATCACCCCGTTTCTGACGCGCTTCGTCGGCCGTATCAAGCTGATCAAGGATCGCCTGAACGTGGTGCCGGACCATCCGGTGCTCAAGGAAGTGATCAAGGCCCGTCCGATCAAGGGTCTGGACGAGAAGCAGTTCGCCGAAGGCGACTGGGTGATCGCCACCCTCAAGCGCCACGGCCTGACCGATGGCAGCCACTTTGCCGAGATCAGTGAACTCATCACCGCCAGCGAAGATCCGGAAGCCCCCTGGTGGGTCGTTCTGCGTCGCCACGATCTGGCGCGCAGCGCTCCGGCCGATGCTGAAAGCTGGCAGCCGCTGGAAGAAGATCTGCCCCGCGCCGATCTGACCGCCCTGCCCTTCGTCACCATCGATGGTGCCTCGACCAAGGATATGGATGACGCCCTGTATGTGGCTCCCCATGCTGATGGCTGGTTGCTGACCGTCGCCATCGCCGATCCGACCGCCTACGTGGCACCGGGCAGTGCCATCGATGAAGAAGCCGCCAAGCGCGCCTTCACCGTCTATCTGCCGGGCCGCAATATCCCTATGATACCGCGCACCCTGAGTGACGAGCTCTGCTCCCTGAAAGAGGGCGAGCCACGCCACACCCTGTGCTGCGAACTGCTGATCCGTCGCGACGGCAGCATAGCACCGGACTTCCGCTTCTTCGCCGCCACCATCTGCTCCCAGGGCCGTCTGATTTACGATCAGGTCTCTGATTTCATCGAGCTGGGCCAGGCCGAAGGGTTCGACCCGAGCGCCACCATTATCGAGCAGATCCGCGGTCTGGAAGCCATCACTGCCGCCCGTCACGGCTGGCGCAGTGAGCACTCGCTGGTGTTCAAGGACAAGCCGGACTACGCCTTCGAGCTGAATGAGGCCGGTGAAGTGGTCGCCATTCACGTCGAGCCGCGCCGCATCGCCAACCGCATGGTGGAAGAGGCGATGATCGCCGCCAACATCTGTGCCGGTGAGTTCCTGACCCGCACGCCGGGCTATGGCATCTTCAACGTCCATCCGGGTTTCGATCCGGAGAAGCTGCAAGGCGCCATGGATCTGCTGAGTGCGCACAATGCACCGATTGCCGATGAACGCATCAATACCCTGGAAGGCTTCTGCCAGCTGCGTCGCTGGATGGACAGCCTGCCCAGCCCCTTCCTCGACAGCCGCATCCGTCGCTTCCAGACCTTTGCCGTGGTCACCTCGCAACCGGGTCCGCACTATGGTCTGGGCTTGACCGCCTACGCCACCTGGACCTCGCCGATCCGTAAATATGGCGACATGGTCAACCATCGCATCATCAAGGCGCTGCTGAGTGGCGGCGAATGCCCGGCCGAATCCAGCCCCGAGCTGACCCAACTGCTGAGCGATGCCCGCCGCAAGAACCGCTTTGCCGAGCGCGACATTGGCGACTGGCTCTATGTGCGCTTCCTGAAATCGGCGGTCGGCACCGACCAGACCTTCAACGCCGAGATCATCGACGTGGTGCGCGGTGGCCTCAAGGTTCGCTTGCTGGACAACGGTGCCGTGGCCTTTATTCCGGCCGGCCAGATCTTCGCCGACAAGAAGCGTCTGAACTGCAGCTGGGACGATGGCCGTGTCTATCTGGATCAGGAGCCGCGCTTCGAGCTGGGGCAACAGATCCAGGTCAAGCTCAAGGATGCCATCGAAGCCACCCGCTCCCTGGTTGCCACCCTGGCCGAGCCGTTGGATGCCCGCACCCAGAGCGAGAGCATCGAGGAGCTGGAGCACGAAGTGCGCGAAGCCCAGGCTACCGATCTGGAGCTGACCAGCAACGAGGTGGATAGCAACGTCGATTAAGTCGCCGCGCTTATCCCTGCTCCTCTCATCAGGCCCTGCTCGCAGGGCCTGATTTTTTATGGCGACGCGCAAGCCGTCGATCCCAAGCCGCGATGGGAAGCCCCTCACAGAATCCACCCCAAGCCTTGAGTAAGTTAACGACCGTAGCTTTCAACGGTTCAAACGAGGTATATGAGGATGAGTGAACGGGACAAGATGCGCAGTGGCGAGGCGTTCGATGGTCGGGATGCCGAGATTATAGCGCTGCGGGATCGGGGGCAGACCCTGTTGCGAGAGCTGAATCGGTACAAGGCCGGAGACACTCTGCACCACGAAATCTGCAGTGAGCTGTTCGAACACCTAGGCCCCGGCAGTATCGTCTCGACCCCGTTTTGCTGCGAATTTGGCAGCAACATCCGTATCGGCATTCACAGCTACCTCAACTTCAACGTCACCCTGCTGGATGTCGGCCCCATCGTCATCGGCGACAACGTCATGATAGCCCCCAACGTCCAGATCTATACCGCTACTCATGATGAGGATGCCCTGCTGCGTCGCAGCTGGGCTGTATACGGCAAGGCCGTCACCATAGGCGACGATGTCTGGATCGGCGGTGGTGCCATCATCTGCCCTGGCGTGACGATTGGCCCGCGCTGCATCATAGGTGCCGGTGCCGTGGTGACCCGCGACATTCCCGCCGACTCGGTGGCGGTCGGCAACCCGGCCCGGGTGGTACGGCAAGTGGGCACTGCCTCTTAACCCGCCTGGCGGCAGAACGATTCGGCCATATAGCATTGCATACCCGACGTGAAGACGAACACCGGGACAAGATCCCGGTGATCGGATCTGTGCCAAAATTCGAACCACCTTCCGAAATACCATCGGCAACTGAGGCCACCAATGTGTGAGTCGGCGTCGATAATTCGCTTATTTCCAGAGCCTTGTCATTCCCATACACCAGTGATTACGTTAGCTTGTGGATTCAAACAGCACAGAACCAAGAAGCTTCAACCCAGGGATTTGACAAATTTATGGATAAAAAAATGCAATTCAGAGTAGCCGCGATATTGGTACTCGCCCACTCTATCGCCAGTACCATCATTCCATTTTTAATAAACACTATCAGCTTTGACGATGTTCTTACTCCGACTGTTCTCGTCTATGGGTCCATCGCCATCATTGGCATACTATCCAGCACTCGTTTGTATCATCGCAGAATATCAGGAATCATTGGCGCCATTGCTTATTGCATCATGCAAATAATCCATTTTGATTTCCATCAAGGTGCAGCCTCTCTGGTTTTTAATCTTATGCCCAACATTTCATTTCCATGGGGGCGTATTTGGTTGGAGATCAATATTCCAGCCCTATTGATGATTGGCTGGCTTGTTCGTCAATTAATCTATTCCAGATCAGAGTCAACAACAGACGAAAACATTGACAACCAGAGCGATAACAGACGCACTCCGTTCCTGGATATAAATATCAGCCCAACAGGTATAATATTGACTGCCATTCTGGTTGCAACATTGATTTCCATAGTTGCCGACTATTTCCGCAGCAATGAATCATCCGTCAAAATCGAACAGCTTAGCGCTGAAAACACACGACTCCAGCAGGAGTTGGCGGTCAGTGCCACGCGGTTCGATGAACAACAAAAAACAGTATTTAATTCCTACGCAAACAATTCAGCCCTCATGAAAGCCCGGGAAGAGTTATTGGGAAACGCCAATCAGATAAGCACCTTAAATAACAAAGTATATATATTGACACAACAACTTGAAGAGAGCCGAGGCAAGCAGGAAGAAAGCTATAATGTTCAACGTCCAGACCATTCAGAATTGCAGGACGCCGTTGATCTGTCCAGCTCATGGACTAAAATCGCATGGATCCAAAATAACAAACTAAGGGATCATCATGCCTTTCAAAAAAGAACAGAAAAACTCGCTGATCTCTTAAAAGAATACAACCTGAAATCGAATGGTATAAAAAGGAAGATCGACCCGGATGAATTACAGTGTGACAGTGACTCTGTTATTGTCTACTTTTCCAAGTATAAATACTATCCAACACAATTTATCAATACCGCTTGTTATATAAAGGGAAGCCCGAGCAACCCGCTAATCTTTAAACGAATTAACGGCAGGATCACTCTATTGCTTAATATGCCCCGATATTCATTTCAGAATAAAACTGGGGTATTAACTGCCGTCACTGACATCAATGATGATGGTCGTTTCGAACTTTGGCTATCCGGTATCGCCACTACCTGTCATGAGACGGGAGTCGCCTGTCAGAGAGAAAGTCATATCGTGGTCGAAGAGTTCAACAATATAGCGCTACTGAGATACCGAAATTAGAGTGAGCATTTCATCAGGGTATCGACACGGCTCGTCACCCGAAGCGGCGAGCCTGCTTCAACGGCGTGTATGCAACGATTGTGCAGGAACGCCTTCGAGCTGGAGCAGGGCGGCCTTGATGGGGAGTCCACCGGCATAACCGGTGAGTCGTCCATCACGACCGACCACCCGATGGCAGGGAATGATGATCGACAGCGGATTGCGTCCTACCGCCGCACCGACTGCCCGGCTGGCGTTCGGGTTACCGAGCTCGGCCGCCAGCTCGCCATAGCTGAGGGTCGCGCCGTAGCCGATATCCATCAATCGCTGCCATACCCGCTGCTGAAATGGGGTACCAGCAGCGGCACAGGGCACCGAAAAAACCTGCAGACGGCCGGCAAAATAGGCGGCAAATTCCGCCAGATAGGGTGCCAGCGCCTGCGGATCCAACTCCCAGTCCTCCGTAGTAGGGGGCGGCCGCTGTCCCGCCACAAAGTCCACATAGCGCAGGCCGCGCTCATCGATGGCGATACGCAAAGGCCCCAGTGGCGTGGCTAAATCAGCAAAACGGATCATGTGGTACTCCTGCTCGTATTTTCAGGCTGGTTTTGGCTCTTATTGGGGCTCTGGGTTGTGGACGCCGCACCGGTTGCGGCCGAGTGCCACAGCCAGCTTGCGGCATAGCCCCGCCAGGGACGCCAGGCCTCGGCGCACGCCAGCAGCTCGCTCGCCGTCAGACGCCGTGCCGGATCCAGGGCTTTTTGCAACACCAGATCCCCAGCCGGAAAGGCATCCGGATCCCCGCCGCATCGCAGCCGCCAGTAAGCCACGGTCCAGGGACCTATCCCCGGCAAGGCTAACAGGTCGGCATCGCTGACCCGCTCCAGCGACATCCCCTGCTGTAAGGCGGAGGCCAGCCCCTGCAGGGTCTTGACCCGACTGCCCGGCAACCCCATGCCATCCAGATCCAGCAGCAACAACTCCTCCGGGCTCGGCAGCGCCGGAGACCCAAACCGTTCCGCACGCCGTGCCACCAACCGGCCCAGCAGTGTGATGGCCCCCTTGACCGAAATCTGCTGGCCTATGATGGCGCGCAATAGCACCTCGTAGGCATCCCAACCGCCCGGTAAGCGCAGGCCCGGTGTCGCGGCTATGCGTCCGGCCAGCCGCGGACAGGCCGAGAGTCGAGCCTGGATCGGCAACGGATCCGCATCCAGATCCCACATGCGCCGCAACCGGTAGAGCAGCGCGGGCAACTGCCGCGGCGCCACGCCCTGCAAGGTCACCTGTAACCAGTCGCCGCTGCCAGCCTGCACCTCCAGCCGGGCCATGCCGTTGTCGCTGGGGAAATGACGCACATAGCGATCCGCTCTCACCTCCTCCAGACCGCTAATCGCCCGCAGCCGGTAAAAATCCAGCAAGGCGGCAAAATCATAGGGTGGCCGATAGGCCAGACGTAGCCGGATCGGCTCATCCTGCCAGGTGGTCGTCCGTGAGGCCCGCAACCGGGAGGGCGCGACGCCGTAGGCGGCCAGCCAGACGGCGTTGAAGCGGCGCAGGCTGCCAAAACCAGCGGCGAAAGCAATATCCGTGATGCTGAGCGTCGTATCGGTCAGCAGTTGCTTGGCCAGCAACAGACGCCGGGTCCGCTCCACCTGTAGCGGTGTCAGCCCGAGATAGTGCTCGCACTGGCGGCGCACGGTGCGCGCCGAGCCGCCACAGTCCACTGCCACCGCCTCCAGCGAGCTATCCACCAGTTCCCCCCGCTCTATGGCCTGCAGCACAAGGCCCAGAACCGGCGGCAGGGCATGGCGCTCGGCCGGCGCCAGCTCGGGGCGACAGCGCAAGCAGGGGCGTAACCCCGCCTGCTCGGCGGCGGCAGCCGAGAAAAAGTAGCGCACATTCTGCTCCAGCGGGGCCCGTGCCGGGCAAACCGGGCGGCAGTAGATACCGGTACTCAACACGCCGGTAAAAAAGCGGCCGTCGAAACGGGCATCACGGGCCAGACGAGCGGCCCGGCACTGCTCCGGCGTCAAGGGTTCGGGTGAAAGCATGCAGCCTCCTGAGAATGAGGTCTCCAGCCTAAGGGGCCTTGCCAGTGCTGACTAGTCGAAAACGGCCAGCAATCGAAAAAGAGGTGATGCCTTCAGAGAGTTAAATCAGACGCCGTGACGGTAGTGCCTGTGTCACGCCATGTTTGCCTGCCAGCAGGGAAACGCTTCAGCCTTATTCAGATCCCCCTTCACTCGCAACATGGCAGGGCGATATCCCATCGCATGGCTGTGCTCATCCGGGCCAGTCAATCTGCTATCCCAGTTATCACAGAAGGAGTGTCACCATGCCAGTCATCATTACCCATCCGGAAACCCATGCCACCAGCAATTTGCAACGCGGGGATCTGGTGTTTAAAAATTGCGAAGGCTCGCTGGAAGTCGGCAAAGTGATTCAAGCAGGTCAGTTTTTATCCTCGCTGTTTGGTCAGGCCAAGATCAAAGATTCCAAGTGGGAACATGCCGCCGTCGCCATCAATGGCGAAGGCTCGCTGATTGAGGCGGTATCCGGCGGTATCACAGTCAATGATATGACCCGGGGCGCCGACTATATAGTGTTCCGCTGCACCAATCCGGAGGTGCAAAACGTCGCCGCCAATGCCGCCCAGATGTTTCTGGAAAACAAGCTGGAAGCCGAGGACGAGGGCAGCCAAATATTCGGATATAGCCTCAAGAAGGCGGTGAAGGCATGGGCGAACCCCGGTCGGGCTGTGCCGGATGTGGACTCGGTAGAGGCGCGGATCGATAGTATGTTTCCAACCCTGGCACCCGGCCAGGTCGCGGCCGATCCGCGGGATATGTTCTGCTCGCAGTTTGCTGCCCTGTGTTATGCCATAGGCGCGGAACAAAGCGGCTTGCATCCCGGTGCCTTCATCGAGCGCCAGGATCATGTGCTGACCCCGGCCCAGATGGTCACCATGCTGCGCAATAATCCGAACTGGCAGTTTATCGGTATTCGCCAACGCGGCTAAATCAAGCAGCCAGTTCAACTCAAGCGAGATAATTTCAGCACCCTCGGCCATCTCGTGAGATGGCCGAATCATATTCTGGCTATTTTCTCATTATTCGAATTAATGCTGCCGTTGATAATTCAATATTTGGCCTTTAAACGGCTGAACCAAATAATCAGTATGTTCAGGTTTATATTGGCAATGAGAATATCCAAGAATAACCATCCGCTTACTAAAACAGGCATGATGGCCGCGACCCGGATCGACCAGAATAACCTGGCAATGGGGTGCGGCATGTTGCTCGATAAAGCCGGATAATATATTCACATGAGAACGTTCATAGAGCAGGTCGCTGCCAATGATCAGATCGAAGAGCCCTAATTCGCTGGCTTCATCGTCCCAGCCGGTGCGGACAAACGGGATCGCGGCCCCCTGATTCAGGGTCACATTTTCGCGCAGGAAATTACCCGCCTCGGGATGATAATCGGTGGCGGTAATATTGGCATGGCGCTGGTTCAGCACCAGACTGGCCAGGGCAATCCCGCAGCCTACCTCCAGGATCCGCAGCCCCTGGATCTCCTGCACTGCCATCAGATGGGCCAGCACTGTGCCGGACGCCCAGACGATGCCGAACAGCGGCCAGGTGGCGGACGAGATGCCCAGATCCAGCGCAATACCATCAATATCCGCATATTGCTGGTTGTCGCGCAGGGTGCGCAGATGAATATCGGTGTGACCAAACTCCAGGGTCTGGTAGCGAACGCGAAGGGGTTTCATAGGGGGCCTGTAGCCGTGGTGCAGCGAATTCAAGGGTGAATCGCTGCCGGTCGCCACTCTACCCTGATTACCGGCATCGACCTATCTTTCATTGACCAACGACTAAGCATGCGCACCATTCGGCGCTGAAAACCAGTACATTCCGCGGGGCACAGCCCGGATCGGAACATCATCAGAAAATAACGGCATTCTTTAACGAACAAATAAACCAGTCATTATTTCATTAAATAGAAAAACCAAGAATGGCCACTATTTAATATATGGAAATCATCACCGCTTGATGACCATTTTTATTTATTTCCGTTGTGCTATCTCGCCGCTTGCCCGCCAGCACGGATATGAACTTATCTGCTGTCCATATGAAGAATCATGCTATGAAAAAGTTGATGTGAGCCATCTCTCCTTTCGCCAAATCCAAGTTGCTAACCTCATTCCGTCGGAAAAACCCAAGAAAGCTCAGCAATTACCAACCCAAGATGAGGTGTGTTTATGTTGAACAAATTAACCTTGGCCACTGTAATAGGGACTATTCTGCTCTCGCACAGTGTCAGCGCGAATGATTTAACCGTTGGTTTTTCACAAATAGGCTCCGAATCCGGTTGGCGGGCAGCAGAAACCTCGGTCGCCAAGAGTGAAGCAGAAAAACGCGGCATCACCTTGAAGATCGCCGATGCCCAGCAGAAGCAGGAAAACCAGATCAAAGCCATCCGCTCCTTTATCGCCCAGGGGGTGGATGCCATCTTCTTGGCCCCCGTGGTGCAAACCGGTTGGGAGCCCGTACTTCAAGAAGCCAAAGAGGCCGAGATCCCGGTATTCCTGCTCGACCGCAATATCACGGTCAAAGATGATTCCCTGTTTATGACCGGCGTCGCCGCCGACAGCGTGCATGAAGGGGCCGTGGCCGCCGACTGGCTGATCAAGACCCAGGCCGGTCAACCCTGCAACGTGGTCGAGCTGCAAGGCACGGTCGGTGCCAGCGTAGCGCTGGAGCGTAAACAGGGCTTCCTCGATACCGTCGCCACAGTGCCCACGATCAAGATCATCCGCACCCAGTCCGGTGACTTTACCCGCAGTAAGGGCAAGGAAGTCATGGAGAGCTTTATCAAGGCGGAAGATAACGGCAAGAACATCTGCGCCGTCTACGCCCACAACGACGATATGGCCATCGGCGCCATCCAGGCCATCAAAGAGGCCGGGCTGAAGCCGGGTAAAGACATCAAGATCATCTCCATCGACGGCGTACCGGACATCTTCAAGGCAATGATCGCCGGCGAAGCCAACGCCTCGGTCGAACTGACGCCGAATATGGCGGGTCCGGCTCTGGATGCCCTGCTGGCGTTCAAGAAAGACGGCACCCTGCCGCCCAAGCACATCAAGACCGAATCCGTGCTGTTTGAACCGGCGACCGCCCAGGCCCAGCTCGATCTGAAAAAAGACATGGGCTACTGATTTAGCCCTAGCCCCATCACAACCACTTCCGCGTCCCGACGGCTCATGGCTGTCGGGATCCGGCTCGGGAGGTCATCCTTGTCGGCTCACTCTGTGGTCCTCAGTGCCAACGGCATTTGTAAAAGTTTTCCCGGCGTCCGCGCGCTGCACCAGGTGGACTTTTCCCTGCGTCGCGGCGAGATCATGGCCCTGCTCGGTGAAAACGGCGCCGGTAAGTCCACCCTGGTCAAGACCCTGACTGGTGTCTACCAACGGGATGCCGGCCGTATCGAACTCGACGGCGTCGCCATCAATCCCACCGATACCGCCCATGCCCAGCAGCTGGGGATCGGCACCGTCTATCAGGAAGTGAACCTGCTGCCGAATATGTCGGTGGCGGACAATCTGTTTATCGGTCATGAGCCGCGCCGCTTCGGCTTCATCGACCGCCGGGCCATGGAGCGCCAGGCCCGCACCATCATGGCCGGTTACGATCTGGATATCGATGTCACACTGCCGCTGGGGCACTACTCGGTGGCCATGCAGCAGATCGTCGCCATCGCCCGCGCCATTGCCCTCTCGGCGCGCATTCTGATCCTCGATGAACCCACCGCCAGCCTGGATACCCAGGAGGTGCAGATGCTGTTCACCCTGATGCGGGATCTGCGCGCCAAGGGCATCAGCCTCATCTTCATCACCCACTTTCTGGATCAGGTCTACGAGGTGTGCGACCGCATTACAGTGCTACGCAATGGCGAGCTGGTCGGTACACGCGATACCAGCGAGCTGCCGCGCATCGAGCTGGTGAAGATGATGCTCGGCCGCGAGCTGGACGATAACGCCCTGCGCCGGGCCGGTAAGACGGTGCGCAGCGAGCGCCCCATAGTCAGCTTCGAAGGCTATGGCAAGAAGGGGGTGATAGCGCCCTTTTCGCTCAGCGTCGCGCCTGGGGAAATCGTCGGTCTGGCCGGGCTGCTCGGCTCCGGCCGCACCGAGACTGCCGAGGTGATGTTCGGCATTCGCCCCGCCGACAGCGGCGAGTGCAAGGTGCGCGGCAAGGTGGTCTCCATCCGCTCGGCGCGCAAGGCCTCGGCCAACGGCTTCGGCTTCTGCCCTGAGGATCGTAAGCTCGATGGCATCATAGCCTCGGCCTCGGTGCGCGAGAACATCATACTGGCGCTGCAGGCCCAACGCGGTTGGTTGCACCCCATCTCCCGCCGCGAACAGGAGGAGATCAGCGCCCGCTTCATCCAGCAACTGGCGATCAAGACCCCGAGTGCCGAGCAGTCGCTGGGTTTTCTCTCCGGCGGCAACCAGCAGAAGGTGTTGCTGGCGCGCTGGCTGCTGACCAAACCGCAATTCCTGATCCTCGATGAATCCACCCGGGGGATCGACGTGGGCGCCCACGCCGAAATCATCCGGCTGATCGAGACCCTGTGTGCCAATGGACTGGCGCTACTGGTGATCTCCTCCGAACTGGAGGAGCTGGTGGGCTATGCCGACCGGGTGATAGTGCTGCGCGATCGCCGGCAAGTCGCCGAGCTGGAGACCCAGGAGTTATCCGTCCCCGCCATCATGAACGCCATTGCCAATGAGGCCTGACATGCTTGCATCCTTACTGCTTCGGCCGGGACGTAGCCCGGCGCTGACTCTGCCCACCGGCACCGCCCAGCTGGCCGCCCTGTTATGCGTGCTGCTGATCAACAGCCTGGTGGCGGACCACTTCTTTGCCATTACCCTGCAGGATGGCCGCCTGTTCGGCAGCCTGATCGACATCCTCAACCGCTGCGCGCCGACCGCCTTGCTGGCGCTGGGCATGACGCTGGTGATCGCCACCGGCGGCATCGACCTGTCGGTGGGCGCCGTGATGGCCATCAGTGGCGCCACCATGGCCACCCTCGCCAGCCAGGGCTATAACATCCCGATGATCCTGCTGGCGGTGGTCGGCGTCGGCGCCCTGTGCGGGTTGTGGAACGGTCTGCTGGTGGCGGTGTTCCGCATCCAGCCGATTGTCGCCACCCTGATCCTGATGGTGGCCGGACGGGGTATCGCCCAACTGCTGACCGAGGGGCAGATCATCACCTTCACCAACGAATCACTGGCCTGGATCGGCAGCGGCTCCCTGTGGTGGCTGCCCACCCCTGTGGTGATCACCCTGGTGATGGCGCTGCTCATCTGGCTGCTGACCAAGAAGACCGCCCTCGGGCTGTTTATCGAAGCGGTGGGGATCAACATCCGCGCCGCCAAGAATGCCGGGCTCAATACCCAGGCGGTGGTAACCAGCAGCTATGTGCTCAGCGGCATCCTGGCGGCGATTGCCGGCATGATAGTGGCGGCGGATATTCGCGGTGCCGATGCCAACAACGCCGGGCTCTGGCTGGAGATGGACGCCATCCTGGCCGTGGTCATCGGCGGCACCTCGCTGATGGGCGGCCGTTTCAATCTGCTGCTGTCGCTGATCGGCATCCTCATCATCCAGGCGGTGAATACCGGCATCCTGCTCTCCGGTTATCAGCCGCAATGGAATCAGATCGTCAAGGCCGTGGTGGTGCTGACCGTCCTCATCATGCAATCCCCGGCCATCAGCCAACGCTTCAAGGGAGGTTCCCGCCATGTTTAAACGTAACCTGCCACTGTGGATCACCATAGCCGTATTTGTCGCCGGCTACCTGTTCTGCATGACGGCGTTTCCGGCCTTCCTGTCGACGCGGATCATCTGCAATATCCTGACTGACAATGCCTTCTTAGGCATAGTCGCCGTCGGCATGACCTTCGTCATCCTCTCCGGCGGCATCGATCTGTCGGTGGGTGCCGTCATCGCCTTTACCGGGGTGTTTCTGGCCATGCTGATCGGCCCCCTGGGCGTCAGCCCGCTGCTGGCCATTCCGCTGGTGCTGGTGCTGGGCGCGGCCTTCGGTGCTGGCATGGGCTGGCTCATCGACACCCTGAAGATACCCGCGTTTATCATCACGCTAGCGGGGATGTTCTTTTTGCGCGGGGTCAGTTTTCTCATCTCCGAGCAGTCACTGCCCATTGACCACCCGACCTTTGCCTATCTCTCCAGCCTGTCGTGGAAGATCATCGGCGGCGGCCGCCTGAGCCTGCTGGCACTCATCATGCTGGCGGTCGTCGCCTACGGCATCATTCTGGCCGGACGCACCCGCTTTGGTCGCAACGTCTACGCCATCGGCGGCAACGCCACCTCGGCGGCGCTGATGGGGGTACCGGTGCGGCTGACCACAATCCGCATCTACCTGCTCTCCACCACCCTCTCGACCCTGGCCGGAATCGTGTTTGCCCTCTACACCTCGGCCGGTTATCCGCTGGCCGCCATGGGGGTTGAGCTGGATGCCATCGCCGCCGTGGTCATCGGCGGCACCCTGCTCACCGGTGGCGTCGGCACCGTGTTGGGCTCACTGTTCGGGGTCTTTATCCAGGGCTTGATCCAGACCTATATCAACTTCGACGGCTCGCTGAGCTCCTGGTGGACCAAGATCATCATAGGCGTGCTGCTATTTGCCTTTATCGCCCTGCAGCGCATGCTGCTCACCCTCTCGGAGCGGCGAGAGGCAGCGCACGGCCACTAGTCTGTTTATTCATCACTACTCTCTTGCTTCATACCTACTCGGCGGATCGACAGTTACTGTCGATCCGACCACGGAAGATCCGCGATCACGGGATCCACACAGCCCTGCATGGGAAAAAGGCCAGCCCGGCCAACTTAGTTACGCCGACAACTGGCAGGAAGTAGAGCCAAAGTGAAAAAAGCTAGCTCACAAGGAAAAACGCTATCGAACTACCGAGGACTGGCCATTATGGCAATCCAGCCGGGCAGGAGAGATGCAGCACCTCGTAGCGGTCGGCATTCTCCGCAAGAGGCGGTAGGGTCGCGAGTAGGCGAAAACGCAGCAGGGACCAGTGAGTCGGTTCCAATACCGTCAGGGCGAGTAAAGCCCCTTGCTCGGCGACAGCCTGCTCTGCCAACAGCGCTTCCTGTCTGGCCAGGGCGGTCAGGTCACAAAATGGTGGCAGCGCAATTTGCTGACAACTTGCATGGGATGCCTGAGTCCAATCTTCGGCATGCTGTTGTGCCAACACACAAGGCCAGGTGTTGACCATAGGCCAGCCGAAATCCTGTGCCAGTCCGGCAAATCCGGCCGAGCCTATAAAGTCGCGTAATCCCTCTGGCTGGTGCCACAGATAGAAGGGGGCATAACGATTTTCAGGCTCCCCTCGGGATTTATCTGCCACCAGATAAGCCTTGAACATCAGGGGCGCATAATGGTCCAGCGCCCTTCCCTTCTCGGCCACCCGACGCCGGATGATGTTCATGTCGTAATCGGCCGGTAATGTGAAACGATATTGCATTGCCAGCATCAGATTTCCTCCTCAATGGGCAACATAGACGCCAAGCCATCGCCAAATGACCAGTCTTCTGCGGCATTGTGGCGAATCACCACCATCAATTCGCCGCTAGCCAGACCGGGATTGGCAGCAAAGCGCGCGGCCAGATCCCGATACAAGGCACGCTTGAGCTGCGGGCTGCGGGGCTTGCCCGCTGTGATTTCAATCAGCAACCAATCCTCACCACGCCCTGAGGTGAGATAGTGCGGATGACCCCGCATAGCTCCCGCCTCCATCGAATGAAAGATCTGGAAGCAATCCTGTTCAGGAACATCGAAGGTGGTGACCAATGCTTGTTGCAACCCCTGAGATATGGCCTCCAGATACTCTGCGGAGTAACCACGTCGTAACGTGATATGACTTATTGGCATGTCGCCTCCTGCTCACCCCTTGTTGCCGGGAGACGATCCAGTTGCAGCAAGGCACTGTGTGCCGTCGGCCAGCCCGAATAAAAGGCCAGATGGGTGATGAGCTCACTCAGTTCGATTCGAGTCAGACCATTGGCCAAGGCTCTCTCCAGATGGAAGGGTAACTGCTCACATCGATACAGAGCGACCAGGGCAGCCACTGTGATCAGACTGCGGTCACGGGCAGCGAGTTCCGGGCGTTGCCAGATATCCCCGAATAACAGCTGCTCGGTCAGCTCGGCCAACTTGGGAGCCGATGCCATCGGATGAGGTTGAGAGGGTGATGTCATGGTTTGATCTCCAAGAAAGAAGGTTCAGCCACAGACTAACCCTGCACAATGGTTCGAAAAATCAGATAACATTGCACCCATAATCCTGATATTTGGGACGGTTATCGATGCAGAATCTGGATCTTGATGTGTTGCGCAGTTTTGTCACCGGCGTAGAGCTAGGCAGTTTTGCCAAGGCCGCCGATAGACTGGGGCGCTCGACCTCCGCCATCAGCGCACAACTGAAGAAACTGGAAGAGCAGTTCGGCACTGCCGTACTGAAGAAGTCAGGGCGGGGTCTGGTACTCACGCCCAGTGGCGAAATGGTATTGAGCTATGCCCGCCGATTGCTGGAACTCAACGATGACGCCCTGCTGGCGGTGCGCGGCGCACAACTCAGTGGCAGCTTGCGGATCGGTTTTCAAGAGGACTTTGGTGAAGGACTGCTCACCGAAGTGCTGGGGCGACTGGCCACGACCCATACCGGCATCACGCTGGAGGCGCGAATAGCCCGCAATCAGGAACTGGAACGGGCCATACAGCAGGGCCAACTAGATATGGCTCTATTGTGGCAGGTGGCACTCGAGCCATCCCCCACGTTACTGGGTTCACTACCGATGCAGTGGATCGGTCGTCCCGACACGCTAGCCGCAGACCTGAGCGCAGGAAAACCACTGCCACTGGTCGCCTTCGAGGCCCCTTGTCTCATGCGGTCACGAGCGATTGCCGCACTGGATAACGCCGGTATTCCGTGGCGAATTGCCTTTACCAGCAGCAGCCTTAGCGGTATCTGGTCGGCGGTGAATGCGGGTCTGGGTATCACGGTGCGCACCACGGCCGGTATGCCAGCATCGCTGCAGCGACTATCAACACTGCCAGCGCTTCCCCCTCTGGGGATCGCCCTGTTGCGATCCGGCAAGGCGACATCACCAACACTGGAGCATATCGCCGAACTGATCCAGCAGCGCCTGCTCGACCGGGGAATGACGCCGCTGCAGACGACGGCCTCACCCCGGGGGTCATGCTAATCGCCTGTCGGCACCTCTCAGCCCAACCTTGGCAAGGCATAAAACAAGAAGGGGGAGCCCAGGCTCCCCCTTGCAAGAAAATCGCTTACAGCCGGGTCAGCAGGTGCTCGGCGGGCAGGCGGGATTTCGGCAGCGCGGCGTTGAAGTCCTGCTCGCTGCCATAGCCGACGCTGGCGACGACGACGCTCTTGAGGCCAAGCTCGGTCAGGCCGAGGGCAGCATCCAGTTTCTCGGGGAAGAAGCCTTCGATCGGCGTGGCATCCAGCTCCAGGGTGGCGGCCCCCATCAGCAGGAAACCGAGTGCAATATAGGCCTGACGAGCCATCCACTCCTGCTGCTTCTGCGCTGAGGTGCTGTTGAGACCCACATAGTAGCGGCGCGCCCCATCGGCGCCCTTCTTCGCCTCCTCATTGCCGCCGAAGCGACCATCCAGATCTTCCTGCGCCAGCAACGCCTGCAGGTGGGCGTCATCCAGCTCGGTCTTGGTGGCGATGACCACGGTCAGCGGCGCGCTGCGCACCTTTTCCATATTGTGTTCGGTCAGGGCCGGTACCAGCTTGTCCTTGCCCGCCTCGGAGGTAACGAGGAAGAAGTGCCAAGGCTGGGAGTTCACCGACGAGGGGCTGAAGCGCAGTATCTCCTGCAGTTGCGCCAGTTGCTCTTCGCTGAGCGGACGTTGCGGATCATAGGCTTTGCAGGTGTGGCGGCTGCGCACCAGTTCGGCAATATTCATCAAGCATCTCCTTGCAATGATCGAGAGGGAAATTAGGAAGCCAATGACGGCCATACTACACCGGATAAGTCCCCGGATAATGACCGATTTTCGCTAAACTCTGCTGCTTATCCGTCAATAATCGATGGCACTCCGGTAGCCTGTTGCACGATAGAGCCGCCCTGGCCGTCCGGCCCCTAACCCGCCGTTTGCGGCGCTCATGCTCCGGTAAACAGCGCCGAGAAGGGCTGCGGCACCAGCATCAGGCCGGCCCGCAGCCCGGGGCGCACCCCGGCATTGGGAAACAACAGATACTCCTCGGCCGCCTCGACTCGATAGCAGGTCTCGCCATCCTCGGCCAACAGGCTACCCTGGGGAAACGGAGTGAAATTAAGGACCTGGCCGTCAAACGCCAGACGGAAATCCGGGCTCAATTTTCGCAACTCCTGGCTGACGCGAAATACCTGGAGTTCACGTTCGGCACGGCGAACATCCGCGGAGAAGTCGCCGCTGACCTGGGCTGCCAGCGCCGCGGCCACACCGGCAAACTCGGCCAGATCATTGGCGCCGAAGGGACGCGCCTTGCCGAGCTCCAGAGTGCAGCTGGCAGCGGCAAACTGTTCGCTGCTGTAGTGACTGAAGGTGGCTCCGGGCCGGTTGTGCTGGACCAGAGCCGTGATCCCGGCCTGAGGAAACCAGGCCAACAGCTCGGCAGCATAGGGGCGCGGCTGGCACGGCAACAGGGCGAAGCGCGGATGCAGGGAGCCGCGAATGGCGGTGTGCAAATCATAATGCAAGCGCGGCCGCGTCGAGGGATGGGGCCAGAACAACTGCAGGACCGACTCCAGCTCGCGGGCCCGCACCACCTCGACCGGAGCTGCGACCCCTGTGGAGCCCTGCGGGTAACGCCCACCGAACAGGCGATTCAGATCCAGCTGCTGATAGCGACATCCTGCCGCCATGGCAGGCGGGTTGCCCAGGATCAGCAGCAAGCGGACTGCCAGCGTCCGACGACCGGAGAGCAGCTCATCGAGCAGCGTCATCAGCAGCTCCACCGGCGCTGTCTCATCGCCGTGAATGGCCGCCGACAACACCAGATCCCGCAGCGGCGGCTGGTGCGGCTGCAACTCCAGCAGACCATGACCATGCCACTGCCAGCTCAACTGTGCCGTGCGCCCCCGGGTGGCTTCCGGAGTCTGTCCGGCCAACGTCATCTGCAAAAATTGCTTCATCGGGTCTCCCGCCGGGGATGGCTCCCCGTGCACTCAAGTCGGTTAACGTTGAAACGGATAAATAGAGCCCAAGCCCAGCAGCCGGGTCAGTTCATCCAGTGCCTGGCGGTTCTCGATCAGCAGTTGCGGATCGGCCAAATCAGCCTCGGTCAGCTGATCCCGATAGTGACGATCCACCCACTGATTGAGTGTCTGGAACAGGGTGTCGTTCATCCGCACACCGGGGGCAATGGCCGCCAGCTCGGCGTCGTTGAGCACCACCCGCAACCGCAGGCAGGCCGGTCCACCGCCATTGCGCATGCTCTCCCGCAGATCGAAGACTTTCACCTCATCAATCGGGCCGCCGCTGGCGATCAGGCCACTCAGGTAACGCCAGACCCCGGCATGCTGGCGCGACTCTTCCGGCACCACCAGCACCATGCGACCATCGGGCTTGCTCAGCAGCTGGCTGTTGAACAGATAGGTGGCCACCGCATCGGCGACCGAGACCTCTTCGGCGGGCACCGCAATCGACACCAGGTCATGCCCCTGCCGCGCCAGCTTGCGGCGGATCTCGTCCAGCCCCTGCGCCTGATGGAGAAAGGCCTGCTGGTGGTGGAACAGCACGTTGCGATTGCTGACCGCAATCACATCGTTATGGAATACCCCCTGATCGATGACCTCGGGGTCCTGCTGCAGCAAGACGCAGCGATCCGGATCCAGCTGGTGCAGCCGCATCACCGCCTCGCAGGCCTCCCGGGTCTGGCGGGCCGGATAGCGTTGGGGAGCCAGTTCGCCCTGCTCCGAACGACCATAGACAAATACCTCGATCCCGGCCTCGCCATACTCACCGCAGAGGCGGTTGTGGTTGGCCGCCCCCTCGTCCCCGAACATCGCCACCTGGGGCAGCGGCTCGTGATGAACAAAGGACTCGCCCCGGAAGATGGCCCTGAGCATGGCACCGGTCGTTTGCGCCTCACTGGCGCGATGGAACTTGTTATTCAGGTTGGCCACCGTGAAATGCACCCGGCCATCGGCGGTATCACTGGAGGGTGAGACGGTCGCGGCATTGGCCGTCCACATCGCCGAGGCCGAACTGACGGCACAGAGCAGACGTGGCGCTTGCTGCGCAGCGCGGGCCAGCACCTGGGCATCCGTGCCAGAGAATCCCAGCTGGCGCAACAGGTCGACCTGGGGCCTTTCATGGGGCGGCAACACCGCCTGCACAAATCCCAGATCGGCCAGCTGCTTCATCTTCAGCAGTCCCTGCCGGGCCGCCAGTTTCGGATTCGCCACCGCCTGCTGGTTACGAGTAGAGGCCACGTTCCCGAACGAGAGCCCGGCGTAGTGGTGGGTCAGCCCCACCAGACCATCAAAATTGACTTCATAGGCAGACATTAAACGGTTCCTTGGGCTGCAGTAGCTGGAAAGACAACCCCGGCGGGCAGAGTCGCTGGCAGCGAAATGGACTCACTCTCCATGGAGGCCATGGGCCAGGCACAGTAGTCTGCTGCGTAGTAGGCGCTGGCTCTGTGGTTACCCGAAGCCCCGATGCCGCCGAACGGCGCGCTGCTGGCCGCGCCGGTCAGCGGTTTGTTCCAGTTGACGATCCCGGCCCGGGCCTCCAGCAGCAGGCGCTCGTAATCGGCACGCTCCGGCGAGAGAAGCCCGACCGCCAGCCCGAACCGGGTCTGGTTGGCCAGAGCCAGCGCCTCGTCAAAGCTGTCGTAGCGCACTACACACAGCAAGGGGCCGAAATACTCCTCATCCGGTCGCTGCAACAGAGAGGTCACCTCGAGAATACCGGGTCGCAGCAAGGCACCCCGCTCGCCGATCCGCGCCAGCGGCAAAAGCGCCCGGGCGCCGCGTGCCAGCAACTGCTCCTGGGCCGCCAGCAGAGCATGCATCGCCTGGGTCGAGATCACAGGGCCCATGAAGACCGCTGGCGTGGCATCCCAGCGCCCGATCGCCAGTTCAGCAGTCACTGCCACCAGGCGCGCCAGAAAGGCATCACCCGCAGCGCCGCGCTTGACCAGCAAGCGGCGGGCACAGGTACAGCGTTGACCTGCGGAGATAAACGCCGACTGGATGGTCAGCAGCACGGCGGCATCCAGATCGGCATAGCCTTCGACGATCAGCGCATTGTTACCACCCATCTCCAGCGCCAGTATCTTCTCCGGTTGCCCGGCCAGTTGGCGGTGCAGCTGATAACCGGTCCCTGCGCTGCCGGTGAACAGCAAGCCATCGACACCAGGATGGGCACTCAGCGCCATACCGGTCTCCCGCCCACCCTGCACCAGATTCAACACCCCATCCGGCAACCCGGCCGCCACCCACAGCTTCATGGTCTCTTCAGCCGTCCAGGGCGTCAGCTCGCTGGGCTTGAATACCACACAATTACCAGCCAGCAAGGCGGGCACTATATGACCATTGGGCAGATGCCCGGGGAAGTTATAGGGCCCGAACACCGCCAGTACACCATGGGGTCTATGCCGCAACACAGCCGCGCCATCCGCCATCGCCGTGCTGCGCTCACCGGTCCGCTCCTGATAGGCTTGCAGCGAGATCGCCACCTTGTTGATCATGGTTTGCACCTCGGTCAGCGCCTCCCAGGTCGGCTTGCCGGTCTCCCGGGAGATGACCTGGGCCAGCGCACTCTGATGCTCGCCCAGCAAGCTGGCAAAGCGGGCCAGCACCGCCTGCCGCTCCGCCAACGGGCGGCGAGCCCAGGCCGGGAACGCGGCGCGGGCCGCGTCGACGGCCAGCCCGACATCACTGGCACTGGCCGAGTTGGATTGCCACAGCAGGCTCTCGTCCAGCGGATCGAACTTGCTAAATCGCGGGCCCAGCCCATGGTGCCAGGAGCCATTAATCAACACGGAAGGATGCAACATGCCTATTTCTCCTCGGCAAACAGGGGGACGAAGCGGACCGTATCCGCTGCGGTAACGTGCAAGGCGGCGGCGACCTCGGCCGACAACACAACGGCGTCATCGCTCAGCGAGATGTGGGCCAGCAGGGCGCGGAATTGGGTGAAGCGATCATTGGAGAGCAGATAGAGGGGCCCCTCGGTCGATGGCGTGCCAAGACGTACCGGCAGGACCCGACTGTCGCGTACGGCACGGATCTCGCTGACATAGGATTCCAGAGTCGGACCGCCGTCGAAGATATCCACATACCCTTCGTAGCGCAGCCCTTCGCTCTCCAGAATGGCGCGGGCCGGTGCGGTCTGCGGATGCACCTGACCAATCACGGCCCGGGTCTCGGGGGTGAGAAAATCCACATACAGCGGATGCTTGGGCATCAACTCGGCGATAAAGGATTTCTGGCCAATGCCGGTCAGGTAATCGGCCTCGGAGAAGTCGATGGCAAAGAACTGGCGTCCCAGCCCCTCCCAGAAGGGGGAGCAGCCGTCACTATCGGAGTAACCGCGCATCTCGGCGATCACCTTGTCGGCAAAACGCTCGCGAAACGCGGCCATAAACAGGAAGCGCGCCTTGGAGAGCAGTTGGCCGTTCTTGCTGTGCCGGAACTCTGGATCCAGAAACAGGGTGCAGAGTTCGCTGTAGCCGGTATGGTCATTGCTCAGAAACAGGGTCGGCATCTGGCTGTAGACGCTCAACTCCCTGGAGGCATGAACCAGAGTCCCGACCCGGTAGTTGTACCAGGGCTCGGCCAGCCCGACCGCCGCCTCCAGACCACTGATCCCCACCACCTGCTGCTGTTCGCTCTCCTCGAGCACAAACAAATAGCCCTGCTCGGCCAGGGGGGCTGTCTCATCCCAGCTGGCGAGCATCCGCTCGATCCGCGCCAGCAGGCGCTCTTCATTGAGAGGCAAAGAGGTCACACCGACCCCGGTCTTGGCCGCCAGTCGGGTGATCGCGGCCAGATCATCGCGCCGCACCGGACGAATGAGCATCATGATAACTATCCTTGTGCATTGAATTTAAAACGAAAAATGGACAAACATGGGCACAGCCGAGCGCAATGGTTGCTACTGCTCCGGCAGGGGTAACCAGCGCACGTCGTCCCCCACCCGGACTCCCAGATCCCGCGCCAGCTCAGGACTCAACACCAGGGGGTTTTGCTGCGGATCGGCCAGTGGCGCCACCAGGGCCCGTACGTTCTCCAGCTGATCGTTCATCAGCAGATACTGGGTTTGACCGGCCTCTATGGGCTGGCACAGCGGCTCGACCGCAACCAGGGGGCTGACACGGCTGTGCTGCCAGCTCTGCAGCAGCGCACGGCGCGCCGTGAGGACAGGGCCGGCATCGAAAATCTCGATGTAGTCATCCGCCTCGAAACCTTGCTCGACCAGCAGTTCAAATTGCAGGCTGGCATCCGGATGCACCTGTCCCATCACCGCCTGGGCCTCTTCGGCCAGCAGGGAGACATAGAGGGGATGATGGGGCATCAGCTCGGCAATAAAGGTCTTGTTGCGAGTCCCGTGGTAGTACTCGACCTGGTTGTACTCGATGCCGAAAAACTTCCGCCCCACCTGCTCCCAGAAGGGCGAGCGTCCCTGACCATCTGCCACACCGGGCATGACAGCCGCCAGATCCGGAGCAAACCGCTGCGGATGCTGGGCGATAAACAGCAGACGCCCCAGCGACAGCAGTTGCGGCCAGTGACCTTGCCTCCACTCGGGATCCAGATAGAAGGAGCAGAGCTGGCTGTGATCGCTCAGGTCATGGGCCAGCGTCAGGGCATGCAGGCGGTTGTGCACCTGTAACGCCCGGGAGGAGTGGATCAGGATATCGTTACGGTAGGCGTAGAACGGCTCCCGATACCCCGCTTGGGCAATGATGGCCGCCGTCCCCAGCAAGCGGCCGCTGCCACGCTCTTCCAGCACGAAGAAGTAGCTCTCTTCACCCGGCACCTGCACATCGGCACGTAACGAGGCCAGGGAGTGGCTGATCTTCTGCCGCAGATGGTCACGACTGACCGGCAGGGTGCAGACCATGGGGCCGCTGGCCAAAGCAAGCTGCTCTATCTGGGGCAGATCGGCGAGCTGGGCGGGTCGCAGCAGCACCATGGCGGTTATCCCTGCACCAGACGGGCCACGGCCAGCGCGAAACGCTCGAGTCCGGCCTCCACATCGGCCTGAGGAATAATCAGTGATGGCGCAAAACGCACCACATCCGGCCCGGCAATCAGCGCCAGCAAACCGGCCTCGGCGGCGTAATTGGTCAGCGTCTTGGCCTTTCCGGCATAGGCGGGAGCCAGGGCGCAACCGATGAGCAGGCCTCGGCCGCGGATCTCGCTGAAGAGGGAGTACTGGGCGTTGATCTGCGCCAGCCCTTGCAGGAACCACTCATGCCGCTCGCGAACTCCCGCCAGCACGGCAGGGGTATTGATGATCGACAAACAGGTGTCTGCCACGGCACTGGCGAGTGGGTTACCGCCATAGGTGGTGCCGTGGCTACCGACGGACAGCGCCGCCGCATGGCGGTTGGTGGCCAGCAGAGCACCGATGGGGAAGCCGCCACCCAGCGCCTTGGCGCTGGTCAGCAGATCCGGCGTCACGCCATATTCCATATAGGCATAGAGGGCACCGGTCCGCCCCACCCCGGTCTGCACCTCGTCGAAAATCAGCAGCGCATCCTGGGCATCACAGAGTTCGCGCAAGCCGCGCAGGAAAGCGGGATCGGCGGGCAGCACTCCCCCCTCGCCCTGGATCGGTTCGACGATCACAGCACAGGTACGGGGACCAATCACGGCACGGGCCGCTTCCAGATCGTTATAGGGGACATGGCAGATCCCCGCCGGCAAGGGGGCAAAATCCTGGGCATATTTGGGCTGGCCACCGGCGCTGACGGTGAACAGGGTGCGGCCATGAAAGGCGTTGCTGAAGGCGACAATCTCGCATTTCCCGGCTCCGGCCTTGTCATGGGCATATTTGCGCGCCAGTTTCAGCGCCGCCTCGTTGGCTTCGGCGCCCGAGTTGCAGAAGAAGACCTTGTCGGCGAAGGTGGCGTCGACCAGTTGCCGGGCCAGACGCAGCACAGGTTCGTTGGTATAACCATTGCCCAGATGCCACAGTTGCCCGGCCTGCTGTTGCAGGGTGCGGCAGAGCTCAGGATGGGCATGGCCCAGCGCATTGACCGCGATACCACCGGCAAAATCGATATAATCCCGCCCGGCCTGATCCCAGACCCGGGAGCCTTCACCACGCACCGGAATAAAAGGTGCGGGGGCAAACATCGGAATAAAATAATCATCAAACGCTTGACGGGAAACAGCTTCACGGCTGGACATGGCGACCTCGATATAAGGCGAATTGGAGTAAAGTCATTCTATATCCAGCGGCAAAACTGGAATTACAGAAACGCGACCTATAGTTATATTTTCATCCTGATTGATTAGCCTGGCATGGGGCTTTTAATTTGCGATTGCGTTCATCTCGTGGCGTTAAATTAAAAAATGATTTATAGGCACTGGAAAAATGTGGGCCACTGGAAAATCCGCAACCCAGACCGATCTGGATAATGGATTTATTACTGCTCAGCAGTAATTGCTGAGCCCGTTTTAAACGCAATTCCAGATAATAACGCGCCGGCATGCTGCCCAGATCCCGCTTGAATAACCGCTCCAGATGACGCCGAGATAGGTTCACCCGCCGGGCAATTTCCTCGGTGGCCAGCGGCTCCTCGGTATGCTCCGCCATCAACTGCAGCGCCTGCTGCAATCGGGGTTGCAGCTCGCCGCCCTGCTGCAGAACCGGCTGGCGTTGCGGTTCGTCAGCCTGCCGGATCCGCGCGAGACAGAGCCACTCGGCGATCTGGGCCGCAAGCTCTTCATCATCCTGTTTTTCAATAAGATGCAGCATGAAATCCAGAATCGATGCCTGACCGGCACAACTGGCGCGCGTGCTTTCCAGATCCAGGATCCGGTCACTGAGCGCCAGCTCCGGAAACTGTTCTGCACAGGCTGGCATTCCCTGCCAGTGCAGGATCAACCCCTGGTCCGACACCAGACCCGACGCCGCCAGCCAATAACCGCCGAGCTGGACACCGATCAGCCGGGTGCTGGAGTGGGCCGCCAGACGCTGCAGGAATTTCCGGCTGCGCAGCGTTATTTTCTCATTCGGAAGTTGCTCACTGACAATAAATAAAAAATCCAGCTCGGGCGCATCATCAATGGAATAATCAATCGCCACCGAGATACGGCCAGAAATAGTGAAGCAGGGCATCGCATCTGCAATATAAAAGATCTTGTATCGCTCATAACCTAATAATAAATTCGCCTGTTCCAGGGGTGAATGTATAGCGCCCAGCGACAGCATGGAGCAGGAACTTGCAATATAGATCCCGACATGAATCGTCGCTTCGGGATCTGAGATATACGGCATGATTATGACTCGACCAATAATGGAGCCCTGATTATTTCAAGGCCCCGGATAAAAATTGCTGCAGACGTTCACTCTTGGGGTTGGTAAATAATTCATCCGGATGTCCCTCCTCCTCAATCACCCCCTGATGCAGGAAGATGACATGGTTGGAGACATGGCGGGCAAAGCCCATTTCATGGGTCACCACCACCATGGTTTTCCCCTCCTCGGCCAACTGCTGCATGATGCGCAGCACTTCGCCCACCAGCTCGGGATCCAGCGCCGAGGTCGGTTCGTCGAACAGTAACACCTCCGGCTCCATGGCCAGGGCCCGGGCAATGGAAACCCGTTGCTGCTGCCCGCCGGAGAGATGAGCCGGATACTTGGCCCGGGCCCGTTCATCGATCCCTACCTTCTCCAGATAGCGGATCGCCCGATCGTGGGCCTCTTCCCGGCTCACCCCCAGCACATGCAGGGGAGCCGCCATGACGTTATCCAGCACCGTCATGTGGTTCCACAGGTTGAAATGCTGGAACACCATGGTCAGCTTGGTGCGCAACAGCTGCAGCTGCTGAGGGTCAAACACCTTCAACTGATCATCGAGATCCCGCACCATGCGGATCTCTTTGCCATTGATGTAGATGGAGCCCTCGCTCGGCTTCTCCAGAAAGTTCAGACAGCGCAAGAAGGTGCTCTTGCCCGAGCCGGAGGAGCCGATGATGCTGATCACATCCCCGGCCTTGGCGCGCAACGAAATTCCCTTGATCACCTTGTGATTGCCGTACTGTTTGTGCAGCTCTTTCACCGCCAGCTTGTAATCCTGCATGTTCTGCATCGCTTCTAGTTTCCGTGACATCAGTGATGAGTAATGGGTTTGAGATGAACCAGCCAGCGTTGTTCCGCCAACCGAAACAGCGCCACCAGCCCGAAGGAGATCAGCAGGTAAATCAGCGCCGCCAGGCCGAAGGAGTAAAACGGCTGATAGGTAGCGGCATTGGCATCCCGGGCCACTTTCAGGATATCCGGCACAGTGGCGGTAAACGCCAGCGAGGTGGCATGCAACATCAGGATCACCTCGTTGCTATAGGCCGGCAGCGCCCGGCGCAAGGCTGCGGGCAGAATAATGTGCCGGTAGAGACGCCAGCCGGTGAAGCCATAAGCCCGGGCCGCCTCCACTTCGCCATGGGCCAGATCGCGAATGGCGCCGGCGAAAATCTCCAGGCTGTACGCGCAGGTGTTCAGGGTCAGAGCCAGCAGGGTGCACAGATAGCCGCTGCGGAAAAACCAGTTCAGAAAATCCACCTCCCGCACCCAGCTCAGGGAGTAGACCCCGGAGTAGAACACCAGCAACTGCACATAGAGCGGCGTACCGCGAAACAGATAGGAAAAGCACCACACAGGTAGCCAGCATGCCTTGCGCCGGGAGACCCGGGCGACGGCCAGCGGCAGGGCCAGACAAAAACCAGCCACTACCGAGATGACCAGCAGCCACAGGGTCACGGCCACCCCGCTGAAGTGGTAACCATCACTCCAGAGGAAGGCCTTGCCGTACTCTTGCATCAATTCGATCATAACTGCGCCTCCCGCACACCGGCGCCATAACGGCGGGCGAGCCAGTAAAACACCAGGTTGGAGAGGGTGGTAAACAACAGGTAGATGGCGGCCGCCACCAGGGTAAACAGGAAAAAGTGAAAGGTGCCCTTACCGGCGTTCTGGGTCGCCTTGACCACATCGGCGAGGCCGATAATCGAGACCAGGGCCGTTGCCTTGAGGGTCACCAACCAGTTATTGGCTATGCCCGGCAGGGCAAAGCGCATCATTTGCGGAAAAGTGATGATATGGAAAATCTGCCAGGCGCTGAATCCATAAGCCAGCCCCGCTTCAGCCTGCCCCTTGGGGATGGCCATAAAGGCACCGCGGAAGGTCTCGGCAAAATAGGCGCCGTAGATAAAACCTATGGTCAGGACACCCGCGACAAAGGGATCTATATCCAGCTGGCTCACGCCCAGCCACTCGGTGAGCTGGTTCACGGCGATCTGCAGACCAAAGAAGATCAACAGCATCAGCACCAGGTCGGGGATCCCCCGCACCAGCGTGGTATAGACTTGGGCCAACGCCACCAAGCTGCGCCGTCCGGACATCTTGGCGCTCGCGCCCAGCAGCCCCAGCAGCACCGAGACCATCACCGCCAACAAGGCCAGCTGCAGGGTCACCAGGGCGCCCTGCCACACCACCTTTTCATATCCATACAGCATAACGACTTCCCTTTGCGCCGGATCCCGGGCGGACCAGAGGCCCGCCCGTTACTCTCATTTACCGTAGATATCGAAGTCGAAGTACTTGCTGGCAATCTTTTGGTAGCTGCCATCCTTGAGCATGGCGGCCAGTGCCTGATTCAGCTTGGCTTTCAGCTCATCCTGACCCTTGTTCAGACCAATCCCGGCTCCGACGCCGAAGTACTTGGCATCCGCGACTTCCGGGCCGCTGAAGGCAAATTCAGCGCCCTGGGGCTGCTTGAGGAAACCTTCATTGGCGGCAACTGCATCCTGGAAGGCGGCATCCAGACGACCGGAGGCCAGATCGGCATAGACCAGATCCTGGCTCTGGTAGACCACTACCTCGACGCCCTTCGGCTGCCATAACGCCTTGGCATAGGTTTCTGCGGTCGTGCCCTGGTACACACCGACGCGCTTGCCTTGCAAGGCTGCCGCTTCCGGCGCCAGAGTTGCGCCCTTGGCCGCAATCAGGCGGGCCGGGGTTCCGTACAGCTTGTCAGTAAAGTCGATCTCTTTTTGCCGTTGCTCGGTAATGGACATGGAGGAGAGGATGGCATCAATCTTCTTGGCCTTGAGAGCGGGGATCAGACCGTCGAAGTCACTCTCCACCCAGCGGCACTTGGCCTGGATCCGTTGACACAGCTCTGTGCCCAGATCGATATCAAAACCAGCCAGCGCACCATCGGGAGTCTTCATCTCGAAGGGGGCATAACCGGGCTCGACCCCGAGGCGAAGTTCCAGAGGTTCGGCAGCCAACAGAGTTCCGCTCACGGCAGCCGACAGCAGGCAAAGAGTCTTTAACAGAGTACGCATGTTTATTTTCCCTGACTTGATTGAATAAAGGATCCACATCAGGGAATAGAGCAGGATGTATGCCATGGCATACATGGGCTATTTATCCGGACTGGGCAATAAATATCCTTTGAATAACTATTGGATGCAGGGTGAATATAAACTCATTAATCCGCTGAATATTCCTCCGCCCATTCAGATTAGGCCCACAAAAGATTTAAATCGGCCCACCAGGCTATTCCCCGAAATGCGGCAGAGCGCCCAACCTATGGCCAAGAGAGAACCCCATAACAGTGCAAACCGCGCATCAGGCCACCAGCAGCTCTTGCTGCAAAAGTAATCACAAGCCGCATAATAAATCGCATTAAGCCGCGAATGATGCACTCTTTATCGGGGCAAGGCGGAATCCACCCTAGATTTTAAAATGCGTCATTGCGCTCGCGCAGCCCGATACTATCTCCCTATTCACTGGGGTCACCCCTCAGTCCCAGGATATTGCATGGACGGAACTATAGCGGTGAAATTAAATGGGATTAGCCAGGACTCAATAGAAATATATTTAGAAATAAACCGGATTTGCGACCGGAAAATATAGATAGGCGACAGAGTGAATATATATTCCGGCACACACTTCAGTTGCGACTGACTTTCTGCCGGAATAATCGGACTCAGGATGGTTATTTCTCACCCACAGCGCAAAGCGGCGGGTGCAGCACGGGCGCCACAAAGCTATCCCCAACCTGCAACGCGAACTCCTGCACAATCTGGCTGGCCAGCGCCACTATCTCCTGACAGAACTCCAGGCCGGAGCCCAGACGCCAGGAAGCCACCAGCGACAGGCTGGAGAGCCCATGGTGGGAGCCATCGCCGACCTGCAACAAGGTGAGTTTGCCCTGCTGCAGCTGCTCGCGGACCAGGACTGGCGGGATAGCCCCGACCCCGAAACCATCCTCGATCAGTCGCCCCATGGCCGCAAAGGAGTTCACACAGTTCACCCGCGGCGCCACTATGCCATTGAGATGCAGCAGGCTGAGAATATCCTGATGGGGACGCGAGTGGGCACCGAAGGTGATCAGCCGCTCCTGGGCCAACTCGGCGAGCGAGCCATAATCGCGGTTCAGTGGTGATGCGCTGGCCACAATCCAGCCGATGGGATAGCGCGCCAGCTCCAGGTTCTCCACCGCATCCAGCCGCAGCAGATCGGTCTGGAAGACGATATCCAGATACCCTTTTTGCAACTGGTGGCTGAGGCTGCGGGCACTGTCCGAGGTCAACTCCAGCTCCAGATGGGGGAAACGGGCGGAGATAGCGGCCACCAGCGCCGTCAGCCAGGTGTAGACCACAGAATCTATCACGCCGATGCGGATCTTGCCCTTGCCCTGGCGCGCCGCACCAACCGCTTGCTGGAGTGCGTGACTCTGACTGACCAGGCGTTCGGCATGCTCCCGGACCAGCTCGCCATCCGGGGTCAGCGTCACCCCCTTGCTGTCGCGCACAAACAGCCGAACCCCCAACTCCTCTTCCAATACCGCAATCCGGTGCGATACCGTCGCCTGGGTCAGAAACAGCCGCTCGGCGGCCAGGCGAAAACTCTTCAATCTGGCAACCCACAGAAAGGTCTCCAGCACTCGAACCTGCATATCGATCTCCAAACAACCCGAGCGCCTGTCACCGCAGATGGCGCCTCATCAGGATGAATACATGGGGTTGGCGCGATCAGGGCGACCGCGCCGTGCATCTGCAGCAACGTGCAGGTTACGGGCCAACTCTTGAGATGGCGGCCACCTGAACCCGCGCATGTCCCGCGGCAGCGAATAAGCGCGACCACAGGGGGTGAACGAAATCTTCTATCACAGGCCATGCAAATTACTCGTTAGACAGGTCTGCATTCGAGCTCAATAATCGCCACATCAACGGGAGAGTGGGCCAGATACCCGTTGGATCCGCTAAAAAATGAGCCCAGCCAAGATTATTTCTGTAGCCAGTGCCGAGTCCACTATGAACCCTCAACAGCCTTCCCCGGCTGTCCATTCCCGCTTGGGATGGACTCCGGTTGCCTTCTCCTGCCTGCTGATCGCCGTCGGTCAATCCGGAGTCGGATTGATACTGCCCGCATTACCCGTGATGGGCGAATCCCTCGCCGTCTCCGGTCAGGAGGTCCAGTGGTTGCTGTCGGCCTTCCTGTTGGGTTTTGGTCCCAGCCAACTGCTCTATGGCCCACTCTCCGACCGCTATGGCCGCCGTCCTGTGCTGCTCTCCGGGCTCTTGCTGGCGCTGGCCGGAGTGCTGATCTGCCTCATAGGCCATGACTCCTTAGCGGCCATTCTGACCGGACGCCTGCTGCAAGGGATCGGGGCCGGTGGTGCCTCCGTCATAGCCCGGGTCAGTCTGCGGGATCAGTTCGAAGGAGCGCGTCTGCGTCAGGTGATGTCTCACTTCGGCACCATGATGGCGCTGTTTCCGACCCTGGCCCCTCTGGCCGGAGGCTTGCTGACCGAGCGTTGCGGCTGGCTGAGCCTGTTTATTGCCATGGCCGGTTATCTGGTGCTGCTGGTCTTGTTGGTCGGCTGGCGCTTTGCCGAGACCCATATCGCCGTGGCGCAGGGCCCGAGCCCCCGGGACATACTGCGCCAGTACCGGCAGTTGTTGGCCAACAGCCATTTTTGCTGCTACTCGGGGATTGTCTGGATCCAGTATGGTGTGGGGATCCTCTGCCTCTCCCTCATCCCCTTCATCATGCAGCGGCAACTGGGGGTCGATAGCGAGACCTACGGCTACTGGACCCTGTTACCCGCCGCCGCCCTGATGCTGGGTGGCGCCCTGGCCAATCGCCTGCGCCAGCACCTGAGTCAGGAGCAGGTGCTTTGGCAAGCGGCCCTGCTGCAAGGGCTGGCTGGTGTCGCCATGTGCGCCCTACCCGCCACCCCCTGGAGCGTCATGGCGAGCCAAGCCCTGTTTACCTTTGCCACCGGCATGGCCTTTCCTAATGCGCTCTCTTGTCTGCTCGAGCCCTTCCGGCGCAAGGCCGGGACCGCTACCGCACTGGCCGGTGCCGGCCAGATGCTGACCGCCTCCTTAGGCAGCGCCCTGTTGCTCCATGCCGGGGTCAATACCCTGCCCGAGCTCGGCTGCATCCTGTTCATCGGCGCGCTCTTGCTGGCCTTGCTGGTGCAACTCGGGCATCACGCGATCCCGGCCTCCGATGAATGGATCCGGCGCCAACAGGCCTAGACCCGGCGACACACCACAATAAAAAACCCGGCGCAAATGGCCGGGTTTTGGCTGACATCAGGTCAAGTTTTAGCCGGTGATGCCGCTGTGGCGCAGCAGGGCGTCTATGGTCGGCTCACGACCACGGAAGGCCCGGAACAATGCCATGGGTGAACGGGAGCCCCCCATCTCCAGCACCTGATGCAGGAAGTCCGCGCCTGTCTTGGCGTTGAAGATCCCCTCCTCCTCGAAGCGCGAGAAGGCATCTGCCGATAGCACCTCCGCCCACTTGTAGCTGTAGTAACCGGCCGCATAACCACCGGCAAAGATGTGCGAGAAGCTGTGCTGGAAGCGGTTGAAGGCGGGCGCCGGGAACACCGACAGCTTGCGCACATCATCCAGCACCGCCTGTACCTGGGCGCCCTGGGCCGGGTCAAACTCGTGATGCAGGCGGAAATCGAACAGCGAGAACTCCAGCTGACGCAGCATCTGCATCGCCGACTGGAAATTCTTGGCCGCCAGCAGCTGATCCAGCTCGGCCTGGGGCAGCGGTTCGCCGGTTTGGTAGTGACCGGAGAGGAAGGCCAGCGCCTCGGGCTCCCAGCACCAGTTTTCCATAAACTGGCTCGGCAACTCGACCGCATCCCAAGGCACGCCGTGAATGCCCGCCACCCCAGCCACATCGATCTGGGTCAGCATATGGTGGATGCCGTGACCAAATTCGTGGAACAGGGTCACCACTTCGTCGTGGGTAAACAGTGCCGGTTGGTCACCCACAGGACCATTGAAGTTGCAGGTCAGATAGGCCACCGGCCGCTGCAGGGAGCCATCCTGACGGAAGCGACGGCCGAGGCAATCATCCATCCAGGCACCGCCACGCTTGTGCGGGCGCGCATACAGGTCCAGATAGAAGCTACCGCGCAGTTCGCCATCGCGGTCGTAGATGTCGTAAAAATTCACATCCGGGTGCCAGGTCTCCACCGCCAAACGCGGCTGGATGCGCAAACCGAACAGGCGGCGTACTGTCTCGAACAGTCCGGAGATGACCCGCGGAGCCGGGAAGTAGGGCCGTAACACCTCGTCGGAGATGGCGTAACGATGTTGTTTGAGCTTCTCGGCATAGAAGGAGAGATCCCAGGCCGCCAACTCGGTGACACCAAACTGCTCGGCAGCAAACTGCCGCAACTCGGCCAGCTCCCGTTGTGCCTGGGGCCGGGAACGTTCGGCCAGGTCATTCAGGAAGCCCAGCACCTGCTGCGGACGCTCGGCCATCTTGGTCGCCAGCGAGTAATCGGCATAGGTGGCAAAACCCAGCAGTTGCGCCAGTTCATGGCGCAAGGCCACGATTTCATCCATCAAGGGCGAGTTATCCCATTTGCCGGCATTCGGCCCCTGGTCGGAGGCGCGGGTGGCGAAGGCGGTATACAGCTCCTCGCGCAGTGCCCGGTTCTCGCTATACATCATCACCGGCAGATAGGAGGGGATGTCCAGAGTAAACAGCCAACCTTCCAGCTCGCGACTGGTCGCGGCCTGTTTGGCGGCGGCGCGGGCGGATTCCGGCAGTCCGGCCAGCTCGGCCTCATCCAGCACCTGACGTTGCCAGCCCAGGGTGGCATCCATCACCTGATTACTGAAATTGGAGGCCAGCTCGGAGAGCCGGGCCACAATTTGGCCATAGCGCTGCTGCTGCTCTTTGGGCAGACCAATGCCGGAGAGGCGGAAGTCGCGCAGGGTATTTTCGATCTGCTTACGCTGAGGCTCGCTCAACCGTGGGTATTCATCACTGGCCGCCAATTGCTGAAAGGCCTGATACAGCCCTTCGTGTTGACCGACGAAGGTCTGGTATTCGGAAAGCAAAGGCAGACAGCCATCGTGGGCCTCGCGCAACTCGGCAGAGTTGAGCACAGAATTCAGGTGCGACACCGGTGACCAGATACGCCCCAGTCGATCGTCCACCTCTTCGAGAGGGGCGACCAGACTATCCCAGGTCTGGGGTTCTTGCTGTTTGAGCACTTCGGCGATACGCGCCTTACAATCGGCAATCGCCTGTTCGATGGCCGGTTTGACATGCCCGGGTTTGATCTGGCTGAACGAAGGCAGCCCTTCCATGGACAACAGGGGATTCGACATAGTGCTACAACTCCTTAGCCCGCAAGAGATACACCTCACGGATAAAACCTTATGGATCACTAAGATGTAGGCAGTGTCACCAATTATCAAGCATCCCTTGACTTGTTACTGGCCCAAGCGGTTATAAACTCTGTATATCGCTTGGTCAGCATTCATTCGAAGACAGGAACGCCATGTCCAGTTCACTCTCGAAAGCCCTCAAGGCCTCGGCCCGACACAGCCTCTCCTTCCGGCTGCTCTCCTACATCCTGGCCTGCAGTACCCTGCTTGCAGTCCTCATCACCATGTTGCAGCTGTTCTGGGACTACCGTCAGGATCGCGGCATGGTCGAGAGCAGTCTCAACCAGATCGAGGCCTCGTTTCTGCAGCCCATAGCCTCCAGCCTATGGAATCTGGATGAAGAGCAGATCCAGGTGCAGCTTGAAGGCATCATGAATCTGCCAGCCATGCAGTTTGTCGAGGTCAAGGAGGCGATGGGCGACAGCCAGGTCCGCTTGCAGTCCCTGGGCAAGGAGTTACCCAGTTACGATATTTCCCGGGAATTTGATCTCGTCTATCAGGGCGAGAAGGTCGGCAAGTTGTTTGTCGCCTCCTCACTGGAGATGATCTACCACCGCTTGCTGGAAAAATCGGTGATCATCCTGATCACCCAGACCATCAAGACGCTGGTGGTGTCGTTTTGTATCTTGCTGATTTTTTACTACAAGGTCATCCGCCATCTCAATCGCATCGCCAGCTATACCGAAAACTTCTCCCTCGGCCATCTGGAAACACCACTAGAGCTGGACAACCGGTCCCGTGACCTGAAAAAACTCGATGAACTGGATTTACTGGTCAACAGTATCAACCGCATGCGGATCTCGCTGGCCGAAGAGTTCGCCTCCCGGCAGTTGATGACCGAGAAACTGCAACAGGAGCGGGACTTCTCCACCACGCTGATCAATTCGTCCAATCTGGTAATCTGCTGTCTGGATACCCAATTGCGCATCGTCACCGTCAATCCGGCGGCTGTGCTGCTCACCGGTTATGTCCAGCAGGAGATGCTGGGCCTGCCCTGGCCGGAGCGTTTCGTCTCGGTGGATGAACGCGAACTGCTGACCAAGGAGCTGGAGCAGGCGGGGGTTCTGGAAAACCGCGAGGTCACCACCCTGGATCAGCAAGGCGAAGAGTTGATCCTGCAGTGGAGCTTCGTCCCCTTCTATGAGGGGGCAGATCTGAAATACCGCATCGCCTTCGGTTACGACATTACTCCGCTCAAACGGGTCGAGCGGGAGATTATTCGCCTCAACGAGGAGCTGGAAGCCAAGGTCGATAATCGGACCCGCAGTCTCAAAGAGAGCAATGAACAGCTGGCCAAGGCCTATGACAACCTGAAAGTGGCCCAGCAGACCCTGGTTGAATCGGAGAAAATGGCCTCCCTCGGTTCCCTGGTTGCCGGGGTAGCCCACGAGATCAACACTCCGGTCGGGATCAGCGTCACTGCCGCCTCCTTCCTGCAGGAAAAGATCAAGGACTTCCAAAGCAAGATCGAGGAGAAGCAGCTCTCCCGCAGCTACCTGACCGAACTGATCCACACCCTGGACGAGTCCACCATGCTGCTGCAAAACAACTTGCGGCGGGCCTCGGAGCTGATTTCAAGCTTCAAACAGGTAGCTGTAGATCAATCCTCGCAAGCGCACTACCAGTTCAATGTCGCCGATAACCTGCATCAAGTGGTGATGTCGCTGGGCCACAAATTGAAGAAGAGCCAGACCGAAGTGGACATTCACTGCGATCCCAAGTTGACGGTGAACTCTTATCCCGGCTCCTTTGCCCAGATTTATTCCAATCTGATCCTCAACTCCATCCACCATGGTTTCGACGATTGGGACAAACCGAAGAAGATTGAAATCCATATCGACCAGCATGACCACGAGTTGCTGATTGACTATCGCGACAATGGCCGCGGCATAGACCCCAAGATACTGCCCCGCATCTTTGACCCCTTCGTCACCTCCAAACGGGGCCAGGGCGGTAGCGGCCTGGGTACGCACATTGTTTACAATCTGGTGGTGCAACTGATGAAAGGCCGTATCAGCTGTGACAGCGAAGTAGGCGAAGGGGCCCGCTTCCAGATCCGTTTACCTCTGGACAAGAGCGATGAGGTGGTTGCCGCCTGACCCTGGATCCGCCCACTCCGGTTGGAACGGGCCGGGGTTGTCGCAAGATTCTGTGCCGGGTTTTGGCAGTCTGGATTATCATGTCATCCCCTTCCTCGGGGATGACCGCAGCCAGACGAGAGAATGCCATGCCATTGATTCGACGCTATTTCACCACCGGACTGATAGTACTCTTGAGTTTGGTGGCTCTTCAGGCCATCTATGTGCTGATCACCGGCGAGCTGGGCTGGGGCGAAGTCAAGGCGCTGCTCACGGCGCTCATCGGTTTTGCCGCCGGCCTGAATGCCATCACATGCCTGACCTGTCGCCACGAGGTTCCCAAAATATGGCTGGTCTGGTGCGGGGTCGGGCTGGGCATTCTCAGTGCCTGCCTGCTGCTCGCCCTGCTGTGGCTGGATATCCACAGTCCCCACTACTGGCAAGTGACGGGTGTCACCCTGGTCTGGACCCTGGTCTACACCCATTGCCTGTTGCCATCCCTGATCAAACTCGAAGGTTGGAAACAGAAGGTTCTGGTACCGCTGACCCGGGCCAGCAGCTTGCTGCTGGGCGGCTTGCTCAGTTATGCCATCGTCGGTGGTGTCTATGCCGGTTGGCTGGTGCGCACCTCCTCCGTGCTCTGTATTCTGGTCGGCTTTTTCACCCTGCTACTGGTGATCCTGCATCGTCGCAGCAAGAGCCTGACGCCTCAGTTGATCCTCACCCAGAGCGAGGATGGTCTCTTCATGGATGCCAGCGGCCGCTACTATAACGTCACGCCGGTGGAATAAAGCATGTCGAATCAGCGCAAAGCCTGGCTGTATGCGCTGGCCACGGTCCTGTTGTGGTCAACGGTCGCCAGCGCCTTCAAACTCTCCTTGCGGTATTTCGCCCCCAGCCAGTTGTTACTGGTCGCCAGCGTCACCTCTGTGCTGCTATTGGGTGGGCTGCTGGCTGGTCAGCGTAAGCTCGGTCTGGCGCTGACCACACTACGTACCCGACCGCTGTTTTTCATCAGCCTCGGGATACTGAATCCTGCCCTCTACTACCTGCTGCTGTTTGAGGCCTATCGACTGTTGCCCGCCCAGCAGGCCCAAGCCATCAACTACACCTGGGCTATCGCCCTGTCGTTGCTGGCAGTGCCCTTTCTCAAACAGCGCCTGAATCGCTTCGATGGGGTGGCCATTATGCTGGCCTATCTCGGCGCTTTGATCATCGCCACGCGCGGCGACCCATTCAGCCTGAACTTCGACTCCGGCTACGGCGTACTGTTGGCCCTGGCCTCGACCCTGATTTGGGCCGGCTACTGGATCCTGAATACTCGCAATACCACAGATCCCTTGATCAGCCTGTTTCTGACCTTCAGTTGCAGCCTGCCGTTTACCCTGCTGGCCTGTGGCCTGCTATCGGACTTCGAGTTACGAGCCTGGCAAGGCTGGCTGGGCGCCATCTATGTCGGTCTGTTCGAAATGGGCATAGCGTTTTTGCTCTGGTTGCTGGCTCTGCGTCACGCGCGACAAGCCGCCCACATCAGCAATCTGATCTTTCTCTCGCCGTTTATTTCGTTGCTGCTGCTGCGCTGGCTGGTGCATGAGCCCATTGCCACCGCGACCCCGTTCGGTTTGCTGCTGATCGTGGCAGCACTGCTGGTGCAGCAATGGCCCGCTTGGCGAAAGCAAGAATCGAGTGACACCCATTGATTCCACAGCAGCATAAAGTTGTGGCAGAAATGGTGTTTTTTTATCCATCTCGACGCTTGCACAGGCAGACGGCCTCAGGTTTTATGATATTCTCGCCCACCTGCTACTAATGGCAGTGCAGACTTTAAGCAATGATCAGGTTTTTACCATGACGACTCATGAACTCATCGCCTCCCGCCTCGCGGCCCTGCGTGCCTATATGGCATCCCACGCTCTGGATGCGCTGATCATCCCTCACGATGATGAACATCTGGGCGAATATTTGCCTGCAGAGGCCGAACGTCTGGCTTGGGCAACTGGCTTCACCGGATCGGCGGGGCTGGCGATTCTGTTCGCCGATACCGCAGCGCTGTTTGTCGATGGCCGTTACACGGTCCAGGCCCGTCAGCAAACGCCTGGCGAGTTGTTCCAATACCAGCATCTGGTGGATCAACCCCATCTGGAGTGGCTGCAAGGGCAACTGGATCGTCGGCAGAAAGTCGGCTTCGATCCACGGCTGCATAGCCTGGCCTGGTATCAGAAGGCGAGTGCGATCCTGGCGCAAAAAGAGATCGCCCTGGTCAGTCTGGAACAAAACCCCATCGATCAGTTGTGGCAAGCTCGCCCCGTGCCCAGCAAGGCCGAGATGATGATCTATTCCGAGCAATTCAGCGGCCAAGGCAGCCTCGCCAAGCGCGAAGCCATCGCCAGCAAATTGCGTCAACAGGGGCTGGATGCCGCTCTGCTCTCCCAATCGGAATCCATCAACTGGCTGCTGAATATTCGCGGTCGGGATATTCCCTGCTTCCCGGTGGTGCTCTGTTTTGCGGTCATTTATAGCAATGTCAGCGTCGATTTCTTTATCGATACCGACAAGCTCGATTGCAACGCCTTCAGCCAGCATGTGGGCAATGACGTCTCCGTCTACCCGCTGGAAAAGCTCGGTGACGTGCTCAAACGCATGGGGGAGGATCGTCTCAAGGTGCTGGCCGATGCCGACACCACCAATGCCTGGACCCAGCTCACCCTGCAAGAGCATGGCGCCACTCTGGTTCAGGGCCAGGACCCTTGCATGCTGCCTAAAGCCTGCAAGAACAACACTGAGCTGGCTGGCATGCGTCTGGCGCATCAGAAAGATGCCGTGGCCATGTGCCGGTTTCTGGCCTGGCTGGATCGACAAGCCGACAAAGGCCTGAATGGCGATGAAGGCACACTGTCGGATCAACTGACCCGCTTCCGTGAAGAGCAAGATAATTACATAGAGCCCAGCTTCGACAGCATCTCGGCCCTCGGCCCCAATGCCGCTATGTGCCATTACCACCACACCAACGGCACTCCGCGCGCCTTTGGACAGGATGGTATGTATCTGATTGATTCCGGTGGCCAATATCTGGAAGGCACCACAGATATCACCCGTACCGTCAAGGTCGGCGAGGTCACGGACGAGATGCGTCAGCAATTTACCCGCGTCTTGCAGGGGCATATCGCCATCGATCGGGTACGTTTTCCGAAAGGGACCTCTGGCATTCAGCTGGATGTGCTGGCGCGGATGCCGCTATGGCAAGCCGGTTATAACTATGACCATGGCACAGGTCATGGCGTCGGCCACTTCCTCAGCGTCCATGAAGGGCCGCAACGGATTGCCAGCAAGGGCTCGCTAGTGCCGCTGGAACCGGGCATGGTGCTCTCCAACGAGCCTGGTTATTACCGGGAAGGTGCGTTTGGTATCCGCTGTGAGAACCTGTTGGTGGTGGAAACCAGCGATGAGCCGAGCGAAATCCCCATGTATCGTTTCAGCCGCCTGACCCTGGTGCCGTTCGATGTCCGTTTGCTGGACAAGAGTCTGCTCAGCGACAGTGAAATCACCTGGATCAACAGCTACCACGCCGAAGTCCGGGATGCGGTGAAGTCCCATCTCAGCGACCATGAAATGGGCTGGTTGCTGCAGGCGACTGCGGCCATTTGAAACCTCTCATTGAGTGACAAGAGCCGCGGAAACGCGGCTTTTTTCTGGTCATGATAGTGAGCTACCGAGGCAGTCCGACGGCAAAAGCTGGCGCTACCCCGGCAAATTGGTAGAATCCGCAGCTAAATCGTCAGCACTATGGGCGCCAGATGGCGCAATCAGAGATCAGGTATTGGTATGTTCACTCCGGCACATTATCGAAAACAACTCGAGAAATTGCCCCAGCTTGCCTTACAAGCCGACAGCTTACGCATTCTCCATTCGGCCAGCGAGTTCAAGCAACGCATTCTGGCGCTGATCGCCTCGGCACAAAGACGCATCTATCTGGTCGCCCTCTATCTGCAAGATGATGAGGCCGGTCGAGAAATTCTCAGCGCTTTGTATGCCGCCAAAGCTTCGCGCCCCGAGCTGGATATCAAGGTCTTTGTCGATTACCACAGAGCCCAGCGCGGCCTGATTGGTAAAGGCAAACAGGCCGGTAACCATCAGCTCTATCAGGCGTTGGCCGCCGAACATCCCGATACCATCGAGATTTACGGTGTACCGGTCAAACGTCGGGAATGGCTGGGGGTGTTGCATCTCAAGGGTTTCCTGTTCGATGACACCCTGCTCTACTCCGGGGCCAGCCTCAATAACATCTATCTGCATCAGCAGGATCGTTATCGCTACGATCGTTACCATGAAATTGACAATGCTCACTTGGCCAGCAGTTGGGCCCATTTCATCATCCAGACCTTCGGTCTGGATGCCGCCGTCCAGCGGCTGGATCGCGCCCCTGTTCCGACCATCAAGGACATTCGGGGTGAAATGCGCCGCTTCCGCCTCAAGCTACAGCGCGCCGAATATGAATTCGCGGCCGCGACCATAGGCCCCCAACAAGTGGGGCTGACACCGCTGGTCGGACTGGGTAAACGCTATAATCGCTTGAACAAGGCGATCCACAACCTGCTGCGCAGTGCGGTCAGCGACGTCTTCATCTGTACGCCGTACTTCAACCCACCCAAGCTCATCGCCAAGGATCTGGCCCAATTGCTGCGCCGCGGCGTGCGGCTGACGTTGGTGATCGGTGACAAAACGGCCAATGACTTCTATATCCCGCCAGGAGAACCCTTCAATACGGTCGGTGGCTTACCCTATCTGTATGAGGTGAACCTGCGCCGCTTTGCCGAACGCTACCAGCGCTACATCGACAGCGGACAACTGAACCTGATGTTGTGGCAACACGAGCAGAATTCCTATCATCTCAAAGGGATCTTCGTGGACGAACAGCTGACCCTGATTACCGGCAGCAACCTGAATCCTCGCGCCTGGTCGCTGGATTTGGAAAACGGCCTGCTGTTGCAGGATCCGCAGCGACTGCTGGCCGGGGCTTTTGCCCAGGAACGTCAGCAAATCTTGCAACATGCCCGTCGACTGCAACACTTCAGCCAGCTGGAGCAGATCAAGGATTACCCCGAGGCCGTGCGTCGCCTGCTGGTTCGCCTGCAACGGTTCAAGGCGCATCTGCTGTTGAAACAACTCATCTAGGGCCCGCCATCCGGTCACGGGGAGGTTCTGCCTCCCCCTGTCGGCCACGACAGCAGCGCTCCCGTTCTGCCTTCGGCTCTGTTATGATCTGATCATATTTACAGTATTTTCGGTCGTGCGCCCATGGAGCTGGATCAGATACCGCTAACCGGCCTGAAAGGGGTTGGAAGCAAACTGGCAGAAAAACTTGGCCATCTGCACCTGCAGACGGTGCAGGATCTGCTATTTCATCTGCCCCATCGCTACGAAGACCGCACCCTCAGCTCGCCGATTGCCGAACTGCTGCCCGGCATGCAGTGCAATGTTGAAGGTTTCATCCAGGATTGCCAGATAGTCCCTGCCCGTCGTCGCATGATGGTCTGCCGGATCAGTGATGGCAACGGCAGCCTGACCCTGCGCTTCTTCAACTTCACCCAAGGGCAAAAGGCCTCCCTGGCCAGCGGTCGACGCCTGCGGTGCTTCGGGGAAATCAAAGCCGGTCACTATGGTCTCGAGATCATTCACCCTGAATACAAGCTTCTGGATGAAGCCAGTCCGCTGGAGCTGGAAGAAAAACTCACCCCGGTTTACCCCACCACCGAGGGGTTGCGACAACAAACCCTGCGCAATCTGACCGATCAGGCGCTGGCCCTGCTGGCCACTTATGGCGTGCGCGAGTTATTGCCGTCCGGGCTCTATCCCCAACAGATCGGCCTGGGTGCCGCCCTGCAACTGCTGCATCGACCGCCGCCGGAACTGGCACTGTCAATGCTGGAGTTCGGTCAGCATCCGGCCCAGCAGCGGCTGATCATCGAGGAGTTGCTGGCCCACAATCTCTCGGTGCTCGAGGTACGACAGCGCAGCAAATTGCATCCGGCCTCTGCCCTGCCACCCCATCCGCAGCTGGTCGAACAGCTACTGGCGAGTCTGCCATTTACGCCGACGCGCGCCCAATCCCGTGTTGTGGCCGAGATCAGCGCCGATCTGGCCCAGCCTCACCCCATGATGCGCCTGGTACAGGGCGACGTCGGCTCCGGCAAGACGCTAGTGGCGGCGCTGGCCGCCTTACAGGCGATTGGGCATGGCGGCCAGGTTGCCCTGATGGCACCCACCGAGTTGCTGGCGGAACAACACGCCCTGAATTTTGCCCGCTGGCTCGAGCCCTTGGGTATTGGCGTGGGCTGGTTGGCGGGCAAGCAAAAAGGCAAGGCCCGGGAACAGCAGATGGCGGCCATCGCCGAAGGACGGGTGCAGATGGTGGTGGGGACCCACGCCATGTTCCAGGAGCAGGTACGTTTTCACCATCTGGTGCTGGCGATCATCGATGAGCAGCATAGATTCGGGGTCCATCAACGGCTGGCGCTGCGGGAAAAAGGCGCCCAGGCCGGACTCTATCCTCACCAGTTGATCATGACCGCCACGCCGATCCCGCGCACCCTAGCCATGACGGCCTATGCCGATCTGGATACCTCTGTCATTGATGAGCTACCACCGGGACGCACGCCGATCACCACAGTCGCCCTGCCGGACACCCGGCGTATCGAGGTGATGGACCGGGTTCGTCAGGCCTGTGCCGAAGGCCGCCAGGCGTACTGGGTCTGCACTCTGATCGAGGAGTCGGAGCTGCTCGAATGTCAGGCCGCCGAGAATACAGCGCTGGAGCTGCAACAGCAGCTGAGCGGACTCCACATCGGCCTGGTACATGGCCGAATGCGGCCGATCGAAAAACAGAAGGTGATGGACGACTTCAAGTCAGGCCGCCTGCACCTGCTGGTGGCCACCACCGTCATCGAAGTGGGCGTCGACGTGCCGAATGCCAGCCTGATGATCATCGAGAACCCCGAGCGATTGGGACTGGCACAATTACACCAACTTCGCGGCCGGGTCGGCCGGGGTGCGATCGCATCCCACTGCGTCTTGCTCTATCACGCACCACTGTCAAAAACCGCGCAACAGCGCCTGGCCGTGCTGCGGGACAGCAATGATGGCTTTGTCATCGCCCAGAAAGATCTGGAGCTACGAGGCCCGGGGGAATTACTGGGAACCCGGCAAACCGGACTCGCCGATCTGAAAATTGCTGATCTGGTACGGGATCAGGCGCATATACCGCGGGTGCAGGAACTGGCACGGGATCTCTATCTGCATCATAGAGCCGCAGTGGCTCCCTTGATCCGGCGCTGGCTGACCGCGGGCGATCACTACGCTCAGGCTTGAAGCTCCCGATCTGGGGCTTCGCATCATGAGCACAAACGCCTATGATTGGGCTTAACTCTCATTAGGCTTAACTATCAACCCCATACGGTCTGACCATGCGCCTTGCGATTCGAATTTTTCTATACGGTATTCTGAGTCTGGTCATCGCCCTGTGGCTGGCCTTTGGCCTGTTCAAACCCGAGTATCTGAAGGCACCGCTTGCGGCCTGGGTGCAGCAGCAGACCGGCTTACCGCTGACCATTGGTCGCCTGGAATTCAATCCGTTTTATCCCAACGTCTTGCTGGCCGAGCAGATCAAGCTCGGCGATGTCATGAGCGCCGAAAAGCTCTATATCGAAGTGGACTCCGGCTCCTGGCTCGAGCGCCGCATCCAGTTGGCACATCTGGATGTCATTGCACCACGCATCGAGCTCAAACCCGGACAAGCGTTGCCATCCCTGCCCTTGCAAAGCCTGACCATTCAGGACCTGAATGTCGACCGTCTGACCTTGCTGACACCGGAGCTCAAGTTAGGCGGTACCAGTTTTCATCTGGCCAACTGGCAACCGCTCGCAGCCGGCAGCTGGCAGCCTCTCGCCCAAGCCGATTTCAGTGGCGAGGCCAATCTGCTGGAGTGGCAAGAACTTCATCTGGCCAAGATCAGCGCCGAGGGCGGCATCAAGGCAGGAAAAATCACTCTCAAGGATGGCAAGACACGGCTGCTGGATGGCCAAATCCAGGGCTCGCTGACATGGGACATTCCAGGCAAGGCTCTGAGCATCGAAGATCTGACCCTGGATCGCCTGCGCATGACCGATGTCGCCCTCCCTGCCACCGGTTTGCAACACGTCACCCTCAAACAAGGACGTCTGAATCATCTGGTCTGGCGCCGGAGCGACGACGACATCACGGTAAATGATATCAATCTCCAGCTACATGACTGGCAGTGGCAAGCAGGCCAGCCCTGGCGTGGAGCCCTGGGTGGCACGATTGGCGAGATCGCCTATGGATCGGCCTCTATCACAGAACTCAGCGGTAAACTCGAGCTGCAAGCCGATGCCTGGCAAGGCGAGCTGCAGGGGCAACTGCTGGAAGGCACACTCAGTGCCACGGGGCACTACCAACCCTCAAAGCGCCATCTGACGCTAGATGAGGTGCAAATAGCCCAGTGGCAGGCCGAGCTGCCTGCTGACTGGCGCAACAAGGTACCGGCATGGCCGCTGGATCGGCTCACCATACGGCGCTTGGATGCCCATCAACTCGCACTGATCTCCTTTGATGATAACCTGCCGCTGTCGCTCAAAGGCGGTGAGTTTTTCGTCACCGATCTCGACTATGACCTCGCCCAAGGCCTGCAACCTGCCAGTGACAAGCTTCGCTGGGAAACCAGCTGGGGCGAGTTGGTGTATGGTGGTCTGGTCAGCCGGAGGGGCGAAGCCCAAGGCGAAATTACTGCCGCCAGTTACCGGTTGCGCGAGTTATCACTGCCGCTGGAGCAAAGCCTGCTCAAGGCGGAGGGTGAATGGCAGCGCAGCGATCAAGCCGCTCACTGGCTGACCCTGCAGGCCAAACAACTGGATCTGGACAAGCTCAATACACTGCTGCAACCCCGTCATGAGCTGGCGGGCAATATCGACCTCAGCCTGGATCTGCAGAGCAAGGGACGCAGCCTTGCCGAATCATGGGCGCAATTAACTGGCGATATCCAGTTGAGTGGCAAGGATCTGTTTTTGGACGGCATTCGCCTCGACGGCTATCTGGATGAGGTGCTGCGCCAGACCCCCAAGCCCAGTCGATTGAGCGAGCTGTATAGCCAGTTACCGAGTGGCGGAACCGGCATCAATCAACTCATGCTGCAGGCACAAGCTAAGCAAGGCGTGCTGGACTTGCAAGGTGCTATGGCCACCATTACTCACCTGCTGAGGCTAAGGGGCACGCTGGATCTGAGCCAGCAACAGTGGCATGCCGAGTTGGGGCTACTGAACCAGCGCCATTGTGCCGAACTGACCAGCACAGTGCGCGGGCCAAGCCTGGATCCCTCCTTCACCTTTCAGCTACCGTCCCGTTGCCAGCCATGGCCGTCGTCATCCGTTCCCTATCCCCCTCAGGGACGCCGGGGTAGCTTGCGTGGTGACTAGGAGGTATGAAACTCACACCTCCAACCAGAAAGTGACCGGACCATCGTTGAGCAATGACACCTGCATATCGGCGGCAAAACAACCACTGGCGGTCGGGAGCCCGGCCGCCTGACTCTGCGCGATAAAGTAGTCATACAAGCGTTCGGCCAATGCAGGCTCACCGCCATTGGAAAAGCTGGGTCTTAGCCCTTTATCGGTTTCCGCTGCCAGGGTGAACTGGGACACCACCAGCAGACTGCCGCCCGCTTGCTGGACATTGAGATTCATCTTGCCATCGCCATCGGCAAAGACCCGATAGTGGCTCACCTTATGCAGCAGCTTGCTGGCCTTGGCTTCATCATCCTCTCGCTGCACACCCAGCAACACCAATAACCCCGGACCTATCTCACCGACTGTTTCTCCGCTCACGGTAACGCTAGCGTGGGATACCCGCTGGATCAGTGCAATCATCTGTTTCTCCTGGATAGGTAGCCAGAACACAAAGGGCCCGAAACGGGCCCGATGGGATCATGGATGGTCTCTGATTACCGGCGTGGTACCGACGTTGACTGGCGAACCACCAGTTCAGGCAACAACAGAACCTGGGGCTCATGGGCCTCACCAGCGATCAGTTGTTGCGCCAGATGCAGGGCGCGTTCGCCCAACTGCTCCAGTGGCTGGGCCACAGTGGTCAGTGCCGGGTCAGAGTAGACCGCCAACTCGTTATTATCGAAACCCACGATCGACAACTGCTCCGGAACCTGCATGCCCACTTGTTTAGCGTGATGCAGGGCGCCAATTGCCATGTGGTCGTTGAAACAGAACAGGGCCGTGATTTCCGGATGCTGCTGCAATAATGTCGCCGCAGCCTGCCGACCGGATTCGGCACTAAAATCACCGACCTGGATCAACGGCTCGACCAATCCTTGCGCCTTGAACCAGTCACGACAAGCCGACAAGCGGAGTTCGCCCTCACTGTTTTCCTCAGGCCCGGAAATCAAACCAATCTGGCGATGGCCCAAGGCATGCAGGTGATCCAGCGCCAAAAGGACGCCATGGCGATTGTCCACCGCCAAAGAACGTTCGCGGTGGAGCGCCGAGATGCAATTCAGCAGCACAGCATTCGGTTGCATCGCCAGGAAGCGCTGCAACCCCTCATCATCCATAAACGGCACGCTGGCAATGATGGCATCACATTGGCGGCTGGCGAGCCGCAAGGCGGCATCCATCACATCGTTGCTATCGTGGTTACCACAATTAATCAGCGTAAAAACATTACGCCGCCTGGCTTCGGCTTCAATGCTATCGATGATGCGCGCGTAATAACCACCCGAGATATTGTTGACCAGAATGCCGATGACCCCGGAGCGGCTCGTCGCCAGGCTACGAGCATTCAGGTTGGGGATAAAGTTCAGCTCGATCATCACTTCTTTGACGCGAGCCTGGGTTTTGGGCGCCACTTTATCCGGTTCATTCAACACACGAGAAACAGTGGCGACCGACACCCCGGCAAGCCGGGCTACATCACGAATGGTATTCAAGGCCGTTACTCTCTATTTTTTATGTATGGGTACGTCTGCCAATATAGCACAGGGCTCTGATCAATCCGGAAACACCCGACAACGATTGCGCAGACTCGCAGCACTTAATCCCACACGGGAGTGCGTCGAGTCCGGTAATCACCCATGCTGGCGGTAAATTCAGCCCCCAGCAGCACCAGCCACCAACTCAGATACACCCAGACAAACAGGATCGGGATGACCGCCAAGGCACCATAGATGGTCTGATAGGCATTAAAGTGGGTGATATACAGGGCGAAGCCTTTCTTGGCTCCTTCCAGCAGCAATGCGGATACGGCGGCTCCCACCAGAGCATCGCGCCAGCGGATCTTGACGTTTGGCACCAGCACAAACAGTAACATCAGGCTGAAGAAGGAGAGCACAAAGGGCAGCAGCCCCAGCATCAGGCTGGCCGCACTGCTCAGCAGTTGCATGTGGTGAAACACCCGCAGCGAGATCACATAAGACGTTGCCAGCATACTGGCACCGGCCAATAGCGGCCCGAGCGTCAGTATCATCCAGTAGACGGCAAAGGTCGTCATCTTCGGCCGCTGGCCGCGACTGCGCCAGATATGGTTCAGGTTCTGATCGATGGCCGAGATCAGCAGCAGAGCCACCAATACCAGAGCCACCACACCGATCGAGGTCATTTGGGATGCATTGGCCACGAAGCGGGAAAAATGATGGTGGATAACATCGCTGGCAGCCGGAACAAAATTGGCAAACACAAACTCTTCAACCTGCAAGCGCACTGAGGCAAAGATAGGAAAGAAAGAGAAAATGGAGAAGATCACTGTGACCAGGGGCACCAGAGACAGCAAGGTGACATAAGCCAGATGCCCCGCGAGTACCGAGAGTCGATCCTCCTGGATACGCCGCCAACACAGCAGGGAAAATGCCGATAGATGATGCCAGATATTCATCCGTCGAAAACAGCTCAACACCCCCACCACAGACTCCATTCTCCAAGAGATCGTCATGGCAGCATGCCAGTTTAGCACTTGATAAACCAGATAAAAAAACCCCGCACCAGGCGGGGTTTCGTGTTCAATGACAGGAAAGAATTATTCTTCTTTACCGGAGCCACGGTTGAAACGCTTACGATCCATTTCGGTCAACAACTTCTTACGGATGCGGACGCTCAACGGGGTCACTTCCACCAACTCGTCATCATCGATGAACTCCAGAGCTTGCTCCAGGGTCTTCTTGATAGGCGTGGTCAACACGATCGCTTCATCGGTACCGGAAGCGCGCATGTTGGTCAGTTGCTTACCCTTCAGACAGTTTACGGTGAGGTCGTTGGAACGGCTGTGAATGCCGATCACCTGACCTTCGTACACTTCGGTGGCATGTTCAATGAACAGACGACCACGTTCCTGCAGGTTGAACAGCGCAAAGCCCAGAGCCTTACCGGTAGCGTTGGAAATCAACACACCGTTCTGACGTTGGCCAATGGAGCCGCCCTTGTGCTCGCCGTAGCACTCGAACGAGTGGTAGAGCAGACCAGTACCTGAGGTGAGGGTCATGAACTCGGTCTGGAAGCCGATGAGACCACGAGCCGGGATCAGATAATCCAGACGTACGCGACCCTTGCCATCCGGCACCATGTTACGCAGATCAGCTTTACGCTCACCCAGCTTCTCCATGACCGAACCTTGGTGTTGGTCTTCGATGTCGACAGTCAGAGTCTCCATCGGTTCCATCTTCACACCATTCTCTTCACGCATGATGACTTCAGGACGGGATACCGCCAGCTCGAAGCCTTCACGACGCATGTTTTCGATGAGGATACCCAGGTGCAATTCACCACGGCCGGAGACGCGGAACTTATCTGGATCATCGGTGTTGTCGACACGCAGTGCCACGTTATGAACCAGCTCGCTCTGCAGACGCTCCAGAATATTACGGGAGGTCACATACTTGCCTTCCTTACCGGCGAATGGTGAGGTGTTCACCTGGAAGGTCATGGTCACAGTCGGCTCATCAACGGACAGCGGAGGCAATGCCTCAACGGCCGCGTTAGAACAGATGGTGTCGGAAATCTTCAGTTCGCCCAGACCGGTAATCGCAATGATGTCACCGGCTTGCGCTTCGGCGATTTCAGTACGCAGCAGCCCCAGATATCCCATGACCTGACCGATTTTACCGGTACGAGTCTTGCCATCGGCACCGATAACGGTGACCTGCATGTTGGACTTCGCCTTGCCGCGAGTGAGACGGCCGATGCCGATAACACCCACGTAGGAGGAGTAGTCCAATTGGGAGATTTGCATCTGGAACTCACCATCCGGATCAGCCCTCGGCGGTTCCACGAAATCCACGATCGCCTGGAACAGCGGATCCATGTTCTCGGACGGATTCGCCAAGTCCATGGTGGCATAGCCTTGCAACGCTGAGGCATACACGATCGGGAAATCGAGCTGTTCATCGGTGGCACCCAGATTGTCGAACAGGTCGAACACCTGCTCCACAACCCAATCCGGACGCGCACCCGGACGGTCAACCTTGTTGACGACCACGATAGGGCGCAAACCCTGAGCGAATGCCTTCTGGGTCACGAAACGGGTTTGTGGCATTGGGCCATCAACCGCATCAACCAGCAGCAATACGCAATCGACCATCGACATAACACGCTCAACTTCACCACCGAAGTCGGCGTGGCCGGGGGTATCGACGATATTGATACGGTAGTCGTTCCAACGAATGGCGGTGTTTTTAGCGAGGATGGTGATGCCGCGCTCCCGTTCCAAATCGTTGGAATCCATGATCCGTTCCTGACCTTCACTGGTACGGTCCAGGGTGCCCGATTGCTGTAACAGCTTATCTACCAGTGTGGTCTTGCCATGGTCAACGTGCGCAATAATGGCAATATTGCGGAGCTTCTCTAACATCCTCGCCTCTAAAACAAGTGGGGAAAAATTGGTCGGTCATTTTACTCGCCAGCGTGTGATCTTCCTAGCATATTCCGCGTAAATTTAATGAAGCCTGACGGCGAAGATCACAGTATTATTCCCTATGTAATCGCCAAGGTGCATATTTTGCACCAAAACGATGCACCAATTTGATCCAGTGGCGCACCAAATGCGCGCATCACTCCATCTATGGTGCACTCAAAGTGCTATTACTAATTGTTAGTTAAGGGATTTTATTTATTGGCACAGTTTTGGCTTATCTGTAATAACAGGTTTCTGCCGCTAGTTTCAGTTATCCACGACACCGGAGGTTATTTAGCATGTCAGCAGCAAATGTTCTGGCTCTGATCAAAGAACAAGAAGTGAAGTTTGTCGATCTGCGCTTCACCGATACCAAGGGCAAAGAACAACACGTTTCCGTGCCTCATCATCAAATCGACGAAGGTTTCTTCGAAGACGGCAAGATGTTCGATGGTTCTTCCATCGCTGGTTGGAAGGGTATCAACGAGTCAGACATGGTGCTGATGGCGGATGCCACTACTGCCCTGTTGGATCCGTTCACCGAAGAGACAACTCTGATCATCCGTTGTGACATCCTCGAACCCGCTACCATGCAAGGCTATGATCGCGATCCGCGCTCCATCGCTAAGCGTGCCGAAGGTTTCCTGCAGTCCAGCGGCATTGCCGACACCGTTCTGTTTGGACCGGAGCCGGAATTCTTCATTTTTGACGATGTCCGTTTTGGTAACACCATGGGCGGATCTTTCTTCAAGGTTGATGCTGAAGAAGCCGCCTGGAACTCAGCTACCGAATACGAAGGTGGTAACAAGGGTCACCGTCCTGGCGTGAAGGGTGGTTACTTCCCAGTTGCTCCAGTCGATTCTTCTCAAGACCTGCGTTCTGCTATGTGTCTGGTATTGGAAGAGATGGGTCAAGTGGTTGAAGCTCACCACCACGAAGTGGCGACTGCTGGTCAAAACGAGATCGCAACTCGCTTCAACACCATGACCAAGAAGGCCGACGAAGTTCAGGTACAGAAGTACGTTATTCATAACGTCGCTCATGCCTACGGCAAGACTGTAACCTTCATGCCGAAGCCGATGTTTGGTGACAACGGTTCTGGTATGCACTGTCACCAGTCTCTGGCCAAGGATGGGGTAAACCTGTTCGCCGGTGACCTGTACGGTGGCCTGTCTGAAACTGCCCTGTTCTACATCGGCGGTATCATCAAGCATGCCAAGGCCATCAATGCCTTTGCCAACCCGACTACCAACTCTTACAAGCGTCTGGTTCCTGGCTACGAAGCTCCGGTCATGCTGGCTTACTCAGCCCGTAACCGTTCTGCTTCTATCCGTATCCCGGTGGTACCGAGCCCGAAAGCTCGTCGTATCGAAGTTCGCTTCCCGGATCCGGCTGCCAACCCGTACCTGGCGTTTGCGGCTCAGTTGATGGCCGGTCTGGACGGTATCATCAACAAGATCCATCCGGGCGAAGCCATGGACAAGAACCTGTACGATCTGCCGCCAGAAGAAGAGGCGCTGATCCCGACTGTTTCTGCTTCACTGGAAGAAGCTCTGACCTCTCTGGATGCTGACCGCGAGTTCCTGACCCGTGGCGGCGTGTTCACTGATGACTTCATCGATTCCTACCTGGAACTGAAGCAAGTCGACGTGGATCGTGTTCGCATGACTCCGCACCCAGTTGAGTACGAACTGTACTACTCTGTCTAAGTCACAGAGTGTTGAAAAACCCGCCTCACGGCGGGTTTTTTTTTCGTCATTCGTTAATATGGCTGCAATTGACTATTCCCTACAGGAGATCCTCCGATGCGCTTGTTCTGGTTCTGTCTGCTGCTGTTCACTCTACCCCTCTACTCTGCGCAAACAGTCCATCGCTGGGTTGATGCACAAGGCAATGTTCATTTCTCGGATCAACCCTCGGGACAACACCAATCCGAGCTCATCGAGGTCGTTCCACCGACGCCAAGCAGTACTCCGGTTCCCGACAACCAGCAACACGAAGTGGTAGCAGGTGCCGAAGCCGCAAACGAGCAGCGACCCACGGGTCCACTGTTGATGATTGAGTCGCCATCCAACGGCGAGATAGTGCGGGAAAATAGCGGTCTGGTCATCATCAAGGCTTCACTGTCACCCCTCCCGCCAGGAGCCTTCACCATGAGTGTCATTCTGGATGGGCAGCAGAAAGGTAGCGCCAATAATACCCTGGTCGTTGAGCTGGAAAACGTTGAACGAGGTATGCATCAGCTGGAACTACAGATCTTTGATGAAAGCGGCAAGCTCCTTGCATCATCCAATAAGACAACCTTCTATCTGTTTCGTGTTTCGGTGCTGTCTCGACCAAACAACCAGCCAACACCGAAAGTAAATGGTGCATCTGGATAAAGAGATGCACTAATTCGGGTAGAGCGGCGCACCAAACATAAGCAAAGCACCAACTTGGGGAGCTTGTAATTGAATACCCGACCGGAGTTACCCGGCACGTTACTGGATAATCTGCTAACCGCTGTTATTTTGGTGGATAGCAATCTTATCGTGCAGTACGTCAACCCCGCAGCCGAGCAGCTGCTGGGTATCAGTGCGCGTCGGCTACTGCAAAATCGCTTCGACCATGTGGTCGAATATATCTCTCTCGATTTGGATCGCTTGCGTGATTCGCAGCGTCAAGGCCAAGGCTTCACGGACAGTGAAGTGACCCTGGTCATCGATGGTGATCCCCGTCTGGTGGATATCAGTGTTGTCACCATTAGCGAGCACCCACAACAGCTGATTTTGATGGAGCTGCGCAAGATCGATCAACAAAAACGCATCAGTCAAGAGTTGCTACAACACGCACAACAACTGGCCGCTCGCGATCTGGTTCGAGGCCTGGCACACGAGATCAAAAACCCGCTGGGTGGCTTGCGTGGAGCCGCACAGTTACTGGAAAAAGCACTGCCGGATGCGCATCTCAAAGAGTACACCGGCATCATAATCGCGCAGGCGGATCGTCTGCGAAATCTGGTGGATCGCTTATTGGGCCCGCAACGACCAGGACGTCATCAGGTGCACAATGTGCATTCGGTTCTGGAACAGGTGCGACGGCTGGTGGAGATGGAACTTCCACCCGGGATACGCATTGAACGAGATTACGATCCCAGCATTCCGGACTTCGAGATGGAGCCGGATCAGCTACAACAGGCATTCCTGAACATAGTTCGTAATGCCGTGGAAGCCATGGGCAGCGAAGGCCATATCCGCCTGAAAACCCGGACCGTATTTCAAATCACCATCCATGGCAAACGCTATCGTCTGGCCGCTGAAATCAAGATTATCGACAACGGCCCAGGGATCCCGGAACAGATCCGCGACACCCTGTTTTATCCGATGGTAACTGGCCGAGATGGCGGCACCGGCTTAGGCCTCTCCATTGCTCAGAACCTGATCGATCAACATAAGGGACGCATCGAATGCGTCAGCTGGCCCGGACATACCGAGTTCAGCATCTATTTACCGCTACGCAAGTAAGGGATACACATGGCTGCCAAAGTCTGGATTGTCGATGACGACAGCTCGATTCGTTGGGTTCTGGAACGAGCCCTGAGCACCGAAGGGTTCGAATGCCGCACCTTTGAAGATGGCGAGAGCCTGCTTGCCACTCTGGATCTGGATTTTCCGGAAGTCATTCTCTCCGATATCCGGATGCCTGGTATCGATGGACTCTCGTTACTCCAGCTGATTCAGGAAAAGCAACCGGATGTGCCGGTCATCATCATGACCGCCCATTCGGATCTGGATAGTGCGGTGAACGCCTATCAAAGTGGTGCTTTCGAATATCTTCCCAAACCCTTTGATATTGATGAAGCGGTCGCGCTAGTGCGTCGGGCCGAAAGCCATCTGCGTGAACAACGCAGCAAGCGCCGCAATAAACTGCAAGCGATCACCAATGCTCCCGAAATTATCGGGGAAGCACCCGCGATGCAGGAAGTTTTCCGCGCCATTGGTCGTCTTTCTCGCTCCTCTATTTCGGTACTGATCAATGGTCAATCCGGTACGGGTAAAGAGTTGGTCGCCCACGCACTGCACAAGCATAGCCCCCGCGCTGCCAAGCCGTTTATCGCCTTGAATATGGCCGCCATTCCGAAGGAACTGATCGAGTCGGAACTGTTCGGCCACGAAAAAGGAGCCTTCACCGGAGCCAACAACGTGCGCCATGGCCGTTTTGAACAGGCCAACGGCGGTACTCTGTTCCTCGATGAAATTGGTGACATGCCGCTAGATGTGCAGACTCGCCTGCTGCGGGTGCTTGCTGATGGGCAATTCTATCGGGTCGGTGGTCACCAACCGGTCCAAGTTGATGTCCGTATCATAGCGGCCACTCACCAGGATCTGGAAAAGCGGGTCGCGGACGGTGATTTTCGCGAAGATTTATTCCATCGCCTGAACGTCATTCGCGTGCATATTCCGGCGTTACGGGAACGTCGTGAAGATATTCCACGACTGGCCCACCATTTTCTGGTCCGGGCCGCCAAAGAGCTGAATGTCGAAGCCAAGCTGCTGCATCCCGATACCGAAGCCTATATCAGCCGCTTGCCATGGCCCGGGAACGTGCGCCAACTGGAGAACGTCTGCCGCTGGCTAACCGTCATGGCATCCAGCCAGGAAGTCCTGGTTTCCGATCTGCCGCCTGAGTTGCTCAATCCCAGCGAAGAACGTCCCGTGACCCGGGAGCAAATCTCGCAACGCTGGCAGGATCAACTCCAGCAGTGGGTTGCGCAGAAGCTAGCGCGGGGCGAGGTGGATATTCTGGGCGAAGCCATGCCGGAATTCGAGCGCATCATGCTCAATACTGCCCTGCAGCATACCCATGGACATAAACAGGAAGCGGCTCGTTTACTCGGCTGGGGCCGCAATACCCTGACGCGAAAACTCAAAGAACTGGATATGTAAACCGCTATCGGGGCCATCCGGCCCCGATGTTTGATCTGAAAAACGCTTGCCTTCAACTCCTCTCGACACCACAACCGCTTTTTACTTTGCATTGCTTGGCCAGGGGCTAAAATAGCCGCACGCCCTGATTGTGACTGGATCCACCATGATTGATAGAAGCCTTCCCCTCACCGATCTACATCGCCACCTCGATGGAAATATTCGCGCCAGTACAATATTGGCGTTGGGTCAGCAGCACGGCCTAGCCTTGCCCGCTCAGGAGCTTGAGGCGTTACGACCGCATGTCCAGATTGTGGAAACGGAGCCCAGTCTGTTGGCCTTTCTGAGCAAGCTGGATTGGGGCGTGAAAGTCCTAGCCAATTATGATGCCTGCCAACGGGTGGCTTACGAAAACGTCCAGGACCTCCAATTGGCAGGAATTGACTATGCCGAGCTGCGTTTCAGCCCCTGGTACATGGCCATGAACCATCATCTGGACCCGCAAGGGGTTGTGGAGGCGGTGATCGATGGCGTTAAGTCCGGTTGTCGCGACTTTGGCGTCCAAGCCAACCTGATTGGTATTCTCAGCCGGACCTTTGGTCAGGCGCAGTGTGAAAAAGAACTGACAGCCTGCCTGGCTCATGCCGAGCAACTGGTGGCGATTGATTTGGCGGGCGATGAGTTGGGCTTTCCTGGACCGCTGTTTGAAACCCATTTCCGTCGCGTTCGCGATGCAGGATTGCATATCACTGTGCATGCTGGTGAAGCCGCTGGCGCAGACAGCATCTGGCATGCGATACGCGCTCTGGGTGCGGAGCGAATTGGTCATGGCGTGAAGGCGATCGAAGATCCGGTGCTGATGAATTATCTGGCCGAGCGTGGCATCGGCATCGAGTCTTGCCTCACCTCCAATATCCAGACCAGTACGGTCGCCAGCTACGACAGTCACCCACTCCGCCACTTCTTAGCCCATGGCATTCTGGCGTGTCTGAATACCGATGATCCAGCCGTCGAAGGCATAGAACTGCCCTATGAGTATCAGACTGCGGCCCCAGCTGCCGGATTGAGTGATCGGCAGATCCTCCAGGCACAAATCAATGGCCTAGAGCTGGCATTCCTCAGCCAGGAGGAGAAGCAGGCATTGCGTAGCCTCGCAGCACAGCGCAGCTAACGCCACAAAACAATCAGGGCTCCTGAACAGAGCCCTGATAAGAGATTTCTATTAACGTAGAGTCAGGGTCATTCAACCACGGCCACATTGGTCTTGCCGGCAGATTGCACCATCCGCACGCGCTTGCCAGGGACAAAGGTCGGGCTGGCCTTTTGAACCACCACGACACTGTCACCGTTTTCTTTCTTAATTTCGATCTCGACACCATCAACCTGGTTCAGCTTATCACCGGCCGCTTTACCGGCTGCAGCACCACCAATGGCACCGGCCACTGTCGCAATGTCCTGGCCTTTACCGCCACCCACAGCGCTACCCAAGACTCCACCCAAGACACCACCGGCAATGGTTCCCAACACCGAATCATCACTGGCTTGGATCTTGATGGGCCGCGTCGCGGTTATGGTTCCATAGGAAACGGTTTGTACTGTCTTGGCTTGATTGGCGCTGTAGACGTCGCCAGAATAGGTGTCACTGTTAGCACAGCCGGCCAAAGCCACCAGAGTGCCAAGAGCGAGGATGGTCAGATGCTTGGACATATAAATCTCCTTTAAAGTCACCCTGTGACTCACGATTTGCATGCCCTATAGTACGCGGCTTCATCGATTGCTCAAGCACTGGCCACCGATATACCTGTACCCAAGCTAAACCAGAACCCAATCATGAGCCCTTTCGCTCCGAAAGGGCTCATTCGTTGTGGTTAACGGTTCAATGCGACCAGCGGATCCGCATAGGCATAACCCAGAGATTCGGCGACACCGGCATGCGTGATTTGCCCCTGAAATACATTCAAGCCATTCCGCAGGTGGACATCTTGACGCAAGGCATCCAGACCCTTATCGGCTAACGCCAGCGCAAAAGGCAGGGTGGCATTGTTCAAGGCAAAAGTTGACGTACGAGGTACGGCACCTGGCATGTTAGCGACACAGTAGTGAATCACGCCATCCACCAGATAGGTTGGCTCATCGTGGGTCGTGGCGTGGGAGGTTTCAAAACAACCGCCCTGATCGATGGCGACATCCACCACCACAGACCCAGCCTTCATTTGCTTGAGCATGGCCCGGGTCAGCAACTTGGGCGCGGATGCGCCAGGGACCAGAACCCCGCCGATGACCAGATCAGCATTCTGGCAATGGGCTTCGATAGCATCACGAGTCGCATATTGGGTGTTGATGCTATTGCCATATTGCCGCCACAAGCTGCGCAACACATCGACATTCCGATCCAGCACCCAAACCTCAGCACCCATGCCGACAGCAATCATGGCGGCATGTGAACCTACAACACCACCACCCAGAATCACCACCTTGGCGGGAGCCACACCGGGAACCCCACCCAGCAGCACCCCGAGCCCACCGTGGGGTTTTTCGAGGAAATAAGCGCCCGCCTGGATCGCCATACGTCCTGCCACTTCCGACATGGGAGCCAGCAAGGGTAAACCGCCGGTAGCTGAAGTGACGGTTTCATAGGCAATACAGGTCGCGCCACTAGCCATCAAGGCTTGAGCCTGTTCAGGATCCGGAGCCAGATGCAGGTAGGTAAATAGAATTTGTCCCGGTCGCAAACGTTGGCACTCGACCAGTTGCGGCTCCTTGACCTTGACGATCATCTCGCTGCGCGCAAAAACTTCGTCCGCAGAGACCACAACCTCGGCTCCGGCCTGACGATAATCTTCATCGCTCATACCAATTCCGGCACCGGCTTGTGTCTCCACCAGCACACTGTGACCACGCTCGACCAACTCGCGGACCGAGGCGGGGGCTAAACCAACGCGATACTCTCTGACTTTGATTTCTTTGGGTACGCCGATAATCATACTGAACTCCTGTAATTTAAGTGGTGGCAACATCCGTAGCAGCTTGTTTTATTGTTTTTCCAGTCATCCATTCATTCATCAGGTCATTTCGTAATACACCAGATGATAAAACCAGTAACCAACCATAAATCAGCAAACTATATGCCAAAAATTAACAGCATGATTTATAAAGAATTTTTCTTACACCCCTCATTCTCACACTAGATTCAGCACAACAAAGGGTAGAATCTCACCAAAATAGAACACCAATAAATCTCGAATAATTAGCACCATTCAACGGTAAAGATAGAAAATAACTCCAACTAAAACCAATATGCCGGGCACATTAAGGATATTATTCTTCAGAGATTCCGCGCTTTGCGGTAAACGTTCAGCCCTGACCCCAATTCCAGTCTGTTCGTAACGGTGACAGAGGCATCGACCACAGAATAGTGTGCGCAGAGGGTCGAGCTAGCAGGAGAGAAAAGCCATCAAAGATCGAAGGTAGATAGATAGCTGATACCAATATCCACTCAGCTCGGTTCACGGATCAGGTCGCAAACATGGATTGTCCGGCCGGGAGTAACAAAAACGGCGCCAGGATGGCGCCGCTGAAATGACAACGAAGAAGGGATCAGATGACTCGAGAAAACTGTTGTTGGCGAGCTCGCTGTCGCAGATAGATATCAAAACACATGCAGATATTGCGAATCAGCAAGCGGCCCGTGGTGTTTACTCGAATACCAACATCATCTCGAGTGACCAGACCATCATCAATAAACGTCTGCAGCAATGCCAGGTCCTGGGCAAAATAGTCGCTGAAACAGAGATCATAACGCTCGGCTATTTCAGAAAAATTCAGCTGGAAATTGCAGATGAGTTGCTTGATCACATCACGGCGGATCTGGTCGTCGCGGTTCAAGCGGCAGCCTTTCCACTGCGCCTGACCCTGCGATTCAATCGCGGCATAATAGAGTTTCAGATCCTTCTGGTTCTGCGAATAAGCATCCCCCAACATGCTGATCGACGACACCCCCAGCCCCAGCAGGTCACATTCACCCTGAGTGGTATAGCCCTGGAAGTTACGATGCAGCTTGCCTTCCCGCTGCGCGACAGCCAACTCATCATCCGGTAAGGCAAAATGATCCATACCGATGTACTGATAGCCTTCGGCAGTCAAAAACTCGATGGTGTCCTGCAACATGGCCAGTTTTTCCGCCGCTGGCGGCAAGGTCTCATCTTTAATTTTATGCTGGCCGGCAAAGCGACTGGGCAAATGGGCGTAATTGAAGATGGAGAGTCTGGCGGGCGCCGTCTTTACCACCTCTTCAAGGGTGTGGTGAAAACTGGCGCGAGTCTGCAAGGGCAGACCGTAAATCAAATCCAGATTGGTCGAGCGGAATCCGAGCTCTTTGCTTCGAACCAGTAATGCCCGGATGAAGTCGTTATCCTGAACTCGGTTAACCGCAACCTGCACCTCATGGTTGAAATCCTGAACTCCGAAGCTCAGGCGGTTAAAGCCAACCTCCTGGAGTACATCCAGCATTGACAGCTCAATCTCGCGCGGATCGACCTCGATGCTGAGCTCCCCTTGCTCGGCAATATTGAAATAACGCCGCAACATTGCCATCAACTGCCGGATTTCGTCAGGCGATAGATAGGTAGGAGTTCCCCCCCCCCAGTGCAACTGCGTAACGGTGCGATTGGCAAATTGCGGAGCTATATGAGCAATCTCTTGTTCCAGGTATTCCAGATATTCAGCCGCCTTACGAGTTTGTCGAGTGACTATCTTATTGCAGGCGCAGTAGTAGCAGAGCATATGACAGAACGGAATATGCACATACAACGACAACGGCCGTTGTGGATACTCAGTCGCAGCATGCAGAAAATCATCAAACCCAAACGACTCGTTAAATTCCAGGGCTGTAGGGTACGAGGTGTAGCGAGGTCCGCTGTAGTTGTATTTCTGGATGAGCGCCTCATCCCACACGACCTTGTCAAACTGCACCTTAACCTCCGGAATTCAACATTCAATACCGCAGCACAATCGCTGCTCTGTTTTATTTTTTGCTGGATTTATACTCGGGATCGATCTCGCTAGGATCAAAGTCATCGTTGATAAAACGCTGTAATAGTTCATCGGGCGAAGTTGGTTCTGCCACTTCGTCCTCGTCATCGTCGTCATCAATCCCCAGAGCGACTAATAGCTCCTGATGTCGCGCCAAACGCGCATCGAGCCATGCTTCGTCATCGGCCGAAACGCTCAGGCCATCATCGAGGCGATCCAGTAACAGGTTCAGACGTTCATCGTTCTCGATGGTGGCCAATTCCTGCTCCAGTTTCACCTGCAACTGTTTAGCCTGCTGCTCCGCAATCTGTTCCGCTGTCTTAGCCGCTTTCACCGGCTTTGCTACCACAGTTTTTTTCACCGCCTCAGCCACCAGGGCTACCGGCTTACGGGAACCAACACGGGGATCTTGACTAGCGCTGCTGCTCTTGATGCCGGAGGTTCCTTGCTCAACGGCCTGGCGAGAACCGGCCTTGAGGCCCTTCCGCTTATTCTCACGCTTCCGTAGACGTGCTGCATGGGCACTTTCTTGCGATTCGTTTCTCTTGTGGACTTTGCCCTTCGGCGACGCCTGACGGGGCTTTTGCGTGTCAGCCATGGTGATCTCCGGCTTACATATTGATGAATGAGAGGCCGACTGGCCAATGGGGCAGCATTGTGACATGAAAGGTGCAAGCCCCCAAATTCCTCCTCAAGAATAGGCAAAAAAAGGCAAATTTCATCTGTACAGACCATGCACAAGACAATGGACTCAAGGTATCCTTACTCCGTATTCTTCGTTCTTGAACCATGGAGTGGACCATGAGCCAGCCCCTGAAAGCCCCCCTGCCCCTGTTGATCCTGGACATATTGGGTTCAGTGCTGATGCTCTGGGGCATCATAGAGCATTTTGAAATCGTCCAGCTGATGCCAGAAGCGTGGCGTTTTCCGTTCTATACCCCGGTATTACTGGTCAGTGGCCTACTGTTGATCATGCCGTATCAATTCAAAATCGTCCTCGAAGCCTTACGGCGGCGAGCAAGCAACACAAAACCCTAAGAAGATCGCCAAGATCCCAACAGCCAGGTATCGGCTCTGCCATAATCTGGATCAGAATTATCACCACCGCTGGCGGTCACGCCCGTTAGCGGCCTCACGGGAGGGCGAGGCATGTCCCTCCTGGTATCGCGACTATGATGAAGACAAAGAAAAACGCTCCGATCTCGACCGAGGATATACTGCTCAAGTTGTGCCATTCCGTCAGTAGCGTTCTGACCGAAGCCACCCACCATGAAGTCAACTACTCACCCATGGTGCAGCGGATCAGCAAGACCTGCCTGAGACCCGACATCGGCTGCTTCGTACTGTTTGACGGTGCATTTTCCGGTCTGGTGGTGATTAACTTCACTGCCGCGGCTGCCCTCGAGGTGTACCAAAACTATCTGATGAATATGGGGATACCCAAAGAAGAGCTGGCCACCCTGCACACCTCGGACGAAGTCGGTAACGTCATGGGTGAATTGATGAACCAGATCCTCGGTGATTTCACCAACAAGGTGAGCCAGGAGCTGCAAACCTCGATCAGCCAGAGTCAGCCCAAGATGCTGACCCTGAATAAGCAGGTACTGATCTCGGTCGATACCAACCTGGACCGTCCTCAGGCACGTAGAGTCTCCTTCTTCACCGAGAAGAACAATATCTTCTACATGGAGCTGGCGATGGATAAAACCGAGTTCATCCAGCTGCATGACTTTACTCGCCATGAAGTAGTGGATCCGGATAGCCTGCTGCGCAGTGTCGCCAATGGCGAAAAGATGGGCTCCCACGGCAGTGCCGCTCCGACCCAAAGCAGTGGTGATGCTCACGATGACTTGCTGGCCTCGTTAGGCCTGTAGCTTTCTCTCAAACCGCCTGCGTGAAGTGCCCCCATATGGGGTATCGCTTGATAGGGGCGGTTTTTTATTCTCATCGCTGGTACATCACATCATATCTGGCGATGCCATATTCGGACTGAACCCATCGGCGACATCGATTCACCTGTCCATCCCGTCCCGCCGCTAAGACAGCACTAGCTAGTATCCCGTAGCTGCTCCCACGCCAGTCGTATAGCCATAAACTGCAAGGCATCGCCTTGCCGATCAGGGTGGTACTGGAGCGCCAGTTGTTTCCAGCGCTTGCGAATCATCGGATAAGTTGCGGTATCCGTCAGACCCAGTGTTGCCAGTGCTTGACGGCGCATCTGCGCGGATAGTGCTGGTTGAGCCGAATAACGCCGCCAAAAATCATGCAGCAGCGTTTCAATATCTTGCTGGGTCGTCACAAAACAATTACGCCAATCGAGATAGTAATCCCGCAGCGGATCCGCCTGTTGCAACCAGGAATTCCCGACAGAAATCGGCACCAGATGTAGCGCCAATGGCGCCACGTGCAACCAGGTTCCACATTCCTGCAATTGCTGTTGCAGTTGATACAGACCATTCATCAGCAGGAAATTAGTGCGAAACAGCTGAATTTCTGCCGTGGTTTCCCAATCGGGTAAACAACCCTGATTCGCTAGGCGTTGCATCAACTCATGCAGCTTGTAGACAGGATCAGCCGCCAACAACTGAGCCAAGATCGGAGCCAGTAGCGGATTCTGGTACTCTTGTCGCCCATGCTCAGCCCCCATAGCCATACACCTCATCTGATAAAAACCGAGCTATGCGTCTGGCAAGCCATAAAGCCATGACTCATGATACTATATGAGCAACCAAGCGGTTGATCGCCGCCATCTGAGACTCAGCAAGACTCTTCACTTTTTTGATAATGGGAATTTAACCGTGCAAACGCCAACCCTGAGCTTTAACAAGGTGCACTTTGTGACCAGCGCCCCGGATATTCGCCACCTTCCGGATGATAGCGGTGTCGAGGTGGCCTTTGCGGGGCGTTCCAATGCAGGAAAATCCTCAGCGCTCAACGCCCTGACCAACCACAGAAACCTGGCGCGGACCAGTAAAACACCCGGCCGTACCCAGCTGATTAACTTGTTTGAGCTGGAGCCAGGCAAACGCCTCGTCGATCTGCCCGGCTATGGTTATGCCCAAGTGCCGGAAGAGATGAAGCGCAAATGGCAAGCCTCGCTCTCTGAATATCTGCAAAAACGGAAGTCGCTCAAAGGGCTGGTTCTGTTAATGGATATTCGCCATCCGCTCAAAGACACCGATCAACAACTACTGGAGTGGGCCTCCAGCAACGAACTGCCCGTACTGGTGCTTCTGACCAAGGCCGATAAATTCAACGCGGGTCCCCGGAAAAATATCGTACAGCAAGTCCGCCAGGATGTACTGCCCTTCGGACATCTAGTGCGGGTAGAAGCATTCTCGTCCCTGAAAGGCCTCGGCGTCGACCTGTTGGCCGAGGTATTGACCGAATGGTATTACGCCGGTGAAGAGTCGAAAGAAGAAATCAGCGAAGAATAAACACAGAATTTTGTTTCGCCTTGAAAACCGCCCGCTTGTGGCGGTTTTTTTTATGGCCTTGATCATCGGCATGAATATCGGCGGCCCAAAGATAACGATTTCAAAGGGAAATTAAGTCAAGAAAACGTAAAAGTTAGACTAGGAAACTAAAAACGTAATTTGATTACAGATAACGATAAAAAAACGCCAGATCTTCATCTGGCGTCAGGAGACAGGGTCTCAAAGGGGGAGGCGCTAACCTGAAAAGCTCATCTGGCAATCAGCTTTTCAAGCGCTGGATTGATTATAGCAGTAGTGAATAAATAAAATTCAGTAATTACTCTATTTGATCATACATATAGCGCCAACCCTCATGCTCTTCTACGCGGCAGCCGCGCAAATAAAAAAGCCCCGGTGAATCATCACCGGGGCGGCTAAGCAGCCTGACTATGTCTCAAAGCAAAATGTGTAAGATGGAATATCTTACCTCTGTACCCTACCACTCGAACTCTACGCCCCGCGCCGCGACTGCGCCAAGTGATTTATGGTGTAAAGTTTCAATAAAAAGCCAGGACGTGACTGGTAACATTTTCACGAACACCATCACCCAAACCAGCGGGTGCAATCCTCGCTACTGCTGTAACAGACCACGATTCAGGGGCACCCAAATTGCAGATAAAAAAAGACCTCCACGGAGGGAGGTCTACAAAATGGTCCAATTTCTGCTATTAAATTAGTCAGCAGATTTCGGCGAAAGTTCCCACATTCGAAGAACTTTTTTCTGGCAGCCAGAAAAATGGCCACACAAGCCGTAATTAATGTGCCTGATCCCAGTTATCACCGACACCTATCCCCACCTCGAGCGGCACGGCCAATTCGGCGGCATCACTCATCAAGCGGCGAATTTCCGGCAGATAGCTGTCGACTTTGTCCTCACGAACCTCAAACACCAATTCATCGTGCACCTGCATCAACATACGGATGCTGCCTGTCTCACAGCTTGGCAGCCACTCGGCGAGTTGAATCATAGCCCGCTTGATGATGTCAGCCGCGGTTCCCTGCATGGGTGCATTAATGGCAGCTCGCTCCGCCGCCTTACGCAATCCCTGATTCCGGGCGCGAATATCGGGTAGATAAAGACGACGGCCAAACAGAGTTTCAACGTAGCCCTGCTCTTCAGCCTGGACTCGGGTACGCTCCATATAGCGCTGAACTCCCGGATAACGGGCAAAATAGCGGTCCATATAGTGCTGCGCTTCGCTACGCGGAATCCCCAACTGCTTGGCCAGACCAAAGGCACTCATGCCATAGATGAGACCGAAGTTGATCGCCTTGGCGTTACGTCGCTGCTCTGTGGTGACGTCGTCGGGGGTGATGCCCATGATTTCTGCGGCCGTTGCGCGGTGAATATCTTGTCCCGCTGCAAATGCGCGCAACAGACCCGGGTCCTCCGACAGATGAGCCATGATCCGCAACTCGATTTGCGAATAATCCGCCGCCACCAGTTTGTAGCCTGGAGCCGCAATGAAGGCCTGACGGATCCGCCGCCCTTCCTCGCTGCGGATCGGTATATTTTGCAAATTCGGATCTGTGGATGAGAGGCGTCCGGTTGCCGTGACTGCCTGATGGTAGGAGGTATGCACCCGTCCCGTCGCAGCGTTCACCATCAACGGCAGTTTATCCGTGTAGGTGGATTTCAACTTGGCCAGGGTTCTGTGCTCCAGAAGCAGACGAGGCAGCTCATAGGTTTCCGCCAGCTCCGCCAGTACTTCTTCCGCCGTCGAAGGCGCGCCTTTGGGCGTCTTCTTCAGGATCGGCAGCCCCAGCTTCTCAAACAAAATTTCCGCCAGTTGTTTCGGCGATGCCAGATTAAACGCCTGCCCGGCCATGTCATGGGCTTGCAGCTCCAGTTCACGTAACCGCACCTCGATTTGCTGACTCTGCTCGGCTAGCTTGGGGACGGAAATCAAGGCGCCACAGCGCTCCATATCGGCCAGGATAGGTACCAGTGGCAGCTCTATGCTTTCCAGCACCGACTGTAGCGTCGGTACCGCCGCAACTTGTGGCCACAGGGTCTGATGCAGTCGTAAGGTAATATCGGCATCTTCAGCGGCATAGGGTGCGGCCTTCTCCAGCTCAATCTGGTTGAAGGTCAGCTGCTTGACGCCCTTGCCCGCGATCTCTTCGAAGGTCACTGTCTTGACCCCCAGATACTTGGCCGCCAAATCATCCATATTGTGCCGGGTCGCGGTGGAGTCCAGAACATAGGACTCGAGCATGGTATCGAAGGCAATGCCCCGCAATTCGATGCCATGATTGCGCAACACATTGCGATCAAATTTCAGATTCTGGCCGACTTTCCGCTTGCTGGCATCTTCCAGCAGTGGCTTGAGACGGGCCAAGGTCGCATCCCGATCCAGCTGGGCCGGAGCGCCCAGATAGTCGTGAGCCAAGGGCAGATAGGCCGCTTCCCCAGCCGTTACCGCAAAAGAGACACCCACAATCCGGGCTTGCATGTAATCCAGAGCATCGGTCTCAGTATCAAAGGCAAACAATTCGGCCTCTGCCAAACGCTGTAACCAGAGTGCAAAATCAGCCTCGTCGAGGATGGTGTGATAGCTCACCGCATCCGGCGCCTTCGGCAAAGCAGACTGCGCCTCGGCAGCGGCGGCGGCACTGCCTTCCTCTTCCATCAGACCCTTGAACTCGTATTCACGATACAGCGCTTGTAAGGCTTGGTGATCCGGCATCGGCTGGGTAATGTCGGTAATCCCCACTTCCAGTTCGACATCGGTCTTGATGGTTGCCAACTCATAGGAAAGGCGAACTACGGCCTCCTGCTCGCGGAATTTTTCGGCGAAGCCTTTGCTGCCACGAAACGCCAGTCCGGCCACCTGATCCAGGTTATTCGCCACCTCATTGATACTGCCAATCCCCTGCAGCAGCGCCACGGCAGTTTTCGGACCAACGCCCGCCATACCCGGGATGTTGTCGCTGGAATCACCCATCAACGCCAGATAATCGATGATGAGTTCAGGCGGCACGCCAAAACGATCGATGACTCCCTGCCGATCCGTGGTCTCGCCTTTCATGGTGTCGATCAGCGTCACATGGGGAGACACCAACTGCGCCATATCTTTATCACCGGTACTGATCAGGATTTCGATCTGTTGCTCGGTAGCCTGACGCGCCAGCGTCCCGATGACGTCATCCGCTTCCACGCCATCAATCACCAGCAGCGGCAAGCCCATGGCGCGGATAATGGCATGGATCGGCGCAATCTGGGCCCGTAGCTCATCCGGCATCGCCGCTCGATTGGCCTTGTATTCTGGATAGAGATCGTTACGAAAGCTCTTGCCTTTGGCATCAAACACCACGGCAACCGGGGAGTTCGGATACTGCTTGAGCAGACTGCGCAACATATTGGTCATCAGGCGAATCGCGCCAGTGGGCACCCCGGCTGCAGTCCGCAGATCAGCCTGTTGCGAGGCAAAAAAGGCACGATAAAGATAGGAAGAGCCATCCACCAGGATGAGCGGAGCTGGGCTTGTCATGAAGCGGATCCTGCAGAATTCGGAAGTGGGCTAAGGATGCCACAGCGACCTCGATTCGGTCACGGTGCAACCTGTGCATAACTTTAACAAACTGTGGATATCTCTGTTGAGGAAAAATCAAGGATCAACAAATTGTGCTTTCACTCGAAATGAAAGCACGAATTTAACTATGCATATCAGCAAGTTAAATAATGAAGGATCCTGAATCGAACAGGATCCTGATCTCGGTCAATGTGGAAAACATTCACGGCGTCTACAGCGGAACCACAAAAACTGACTTTTTCCCGCTACCTGAGGGTAGGGAAGAACGGCAAGGCGGACATTTTCCGCACTTTCTGAACACATGGATTTGCGGCAGATCACAAACTACGCAACGGGTCATCTGGATCTGCGCAAATAGATAGCTCCAGGCTAGCTCACTTGACGATTCAATTCTGCCTGCCGGGAGCCCAGCAACTTCGCCATCAGATAGCGCAACAAGACACCATATGCAGGCACAAACAGTCCGATACTGATCAGCAGCTTCACCCCATAGTCCACAGTCGCAATCTCGACCCAATGGGCGGCCATGAATGCATCCGGGCTACGCCAGAACGCGATGAAGAAAAATGCCATCGTATCCAGCAAATTACCTATGATGGTGGAAGCCACCGGAGCCACCCACCAGGCTTTGAGCTGACGCAGGCGGTTAAACACAGAGACATCCAGGATCTGCCCCAGCAAATAGGCCATAAAACTGGCGCAGGCAATTCTCGCCACGAACAGATTGAACTGCGCTAACTGTCCAGCCCCCTGGAACTGGCCTTCAAAAAACACCACCCCCAGCAGATAGGACACCAACAGGGCTGGCATCATCACCACTAAAATGATGCGCCGCGCCAATTCGGCACCGAAGATGCGGACGGTCAGATCTGTTGCCAAAAAGATGAACGGAAAGGTAAATGCACCCCAGGTGGTGTGCAATCCGAACAAGCTGATGGGCAGCTGAACCAGATAGTTACTCGCGGCAATAATAGCCACATGGAACAGGGACAGACGAATAAGCGCCGTCTGATAATGCGCGGATGATAACTGCATATTGTGTCCTTTTTGATGGTTTGAATCCGTCAGACGGGGTGAGGGAACCCATTTGACGGCCTTGACTCCGATCCACTCGGCACGCTCAGGATCCAGTGTGGATCCTCGCCCGGCGGCAGGCAAGGCGGCGCATTATACGGAGTTTTATCCGGGCGGCAAGCAACAGTGTCGATCCAGTGCTGGTTCAGTGCGTGCGACGATCCCAGATCAGTCGCGGATCAAACCGCATGGCGGCAATCATGGTCACCACCACAACCCCGGCAAACGCCATCGCTGCCGCACCGGGGTAGATGGACATCAGCTTGCCCATCCGGATCAGGGCCACCAGAATCGCGACCACAAAGACATCCACCATAGACCAGCGGCCGACGAACTCGGTCAGCCGATAGAGGCGGGTTCTGCCTCGCCGATGATGGATCTCACCCCGTTGCACCGTATAGCAGAGCCAGAATAGCGCCAGGATCTTGGCAATCGGCACCAGGACGCTGGCCACGAAAATGACGATGGCGATGGGATAAGAGCCCATATTCCACAGCAGTATCACACCACCGAGGATCGTGGAGTAGATATTGGTACCCAGGCTTTCCGTGACCATGATGGGCAGCAGATTGGCAGGAATATAGAGGATGCAGGAGGTGATAAGCAGCGCCACACAATACTCGATGCTGTGGGGGATCCGGGTATGCACCACACTCTGGCAACGGGGACAATGAACCGCATCGGCGGCCAGAATGCCTTCACAGCCATGGCAATGGGTCACACCTTGCGCGAGGGCATTCTGCCCTTCCTGCAGCTTGGGAATGTCTGGCATGGGACCGCGGATCTGCTCCCACATCCAGCCCTTATCCAGATACAACATGCTCTTTAAATAACAGACACTGAACACACAAAAACACCAGAAACCGGAACCGACCGAGATCTGGGCCAGTGAAGCGATCTTGATGAGACTGATGAGCACCCCCACCAGAAAGACTTCAACCATGCTCCAGGGCAAGAGCAAAAATAGCCACCGGGCCGCAGAGGCGGCAAAAGGAGGGGGACTCTGCCGCACACGGAATCCCAAGTAGAGATAACAGACCAGCCCCAGACAGCACAGCGGCAACAATTGCATGCACAGGAAAACCAATACCGACAAGACGCGGTACTCCTCGCTGAACAGCACAGAAGCTGCCTCAAACAGGCTCATGCTGTTGACCATCCCCTGAGCGTTGATCGCCAGGAACGGTAAAATATTGGCACAGACCAGCATGATGAGACTGGTCAGCGCAAAAACAGGAGGACCCACTCGAGGGTTATTTGGCAGATGCACCAAAACATTACCGCACTGCGGGCACAGAGCCTGTTCTCCCTCCTGCAGCGCTGGCACTGCCACCACTAAATCACACTCGTGGCAAACGCACTCCCGGGCAGGAAGTTGCTCTTTCACGGTCGGGTTGGTCACGGTATTTGAACTCATGGGCATTCGGCAAAAAAACAGAAATTTATCATCCGTGATCCGGGCTGGCGGTACAAGGGCTTACCGCCCGGGGCTGCGAGCCTGGTGAAACCCAGTGTTACCGCCTCGAAGACAGTTCCGAACGAGAAACGCAAAGTTCAACTTTCGAATGCTGACTCGATTGACACCGAGCATAAAACCGCCTAAAACTCAGATCCAGCGCATAGAATCGAATCACCTGACCTGTCAGCTCTGTCATTTTGTAAAAAATGGAATCCCGACTACGGCATGACAACTAATAGTCAGTGCATTATTCACCGTCAGAGTCGCCTCAAGGATGAGAGCACAGGCTAATTCAATACGGGTAGAGAGCATGTTGCAATGGATTAGGGAACAGTGGCACCAGGCGCAACTCAGAGAATCCGCAAGCAAATCACCGCCCAATCAGAGCGCCGAGCGGGAAGCTTTGCTGTTTAGTGGACTCTGGCGTGAACTTCAGGATAACCAACTGGACTCAGTGGTCAGTGCCGCCGGTTTATTACTGCAGAGCGGTAGCCCTCAGGAGCTTATCGAAGCCTGTAAAATTCTGGCCCACGCCCATCTGAACAATCACCGTCATGACGAGGCGGTCAATTACTTTCTCTTTGTCGCCGAACAACAGAATACCCCCGATGCCTGGTTCAATCTGGCAACGGCCGCCACCTTGGCCAAAGATTTTGTCACCAGCCAGCCCGCTTATGAACGGGCGTTGGATTTATGTACCATCACCGGAGCCGCCAGCCATTACAGCATCCCCTATATGCGGATGAACTTCTGTAATGCCTTGGAGGTGCAACAACAACATGCCCAAGCCTTCGAACAACTGCAGTTGTTGCTGCATAGTTATCTGGATGCCTCACCAGCTCCGTCGCGATACTCATCCATACTGCCCATCCAGCCATCGCTCCCTCAATTGCTGACCATTGCCTCGCGGATCCTGGCCCATCATTCCATAGCGGAAGCTGAAATCTGGTATGCCAGTCTGGCACAGGGGCTATCGTCCCATGAGCGGCAGTTGCTCTCCCGTTTTCATATCCATATCCATGATGCCCAGAGTCCAGAAGAAGATCCCCAGCCAACCGGCTAGCGGATTGGTACGCGGTTTTCTGCCACATCGTCGACAACCCTGTCCTCTTCTCCCTGATCTAGACCGTAAATTGCGATACACTGCGGCTGTTTTTTGGACCAGAGAACGGATCTAGAGATGAGTGACGAAACAACGCATTTTGGCTACAAGACAGTCGCTGCACATGAGAAAGAGCAGATGGTGGCGGGTGTGTTTCATTCCGTCGCCGCCAAGTATGACCTGATGAACGATCTGATGTCGTTTGGCATCCATCGTCTGTGGAAACGCTTTGCCATCGATTGTGCCGGTTTGCGCCCTGGCCATAAGGCGCTGGATCTGGCAGGCGGTACCGGTGATCTGACCGCCCGTTTCTCGCGCATCGTGGGTGAAACCGGGGAAGTGGTGCTGGCGGATATCAATGACTCCATGCTCAAAGTCGGTCGCGACAAGCTGCGCAATCTGGGTCTGGTCGATAACATCCGTTACGTCCAGGCCAATGCCGAAGCCTTGCCCTTCCCGGATAACCATTTTGACCTCATCACCATCGGCTTCGGGCTACGTAACGTCACCGATAAAGACAAGGCGTTGGCCTCCATGTTCCGGGTGCTGAAGCCGGGAGGTCGCCTGCTGGTGCTGGAGTTTTCCAAGCCCACCAGCGAGCTGATGGCCAAGCTGTATGATCTCTATTCATTCCACATACTGCCGAAAATGGGCAAACTAGTGGCACAAGATGGTGACAGCTATCAATATCTGGCTGAATCGATCCGCATGCATCCGGATCAGGAAACCCTCAAGGGCATGATGGAGACAGTCGGCTTCGAAGCCGTCGAGTATTTCAATCTGACCCAAGGCGTCGTCGCCCTGCACCGCGGTTACAAATTCTAAAATTCGGGAGTTGCGATGTCATTGCCGTTGCCAATGCCACTGGAGATCCTGCTCACCGCCGGGTTGGAAACTGCGCTGAATCAGTTGCTGGCGCTGGATGAACGCGCCGCCTTTCGCCGTCAGCCATTGCATGGCAAGGTGCTGCAGCTGGATATCCGAGAGCTGAAACCGCTGTGGCTGGTGTTCTCGCCCAGCCAGGTGGATATTCTGACCCGTTATAGCGGCACCGCCGATGCTGGTATCAGCCTGAACCTCGATGCCCTGCCCCGCTTGCGGGACAAGAACCAGCTCACGCCGCTGATCCGTGAAAGCAAGGTCGATCTGCAGGGCGACCCCGCCCTGTTCAACCAGTTCGCTATCCTGCTGGGTGAGTTGCACATCGACTGGGAAGGGCAACTAGCCCGCTACACCGGGGATGTCATCGCCCATACTCTCTGCCACTCCGTCCGTAGTCTGCACCAGTGCCTGCGCCAACAGCGGGATCTGCTGCGTCAGGACGTGGCGGAATATGTCACCGAAGAGGCGCGTCTCGCCCCCGGCCCTCTGGAAGTGGCCTGCTTCAGTGATGATGTCCGCGCGCTCAAACAGCAATTTGATAGCACGGCGCTGCGCCTGGAAAAACTGGCTCACAGGATTGGACTATGAGACTGCGCGAGCTACGCCGCCTGTACCGCATCGGCGCGGTTCTGCTCCAGCATGGCCTGGATGAATTGCTGCCCCGGCAGTGGCAGCCCTGGCCTATCCGCATCTGGCGCCGCAGCTTGTTCTGGTTACGCAACCGCCACCCCACTGCCTCACAAGGCAAGCGACTGCGACTCGCTTTCGAAGCCCTGGGGCCTGTCTTCATCAAATTCGGGCAGATGCTCTCCACGCGCCGCGACCTGCTGCCGCCCGATCTGGCCGAGGAGCTGGCGCTGTTGCAGGATCGGGTACCGCCATTTCCGGGCGCTCTGGCCCGTCAGCAGATTGAACAGAGTCTGAAGCAGCCCATCGAGGCCCTGTTTGATGACTTTGATGAAACCCCGCTCGCCTCGGCGTCCGTTGCCCAGGTGCATATCGCCCGGCTCAAAATCAGTGGCGAAGAAGTGGTACTGAAGGTGATCCGCCCGGATATCCGTCCGGTGATCGATGCTGACCTGGAGTTGCTCGAAGCCCTGGCTCGCCTGGTGGCCTGGCTGGTGCCGCACAATCGCCTGCGTCCAGTCGAGGTGGTCCGAGAATACCGCAAGACGCTGCTCGATGAGCTGAACCTGATGAGTGAAGCGGCCAATGCCATCCAACTGCGGCGAAACTTCGAGGGCTCGCCCCTGCTCTATGTCCCGCATATCCATACTGATCTGTGCCGGGAAAATGTGCTGGTGATGGAGCGCATCTACGGTATTCCGGTCTCCGACCGACCCGCTCTGGAGGCCAACGGCACCAACCTGAAACTGCTGGCCGAACGCGGGGTGGAGGTGTTCTTCACCCAGGTATTCCGCGACAGTTTCTTCCACGCCGATATGCATCCAGGCAATGTCTTTGTCTCGTATGAGCATCCCGACGATCCGCTGTGGATTGGTATCGACTGCGGTATCGTCGGTACCCTGAATCGCGCCGATAAACGCTATCTGGCGGAAAACTTCCTCGCCTTCTTCAATCGGGACTACCGCCGGGTCGCCGAGTTGCATGTGCAATCCGGTTGGGTTCCGCCCGATACCAAGGTGGAAGAGTTCGAATCGGCACTGCGTACCGTGCTCGAGCCCATCTTTGCCAAGCCACTGGCCGAGATCTCGTTCGGTCAGGTGCTGCTGAACCTGTTCAACACAGCCCGGCGCTTCAATATGCAGGTACAACCCCAGTTGGTGTTACTGCAGAAGACCCTGTTGTATGTCGAAGGACTGGGCCGCCAGCTCTATCCACAGCTGGATCTGTGGCAGACCGCCAAGCCCTTCCTCGAACGCTGGATGCGACAACAAATTGGCCCGCAGGCCGCTTGGCGTTCCTTGCAGGAGAACGCACCATTCTGGCTGGAGAAACTGCCCCAGTTACCAGATCTGGTTTACGATGCCCTGCAACAGGCGCAGCGTCAGCAGCATCAACTGGAGCGGCTTTCCCATCAGTTCCAGCGTCAACACCAGCAGCAGGGCCGGGCCCGCTATCTGCTTGGCATCGGCGGCGCTGTGCTCATCGGCAGTTGTCTGTTGCTCGAAAGCCGGTTCCACAATCTCGGCGTATGCGGCATAGTGGCTGCCGCCCTGTTCTGGCTGGCCGGCTGGCGCGCTATGGCAACACGAGATCACTGAACTCGCTAGCCGGCGCCATAACAAATCACAGGCCCAACCTGACCGCCCTTCAACGTGAGGTGAATCATGCACTTTAGTATTACGGAACTCCTGCTCATCGCCTTCATCGTGCTGATCCTGTTCGGCACCAAGAAGCTGCGCAACATGGGCGGGGATCTGGGCAGCGCCCTGCGCGATTTCAAGAAGGCGCTGCATGATGAGCCCAAGGCTGACAAGCCCCCCGTAGAGCCGGAACAACTGGCCGATGCCCAGTTTCATGCCGACGCCGAACCCTCGCCGAAAAAACCTGCCGCCACCGATACACCGCAGGATAAGTAAGCCATGTTCGATGTCGGCTTCTGGGAGCTGGTACTTTGCGCCATCGTCGCTCTAGTGGTCCTGGGGCCGGAGCGCATGCCGGTTGCTGTGCGCAGCGTGGCGCACTGGGTTCGCATCGCCCGCTCGACTCTGAATGCGGTGAAATCCGAATTTGAACATGAACTGGCACTCGGTCCGCTCAAACCGGAGCAAACACCTGACCAGCAGGCCCCTCATATAGGTGCCACCGAGCCCTTGCCGTCATCGCAAACCGCCGTGGCGACCGAGATCCAGCAGGCGATTGCCGAGCTCAAGGCGGCTGCGGTGCAACGCGCCGAAAACTTGGGCGCCGGAAACGTGGGCGCCTCTCCCCCCCGTACCTCCGCCGACAGTGACAAACAGCCATGACCCTTCATCAACAACCGCTGATCAGCCATTTGCTGGAATTGCGCCGTCGGCTGTTACGCTCGCTGGCCGCCGTTGCGGCACTGTTTGTGGTGCTGATCTACTTCGCCAACGATATCTACCATCTGCTGGCGCTGCCCCTGTTGCGAAACATGCCCAGCGGTGCGCAGATGATCGCCACCGATGTCACCACCCCCTTCATGATTCCGATGAAGCTGACCCTGTATGTGGCGTTGTTTGTGGCTATCCCCTACGTGCTGTACCAGATCTGGGCGTTTGTGGCGCCAGGCCTGTATCAACATGAACGCAAGATGGTATTACCCTTGGTGGTGGCCAGTACCGGGCTCTATTACCTCGGCATGCTGTTCGCCTATTTTGTGGTCTTCCCCATGGTGTTCAGCTTCTTCGCCCAGACGGCACCGGAAGGCGTCACTATGGCCACCGACATTGCCAGTTATCTGAGCTTTATCATGGGCATGTTCTTCGCCTTTGGCCTGGCCTTCGAGGTGCCTGTTGCCGTCTGCCTGCTGTGCTGGAGTGGCGCCACCACACCCCAGGCCCTGGCCGAGAAACGTCCCTATTTCATCGTCGGGGCTTTTGTGGTCGCCATGTTTCTCACCCCGCCCGACGTGCTCTCGCAAACCCTGCTGGCAGTCCCTATCTGTCTGCTCTTCGAGCTGGGGCTGATCATGGGCCGCTTCTACCGTAAGCCAGCCCCACCGGAGGATGCCACATGATTGATATTGGCCTGAATCTGGGGAATGCCCAGTTTGCCCATGACCAGGATGCCGTGGTGCAACGGGCTCGCGACGCCGGGGTCGAGGCCTTGATCCTGACCGGCACCGATCTGGCCGAGAGTGCCGCCGCCGCCGAATTGGCCCAGCGTTGGCCCGGTTATGCCTTCAGCACCGCAGGCGTGCATCCTCATGATGCGCGCCACTGGGACAGCCAGAGCGCGCAAGCCCTGCGGGAGCTGGCCACCCAACCCCAAGTTGTGGCCATCGGTGAGTGCGGACTCGATTTTAATCGCGACTTTTCGCCACGCCCGGCACAGGAAGCCGCCTTCAGTGCCCAGCTGGAGCTGGCCGCCGAGCTGCAACGTCCGGTATTTCTGCACTGTCGCGATGCTCATGCGCGTTTCGTGGCCCTGCTCGAACCCTGGATGTCGCAACTGCCCGGCGCCGTGTTGCACTGTTTTACCGGCAACGGTGACGAATTGGCCGAGTGTCTGGCCCTGGGGCTGCACATCGGCGTGACGGGCTGGGTCTGCGATGAACGCCGGGGGGAGGAGCTCCGCGCCCTGGTGCCGCAGATCCCTGCCGGTCGCCTGATGATCGAAACCGATGCCCCCTATCTGTTACCGCGGGATCTGAATCCGAAACCCAAATCCCGCCGCAATGAACCGGCCTTCCTGCCCCATATAGCGGCTAGCATCGCCACACTCCGTGAGGAACCTTTGACCCAACTGCTGGCCCATACCCGTGCGACCAGCAGAGCCTTCTTTCGCCTTGACGAGGTACCATTATGACCCAATTCGTTGCAGCCGCCTTTCCGGCCCGCCGCCCGCGCCGTTTGCGCAAACATGACTTCAGCCGCCGCCTGGTCCGCGAGAACGTTCTGACCGTGGATGACCTTATCTATCCCGTCTTCGTGCTGGAGGGTGAAAATCGCCGCGAGGCCATCGCCAGCATGCCGGGGATCGAACGCCTGTCGCTGGATCTGCTGCTGCAGGAGGCTGCCGAACTGGTCGCACTGGGCATACCGGCGATTGCTCTGTTCCCGGTGATCGGTCAGGCGCACAAGAGTCTAGATGCGACCGCAGCCTGGGATGATCAGGGCCTGGTCCAGCGTACCGTGCGCGCCCTGAAAGCGGCCTTCCCGCAGCTGGGTGTCATCACCGATGTCGCCCTCGACCCCTATACCACTCACGGCCAGGACGGCATCATCGATGACAGCGGTTATGTGCTGAACGAGGTGACGACCCGGGCACTGGTGAAACAGGCGCTCTCCCATGCCGTGGCCGGAGCCGATGTCGTCGCCCCTTCCGACATGATGGACGGCCGCATTGGTGCCATCCGCGAGGCACTGGAGAGCCACGGCTTCTCCAACACCCAGATCATGGCCTACTCGGCCAAGTACGCCTCTCACTACTATGGTCCGTTCCGGGATGCAGTCGGCTCGGCAGCCAATCTGGGCAAGAGCAGCAAGGAAACCTACCAAATGGATCCGGCCAACAGCGATGAGGCCCTGCACGAGGTGGGTATGGATATCGCCGAGGGTGCCGATATGGTGATGGTCAAACCCGGCATGCCCTATCTGGATGTGGTGACCCGGGTCAAAGCCCAGTATGGTGTCCCGACCTTCGCCTATCAGGTCAGTGGCGAGTATGCCATGCACATGGCCGCCATCCAGAATGGCTGGCTCAAGGAGCGGGAGACGATTCTCGAATCCTTGATCTGCTTTAAACGAGCCGGCGCTGACGGCATCCTCACCTACTTTGCCAAGCGCGTTGCTCAATGGCTGCGCCAGACACCGGCCTGACCGGCTAAAGGACATCCACCATGAGCAAGCTGACGATCCGGGACGTAGCGCGAGAGGCCGGGGTATCCATTGCCACCGCCTCCTATGTGCTGAATAACAAGCCGGGTAAGGTCTCCAGCGCAACCCGAGACCGGGTATTGTTGGTTGCCGAGCAACTCGGTTACAGACTGCATCCGGGCGCCCGTCAGCTGCGTGGTATCTCTCATACTCTGCTGATCCTGTTGCCCGGACACAAGTGGGCGCCGGATCTGCGTGGCATCCTGATGGATTACCCCTTCTTCAACGAATTACTGGCCGGGATAGAACATGCCGCCTTCGATGCCAAATTGCAGCCCTCCCTGCAGCGCATCGAACGCCCCGAGGATATTCGCCATCTGCTCAATGGCCCGACACCGAGCGGTGTACTGGTCCTGGGAAAACACGATGAAGGGGTGCTGCAAGCACTAGAAGCCTTGGATGCTCCCGTCGCCCTGATCGATGACCGCGATTATTTCAGCCAGCATCCGATGTCCCGTTTTCATGACTACAGCATTGACGATGCCCTGCTCGGTGAGCTGGCAGCCGAACACCTGTTGAGTCTCGGCCACCGCCGTCTAGTCCTGCTGTTTGGTACTCTCAGCGCCTCTTCCGTTCACCGCGAGCGCCTGAACGGAGTGCGTAGGGCCTTGAGTCGCCATGGTTTGAGTCTCGATAGCGATTGTCTGATAGAAACCGATGTCACTCTGGCCGGTGTCTCCCAGATCGAGCCGCAACTGCTGGCTCAACTGCAGCAGGGCGCCACGGCAATCCTGGCGATGGCCGATATTCTAGCCATCGGCTGCTTCAAGCTACTGTTTCAGACCGACTATGGCATCCCTGAGCAAGTCTCGCTGCTCGGCATCGACAATCTGCATGTCCTCAACTATCTGCCTCTGCGCCTGACCACCGTCGGGCAGGATGTCTACGGCCGCGGTTATCAGGTGGTTCGTCTGCTTCAGGGCCATGGCTCGGAACTGGCACCGGTCAGCCTGATCCCCGGCGACACCACAGGTTCATCCCCAACCAAGCCCCGCTAATTCCTGTCATCACAGGCCCCCTTCCGATACCGAACAAGGCGCCATAAAAAAGCCCCGGCACATGGCCGGGGCAAGACTCCACACAACAAGAAAACTATTACTGACTGATCAGTACCCGGCCATACAGCGCCGGAACAGTCAGGGACAGGGAGCCATCCTCTGCTACCGTAAAGCCGCTACTCGTCAGCACATCCTGATAGCTACCGGCCAGGGTGGCTGGCAATGCCAAGCTCAGGGCTTTTGCTGTGGTGCCGTTGTTCAGCATCACCAGAGCCTTTTGACCATTCAACTCCCGCAGCAGTACCACGACGTTGGCATCGCTATACAGCGGCGCACTCAGACTGCCCTGACGCAAAATCGGGTAGTCCTTGCGCATCTTGATCAGGCTCTTATAGGCCGCCAGCAGATCGGTATCCGGCTTGCCACCGACGTCAGCCCACGGGTAGGTGCCACGGTTGAACGGATCTTCACCCCCGGTCACACCCACTTCATCGCCATAGAAGATGGCCGGAGCGCCGGGATAGCTCATCTGGAACAGAGCCGCCAGCTTGACCCGCTGTTTGGCCTGAGCAATCACGGCCGCATCCGTGGTGTCGGAGGTATAACCGAACTTATACAAAGCCCGGGCCGCATCATGAGTCGACAGCAGGTTCATCAGCGCATAGAAGGCTTGGGGCGGATAGTTTTCCCGCATCAGCTCCAGGTTGTGATACAGCTCGGCCGCGTTACCACCGGCCGCATAATCCAGCACGGCATTGCGGAAGATGTAGTTCATGGTCGAATCGAACTCGTCGCCCAGGAAGAACTTGGAAGCATCGAACCAGGTTTCCGCCACAGTCAGGGCATCGGGATCCTTGCTCTTCACCGCAGTACGCCATTCACGCCAGAACTCATCACTGACCCAAGGCGCGACGTCCATCCGCCAGCCGGAGAGACCCTGATCCAGCCAGTACTTGGTCACCGAGTCGTCGTTGCGGTAGGCAAAGTTCTTCCAGCTCTCCGACTCAACCAGCTCAGGCAGCGTCGAGACGCCGACCCAGCCTTGATACATGCCTTCCGGCGTGGTGGCATCGGTGAAGAACTTGTACCAGCTGTAGTAGGGTGATTCCGGATGTGGCTTGCCGCCTTCGAATGCACCCACGCCCGGATACTTGCCATAGCGGTCGAAGTAGGCCGAATCACTGCCGGTATGGTTCAGCGAAGTATCCAGGATCACGCGGATGCCGCGTGCCTTGGCTTCCGCCGTTAACTTGGCGAACAGCGCATTGTCACCGAAGTTGTCGTCGACCTGCATATAGTCGGCGGTGTCGTATTTATGGTTGCTGGGGGCTTCGAAGATCGGGTTGATGTACAGGGTGTTGACTCCGAGATCGACCAGATAATCGAGCTTCTCGATGATGCCGGCCAGGTCACCGCCGAAGAAGTCGTTGTTGTAGACCGCATCATCACCGCTGTTGCCATCGTTCTCACCCGGCACATAGGGTTTGTCATTCCAGTTGCTATGGAATTCGACGGCCTGATCCAGATAGGTATCGTTACCCGGCTTCGGATCGTTGGCGGTATCGCCATTGCGGAAACGTTCCGGGAAGATGTAGTAGTAGACCGCATCCTTGGCCCACTCCGGCACCGCAAAATCGCTCAGGTAGACGGTCTGCCGGTAACGACGGATTTGGCTGCTGTCCTTAGGCTTAAACGCAACCAGACCCGGCCCAGCAGAACCCTTTTCAGAGGTCCAGTAGACGGTTTCTTTATTGTTTTGATACACATAGACCTGATCACCGATCGTGTACTCGAAGTAGTAGCCATACACCCCCTTGGTCGGGAAAGTGTAATTACCGCTCCAGCGCTCGGAGCCATCCACCCCGGTTTTGGTTAGCGGCACCCGGGTCAGCTCGTCGTACTTGAGCACATCCTGGTTGCCCTCCAATGTCCGGTTATCAATCACCAAATTGACACTGTCGATGCCCGGCAGTGCGGTCAGCGCGTAGTCGATGGTCTGGCCTTCGGTCACGGCACCAAAGGGTTGCTTGAAGTTGCTGTTGCGGGAGTCGAAGCTCACGCTCAGCGCGATCGGATCCGTAACTTGAGCATTGCCAGAGCCGACAAAGGTCTGATCGCCGATGGTCAGCTTCGGATTGCTGGCATCCGCATCCAGGGTCAGTTTAGCGGTATGGGTGCCGGTGAAGTTGAATTTCAGATTGCCGGTACTAGCCCCCAGAATGGCATCGCTGGTGATGGCTAGCGGCGTGCCGTGAGTCAGGGTGTTGGCGGTGCCGTCGGCAGAGCCAAAGCTGCTGGCCGCACTCCAGCCGGAATCAGCCAGTTTGAACTCGTATTCCCCGGTTTCGTTGACGTTAAGATAGAAGGCATCGCAACTATAGGTGAACAGATAGTCGGAGACCGCCGTCCAGCCATTCATGCCACCGCGCAAGAACAGAGCAGTTTCACCCAGCGGATTATCCGGGCACTGATAGATGGTAAGTGTCGGCTCAGTGGCCGACTTGGAGACATCCAGCACCAGCTTATTCACTCCGGAGAAGGTAAAACTAAGGTTACTGCCCTGCAGGGCCAGCGGCAGCGGGGTATCAGCCACCACCTGGCTGCTGCTCGCGCCACCAAAATCCGAGGTCGCGGACCAACCGGCATCACCGATCTTGAACGACTGATCGCCATCGGTTTCAGTCACCAACTCGAAATGGTCGCAGACATAATTGAATTTGTACTCTTCAGCCACATTCCAGCTGTTCATACCACCACGTAGATACAAGGCGGTATCACCCATGGGATTCGCGACGCAGGACGATGGTACAGGTGTCGGGTCCGGCGTCGGAGTTGGTGTGGGGGTCGGCGTCGAGGTGGAGGCGTTGTCACCACAAGCGCTGAGGGCCAACGCCAGAGAGATGGCCAGCGCCAGTCGATTGACCGGCTTGGCGAAGTGAATGTGCAAGCGTGTTGTCATGATTTCTTCCTGATGGTTATCTTATCCAAACACAAGGTTAAATGTTTAACCTGCCTCTATGTACGATAAGCCCCCAAGGAACACAATCGCCCTATTGCCACATTGTGGGGCGAATCACAGCTTTCGAATGATATACCGAGGCTCTTCACCCGGAACAATGACGTCAATTATTGATGACGATAACGCCAAAAGTTAAACGATTAACCATGAGCTGTTGTTATCTGCACGCGCAGTCAGTCTGGCAACGCCAAAACAAATTAATTCATATAAGCCCTTCATTAACTCCGACCTAGCTCGGCTTAAGGTTTCTTTAAGCTAAACTGACGATCATTCTTCAAATGAAAACACGTCATCTGTTGCCGAAGCGTCGCCTGCCTTCCACATGCACGACAGGTCCAGTACCCACTCTTTTTCTGATCGAGTCATGATTTCACCATGAAAAGCCATTTTTCTCTGGGCGTCATTCGCCTGACCCTGATCGCCGCACTGTTTTTTGTCCTCTCCGGCAATCAGCAATTTTGGAGCCAGTGCCTGGCCTTTTTCACCCCGTTGCAAGGCCACAATCTGCTGTTGATCGGCTCGCTGTTCAGCGTTACTTTCTGCCTGATGCTGTTCCTTCTGAATCTCATCGCCATACCCCGACTATTTCGTCCACTACTGGCGCTGATCCTGTTCGGTCATGCTGCTGCAGCCTATTTCATGAACGGTTACGGCATTTCCATCGACCGGGACATGCTGCAAAACGTGTTTGAAACCAACCCGGCGGAAGCGTTCGAACTGGTCAATCTGAAACTCATCGGGTATCTACTGGTGCTGGGTGCCTTGCCCAGCATTCTGTTGTGGCGAACCGAGATCCGTTACGGCAACTGGGGAGCGGCGCTGGCCCGCAAACTGGGCATCATGGCGCTGGCGCTGGCGGTGATCGGCGGCAACGCCTGGTTCTTCTATCAGGATTACGCCTCCTTCTTTCGCAACAAGGGCGAAGTGCGACGCTTCTTCACTCCGGTCAACTTCCTCTATGGCAGTGGTGACTATATCCATCGCCACTGGTTCAAAAAGCCGATGCAGCTGGAAGCCGTTGGCCTGGATGCCAAACGTCTGAGCACGGGCAGTGACAAACCCACACTATTGGTGATTGTGGTCGGAGAAACCGCTCGTGCCGCCAACTTCGGCCTCGATGGCTATGGGCGCCAAACCACACCGCAACTGGCCAAACTGGATGTCATCAATTTCCCGCAAGCCAGCTCCTGCGGTACCGCCACAGCCACCTCGGTGCCTTGTATGTTCTCGCCGATGGCACGCCGTGACTACAAAACCAGCCAACACCAGGAAAGTCTGCTGGATGTGGTGCAACGGGCCGGAATGCCAGTGCTGTGGAAGGATAATAATTCGGGCTGTAAGGGAACCTGCGAGCGGGTACCGACCGAAGATGTCAGTAGCCTGAAAGATCCACGCTGGTGCCGTGATGGCGAGTGTTTTGACGAAGTGATGCTGGAAGGGCTCGACCAGCAGTTGGCGAAACATCAAGGCGATCTGTTGCTGGTGTTGCACCAGAAGGGCAGTCATGGTCCGGCCTATTACCTGCGCTACCCGGATAAATTTGCCCGTTTCGCCCCTGTGTGCCAGACCAACAAACTCCAGGATTGTAGTCGCGAAGCCATCACCAACGCCTATGACAATACCATCCTCTATACCGACCACTTTCTGGCCCGCGTCGTGACCCTGCTGCAACAGCAGCAAAGCCACTACAACACCGCCATGTGGTATATGTCAGACCATGGCGAATCCTTGGGTGAAAACAACCTCTACCTGCACGGCGCTCCCTACGCCTTTGCCCCGGAGACCCAGACTCATATTCCCATGGTGCAATGGATATCCGACGGCTTCGCCGCCCGGAGCAAGCTGGATCTGAGCTGCCTGCGTCAAGCCGCCAAGCAGCCGGTCAGCCATGACAACCTGTTCCACTCGGTACTCGGTGTTCTGGATATCCAGACCAGCGCCTATCAACCGGAGCTGGATCTGTTCAAGGCATGCCGAGCTAACTGATACGGTGAAATCACAGCACAGCCCACGGCATAAAATCCTCAGGGGTGCGGCTCAAACCACTGGCTACTAGTACCAGCCTCAAATGCTGGCAACTAGCCGAAGGATTAAAAAATAGCTGGCTGCCCGAGACGGCGACCAGCCCTGGAGCTCAAATCGGCACTGTGACAGCCGCAAGTCAGGGGCGGTAGCCATTTTGTTTGGCAGGCCAATTTCGGCACCACGGCAACGTCATTGAGCCCGCCCCAGACAGACCGAATAGAATGCCAGACAGTCAGGCCAGTGGAGCCTCACTCGGCGTTCGTAATGCACGCGCTCCCCGCTCGGCAATTTTCTTCAGCACCCGCGAAACGGCGGTGAAGCCGAAGGTGGCGGTGACGACTGTGGTAGCGCCAAAGCCGGAGGCGCAATCCATCTTCAGGGTGCCATCGCTCTGGGCCTTGCTGAGACAGACACCGCCCGCACCATCGGGGTAACGCAATTGCTCGGTGGAAAACACACAATCCACCCCAAACTTGCGTTGCGGATTTTTAGTGAAATTGTGTAAGCGCCGCAGCTCGCCTCGCACCTTGGCCGCCAGCGGATCCATGATGGTCTTGCTTAAATCGGCGATCTGGATCTGGGTCGGATCCACCTGCCCGCCTGCACCGCCGGCGACTATGATGGGGATCTTGCGATACTTGCAAAAGGCAATCAGCGCGACCTTGGCCTTGAGACTGTCGATGGCATCGATCACATAGTCGAAGTCGTTGTGAATATGCTCGGCCATGTTGTCGGCGGTGACAAAATCATCCACCACATGCACCTGACACTCGGGGTTGATCGCCCGAATGCGCTCGGCCATCACCTCGACCTTGAGTTCCCCCACCGTCTGCTGCAAGGTATGGATCTGGCGATTGGTGTTGGTGATGCAGATGTCATCCAGATCGATCAGCGTCAAGCGACCTATGCCCGAGCGCGCCAACGCCTCGGCAGCCCAGGAGCCCACACCGCCGATCCCCACCACGCAGACATGAGCGGCGGCAAACTGGCTCAGAGCCTGCTGGCCATATAGGCGGCCTATGCCACCAAAGCGTTGTTGGTATTCCGGACTCATGACTTCCTCAATGGCAGGGTGTGAGCTGACGGGGCGTCACTCAGCGGCGGCATTATAGCAAGCTAAACGCGGAACCCAAATCAGGTCCGAGAGAGCCCGAAGCCCGCAGAATGGGTTACACTCAAAACAACCGCCGCTCACTGTGAGGCTGATGGCATGCTGCAAGGACTACCTGGCATCCTCAATTGCGCCGAGATGCACTTCATCGCCCAACCGATACTGCATCGCGGAGGCGAGCTGTTTGGTCATGAACTGTTGCTGCGCTTCAAGCAGTATGCAGACCCGCAAGCGCTGCTCAAGATCGTCAAGCATCTGGATCTGCGACACGCTCTGGATCTGCAAGTCTGTCAGATGACCACCGAGCTCAGCACCATCAAACCGGATACCGGTTGCTGGTTATTGAACCTGTACGCCGAATCGATCCCCAAAGCCGACATTCAACTAGCGCTGGAGACACTGATTGAGAGCCTACAGCCTGCTGCCTTATGGCTGCACGTTCTGGAGCTGGATCAAACTCTGGATATGCCCCATCTGCGCAATGCCATGCGCCGGTTGCATGATGCCAATATCAACTTTGCGCTAGATATTGGCGACCTGGAACACCCTTACAGCCAATTCCTGCCCTTCGATCTGCTGCGCATGAATGTGAGCGAGATCCAGCACCCCCGCTGGAGTCAATGCCTGGAGGAGGCGCGAATGCGCAATATCCCTTTACTCGCCTATCGGGTCGAGAATGAAGCCCAGGTCCATGCCCTGACCCAGCAGCGGATCGACTATCTGCAAGGCTATGCGGTACGCGATATCATCACCCTGGAACACCAACGTTATATCCTATGATAAACAGACCATTACCACGTCACGCCCGTTTCGGCCTGTAATTTACAGCCGCTACCGCCTGGGGCAAAATAGCCCCCAAATACTCCTGTCCTCGGTTCGCCGTCGGCTTTCTTCAACTGCAAGGACTCCATCATGAGTGAATTGCTGTCCCAGCAAGCACCTGCTGTCTCCATCGTTATCCCGGCCAAGAATGAAGCAGACAATATTCGTCCGCTGATCGCCGAAATTCAGGCGGCGATGGACGATCGTTTCAGCTATGAACTTATCTATATCGATGATGGCAGCACCGATACCACCTGGGATGAACTGCAGGCCCTGCGCGCGGGCGGATTCGACAGCCTGAAGCTCATCCGCCACCAACAGAGCGTGGGACAGAGCCTGGCGATCATCAGCGGAGCTTGGGCGGCTCGCGGCGAATGGCTAGTGGTGCTGGATGCCGATGGCCAGAACGATCCGGCGGATATCCCCGGCATGCTGGATGCCGTGCAGGCGGCCCGGGCGCAGGACAGCCGGGTTTGGGGGGTGATCGGTCATCGCGTGAACCGCCGGGATGACTGGGTCAAACGCCTCTCCTCCAAGGTGGCCAATGGCTTCCGCGATTTCATGCTCCGCGATGGCATTCCGGATACCGGCTGTGGCCTGAAGGCCGTGTTGCGCGAGCGCTACCTGCGTCTGCCATCGTTCAACCATATGCATCGCTATATTCCCACCCTGATCCAGGCTCAAGGCGGCATCATGCAGGTGCATCCGGTCAATCATCGACCTCGGATGGCCGGCACCTCCAATTACGGCGTCTGGAACCGGCTGTGGGTGGGTCTGGTGGATGTGCTCGGTGTCTGGTGGCTAAAGCGTCGCGCCAAAGTAGTACAAATTCGGGATTACCAAGCATGAGCTGGCTGGATATGCCCATCACCTGGTTGTTCTGGACCGGGATCCATATCACCGGCTGGAAACTGATCGGCTATAGCGGCGCACTGATGTTTGGTGGCCGCTGGTTGGTGCAATTTGTCGCCTCCAAGCGTGCCGGAAAGCCGGTGATCCCGCGTCTGTTCTGGTATATGAGCGTGGTCGGCAGCCTGATGACCCTGAGCTATTTCCTGTTTTCCGCCAAACAGGATTCAGTCGGTGTGCTGCAGAACCTGTTTCCGGCTTTTACCGCACTCTATAGTCTCTATCTGGATATCAAACACCGCGGCTGGCACCGGGATCTGGCGGGTCACTAACAGCCTGCTTGCCGGATCACCATCCGGCATCCCCTGCCACTGCTGGCTTCTCAAGGATCCGCTATGTTGACCGATCAGCACACCCTGCACGGCCCCAACTCCGAACGCCAAGCCTTCTGGTTATTGTTGTTACTCGGCCTCATCATTCTCGGCGCCGGTCTGGGACTGCGCGACCCCTGGCCTGCCGATGAACCCCGTTTTGCTCTGGTCGCCAAACAGATGGTCGAATCCGGACAATGGCTATTTCCGTTCCGCGGTGGCGAAATTTACCCGGATAAACCGCCGATGTTCATGTGGGGCATAGCCCTGTTCTATCAGCTGACCGGTTCGATGCGAGTGGCTTTCCTGCTGCCCAACCTGCTGGCGGGGCTAGGCTCTCTGGCGCTGGTGTTCGATATCGCCCGTCGGGTCTGGGATCCGCGTACCGCCTTTCGCGCCGGGCTGCTGCTGCTGTTTACGGTCCAGTTTACGGTGCAGGCCAAGCTGGCCCAGATCGATGCGTTAGTCACCTTCTTCATTACTCTGGGGTTGTATGGTTTCCTGCGCTTTTTGCTGTGCGGTGCCGAGTGGCGCTGGTACTACCTGGGCTGGTTCGCCGCCGGTTTGGGCATCATCACCAAAGGGGTTGGTATTCTGGCGACGCTGGTGCTGATCCCAGCACTCTGGACCCATCGCCACAGCATTCGCTCAGCCCCCCGCAGCGCCTGGCTCAAAGCCCTGGCCGGTCCACTGTTTATGGGGCTGGCTATCGCCCTGTGGTTGATCCCCATGGTGTTGACGGTCGCTGCCAGCCATGACGCCAGCTTCGAAGCCTACCGCAATAACATCTTGTTCCGGCAAACCGTGACCCGCTATGCCAATGCCTGGCATCACGTTAAACCCTTCTGGTACTACCTGACCGAAGTGGTGCCCGCCTTCTGGCTGCCGCTCTCGCTGTTGCTGCCCTGGATCATCTGGCAATGCCGGGAAGCCTTTCGTCAGGGTAACCGGGCCGTGATCCTGCTGGTTGGCTATCTGCTCCTGATGCTCTGCTTCTTCTCGTTTTCACCGGGCAAACGCGGGGTTTATATCACGCCGGGGACTCCGGCACTGGCGCTGCTGGCCGCGCCCTGGCTGCCGCTGCTGCTAGAGCGTCGCTGGCCGCGTCGTTTACTGCAGGGCCTGGGTTGGCTGGTCAGTGGCTTGTTCCTCGCCATTGCCGTTGCCCTGCTGGTCAGTCCTAAACTAGCGGCGAAAACGGCCGAGCTGGGCAGCAATCCCTGGCTGCTGGCGCTGTCGGTGGGGCTGTGCGGTCTGCTCGTGAATACCCTGTTACACCGGGCACCGCTCAGCGCCGTACTCGGCACCCTGACCCTAGTCTGGCTGCATTACAGCCTGTGGGCCTATCCACTGATGAACGACGTGCGCACCCCGCGCGGCATCATGAGCGAGGTCAGCACCCAGGTTCCGGCCCAGGATGAGCTGTTAATCGTCAAGTTCCGCGAGCAATTCCTGCTGTTTGCCGACCGGCCCATCCAGCACTGGTCCTATCAGGCCGAGAACCAGGCCCAGATCCAAGCCAGTGCCCACTGGATACAAGAGGCGCCAAACCGCTGGCTACTGGCCCCGGCCAGTATGCTGGATCCCTGTTTCGATCCGGCCAAGGGCCAAGCATTGGGCTTGCGTCACAGCGAGGTCTGGACCCTCTATCGCATCGATGCTCTGCGTCCGGTCTGCCAGCAAGCGACCGCCGAACTCAGCCCTTATCGTTATGTGCCCCGGCACGGCTACCAATAAGCGAGACCCATGATGAAGATATTGATCACCGGCGCCGCCGGGTTTATCGGCTTTCATGTTGCCGAACGCCTGCTGGCTCAGGGCCACGACGTGGTCGGCATCGACAATCTGAATGACTATTACGACGTTAACCTCAAACTGGCGCGGCTGGCCCGTATCGAGACCCAGCCCAATTTCCGTTTTCTCAAGCTGGAGCTGGCGGATCGGGCGGCGATGGCTGAGCTGTTTGCCCGCGAGCGGTTCGAGCGGGTCATCCATCTGGGGGCTCAGGCCGGGGTGCGCTACTCCATCGACAACCCGCACGCCTATGGCGATGCCAACCTGGTGGGACATCTCAACGTGCTCGAAGGCTGCCGCCAGAATGGCGTGGGTCATCTGCTCTACGCCTCGTCGAGCTCTGTGTATGGCCTGAACCGCAAGACGCCGTTCTCCACCAGCGATAGTGTCGATCATCCGGTTTCCCTGTATGCGGCCACCAAGAAAGCCAACGAGCTGATGAGTCACAGTTACGCCCATCTGTATGATCTGCCGACCACAGGACTGCGCTTTTTCACCGTCTATGGTCCCTGGGGGCGCCCGGATATGGCGCTGTTCAAGTTCACCCAGGCAATCCTCGAAGGCCGCCCCATCGATGTCTACAACCAGGGCGATATGCGCCGTGACTTCACCTATATCGACGATATCGCCGAGGCGGTGGTGCGTCTGACCGAGGTGATCCCGCAGCGCAATCCCGAATGGACCGTGGAAACCGGCACCCCGGCCGAGAGCAGCGCCCCCTACCGGGTCTATAACATCGGCAATAGCCAGCCAGTACAGTTGACCGAATTTATCCACCAACTGGAACAGGCGCTGGGAGTCACAGCACAGATGAATCTGCTGCCGATGCAGCCGGGAGATGTGCTGGAAACCAGCGCCGATACCTCGGCTCTGGAAGCCGTCATCGGCTTTAAGCCCCGCACGGATTTGCAGGTGGGGTTGGAGCAGTTTGTGGCTTGGTATCGCGGGTATTATGCGCGTAGATAAAAAATGAGCCGCCTCTACATCGTCTATGGGCGCAATAAAAAACCACCTCGGCTGAAGGTGGTTTTTCTATGTTAAAGGCGCACTAGACCAGCAATAAACCAATCAACTAAGAGGTGGAATTATCTACAGTATCACTCACCCCACCAGTTCCATTTTCAGTCCTTTTGGCAATACCCCCAAGCTCAATCAGTTGCGGAGCCTGCCATACTTTTACGTTTTGAATATCCTGTTGATCCAGCATGTTGCTCTCCCTGTGTATGGATGGAAGGTATTTGACGCCCGCAAGAAACGGTTACCAGCTTAGCAACTCATCGCGTATCGGTCCGAGAGATTGGCCGCGTTTATTTATGAATGAAGGGAATTTCCGCGCAGATGAATTTGCTACCGATGCAGCCCGGCGATGTGCTGGAAACCAGCGCCGATACCTCGGCTCTGGAAGCCACCATCGGCTTTAAGCCCCGCACGGATTTACAGCTGGGATTGGCGCAGTTTGTGGCGTGGTATCGGAGGTATTACCAAGCTAAGTAGACACTGAAGCAAGAATGCCTCCCATGGAGGCATTCTTCATACGGCACAACGATGCTCATGATGTAGCGGTATTAAAAGCACCATCATCAGCACCACCAATCCCCCCCTGAGTTTCAGATGCAATTGCGCCCACCTCGGAAAGCTCAGGGGCCTGCCACGTTTTTACGTTTTGAATATCCTGTTGATCCTGCATGTTGCTCTCCCTGTGTATGGATGGAAGGTATTTGACACTCGCGTGAAACAGTTACCAGCTTAGCAGCTCATCGCGTATCGGCCCGATAGATGGACCAAGTATATATATGAATGACGTGGAATTTCCGCGCAGATGAATTTGCTACCGATGCAGCCCGGCGATGTGCTGGAAACCAGCGCCGATACCTCGGCTCTGGAAGCCGCCATCGGCTTTAAGCCCCGCACGGATTTGCAGGTGGGGTTGGAGCAGTTTGTGGCTTGGTATCGCGGGTATTATGCGCGTAGATAAAAAATGATCGGAGTCGATGGGCACAATAAAAAACCACCTCGATTGAAGGTGGTCTTATCTATGTTAATGGCGTACTAGACCGGCAATGAGGCAATCACGAAGTCGAACCTCCTATACCATCATTTAAACCACCTGTGCCATTTTCAGTGCTTTTAGCAATATCACCCAACTCAATCAGTTGCGGCGCCTGCCATGTTTTTACATTTTGAATTTCCTGTTGATCCTGCATGAATCTCTCCTTGGGTATGGATATCAGGTTTTTCGACGCCGAGTCGGAACTAGGAACAGCTTAGCAGCTGATCGCATTTCGGAACTAGAGGATTGACCGAGTTTATCCATGAATGAGAGCAAGCCTCGGGAGTCACAGCGAAGATGAATTTACTGCCGATGCAGCCGGGGGACGCACTGGAAACCAGCGCCGATACCTCGGCCCTGGAAGCCGCCATCGGCTTTAAGCCCCGTACGGAATTACAGGTGGGATTGGCGCAGTTTGTAGCGTGGTATCGGGGGTATTACCAAGCTAAGTAGGCACTGAAGCAAGAATGCCTCCCATGGAGGCATTCTTCATACGGCACAACGATGCTCATGATGTGCTAGAAAAAGGACCATCAAGGTTACCACCATGACTCCCCGATTGCGTTTCAGATGCAATTGACCCAATCTCAATCAGTTCTGGTGCATGCCATGTTTTTCCGTTCTGAATATCCTGTTGATCCTGCATCTCGCTCTCCTTTGATATTGATAAATTGTTTTTCGACGCCAAGCCGAAACTGAAAGTAGCTTACCAGTTCATCTGGATTTGGCACTAGAGGCCATCGTAAAATTTGCAACAGTTGAATATCATCTACCGCAGATTTCCTCTCGAGCCCACCCCATGACCGACATCAACGCAGCACTGCCCTTCCCCCTGCAACTGGCGCGGCTCTGTGCCTGGCGCCCGCTGGATACCGGACCGCGCGACCTGCAAATGGCCAAGCTGGCTGGCCAACCTCAGGATCTTGATGCCAATTGGCGTTATCTGCAGGATCACCGCCTCTGGGGGCTGGCGGCAGAGGCCTTGGGCGAGCGCTGGGGCGCTCATTTTTTGGGGCCACACTGGCAAGCCTTGCAGCAACGGGCCCGGCAACAGAAGCTGAGTCTGCTGAAACTGGCCGCGATGCAGCAGCGACTGGAACAGGCCTTTGCCCAGGCTCAGCTTGGTCTGCGGGTACTTAAAGGGCCGGGTTTGAGCCAGCGGCTCTACGGCGATACCACCGTCCGTCATAGCAAGGATCTGGATCTGCTGGTCCCTGTGAACCAGCTCTGGCAAGCCTGCGAGCTGCTGCAACAACAAGGCTTTGTGGTGCAAGATGCTCCAACCTTACAGACCGAAAATCGACGTCTGATCGCCCGCCATTACTGGCATCTGACCCTGTTGCACCCTCAGCATCAGGTGTTGGTGGAGCTGCACTGGCGCTTCGAGCCGGTACAGGCGCCCAGCCGTGAGCCACTGTGGCCGGAACAATTTGCAGTAAACCGGGTCGATGAAGCGGAGTTTCTCTATCTCATCCATCACGGCAGTCGTCATCACTGGTTCCGCTTGAAATGGCTCGGCGACATCCTGGCCATCAATGAACGCCAACCCAACCTGTGGCAGAGCTGCCAGCCATTGGCTGAAAGTTTGGGACTCCAGGATGCATTGGCACAGGCCGTACACTTGATCCAGTGGTTGTGGCCAGAACAGATGACAGCCGCCATGCAGGCTATTCGCCACCAAGAGAGCTCCGGAGCCCGCCTGATGGCCGTTGAGGCCCGTCACTATCTGCTAGCCCACGACTATCCGGAGCTCAAGGGCAAGAGTCTGCTCTCTGACAGGTGGCGGATGCAGTGTTACCAGTGGCAGCTGAACGCCCGTTACCGGCCCCGGGAGCGCTGGCTCAATCTACTGGATCGGCTCATGTACGCCTCGTGCGACATAGAGCAGTTGCAGTTGCCTGCTCACCGGCACTGGTGCTACCCGCTGCTGCGCCTGCCCTTGCTGGCTCGCCGCTGGTGGATAGCCCGTACGGACTTAAACGCGGTACGTCACGGATGAAATTATTGCTCAGCGCATTCCGCAGCTATCTCAAACTAACGCCACAGCGTCGTCACGAAGCCTGGCAGTTGCTGCTGGCTCTTGCACGAGCCCGCTGGCAGGTACGAGGCCTGCCGATTCAGCAGCTCTTCGAGCAATTGCCGCGGGGTTATCCTCTCTCGCAGCGTCTTGAGCTGCGCGAAATCCGCCAGCTGAGTCGACGATTACAACGACTGGCTGGCTTGGTGCCCTGGCGCGCCAAGTGCCTCGAGCAATCCTTGGTGATGAGCCAGCAGTTGGCCGCCCAAGGCATCCCCTATCAGCTCTGTATCGGTGTGAAACGGGGTGAGCAGCAAGCTTTTGCTGCCCATGCCTGGATCCTGGTGGCAGGCGAGGTGGTCCATGGAGGCCCCGTGCACACCTACGCTCTGATTAGTCAACACTCCAGTCACTCATCACAGATCGGCTCCGGCTTTTAAGCCGAAGATCCGGGAGTCGACTCCCCCACCGAAGGCTCTGACCAGGCCGCGGCATAGCGGCCACCTTGAGCCATCAGGCTGGCATGGCTGCCCTGTTCGACGATCTGACCTTCTTCCAGCACCAGGATCCGATCCGCCTGTCGTGCCGCACTGAATCTGTGGGTCACCAACAGAATGGTGCGTCCCTGAGCCCACTGGCGCAACCGGACAAACCAATCCATTTCCGACCAGCCATCCAGAGCACTGGTCGGTTCATCCAGCAAAATAATCTCGCACTCCCCCAGTAGCACCCGAGCCAGACACAACCGCTGCCACTCACCACCACTGAGATCGACACCGCCAAACAATCGTCCTAGCCTGGTGTGCAGACCTGCGGACAAACCTTGGATCAGGCTCTCCACACCCGCGGCTTGCAGAGCAGGCTGACAGGCATCCAGCTCCAATTCACGATCCAGCAGCAGGTTATCCGGCACTGTGCCCGGGAAACGGCTCGGCTCCTGTAACATCAAGCCAATCCGCTGCTGACGCTCTTCGACAGTGAACTGATCCAATCGCTGCCCCTGCAACCAGATGGCACCACTATCGGGGTGATATAGGCCTGCCAACAGTTTGAGTACTGTGGATTTTCCAGCACCATTACCACCGACCAGCGCGCAAATCTCGCCACGCGGAACCGACCAGGAGAACTCCTGTAGCGAAGCCTGAGAAGCCCCCTCATAACGAAAGCTCACCCGATCAAAACAGATTGCCGCCCCCGGATCCGGACAGGGTGTCGTTTGTAGGCGAGAGGAGACAGGATAGCTCGGCGGCCGCAGCAGGAAATCTCGCACCTCATGGAGAAACAGGCCGGCACGGGCCACCCGGATGGCGCTGTCCACTAACTGGCCCAGCATGCGGATCGCCAACCACAGGGTTTGGGCCCATATCACCAGATCCGCCATCGAGGTTTGCCCAGACTTCCAGCTCTGATAGAGACGGCCAGCGGTCCATAGCAGGCCACAACCCAGCAACAAGGCACCGAGTAAATTGACCCACCAGCCCTGATTGTCTAGCCGCCGTTGCATCTGCTGCTGAGCCTGCTGGGCCTTCAAGAATCGTTGCCGGAAATATTCCCCCAGACCGAACAAGCGCAAATCGGCGGCATGCAAACGGTCGGTCAGTACATAACTCAAGTAATTGGCTTGACGCTGCAGCTGGCTCAAACGCTGGTGATGCTCGACCCGTCGCAGCGCATGCCACAGCCCGACCACCAATGCCAAACATGCTGCCAATCCCAAACCAAGCAAAATATCGGGGCGGTAATAAAAGATGCCGCCGGCAATCAGCGTCAAAAACAGTCCGCCATGGACCAGCTGCCCCAGATGCTCCACCAGCAGCAGTGGCTGGCTCAACAGGTCAGCCCGCACCCTATGGATGCGATCGTAGGTAGCACGCCGATCCAGTAATTCGAAAGGCAGCGCCGTGACCACCTGATGCAACTGATCCTGCATCCGGATCTGGAATTGCTCGGCCAAGCGGCCATGTAGCCACTGTTTGCTTTGATTCAACAGAGGTAACAGCACGAAAGACAGCGCCAGCACGGCCATCAGCGGCAGCAATCCATCCTGTTGGCCCTGCTGAAGTTGTTGCAATAGCCGATGCAGCAACGCCAGTACCGCAAAAGGCGCTGCCGCCGAGAAGAACAGTAAGCCCAGCCAGCTCCATAACCAGCGGGAACCCGCCAACTGCAGCTGACGGATCCCCCAGCCACAATCGATGAACCATTCGCGTAGTCGCTGGGGCATCAATCCGCCTGCCGAATCAATAAACCCACGGCGAGCAAGCGTTCGATAAAGGGCGCCGTATCCTGGCGGCACTGTGATTCGGCAATCCCGTACTCAGCCGCCAATTGGCCATACAGGGAATCCTCCTCCTGAGGCGTTTCCAGTAATTGCCAGATGGCCAGTCCGGTATCCTTCAGGCTGTAGTACTTACCGGTCTCCAAATCCATAAACACCTGTTCACCATTCAATTCGGTGCTCGGCACAGCCGGATTACGTTGCAACATGATTTGTGTCCCTATGACAAACAATGACGGGATAGACATCCCACTATTCCCTCATGCCGGGCAAGAGAGCAAGACCATAGCTGGCAGAGAATCATGCCATTCCGCTATGATGCCGGCTCATACTAACGAGCCCATATTCTGTTAACAATGTTTGCCTTCTTGCATCATATCCGCTCGACTCTTGAACCCGCCCTGCGCCAGCAGCTGACTTTGCTGTTTGAAGAGCGCGGCCCGCTGCAGCAACGACTGGACGAAGCGGAAAACACGGCGCTGTTTACCGCAGTACCGCACAGCGAATGGGACGATCCGCGACAAGCTCGTATCTATGAATCGGATGAGTGGCTGATAGCCGCCTGGGCGCGACTGGATCAACCCGAACGGCTGGCGCAGCAACTGGGAATGGTCACTGGCGAAATCCCGGATGCCGAGCTGATCTGCCACTATTGGGCGCGTTTCGGAGCGGAAGGGCTAGCTGCCATCTATGGAGACTTTTCCTTCGCGGCCTTGCATCGCCGCCATCGGACACTGCATCTGGTCGTGGATCATCTCGGCAGCCAGCCGCTGTTTTACTATCAAAACGCCGAGGTGTTGCTGGCCAGCCCACTGCGCCAGGCCCTGCTGTTGCATCCGCAAGTACCAAAACAGCTCAATCCGCGCACACTCGCCGAGCTGGTGACCGCCCATATGCCTGAGGGTGACCCCTGGTCTGCCTTGCAGCATGTGCCCGGCGGGCATCAGGTCATACTGCAACCCGGAGCTGAACCCCGTCTTGAGCGTTGGTGGCAACCATCACTGCAGCACAACCTCTATTACCGCACCCCCAAAGCCTACGCCAGTGAGGCTCAGACGCTGTTTGCCCAAGCGATGCAACATCTGCTGCGCGGTAGACAACCCATAGCCAGCACCCTCTCCGGTGGGCTCGACTCGTCTTTGGGGACCGCTTATGCCGCCGAGATCCTGGCGCAGCGAGGACAAACTCTCGACAGTTACACCTCGGTACCCCAACCGGGCGATTACCAGCATATTCAGCGCGCTAATTGGGATCTGGACGAATGGGCCCTGACCCAAGAGCTGGCGGCCCGATATCCGAATATGCGGCATCACGCGGTACAGGCTGATAGCACCAGTCTGCTGGAGAAGCTGTGCCAGCAACAACTGGGCAGCTGGAATCCGCTGCGTAACTGCGCCAACTACAACTGGCTGGAGCAGATTTTTCGTCGCGCCCAAGATCAAGGCTGCGCCATCCTGCTGACCGGAGGCAAAGGCAATGCCTCCTTGAGTTATGCAGGTACAGGTGGTCTGGCACGCCTACTACCCCGCGGTCTGCTGGGCTGGGCTTGGCAGCATCTTCACGCCAAACCACTGACGCCACGCCAATGGTTGGGGCAACTAGCCGAGCTATGCGGTGTCGCTGCGCCCCTGCGCCAATGGCTCTCTGACCAACCCCGGACCCGGATCCCGGATGGCATCAATCCCGAATGGTTGAATTCGCGCTGGCGGCAGGAGGTGGATTTTCACTTTCCGACCCAATCATCCCGGAAATGGAGCAGTCGGGTCCAATTTCTGACCAAACCTCGTCCTGTGTATGGCCCCAATACCCTGTGGCAATTTGATCTGCTGACCGTCGATCCCTTTGCCGATCGCGCCCTGATCGAGCTGCTGCTGCGTTTTCCGCCAGAAGCCTATATCGGAATGGGTTATCCACGTCTGCTGGCCCGATTGGCCGGTGAGGGACGGGTACCCGACAGCATCCGCTGGCGCACCCAGCGAGGCGAGCAAGCACCCGACGAAGGATTCTGGATCCAACAGGATGGGGAACACTATCGGCAGATCTGGGCCCGGCTACGCAAGATCCCTGCGGTCGCCGAGTTATTTGATCTGCACACTATCGATGCGTTGGTGGCGGACACCACTGATCGATCGGTTCCTCGCCTCCAGAGCAGCAGTCTGCACCGGATCCTCGAAATCGCCCTGTTTATCGAGCAAAGCCAGCAACGCTGGGATGCCGAACTGGATTATTAAGGAGACACAATGCTCACCCTTCCCCTTGAAGCCTGTGAAGTGACCCTGACCGATCAGGCAACTGAGCTGCTCGGCCCCTGGCGTCTGGACCGCCCACACTGGAAAGCACGCCGGGGTCTGATGTGGATCCGCATTCCTGGGCTTGCCGAATACACGGTTCGGGATGGCCGCCAGGTTGAAATCTACCCGTTATCCAACGAGGCATCGGCGCTCAATCTGCAGCATTTTTTGCTGTCGACTCCGCTGGCAGCCATCAGCCTGCAACGGGGAGAGATCCCTTTGCATGCCGCGACTCTGGTCTCCCCCGACAACAACGAAGCCATCTTGTTATGCGCTCACTCCGGCACCGGGAAGTCCACCACGGCTGCCGCCTTATGCCAGCAAGGTTGGTGTTTGATGAACGATGATATCAGCCGTTTGAGTCTGCAAGAGGGACGCATCCAGGTGTGGCCAGGCGTTAACCAGATCCGTTTGTGGCCTGAAGCTTGTGATCTGCTGGAGCTCAATACCGAGCAACTGGCCTTCAGTCAGGGCATGAAGAAAAAACTGCTGTGGCAACCGGAAGCGGATACCACACCCCGTCCGGTGCGAGCCATCATAGAGCTGGTGCGGCCACGCAAGGAGGGACTGACCGAACTGGAGACCGGTTGGCAGAGCGTCAACGGCAGCGCCGCCATCGGTTTGCTCAAACTGCATACCTTCCGGCCACCGCTGATTGCAGCGTTGGAAGCGAGCCTGAGCCATTTTCAGATCAGCGCACAACTGGCTCAACAGGTCACCCTGGAACGACTCACCCTGAGCCCGGAGCTCACACCGCAACAAGTCGCAGCCACCATAGCGGAGCGCTGGATATGAGCACCTCGATGATTTTGCTGGCCAGCTATCCGAAATCCGGGAACACCTGGTTGCGCATCCTGCTCTCCAACCTGCTCTATCCGGCTGAAGCCCCCATTTCTATCAACGATATCCGGGTCGGCGGCTTTCACTGCGATCGGCGGGAATTGTTTGACCAGCTAGCCCCCTGGGATGCCAGTGACCTGACGCAGGCTCAAGTCGATACCTTTATTCCTGAAGTCTATCGGGAGGCCTTGCAGCAACGCCAGCAGCCGGTGTATCTGAAAACCCACGACAAGGCGCGCCGAAACCCGCAAGGAGAGTGGATTTTCCCCGGCGACTGCGTGAGTGCAGCCATCCATATAGTGCGCCACCCGCTGGATGTGCTGCCCTCGTATGCCAAGCATTTTGGCTTGAGTCATGCCGAGGCCCTGGAGTGTATGTTGGCACCCGAGCAAAGGGGCAGCAAACCCCTGCTCTACGACAAACGACGGCTGCCGGAGCAGCATGGCAGTTGGAAAGAACACACGGCCAGTTGGCAAGATCCGGAATTGCCCTTTCCGGTCTACCGGGCGCGCTATGAAGATTTGCGCCGCAATCCGCAGCAGGAGTTCGGCCGTCTGTTGCGCGCCATCGGTCTGAGTTTCACTGAACAGGAACTCGCCACAGCGCTAGAATACAGCAGCTTTCAAGCCCTGCAGCAACAAGAGAGCCAGAATGGATTCAAGGAGCGGCTACGCAAGAGTGCAGCACCCTTCTTTCGCAAAGGGGTTATTGGCAGTGGCCGTCAGGAAGTAGAGCCCGAATTGCAACAACGCTTGCTCGACACTCTGGCTCCCGAGTTGGCGGCGTGGGAATATTTATCCGGGCCGGAATAAGTTCCACATCCGAAGAAAACGGCCCATCAGAGGAGTAAACAGCCCGGCGCCTGCCTGATGATGACATTGGGCTTGCCTGCGCCGACAATTTTACTGACACCTGCTTGCCAAGAAGTACCATGTGACCCCTTAATGATGACATCATATTTTTTGAGGTGGAGTTTACTGTGAACCTGGACCCTATCCTCGCCGCCGTCGGTGTCCGTCTGCAACAACAGCTGGAGCTCGATACCCTGGTGTTGCCCAGTCTGCCGGAGGTGGCGCTGCAAGTGCGCTATCTGGCACAGGATCCCCGTTCCAGTCTGAAACAGATTGCCGATGCTATCAGCGGGGATCCGGCGATGGCCAGCCAGTTGATGCGTCTGGCGCAGACCCTGCGCTACAGCCATCCCAGCCAGCCGATCACCACCTTGCCCATCGCTATTTCGCGCATCGGCCTGCAGGGCACCGTCAATGTGGCGTTGGCACTGGCTGTTCAGCAACTTTTCAGTTTTCACTCGCCGCAGATCCGGCTGCTGTGCCGCGAGATCCAGCAGAAATCGGTCCATCTCAGTCGATTGGCTCTCACGCTCCATGATATCCAGCAGGCTGAAGCCTCTTCGCAAGCGGCGGATTTCATAGTGCTGGCCGCCGTGTTGCTGGATATAGGTTGTCTACCCTTGCTGGCCGAGTTGGATCAGCTGGTCGCTCAGGGCATGCATTTGCCGGAAAACCCCGTGCTGCTGGCTTGGTGTCAGCAATTACGCCTGCCCCTCGGGCGAGCCATGCTCGACAAGTGGCAGCTAGATGCCAGCTTTGCCGAACTCTTGCCGCTTACCCCGACGCCGACCCTGCCCGCGGCAGCACGCACGCTGATCCTGGCCCACGACTACTATCAACAGCGTCAATCTTCGTCGCAGCAACCGCCACTGACCGAGGTACAAACAGAGCAGGCGCTGCATGCGCTGCCGGAGGGAGAGGAGTATCAGATGTTGAGCGATTGGCTAGCGCAGCAAAAATAACGGCACCCGAGTGTGGGTGCCGAAGAGAAAGCGGTCTGGATTAAGCTTGTGCGGAAAACAGGGAACCCTGTTGATTGGAGATACCGACCATACCATCGATGCGCTGTTGCAAGGGGTTGGTCTTGCTCTTCTCGAGCGTATCCAGGGTCTGGGTGGTCTGGGCCAGTTGCTGGCGCTGTTGTACCTCGCGCAGATCACTGACGCTCGCACCGGCATTGTTATTCGCCTCGATGCCACTACTCCGGCTGACGTAGAGATCAGCGTTAGCCTGCTGGCTCTGCGCCGCAGAATTATTGGCCACAGTGGTTCGTGACCCAGTCTTCTGATCTTCTTCTACCGCCGCCTGGCGTGTCGCCTGGGCATCCTGCACTGCATCCTGTTTGTTATTCTTCGCTTCCGGTGACAAACCGGGCTGCACCGGCAGCTGTGTCGGTCTGTAGCTGAAGGACGAACTACCATTGATTTGCATGCTGAACCTCGTCATACCCTAAACATCATCAGACGGGATTAAACCCGTCTCTTGATTCTAAGAAATCCACCCGCGAAGGGCAAAGAAAACGCTCGCAAATTAACCGTTTGCTAATACCGTATTCAACTTGGTATGGCTGCTTTTATGCCAAAAAAGACCGGTTCCGCATTTGAATCTCCTGCCTTAGGCTGCTACCTGAACCAGAACCTTCTTCTCCCAGCGGCGACTGCGCCACCGCCAATACATCGCCAGACCCCGGGTCCACTCGTCGGCGGCGAAAGCCAGCCAGATCCCGACTAGCCCCCAGCCCAGATGCAGCCCCAGGAACCAGGCTAACGGGATCGCGATCCCCCACATGGAGACCAGCGCCATCATCAGCGGGAAACGGGCATCGCCTGTCGCCCGCAGCGAGTTGATGACCACTATATTGAAGGTGCGCCCCGGCTCCAGGATCAGGCTGATAAAGAACAGCTGGGTCGCCATGGCGACGATATCCGCATCCTCGGTAAAGAGGCTCATCAGATAATGACCGCCGCCGAAGGCCATCGGCACCACCACAATAGCGGTCACCAGCAGCCCCAGTTTCAGACTCCGCAGCAGTTGACGATAAGCCAGCTCGAATTTGCCCGCCCCGACCATATGGCCAATCAGGATCTCGGTTCCCAAGCCAATCGACAAACCGAACAACAAAATAAACAAGCAGATCTGGAAGAAGAAGGATTGGGTCGCCAGCGCCTTGTCACCCATCAGGGCCACAAATGAGGTCACCACCATGAACTGCAACATCCACGACAGATTCTCACCGGCAGCGGGTAGCCCTATGTGCATGATCTTGCCCAGCACCTCGCGCGGCCACTGGAACAGTTGGCGAAACACCAGGCGGATCCCGGTCCTCTTCTGTAGCAGGTACACCAGCAGCGCCAAAGCCACCAAACGCCCGACCACGGTACTCCAGGCCACACCGGCCACTCCCATTTTCGGCAAACCGAAATAGCCGAACAGCAGCAGGGCATTGCCGACAAAGGTGATCAGGTTAGCTACCAGCGTCACATACATGGCCTCCCGGGTATGGCCATGGGCGCGCAGCGCAGCGGCCATACACAAGGCTGCCGCCTCGGGTAACAGACACAAACCAATCACCGTCAAATAGATGTGGCCATCTTTCATCAGGTTGTCGGGCATGTTCATCAGATGGAGCAAGCCATCGGCACCGAAGATCACCGTCAGGGAGCAAATCAGACCGACCAGCAGATTAAAGCCGATGGCGGTATGCACCACCCGCCGGGTCATGGCCTTGTCACCAGCCCCCAGATATTGGGCGATCACCACACTGGAGCCGATGCCGATGAAGTTGAACAGCGTGATACACAGATCCAGGATCTGGTTGCCGACCGCCAGTGCCGCCACCGATTGATACGAGACCCGCCCGACCATGAAGGTATTCAGGGCTCCGGTCAGAAAGTGAAAGGCGATATCGATGAACAGCGGCCAGGTCAGCTGAAACAGCGACCCGGGCTGGGAAGGAGAGTTGGCCATAGAGTACCTGGAACCTGAACTGAGATGAAAAATGTGATCCGCGGTGGATTAAACGCCAGAGTCTGGCGCAATGCAATGAGAAGCAGGGTGGAGTCTGGGGGTTGACTCGGAGCCGGAAAACCGGACTGTCATGGACAGCCCGGCTCCCGCACCGAACAGTGATGCCTGGTTATTCGCTCTCGGGGGTGCTGACAAAGGCCAGCTTATGCAGGCCATGGCGGGAGGCCATCGCCATCACCTTGGCGACCTGTCCATAATCCACCTGTTGATCCACCTTCAGCTGCAACTCGGGCAAGGGCTGCCGTGCCGCGTTCTGGGCCATCAGAGCTTCCAGTTCGGTTTCACTCTGAGCCTTGCCATTCCAATGCAAGGTGCCATCCGCCGTGATGGCGAGGGTAATATCAGCTGGATCGGGCTGATTCTGCTGACTGCTCGCCTCGGGCAGATCCAGTTTGACCGCATCGGTCAATAAAGGTGCGGTAATCATGAACACGATCAGCAGCACCAGCATGACATCAATCATGGGGATCATATTGATATCCGACAGCGGCTGATCATCCCCCTCATCGGATAAGCGACCAAATGCCATCAAGCCACCCCCAGTTCGGCTTCAGGAACGGGCGTTGCTCTGGACTCCGGATGTGCTGCAGACGGTTCAACATTCAGCACACCGGAGCCGGTGGTCAACAGCGCAAACAGGTCATGGGCAAAACCATCCAGGGAAGCCAGCTTCAAACGGTTCAAACGCACGAACAGGTTGTAAATCAGCACCGCGGGTAATGCCACCGCCAAACCGAATCCGGTCATGATCAGGGCCTCACCGACAGGGCCTGCCACCTTGTCCAGACTGCTCTGCCCGGCTGCACCAATCGCCAGCAGCGCATGATAGATACCCCAGACGGTACCGAACAGGCCGACAAAGGGTGCCGCCGAGCCGACCGAGGCCAGAAACGTTAGCCCGGCCTCCAGACGCAGACGTTCACGGCTAATCGCCTGGCGCAACGCACGCAGAAGAAACTCGTCAGCGGGTCCTAAAATCAGCAGTCCCGCTTCCCCACCTCGGCGACCCAGCTGGGCTTTGGCGGTCAGAGCAGCCGCAGTCAGACGACCATAGGCCTCCTGAGGCTGCTGCTGTTGCAGCTGCTGCTCCACTTCCTGGAGATGGCGACTTTGCCAGAAGCGTTGTAAAAACAGTCGGCCCTGGCGCTTTTCCTGCCAACCCATCCAGCTTTTCAGCAACAGGTAGTAACAGGTACCCACCGACATCAACACCAATAGCACCAGCGGCACTAATCCAATACCGCTACTTTGACTCAACAGATGGGCTATGCCCATGGCACCCGGCTCCATTGCTTCATTCATGACTTATCTCCTTAATTGAAAAACCACAGGAACTCGTAACCAGGTCTGGAGGGTTTCCTGACCCTGTTTAGCAGGAATAAATCGCCATTTGGCGACCATTTTTCGGGCAGCGGCATCCAGTCGCGGATGGCCGCTACTGGTCAGCAACTCGACGGTTAATGCCTCTCCGGCTGGCGAAACCAGCACCCGCAGCAGCACTTTCCCCTCCTCGCCGAATCGCTGGGAGAGCGGCGGATAGCTGGGAGCCGGATTGCGCAACGACGCCGACTGATACTGGGCCTCCTGAATGGGAGGCGGAGCTGCGGGACTGGGTTTGGCTTTCGTCACCACGGGCGGCGCAGGTGACGGCTCGACCTGGACCGGAACAGGACGTACGGTTTGCGGACGAGTCACGGCTTTGGGTTTTGGTTTTGGCTTGATCACTGGCTTGGGCTTGGCCACCGGTTTCGGTTTGACTACCGGAACCTCTTTCGGCGGCGGAGGCACCTCTGGTGGCTGACTCACAGGTGGTGCAGGGACTGCCGGCTGAGGTGTCGGTGCAGCCATCCAACGCACAGCCACCACCTCGGTTTTAGGGAGTGCCAAAGGCTCGGAGCTGGAGCTTAAAATAGCCGCCGCCATCAGCAGATGCAGTAATACCACCAACAGAGCGCACACCAGTTGGATACGCCATGATGGGCAGGATCGACCTGCTTGCCGCGTTTGTTCGGCTCTGTCGGCTCCCAGGGCGACCGCATCGGCTGTGGATATTCTGGAGTGCGGGCCTAGGATTTTCCCCTCGATTGCCCCCTCATTCCCTAAACGGGTTATGGCAAAGCCATTCATCACCTGCTCCTCGATTCTTATCCGGTCGGCCCGATGCCGGTGCCCCCAGGGCGATACCCGTACGACTCATCGCCGTCATCCCCGTCGCCATAAGCTGAGCATGAAATAACCACCACCCAGCAACGACGCCATCAGGCCCGCCGGGATCTGGTCCGGAAACAACCATTGCCGGCCCGCCCAATCAGCGACCAGCATCACCAGCATGCCGCAGCCTACGGCACCCAGCAGCTGTTCCCGCGCTCGGCAAAAACCCAGACGCCGGGCCAGATGGGGTGCCAGCAGGCCGATAAAACTGATGGGGCCAACCAACAGGGTCGAAGCGGCACTCAACACAGCTGCCAACAGCAGGATCACCAAGCGGCTACGAGCCGGATCGACGCCAAAACTGCTGGCTGCCACCAGCCCCAGCGGCAAGAGCTCCAGCCAGCGCGTCAATGGCCAACTCAAGGCCAGCAACAGAATCATCACGGCCAGCAAACTCCAGCCCATTTCGGCGGTCACGTAGTAGGTCGAGCCAGACATCCAGCTCAGCAGTTGCAGCCCGCGTGGGTCCCCGGAGCCCAGCACCAGGCTCTGGCTAGCGGCAAACAGCGCCGTGACAGTCATCCCACACAGCAACAAGCGCAGCGGGGCAAACTGGGCACGGCGGCTCCATACCAGTAACAATGCCAACAGCGCCAGCGCACTCAGACTCGCCACCAGTAGTTGCAGCGGGCGACTAGCTTGGGGATAAAACAGACCCAACAGGATCAATCCCAAACCGCAACTACTGCTGATGCCGAGCACCTCGGGGCTGGCCAGCGGGTTACCCGTCAGACGCTGGATCAGCACACCGGCCAACGCCAGCATGCCACCAGCCGCCAGGGCAGCCAGCACTCGGGGCAGACGCCATTGCGCAATCAAGCTCCAATCCCCGCGTGCAAACCAGCTCCAGCCTTCGGCGTCTCGCGCCAACCCCAATCCGAGAACAAGCCCGCACAGATACAGGACTCCAATTCCCCATAACAACCGGTGTGGATGCGGGTGTCGTATCCCCAGACTGACTACCGTAGCTGGAGCCTCGGGTAGACGAACCCGCAACACCAACCAGAACAACAAGGGCGCGCCCAGCAGGGCAACCAGGCTACCCGTAGCCCACTCACCTCCCCCCGGGAGCCAGGCCACCAGCAGATCCGTGACCAGCAGCAACGCGCTGCCAAACAAGGCCGCGCAGATGAGACGCGGCAATAAGCGCTGCGCTCCGGTCATTCGCGCCAGCAGCGGCGCCGCCAGCGCCACAAAACTAATCACCCCCACCTGGCTCACCACGGTCGCACTCAGGTAAATCGCGAGGAGCATGGTCAACAAGCGTAGAAATGCGGGCGAGACCCCAAAGCTGCGTACCGCCTGATCCCCGACCTCCAGTAACCGTAGCGGACGGGCAATCAGCACCGTCAACACACCCACGATCAGCAGCCGGGGCCAGAGATATTGCACCGGTTGCCACCCATCCTGCGTCAATGAGCCGGCATTCATCGCCAGCAAGCTGACCAGTGCCAAGTCATGGTTGAGCAGCAGTATCGTGAGCAAGGAGCCACTCAGCAGGCTGACCAGCATTCCCGCCAGCAGCAATGCCAGAGGCGAGTTCTGGCGACGTGCCGCCAGCGCCAGCACCAGACCTGCGGCCAGTAAGCCCCCAGCAAAAGCCACCCACTCGGCACCATGGGTCAGCCAGAGCGGTTGGTACAGCACCACCAAAGCCAAGGCCAGCAAACCGCCCCCCTGGATACCCAGGGTTTCCGGAGCCGCTAACGGATTGCGCAATCCCTGCTGCAGCAAGGTGCCAGCCGCACCCAGTGCCGCCCCGACCAGCACAGCTATGGTCAATTGGGGTAGCAAGGTAAAGCGCCATAACAGGGCCTCCAGACTCAACTGTTGACTGGGTCGCGACAGGATCTCCAGCCACTGGGCAAACGGGACCTCGTTCGTCAGCCGACCAAGAGCGAGCGCCAGCAGCAATACCAGTGCAAGAACCGCCAGCACCAGTGCCCGGGTATCACCAGTTGCAGAGCGCGCTTTTTTATCTGCCGGTAGCGAAAGCCCGGCCGAGATCTGTGTGGCGGTCGAGGGGCGTGTCGGCTCGGTCAAAGCATCCAGATGGTGCGACATCAGTGAGTCTCCCCTGCGATAAGCCTGTCCGCGCCTGTGGCAACAGCAGCCAGCGGCCCGGGTTGTGGCCAATGGGTCACCAGAAGGCGAGAAAAATAACGCAGGGAAGGAAGTCCATTCCCCAGCCAGACCTGCGGTAAGCCGACAACACGGCCCTGACGCACGGCTGGCAGGTGCTGCCATAACTGGTTATCCGCCAAGGCATCCATATCTGGAAATGGCAGAGGCGCTATATAAATAATCATGGCTTCTGGCTCAGCCATCAGATCGGTCAAGGGTGCGGTAGTGAATCCCCACAGATTGGTACTCTGCTGCCAGGCCAGAGGGATACCGGCCGCCGCCAGACCACCACCGAACAGACTATTGCGCCCCAGCATCCAGCCATGACGCCGATCCGCAAAACGCAGCAGATAGAGAGGTCGCATGGTGCGGGCATCCCCGACCAGAGCATGACGCAGTTGTTGCAGCTCCTGCTCCGTTTCCCGTAACAAGGATTCGCCTTGCGCCTCGCGCCCCAACAGCAGAGCCAGCTCGCGAGTAGCCAGGCGCGCTTGCAGATAACTATCCGGCTGGAGTTCCGAATTAAATGCCACAGTGTGGACCGGCGCTATGCGCCTCAGTAAGGGCTCAGCACCCTGCTGCATCGGCGAAATCAGGATGAGATCCGGTTGCAACGCCCGGATCAACTCCAGGTTGGACTCCATCCGCAACCCCACATCCACCACCGAATCCGGCATCGGCATCTCGCCGCTCCAGATCCGGTAATCGGCGAGCTGGGACATCCCCACCGGCGTCACGCCCAATGCCTGCGCGGTTTCAGCGCAGGCCCAATCCAGCGCCACCACCCGGGGCAGAGCCGCCCAGACTGGAGCTGCCCACATCACCCCCAACCACAGCAGGCTGGCGGTAATAAGCCGAGTTACGACCGCCATCACAACACCAGGCTCACAGGTTCACCAGTCACCGGATGAGGTAACACCTGCATCGGCAGCTGGTAGATAGCCTGCAGGGTCGCCGCTGTCATCAGCTCATGGGGAGTGCCCTGTCGCAGCAAGGCTCCGTCCCGCAACGCCACCAACTGGTCGCAATAGCGAGCGGCCATATTGATATCGTGCAATACCAGCACCACGCCCAGATCCAGCTCATGGCTTAATTGCCGGATCAGCGCCAACACCTCCACCTGATGGGCGATATCCAGCGCCGAGGTCGGCTCATCCAGCAGCAGATAGCGAGTCTGCTGGGCAATCAGGGCTGCCAGCCAGACCCGCTGCCGTTCGCCACCAGAGAGAGACTCCACCAGCCGGCTGGCATAAGGCTCCACCTGGGTCAGCACCATGGCGCGCTCCACGGCGTGGCGATCCGCATCGCCGAATCGGCCCAACAGACCATGCCAGGGCTGACGGCCGAAACGGACCAGCTCACGCACCGTCAGCTGATCCGTGGTTGCGGGCTGTTGGGGCAAATAGGCGACCCGCTGGGCAAATTCACGGTTGGAATAGGAGCCCAGAGCCCGACCATCCAAGGATATTTGGCCACCGCTGACCGGCTGCTGCCGGGCGAGTAGCTTGACCAGCGTGGACTTGCCAGAGCCATTGTGACCAATAAGGCCACAGACTTGGCCATGGGGAAGTTGCAGATCCAGAGGCTGCAGCAAGGTGCGATCACCCAGCGTAAAGTGCACCTGCTCGAGCGTGATCATGAAGAGACTCCTCGACGCCGTAACGCAGGCGCCTGAACCAGTGGGCAATAGCTACACAACGCCAGACCGGGTAATTGATAACGCTGACAACAAATCCGACGCACCCAGACCGGTTGTCCGCCCGAAGTACGTAGACGCAAGGGCTGATACAAGGGATTACGACCCAGTTGCAGTAACCGGGTCGGTTCATACAGCGCCGACATTGGCAGGCTCGCCTGCTCGATAAATTCCAGCGCCTGGGCGTGTCGGGATTTGGCAAACGGCGCTTGATCCGATGACAGAGTTTCCAGGCACTCGGCCAATTCGGCCGACTGCAACCACCAACGCCAGTACGTCGCCAGCGTGCACCAAAGGATCCGGCCTCGGCAGCCCGTCACCCGCTCCAATTGCTGCACCCGAGGCAAGAACTCCTGCTCCAGCCACCATGAGAGTGTGGCCGAGGTCAGCGATTGCTCGTGCTCGGCCAAGTCGTCAACAGAGGCATCCGGCAAGGACGCCGGCTGTTTAGCCGATTGCACCGATGCCCAAAGAACCGACTGGGAAAGACCACCGTGAGGCAAAAGCAAGCCAGCAACGCTCTGATCCGGCGTCCAGTGCAGTCGGTATGACAACAGGCGCCCTGTGAGCAGCAGCACACTCAATACAGGTACCACCAGACGGTAGAACAGTGACCGCGACCATTCCGATGCCAGCGACTCCGCCTGCAGTGGATCCAGCTCCGTCAGCGTCGCAACCCGGGGTAAATCAGGGTGTTGCTCCACGGCAAATGACAGCAGACGAGCCGCCAATTCGGCATCTGAATCTAGGGCGTCCACAGGAACAGCCATGGTTTCGGTATCCCCAGTCATCGACGGCAACCAGGGGGCGAGCGAGCTCTGCCAGATCGTCTGCAGCGAGGCGAAGGGTTCAGCCCCAGACTGGAGCAGACGAGACAGAGCCTCATCTGCTCCAGAGGGTGAGAGACTCGCCCGCTCAGCCGTCATGGCGCTCGCACCGCATCAACATCATCAGAAGTTCCAGCCCGTCATCAGCATGAAGCTACGTGGCGCACCATAGAAGCCCTGATCCCAGTACAGGCTGTTCAGATACTTCTTGTCGGTGACGTTGTCCACATTCAGCTGGGTGTGCCACTGCTTGTTAATGTCATAGCGGGCCATCAGGTTCAGCAAGGCATAGCTACCCTGCTTAGTCGTCGTCCCGGCTCCGTTGATGCGGGAAATTTCATCCTGCCAGTTCAAGGATCCACCCAGTTTCCACTTGGCCAGCTGATAGGTAGAGGCCAGTTTGAGCAGCTGCTTCGGGGTGTAGGTCTTGGTGGCATTGCCATCGGCGTCCTGGATCGAGAAATTGGTATAGCTGGCAGCCAGCTGCCAATCGGCCATCACCATACCGGAGGCTTCCAGCTCATAGCCCTGGCTGCGCACGCCATCGACACCCTCGTAGTAATACTCGGTGGCATTGTCCGGCATGGTCCCCGCGATCTGGGCCAGATTGTTTTGTCGGGTCTGGAACAACGCCAGGCTGGTGTTGAGCGCACCATCCAGGAATTCACCCTTGACTCCGGTTTCGTAGCTGATGCCATCGACCGGATCGAGTTGCTTGCGATTGATATCCGACGCCCGTTGCGGGGTGAAGATGGTGGTATAGCTGGCATAGGTTGAAACCTGATCGGTCAGGTCATAGACCAGACCGGTATAGGGCGTCAGCTCGCCATGGACGGCCATCGACTTGGCCACGCCATAGCTCTGCCCTTCAGTTTCCCAACTGGTCAGACGGCTACCGACGATCCAGGAGAGATCCTTCATGATGCTGAAACGCGCGGCCAGATAGCCGGCTACTTCCTGATCATTCCAGTAACTGCCATTCGGATAGAGATCAAACACAGGTTTGGTATAGCTGCCATCCCAGTTTTCCAACGGTGGCAACTGGGTGCCGATATCGTTGCTGTAGAGGGAGAGCTCATCCACCGTGGAGCGTGAAACTGTGCCGCCCACCACCAACTGATGATCACGGCCCAATAGGCGGAACGGACCGGATGCGGTCACGTCTGTCACATGCTGCTTCATATGCATCTGGTAGAGACCCGGATAGCTCAACAGGCCTTCACCCGTGGTCTTGTCAGGATTCATATACATATAGAACAGTCGGGAATCCTGGCGAGTATCGATAAAGTTATAAACCGCCTTACCCTGCCAACCGTTGGCAAAGGTCTGGCTCAGTTCAGCAAAGGCACGACGATTATCTACGTTCCAGTAGGACCAATCGGACGAGGTACTGGTGGAGACATCGTAATCGGTCGGTGATCCATCGGTGTAGTACAGAGGCAGCGCGCCCCACATAGGGCTATCACTATCACTCTTCTGCAGGCTGTATCCCAGAGTCAACAGGGTGCTATCGGTCACATCTCCTTCCACCACACCGTAAACCACAGTCTTGTCGTTGGCGTAGCGATCCAGGTAGGACTCCTTGTTCTGCTTCACCACCACAGTCCGGCCGCGCAGCTTGTCCGATTCCACCAGGGAGCCGGAGACATCCATCTCGGCACGACCATTTTCCCAGGAGCCTGCCGATCCCTTGACCGAGGCCTGAAACTCGGTGGTCGGACGCTTGCGCACCATGTTGACGGTGGCCGATGGATTACCCGCCCCCGTCATCAGTCCGTTTGCGCCACGGATCACCTCGACGCGATCATAGATGGCGGTGTCCAGATCGCCGTTGACGTTGCCATTGGCCAAAGGCAGGCCCAGACCATCGACCTGGAAGTTGGTGATATCGAAACCCCGGGAGGTGTAATAGGTGCGGTCGGTTTCAATTTTCTCGACTGTTACCCCGGCGACGCTACCCAGCACGTCGTTGATGGAGGTCTGATTGAAATCCTCCATCTTTTGCTGAGTCACCACAGTCACGGACTGCGGCGTCTCGCGCAGGGTCAGTGGCAGCTTGGTCGCCGTACTGGTGCTGGCGGTGGTGTAGGAGCCGCTGCCTTCTGTGGTCCCTACATCACTGTTGGCGGTGACCAGAACTGCCGCCACTTGTGTCTCGGCTGCGGCAGAGGTTCCTGTCGCCAGCGGAGTCACCTCCGGCTGTGGTGTGGCCGCAAAAACTGGAGCTGCCACTAGAGGTGTCAACAAGACCAGGCGAATCGCCAGAGCCAAGGGCGAGGCTGTCGAATCAACAGCAGATACAGTGCGGGGGAAAACAGACATGCGCCATTCCTTGTGAGCTGAGTCATAGAATCGAAGACGGCGCAGTATAAATTCAGATGAGATAAGATCTCAACTACAAATGAGAAAAGATCTCAACTTGTGTCGATAATTCGGTCATGGCAGAACCGATTGAGGCGCAATTTGCCGATCAAGCCACAACGCAAACCATATGGTTCCCATGGCCTGAGTGATGGCAACCGCCACAAAAAAGAAAACCGCCTGGATAAGGCGGTCAAGAAACCCTTGTGGGGTGAGTGACAAGCCAGCCCAACGGCTGGCTTGCACAGGGAAGAAAAAAGTTGCGGAACGAACCGATTAACCGCCGACGGCGATGCGCTTCATGTCTTTCATGTAGCCACGCAGTACCTTGCCGATCGCTTCGATCGGGTGGTTGCGGATGCTGTCGTTGACTTGCACCAGCACCACGTTATCCACGCCATTGGACTGAACAGCCAGACCCTTACCAATCACATCCAGGCTCACCTTCGGCATGATGTGGTCACGCAGCAACGGCACGGCCGCGTTGGCAAACAGGTAGTTACCGTATTCAGCGGTATCGGAGATGACCACGTTCATCTCGTACAGGCGCTTACGGGCTATGGTGTTGGCGATCAGCGGCAGTTCGTGCAGTGATTCGTAATAGGCAGACTCTTCGATGATGCCGGAAGAGACCATGGTTTCGAACGCCAGTTCGACACCGGCCTCGACCATGGCGACCATCAGGATGCCGTGATCAAAATATTCTTGCTCGCTGATGTTACCGGCGAAGGTCGGAGAGTTCTCGAAAGCACTCTTACCGGTCTCTTCGCGCCAGCCCAACAGCTTGGCATCGTCATTGGCCCAGTCAGCCATCATGCCGGAGGAGAAAGCACCGCCGATGATGTCATCCATGTGCTTCTGGAACAGCGGACGCAGCAGATCCTTCATCTCTTCCGCCAGCTCGAACGCCTTCAGCTTGGCCGGGTTGGTCAGGCGATCCATCATGGTGGTGATACCACCCTGCTTCAGCGCTTCGGTGATGGTTTCCCAACCGAACTGGATCAGCTTGCTGGCGTAACCGGCATCCATACCACCGGCGACCATCTTGTCGTAGCAGAGGATAGAACCGGCTTGCAGCATGCCACACAGAATGGTCTGTTCACCCATAAGATCCGACTTCACTTCAGCGACGAAGGAGGATTCCAGCACACCGGCACGGTGACCACCGGTTGCAGCAGCCCACGCCTTAGCGATGGCCATGCCTTCACCGCGCGGATCATTTTCCGGGTGAACGGCGATCAGGGTTGGAACCCCGAAGCCACGCTTGTACTCTTCGCGCACTTCGGTACCCGGGCACTTCGGAGCAACCATGACCACGGTCAGATCCTTACGAACCTGGGTGCCCTCTTCAACGATGTTGAAGCCATGGGAGTAACCCAGAGCGGCGCCTTCCTTCATCAGCGGCATGACGGCCTTGACCACGCTGGTGTGCTGTTTGTCCGGAGTCAGGTTCACCACAAGGTCGGCAGTCGGAACCAGATTCTCGTAGGTATCAACCACGAAACCATTGGCAGTCGCTTGTTGCCAGGATTTGCGGCGCTCGGCAATGGCTTCGGCACGCAGGGCGTAGGCCACATCCAGGCCGGAGTCACGCATGTTCAGACCCTGGTTCAGACCCTGGGCACCACAACCAATGATGACGACTTTCTTGCCCTTGAGGAAATCGCAACCGGTGGCGAATTCATCACGGTTCATGAAACGACATTTGCCCAGTTGGGCCAGCTGCTGACGCAGATTCAGGGTATTGAAGTAGTTAGACATGGTTGGCTCCGTAAAAAAACTGTGAATTCCATGTGCCCGCATGAGGCAGCAACCGCAGCACTATAGCCCAGGCAAATCGTTGCCTGAAATGATATATTCGAAACAGACTGTTGCATTTTACGAAACATGAAGTCTCTCCGCCTGGATCCAGCCGAAGAGGCTGCGAAGAGGATTTTATTCATGGACCTGCGCAACCTGGAGTTGTTCCTGCATCTGGCCGAGAGTCTGCATTTTGCCAAGACCGCCGACGCCATGGCGGTGAGCCCATCCACCTTGAGCCGCGCCATCCAGCGCCTGGAGCAGGAAGTCGGCTGTCCGCTGTTCGAGCGGGACAACCGCAGTGTCAGCCTGACCCCGGCGGGTGACCGATTACGGGAATTCGGCCTGCATCTGCTGGATGAGTGGCAGAAGTTACGCCATGAATTGCGCCATGTTGGCGAACCGCTGCAAGGGCGCTTGAAAGTCTATTGCTCGGTGACTGCCAGCTATTTTTTGCTGCCGGATACCCTGGGCCGCTTTCGCGCCCGTTACCCACAACTGGAAATCAAGCTGGAAACCGGCGATCCGGCTCTGGCGGTGGACAAGGTGCTTTCCGAGGAGGCCGACATGGCAATCGCCGCCCGTCCTGACGCCCTGCCGGGTAAGCTGCATTTCATTTCCCTGCGCCGGGTACCGCTCGTCTTCATAGCCCCTCGTTCCGCCAGCCCGATTTCGCGCTGGCTCAAGGAGGATGAACCGGATTGGGAACACCTGCCGGTGATCCTCTCCGAGCAGGGACTGGCGCGCAAACGCTGCGAGCAGTGGTTTCGTAACAAGGGGATTAGCCCGAATGTCTATGCCGAGGTTGCTGGCAACGAAGCCATCGTCAGCATGGTGGCACTGGGTTGTGGAATTGGATTGGTTCCCGAAGCTGTCATTGACCATAGTCCCATGGGCGACAAGGTTCGGATCCTGGAGGCGCGCCCTACGTTTAAACCATTCGATGTCGGCTTGTGTGTGCAGAAACGGCGGTTGGATGAGCCCTTGATTCGAGCCTTCTGGGAAACCGCCCAGCAAAGCGGTAGCTGAACCCCTGTTGAATAAATGTAATTTGGCACTAAAAAGGATTGCCGAACCGTCGCTAACTCCGGTATCACTTAAGCCACGCTTAAGCCAAAGCGCTTACACTCTGTACTGTCATTCCCCAAGGTGAGAGCTCGACCATGAAAAAAATCGCAACCCTTTGCTGCACCCTGTTGTTAACCGCCAGTTTTACTGCACCTGTGTTGGCCGCTAATCCCGTCAAAACTGATATGAAAGCCATGGGCAAGAGCATGCGTGCTGCCAGTGAAGCTGGAGATGCAGCCAGCATGAAGGCCGAACTGACCAAGCTGCGTGAGTACTCGGTGCATGCGAAAGAACAAGTTCCGCCGGACTTCAAGGATCAGCCTGCCGATGGTCCGGAGCGTAAAGCCTATGTGGAAGGACTGGACAGCCTGATCAAGCAAATCGATGGCGCCATCGGCTTACTGGATGCAGGCAAGCTGGATGAAGCCAAGGCTGCACTCGAAGGTATGGGACAAACTAAAAAGGAATATCACAAAAAGCTGAAGGTCTAAGCTTTTGCTCCTTGTCACAGGGCCAGCCATGCTGGCCTTTTTTGTCCGTCATGCAACCAAGCCATCCCATACCCCGGAACAAAATACTGATTGGCCACCAGTTGGTGAAGCCTCGGCGCTCCTGATCTGTGAGCCCAATGGTAAAACGGCTTTTCTCCATCACGCTGCGGAAAAGCTGCCCATACTTAGTGTCGATGTAAGCAAGAAGTATCTTTTTGCCGCCATGCACGACTATCTGTTTGATGGGGATCTTTATGCCAACGATGACCGAGTTACTCTCCAAACCGCAAAATTTGCCCAGCGTGCCGGAAGTGGTGCGCGAGCTGATCCAGAGCTTCAATGAGCCCGAACCGGATCTCTTGTTGATCGCAGGGAAAGTCGCCAAAGACCCTGTGTTGTCGGCCAAATTACTGCGCCTGGCCAACTCGGCCAAATTTGGCTGTAGCCGACAGATAGCCACAGTCAAGGAGGCGGCCGTGAGATTGGGGACCGACACGGTTCGCAACATGGTACTGGCCTGCAGTCTCACCGGTTCGCTCAAGACAGTCCCCGGCATCGATCTGAAACATTTCTGGGCCCACGTGTTTGATGTTGCTGCGCTGGCTAAGCAACTGTCCAAGACCCAGGGCAACAAGGGCGAAGAGGTGTTCACCTGCGCCCTGCTATATGATTTGGGGCGACTCATCATGCATCTGGGTCTACCCGAAAACCTGGTATTACGCATCTGTGATCTGGAGCCACACAAGGGCAGGGCTGCGGCCGAACAGGCAGTAGTCGGCTTCACCTACGCCGACACTGGTGCTGAACTGGCCAAACAGTGGAACTTCCCCGACAGCTTCTGCCGCGCCATCCGCTACCACTATAATCCGCTGAAAGCCGAGCCCTTTTCGAATGAGGCGGCGCTGATCCACCTGGCCATTGCCTTGAGTATCCTGCAAGAAAACATACCCGAAGAGGAGCCCGAGGATTGGCCTCATGCAGTGGCGGAACGCCTGGGTTTATCCTGGCTGCAATGCCGTAATGAAGCTCGTCTGCTCCAGGAGCAAGGGCATGGTTACGCGGCACTGATTGCTGCTTGATCCCCACTCGCCGGCTGTAACATGACACTGTGCAGCCGGTTTTCATCACCCTCGCTACGGCAACATCTCCGGATGGTTCACCATAATCTCTGATCTGCAAGAGGAGTAAGCCCCTCCTTTCCGCTGCCTGTTTATGCGCTAGCGCAAAGGTGTGATGCAGCTTCTGCAGCATAATCCCGGCAAAAACGTGTAAACTGTCGCCGGTTTTCGGCTTGGCGCGCCGCCCACAGTGGGAACAGGTGTCGGCACTGGCGCACAGGACGCAAAGGTTTTATTAATCGACTCTTAGGAATGCGAACCGATGAAAAACATCAACCCGACCCAGACCAAGGCCTGGAAGGCGCTGGAAGCCCATTTCGCCGCCAACAAGGATCGTCAAATCAAGGATCTGTTTGCCGCCGATCCCAGCCGCTTTAACAACTTCTCCACCACTTTCGGTGGCGAAATCCTGGTCGACTACTCCAAGAACATCATCAGCCAGGAAACACTCCAGCTGCTGACCGATCTGGCCCAGGAAACCGATCTGCGCTCTGCCATCGACTCCATGTTCAACGGCGAAGCCATCAACCAGACCGAAGGCCGTGCCGTACTTCACGTGGCTTTGCGTAACCGCTCTGACCGTCCGGTGGAAGTGGATGGCAAGGATGTGATGCCGGAAGTGAACGCCGTGCTGACCAAGATGAAGGGTTTCTGCGAAAAGATCATCTCCGGTGAGTGGAAAGGCTACACCGGCAAGGCGATCCAGCATGTGGTCAACATCGGCATCGGCGGTTCCGATCTGGGCCCAGTGATGATCACCGAAGCCCTGCGCCCCTACAAGAATCACCTGCAGATGCACTTTGTCTCCAACGTCGATGGCACCCACATCGCCGAGACCCTGAAGAAGATCGATCCGGAAACCACTCTGTTCCTGGTGGCTTCCAAGACCTTCACCACCCAGGAGACCATGACCAACGCCCTGACCGCCCGCGACTGGTTTATCAAGACCGCCGGTGACAAGGCCCACGTCGCCAAGCACTTCGCGGCGCTGTCCACCAACGGCAAGGCCGTAGCCGAGTTCGGTATCGACACCGATAACATGTTCGAATTCTGGGATTGGGTTGGCGGCCGCTACTCCTCCTGGTCAGCCATCGGTATGCCCATCGCCCTGTCCGTCGGTTTCGAGAACTTCGAAGCCCTGCTGCAAGGCGCCTTCGAGATGGACATGCACTTCGCCACTGCCGCCTTCGAGCAGAACGTGCCCGTGCTGCTGGCCCTGATCGGTCTGTGGTACAACAACTTCTATGGCGCTGAATCCGAAGCCATTCTGCCCTACGACCAGTACATGCACCGTTTCCCGGCCTACTTCCAGCAAGGCAACATGGAATCCAACGGCAAATACGTGGATCGCAACGGCAATCCGGTCGACTACCAGACTGGCCCCATCATCTGGGGTGAGCCGGGCACCAACGGTCAACACGCCTTCTATCAGCTGATCCATCAAGGTACCAAGCTGATCCCCTGTGACTTCCTGGCTCCGGCCATCAGCCACAACCCGATTGGCGATCACCATCCCAAGCTGCTGGCCAACTTCTTCGCCCAGACCGAGGCCCTGGCCTTCGGTAAGAGCAAGGAACAGGTCGAAGCCGAGTTCCTGGCCGCTGGCAAGACACTCGAGCAAGTCAAGGATCTGGTCCCCTTCAAAGTCTTCGAAGGCAACCGTCCGACCAACTCCATTCTCTTCAAGAGCCTGACCCCCAAGGTACTGGGTGCCCTGATCGCCATGTACGAACACAAGATCTTCGTGCAAGGCGCCATCTGGAACATCTTCTCCTTCGATCAGTGGGGCGTGGAGCTGGGCAAGCAACTGGCCAACAAGATACTGCCCGAGCTGAACTCTGCCGAGGCAATCAGCAGCCACGACAGCTCCACCAACGGCCTGATCAACACCTGGAAGGCGTGGAAGTAATTCCTCTCCTCTCCCTCGTAAAAGCCGCAGCAATGCGGCTTTTTTAATCTCCGCCCAGCATACTGGAGCTCTGTTTCCTTTCCTTCCCTGCCCAGAGTTGGGCATAATGCCGGCTGTTTGTATTTCAGGAACTGCAAGATCCATGTCTGATATCCTCAACAGCATCATCCTCGGCATTGTCGAGGGCATTACCGAATTTCTTCCCGTCTCCAGTACCGGTCACTTGATTGTGACTCAGGAAATTCTCGGCTTTAAAGGCAGCGATACCTTCGAGATCGTCATCCAGCTCGGTGGCGTACTGGCCGTACTCTGGTTCTATTTTCAAACCCTGTGGCAACAAGCCAAGACGATCCGGACTGACCGCCAGGTACAACGGTTCTGGATGGGGGTGATTCTGGCCTTCCTACCCGCCGCCTTTGTCGGCCTGGCACTGCACAGCTACATCACCCACTACTTGTTTAATGGCGTGACTGTGGCGATCAGCCTGATCGTGGGCGGTATCGTTATGTGGTGGATAGAGGGTCGCCCCCAGAAAGAGGCCGCGACCACCATGCTGGAGCGCATCACGCCCAGGCAGGCGTTCACCATAGGTTGCGCCCAGCTCTGCTCGCTGATCCCAGGCGTCAGCCGTAGCGCCGCTACCATCATGGGCGGTATGCTGGTAGGTCTGAATCGGCCGACCGCGACCGGCTTCAGTTTCTTTTTGTCCATCCCAACCCTGGGCGCCGCCAGTCTCTATTCGCTGATGAAAGATATGCAAGGCGTCGGTGACCATGGCCTGCTCAACATCGGCATAGGTCTGTTCACTTCGTTTATTGTCAGCCTGATGGCCATCGGCTGGTTGCTGCGCTACGTCAGCAAGCATAGTTTCCGCGGCTTTGCCATTTACCGCATCGTAGCCGGTGTGGTGATTCTGGCCCTGACCTACTCCGGATTCCTGCAAGTTAGCGCCTGAACCACCTGGCATCGAATGACCCAATCAGGGCTGCCACGGGCAGCCCTGGCTATTTATGCTGGCAACACTATCGCCGTCTACACTTGAAGCAGGACAAAGACGGGGAATCATGATGGCGGCCATACCGGTAAAGCAGCCTGGCGAGCAGCCGGCGTTTCGAGCAGCCATAGTGGCCGCCAAGGACTTGTTGACCCTACCCCTCCTGGAACAGGATGAGGCGCCGCCTCTTGCCAGCCTGCACGCCGCCATCAGCTCCTGTGTGCCGCTCACCCACCTCTCGGCCATCTACTGCAATGGCAACGAGCTCCAGGTGCAAGAACAACCCTTACTGAGCGACCCACTCCCCTTCACCCCTTGTACTCCGCAGGGGAAGAACCAGATTGAGCAACTCCCGACAGCTGCAGGTTGGTGCTGGGTGAGAGTCGGGCATGGCTCCTTGCATTGGTTAGTGGCGCGTACCCAACCGACTCAGCGGACACTGCTGTCGCATCTGCTGGAAATTGCAGCGACCCACTACTCCTTACTGCAGGCTAATAGCCAGCTGGATCTATTCAACTCGCCGTTACTGAACCGCATTCCCTTCTGGCAGGAGAAGCTGGAAAGCTTTACCCGCTTGTTGCGTCTGGCGGGTACTTTACCGGCCCAGCAGTTACTCGCCCAGTTCGACTCCACGTTGCGCTTCTGGATGGGGGCGCAAGAGGTGCTATTGCTGCAACGCCAGGATGACACCAGCCGACTCATCTATCCTCAATCGGCGACGGCTGGCGAGGCGCTGCTGAGCCTGCTCAGCGACGATCGTCCGCAGCAGAGCGAAGATAACTGCCTGTACTGGTACAGCTTTCCGATTCTGCTGCGCCGCCAGCATCACGCCAATCTGGCGCTAGCCCTGCAACGTCATCTGGTCACAGAAGATCGGCAATTGCTGTTTTTCGTCGCCGAACAGCTCGGACTGATGATCGAATTGTATGAGTTGCGGCAACACAAAAAGGAAACCTCGGAGCAGGCGGAACTGGCGCCCGAGGAGATACAGCGGCTGCGGGAACTCGGCAAACATAATCTGCGACTGCAAAAACAACTCAAGCAACGGGATGAACAGGAGCGACAACTGCAACTGGATGCCCAGCGGGATCCCCTGACCCAACTGGCGAATCGGGCCATGTTCCTGCACCGTCTGGACCATGCCTTCAAACACTACCAGCGCTACCCGGACCAGGGATTTGCCATTCTGCTGATCGACTTGCTCTCCTTGCGCGAGGTGAATGAACAATATGGTGATGAACTGGGTGATCTGTTACTGAAAAATATCGCCCAACTGCTCCGCATCTCGACCCGGCAGAATGATCTGGTAGCGCGACTCAGTGGCGATGAATTCATTGTCTTCCTCGATGCCAGCCAAAGCACCGAAGCCATCACCCCTGTCATCAGCCGGATCCTGGAGCAGATGCAGCATCCGGTGATGATCGACAACCACGAAATCAACATTCATGCGGCTCTGGGCGTGGCCACTATTAATGCAGGGATCGACGATGTCAGTCAGTTGTTGCGCCAAGTGGATATTGCCACCTTCCAGGCCAAGCGCCGGGGCCCGGACCACGCGGTTTTCTATTCCGAACTCTGCGATATCCCGGATCGGCTCTCGCCCGAGCAGTCGCTGCAGCAAGCGCTGCGGGAAAAACGGCTCCTGCCCTACTTTCAACCCATTTTGCGATTACGCGACCGCCGCGTGGTGCAGATTGAACTGCTGGCGCGCTTACTCGATGAAGAGGGAGAAATTCATGAGGCGGGTAGTTTTATTCCCTTAGCCGAGCAGAGTGATCTGATCCTGGAAATTGATCGCGTGATGCTGCGTCACGCCTGTGGTCTGTTGCAGGGCTTGTTCCGCCCCTTGATCAAACAGCATAGCCTGCGCATCAGCATCAATTTGTCGGGCAAACATCTGGGAGCTAGAGAGAAAATCCAGCAGTTGCTGCAGATCATCCAGGATTCCGACGTGCCACCCAAGCTGTTTATCTTCGAATTCAAGGAGCGGGATTTGACGCGGCGCGATACGCAGACCCTGACCCTGCTCCATGAGCTCAGAGCCAAGGGCATTGGTATTGCGGTGGATGATTTTGGTACTGGCTTCAGCTCGCTGAACGCACTGTTCCACTACCCGGTGGACTTCGTGAAGATCGATGACAGCTTCACCCACCGGCTATTGAAATCCAACCGCGACCGGGCGCTGATCCGCGCCATCCGCGATATCAGTCATGACTTGGGGATGCAGGTGATCGTCGAGGGCGTCGAACAACGGGAACAACAGCTAAAACTCAGCGAAATGGGCTGTGACCTGGCACAGGGTGATTTCTTCTCCGCCCCCATGCCGCCCGATGCCCTGTTCAGTCTGCTGCCCAACCGGGCAGTACCACCGGAAACGAAAAAGGATTAGCCCTTGTCCTTGAACAGGGCGCGCAGGTTGGCGATACCGACCTGCCCCTTCTGTTGCCGTTGTTCGGCGGTGACTTCACGCTTGTCCCCTTCCCACTCCAGATCGTGTTGGGGTAACTCGAGCAGAAAACGACTCGGCTCGGGCCGCACCGACTCACCGAACTGACGACGCTCCTTGCACAGAATAAAGGTCAGCTCGGTCTGGGCTCGGGTGATGCCCACATAGGCCAGCCGCCGCTCCTCATCCACATTATCCTCGTCGATGCTGACCTGGTGAGGCAATAATCCCTCCTCCATGCCGATCAGGAACACATAGGGGAATTCCAGCCCCTTGGAAGCATGGAGCGTCATCAGCTGCACCTGATCCAGCTCGGCCTCCTCCTCATTGCGCTCCAGCATGTCGCGCAGAGTCAGCCGGGTCACCACTTCCGGCAGCGTCATCGGCGCTTGATCTTCTTTGGCATCCCCTTCCAGCATCTCGGTGATCCAGCGGTAAAGGGTCGAGACATTCTGCATCCGCATCTCGGCCGCTTTCGGGCTCGGCGAAGATTCATACAACCACTCTTCATAGTGGATATCGCGGATCATATCGCGCACCGCCTCGACCGCATTGCCGCGCTTGGCCTCGTCACCCAGCCGCACCAGCCAGTCACAGAAGTGACGCAGGGCGCTCAAGCCACGCCCGGTGAGCGTCTGCTCCAGCCCCAGCTCAAAGCTGGCCGCAAACAGACTCTTGGCGCGCTCATTAGCGTAATGGCCAAGTTTTTCCAGCGTGGTGGGGCCGATTTCCCGGCGCGGCAGATTGACCACCCGCAAGAAGGCATTGTCGTCATCCGGGTTCACCAACAGCCGCAGGTAGGCCATCATGTCCTTGATCTCGGTGCGGGAGAAGAAGGAGGTTCCCCCACTGATGCGATAGGGGATGCGGTTCTGCATCAACACCTTTTCCAGCAACCGCGACTGATGGTTGCCCCGATACAGAATGGCGTAATCCGCCCAGCGCGAACGGTTCATGAAGCGATGACCTATGATCTCCATCGCCACCCGCTCCGCTTCGTGCTCCTCATTCTTGGCCTGCAGCACCTTCACCGGCTGACCGTAATCGAGTTCGGAAAACAGCTTTTTTTCAAAGACGTGAGGGTTATTGGCAATCAGAATGTTGGCGCACTTGAGGATGCGGCCCTTGGAGCGGTAATTCTGCTCCAGCTTGATGACATTCAGCCGTGGAAAGTCCTGCTGCAACAGCACCAGATTCTGCGGCCTAGCCCCCCGCCAGGAGTAGATGGATTGGTCATCATCCCCCACCACTGTGAAGCGGGCGCGCTCACCCGCCAGCAGCTTGACCAGCTCGTACTGGCTGGTATTGGTATCCTGATACTCATCCACCAGCAGATACTGGATCTTCTGCTGCCAGCGCTCGCGCACCTCGGCATTAGTCTTCAGCAACAGGGTCGGCATCAGGATGAGATCGTCAAAGTCCAGGGCGTTATAGGCCGTCATGTGCCGCTGGTAACGCTCGTACAGCACAGCCTGGCGCTGCTCGTCGGCATCGCGGGCCCGTTTCAGCGCCACACCGGGCAACACCAGGTCATTCTTCCAGTTGGAGATGGCACTCAGTAACTGGCTCAGCTGCTCCTTGTCGCCCTGCAGTTCGACATCGGTCAGCTCCTTGAGCAAGGCCATCTGGTCGGTATCATCAAACAGGGTGAAATTGGCCTTCAGGCGCAGGATCTTGTGTTCGCGGCGAATAATATCCAGACCCAGGGAGTGAAAGGTCGACACCATAAGACCGCGCAACAGCTTGCGATCCAGCGTCTGGGATACCCGCTCCTTCATCTCCTTGGCGGCTTTGTTGGTGAAAGTCACCGCACAGATCTGTTTGGCCTGATAACCACACTTCTGGATGAGGTAGGCAATTTTGGTGGTAATGACCCGGGTCTTGCCGGATCCTGCACCCGCGAGCACCAGACAGGGACCGGAGACATGATGCACCGCCTCCAGTTGCCGAGGATTCAATTTCATCGCCACTCACCCTACTCCAGATTACCGGGTGGCGATTGTAGCAAAAAAGCAGCACGGACGGACACGGAACCGCCCTTAGTAAGTTAGTGTAAAGCTCCTAATCATTCGCAGGGTCCCGCCGATAAGGGAAGGACCCAAACCAGTATCCCTTCAGGAGGAGATATGACTCAAATCGACGGTACATCCCTCAGTGCGCTGAGTACCTCGCTCAAACAAGTAACCGCCAGCATCCAGAGTAGTGATGACCAGACCAGCAGCGCCAGTAGCCGGGCCGCTGCAACCACCAGCTCGACGGCCGATCAGGTCACTATCTCGGACGAAGCCAAAGCTCTGCAGCAGGCCGATGCCTCACAAACGGCGGCCGCTACAGCCGAAGAGGGCGAAGCCAAGCCAGCGGGTGGCTCTGGAGGACCCGCCGGTGCCGGTGGTGCCGCCAAGAGCAGCAGCTCGGCCAGCTCCGCCGTCGTGGATGCCACCATAGAACGCATCCAGAAACAGATTGAGAAGCTGAAGGAGCAGATTGCCGCCGCCCAGGCCGATACCAGCGAAGAAGGGAAGGAGAAGCTCAAGGCGCTGAATAATCAACTGGTGCAGCTCAGTGGCGCTCTGCTGGAAGCCCAGCAACAGAAAACCGAACTAGAGAAAAAGCAGTAATTCATCGAGAACCGATTCCGAAGACTGGTAATACCCTTGCCAGTCTCCGGCTCGCCGCCATTCCCAATGGCAGACCTCATGCTATGCCTCCTGATTCATAACTTCCCCGCACCCTGATCTGGCAACGATTGCCTTCGGCCGCGCTTTTACCGATCATAGGCGTCTGAACAGGAGAAACCGCCCATGTCATCGGATTTCGAGCTGGCCCCTATCCGCGCCCAGTTCCCCGCTTTGCAGCAGCAGGTCAACGGCCAACCCTTGATTTATCTGGATAATGCCGCGACCACCCAGAAGCCCGAATCCGTGCTGCAGGCCATGGAGGATTACTATCGCCATGACAATGCCAATGTGCATCGAGCTTCCCATGCCCTGAGCGCCCGTGCTACTCGGGCCTTCGAATCAGCCCGGGAGCGGGTGCAGCAGTTTCTCAACGCCCGCTCCAGCCAGGAGATCATCTGGACCCGGGGCACCACGGAAGCCATCAACCTGGTAGCCCATAGCTGGGGAATGAGTAATCTGCTGCCGGGCGATGAGATCCTGCTTTCTGTGCTCGAGCACCATGCCAACATAGTCCCCTGGCAACAAGTCGCCGCCCGTACCGGGGCTGAGCTGCGGGTGATCCCGCTCACCGCGAATGGCGATCTGGATCTCGCTGCCTTTCATGCGCTGCTCTCGCCGCGCACCCGACTGCTGGCCATAGCCCAGGTCTCCAACGCTCTGGGATCCGTCAACCCGGTGGCAGAGCTGATCCGGGCGGCTAAAGCCATTGGCGCCGTCACCCTGATCGACGGTGCCCAGGCCGTAGGCCATCTGAGCGTCGATGTGCAGGCGCTGGATTGCGACTTCTATGCGTTCTCCGGTCACAAGCTGTATGGCCCGAACGGGATCGGCGTCCTGTATGGCCGCGCAGAATTGCTGGAGCAGATGCCACCCTGGCAGACCGGGGGCGAGATGATCGAGCGGGTCAGCTTCAGCGGCACCCGCTTCAATCGGCCGCCGTTTCGTTTCGAAGCCGGCACTCCGCCGATTGCCGAAACGATTGGACTCGCCGCCGCCCTGGACTTTCTCGCCGCATTACCCGAGGGCTGGCGCGAACATGAGGCGGCGCTACTGCAACGCTTGCTGGATGGTCTGCAGCAGTTGCCCTTTATCGAGCTGGTCGGTACACCCAACCGGCGGGTCGGCGTAGTGTCATTGCGACTGGGCGATATTCACCCTCAGGATGCGGGCGAATTGCTGGATCAGATGGGTATTGCGGTGCGGGTCGGCCACCACTGCGCTATGCCACTGATGGAGAGCCTGAGGCTGGATGGCACACTGCGCGTCTCGTTGGCACTGTATAACAGCGAAGCCGAGGTGGATGCCCTGCTGGCAGCCATGGCCCGCCTACCGGAGTTCTTCTGATGTCGAATGCGTTGCCTGATTTTCTAAGCCAGCATCCGCTGGGACAAGCCGATACGGATAGTGAGGCGGTCGTAGCCCGGTTTGCCCGCGCCGGGGCCTGGGAGGAGCGCTATCGCGAGCTGATCCAGCTGGGCAAGCTGTTGCCGGTCATACCCGCGGAGTGGCGAGGTGAAGAGCAGGAGCTGCCGGGTTGCGAGAGCCAGGTCTGGCTGCTGGCCATGCAGGATGCCGATGGCCGCTGGCACTTTGCTGCCGACAGTCAGGCGCGGATCGTGCGCGGTCTGCTGGCGGTAGTGCTGGCGGCCCTGAACCATCAGAGTGCCCAGCATATTCTGAGCTTTGATATGGAAGGCTACTTCGACACCCTGCAACTCGCCAAACACCTGAGTCCATCCCGGGGCAACGGCCTGCGCGCCATGGTGACGGCGATCCGCGCCCGGGTTGAATCCGCGCCCGGCGTCAGCGAATAAAAAAATGGTGAAACAGGGTGCCAAACAGGATCAAGGTCGATGCCAGCAAGGGATAGATCACATAGCTGGCCCGGCTGGCGAGGTGGCGGTTGACCGCCGCAATCAGCATCAGGTTGTACCCCAGCAGCAGGAGCGAGACCAGCCAGCTCAACAGCTGGGGCAATCCGGCCAGTCGCACGGCAAACAACGACACCAGCCCTATATCCAGCAGGATCAGGCACAACAAGAACTTGTGGATGCTATCTGCGGGCGAATGGCGCAAACGTTGGGTATGCATAGTGAGTTATCCAGACGGATTCCCATGATTAAAGCGACCGAATTACGCCGTTGGCAGAGACCCATGCCGTCATTCTGGCGGCTAGGTCCCAGTAATCGGCGTCCGCTCTGGTCGCCACTCGCGGTGCTGGCGCTACTCTCGGGACTGCTGTCACCGGCCGTATGGGCGCTGAACTATCAGCAAACCGTCTGGCTGGATATAGTGCCGCCTCTGCAAACTACCGAGGCTGAACAACGTATCGCCCAAGAGCGGCAAGACTTGCTATCCCATCGTTCGTATCTGGAACAACGACTGATGCTGGCGCAACCGCTTATTCGCTATATCGGCCAACGGGTTGAAAACCAAAGGCTACCGGCAATTATTATTTTATTGCCGCTGATCGAAAGCAGTTATCGCCTGGATGGCGTCTCGGGAAAAGGCGCGGCCGGGTTGTGGCAACTGATGCCGCAAACGGCCCAGCGCTTCGGATTGCCGATCAATCCGGCCTATGATGCCCGGCTGTCGGTGCCGCAAGCGACGCAAGCCGCACTGGCCTATCTCGACTGGTTACAAGAGTTGTTTAACGGGGACTGGCTATTGGCTCTGGCGGCTTACAACGCAGGAGAGGGGCGAGTTCGGCAGGCGCAGCAGGAGAGTGGTGAACAAGGCTTCTGGCGCTTGCCGTTACCCACAGAGACCCGGCGCTATGTGCCCCGGCTATTGGCGCTGGCGGATATCATCCAGCATGCCGAGCGTTATGGCGTGCATCTACCCGACTGGCAGCATGGCGAAAACCTGGTCAGCCGTCAGGTGACGGGTCCAGTTCATTTGAGCGCGCTGGCTAAACAGGGGAATTGGAAGTTGCAGGAATTGGAAGCCTGGAATCCGGCGTTCCGCCAAGGCTTCTTGCCAGCGGGCCTGAGCTACAGCCTGCTGTTACCACCCAAGCAGGCGGCGGCGCTGGATCGGCATCCCGAGGCACAGCCCCGCAACGTGGAATTGGGACTGGATCTGACGCCGATCCCGCCACTGCTGGATCTCGGCACCCTGAATGATCCCCTACTGATCCAGGAGCCGGTGCCCGCTCAACAGCAGAGTCATGGGGCCACATCGATGCAGCGCCTGGCGGATCCGCTGGGCCTGCAGCGGGCACAGGCTCAGCCATGGATCCTGTCTAAACCCTGACCCTCTGACCGGCGAAAAGCCCGTTAACAGACCATATTGCATAAGCGAGCGTAGCGACTGATGGCCAGCATCAGCAAACGGCGATCCATGCGATGCCATTTGGCGCCATAAAACACCAGGGAACGATCCACCGGCCGACGATGGATGATTTCGCACACCAGCGGATACTGGCGTCCGACGACCACCACCACCCGTTTGGGCACCTGATAGCGGCGCGGCGCAATAAAGCCGATCCCGCCCAGGCTCAAGTCTTTGATGATCGCCGAGCCGATATGGGTATCAAACAAGACGCCCGGTTTCTTCAGCACTCCGGTAATACCGCTGCTCTGCTCGGCTAGTGGCACTTCCGGATCGTGAAAATACCAGCGCGGATAGATACGCTGCCCGGTTTCCCAGGGGCGCAGCGGATTGGCCGCCATCAGGCTCAGATCATCTTGCTCGGTATTGTCATCAGCAGTCATCATCAACGCTCGTCAGAAGAAGTGGAAGCCGCCGCCGAAGTCGTCAGCCCCTTGATCCGGGAGACCTGGCGATCCAGGGCCTGCCGATCTAAAAGAGTCATTTGGTCAGTTGAATAATGGAGTTTTTGGGGCGGCGTACGGCGAGTAAACAACCCGGCCAGTTGGGCTTCGGCCTTGCTGGTCAATAGCAGCAGTTCAATCCGCCGGTTGGCACTCGCCCCCGGATCATCCGGCAGCGCCAGGGCGGTATCGCCCATGGCCACCACCTGGGCGACCCGGGCATCCGGCAGGCCACCGGAAACCAGCACCCGACGCGCCATCTGCGCCCTATCTCCGGACAGCTCCCAGTTGCTGTAGTTGCCATCCGGATAGGGAATATTGTCGGTATGTCCCGAGATCATGATGCTGTTATCCAGGCGAGCAAAGATGGGCGCCAGGGCCCGCAGCAACTGATGAAAATAGGGGCTGACCCGGGTACTGCCACGGGCAAACATCTGTCGGTTATCATCATCGCGGATCTGGATGCGCAACCCTTGCGGCACGATTTGCAGAGTCAGGTTGTCCCGGGCCTGCATCTCGGAGGCCATCTTGTTGACGATACTGGCCAGCAGCTTGAGCTGCGCCGGATCATCCAGCTTGCCTTGCAGCAGACCGGGCATCCCCCGTTGCTGGTTGCGTAACTGTTTGTCGCGATGGAACACATCCTTGTTCGGCACCTGGGTGCCATCCACCTTGTATTCCGGTGCGGCTTCCTCCAGTACCGAAGGCTTGCCCTCCAGATCGATGGGGAACGGGCTATTGCTGATATCGAACGGATTGGCCTCGCTATCCAGCAGGCTGTAGTCCCGCAAGTGGTTAGCGACTATCTCCCGCTCCTCCTGGTTGGAGACCGCCAGTATCCACAACACCAGAAACAGGGACATCATGGCCAGGGTAAAATCGGCAAATGCGACCTTCCAGGCGCCACCGCCCTTGGGAGCATGATTGCGCCTCTGGTTGCGCTTGATGATGACCTGTTCCTGATTGCGCATTACATGGCCCTGTTGGTGACGAACTCTTCCATCTCGGAAAAGCCGGGCTTGATGTTGGGATCCATGGTCTTGCGCCCGGCGTCCACCGCCAGCAGTGGCATCTTGCCGCGCAGATGGGCCAGCAGGATCGCCTTGACGCACTCCAGCATCGCCAAGCGGCGTTTGACCAGAGACTCCATGGCACTACTCGCCGGCTCCAGCAGGCAGTAGCACATAAAAATCCCGATAAAGGTCCCCACCAGCGCCGCTCCCACATGGACGCCGATGGCGGTCAGGGGGCCATCCAGCTGCTGCATGGTGATGATGATCCCCATCACCGCCGCCAGGATGCCGAACCCGGGGCAGGCTTCACCGGTACGATGCAGGGCATGGGCCGGTTTGAGCATCTCCTCCTCCAGCACCATGATCTCCTGCTCCAGCAGGGTATCCAGCTCGTGGGGTGAAATCTTGCCCATGCTCATCAGCCGGAAGTTGTCGGTAATAAAGGTCAGCAGCAGCGGATTTTCTTCCACGCAGGGATAACAGAGAAAGACCGAGCTCTGGCTCGGTGCCTCTATATGTTCATCCAGCGCCTTGAAGCCCTTGAGGCGGATTTCATCCAGCAGGTGATGCATCAGGGTCAGTAGTTCACGATAAACTTCGGTTTCATTCTCCTGCTTGCCAATGATCGCCTTGAGCTGACTTTTCAGCTCCAGCAACACCTCTTTGGAGTTGCCGATCACCATGGAGCCAAAGGCCGCGCCCAGAATGATCACCATCTCCGAGGGTTGCCACAGGGCGATGAGTTTGCCACTGGCCATCATGAAACCACCGAAGACACAGACCAGAACCAGGCCAACGCCGATAAAGATTTGCATGCAGATCCCTTATAAGTAGTCGGCCAATCGCGCATTCAGGGCGGCAATACACTGCTTGTGCAGTTGGCAAACCCGCGATTCCGTCAGACCCAACACCAAGGCAATTTCTTTCATATTCAACTCATGCTGATAGTAGAGCGACAGCAGCAACTGCTCCCGCTTGTCCAGAGTGGCCAGCACCTTGGAGAGGCTCATCTTCAGCTCCAGTTGGCTGAAATCATGGTCGTGCCCCCACTCCCGCCCGGACTGTTCCAGCAGCTCCTCGAAGCTTTGCATGGCTTCGGCCTGGCTGGCATACACACGTTCGCGGATCTCGGCCATCTCCAGTCCCATGGCCTGGGCCAGCTCGCTCTCACTGGGCATGCGCCCCAGCCGATTCAGCAGTTCACGCACCACATGATTGAACTCGTTGGCTTGCTGGCGGATCTGCCGTGGCCGCCAATCCTGACGCCGCAGTTCATCGAGGATCGCCCCCCGAATCCGTTTGAAGGCAAAAAATTCAAACTGGGCATCGGGACGACCATAGCGCCGCAACGCCTCCAGTAACCCCAGCAAACCTATCTGCTCCAGATCCTCTCGCGCCACCACTGTGCCGATCTGGCTGCGCAGGTGGCTGACCACCCGCTTGACCAGATGCAGGTAGGGCATCAGCAATGACTGCTCTTCCCGGGTATCCCACTGCGATGTCGGAAAGCTGCCGTAGGCGGGTTCCCAACTGGTTTCTTGCAACACGTCGGCCCCCTTACTGCACAACGACTTTGGTGATCAGCACATCGTCCAGTGCTGGCTCCTCACCATAGTTTTGAATCGTGGCCCTTAATTTTTCGGTTAACTGCAATTGCAGCTTGTCCAGATCCCGCAGGTCGGCATTCACCTGCTGGTTGGTGCGGCGGCTGAATAGATGCACCACCGCATTGCGCAGGACCGGGCTCAGTTCAGAAAAAACATCCAGTTGCCGGGGATCATGGGTAACCAGGGAGACCTCCAGCATCAGGTAGTGCAGGCCATCCTCCCCTTCCAGGGTGATGACAAACTTATCCATGGGTTTGAACAGAGGCTTGGCGCTCAGGGTCGGCTTGTCCGGTTGGGTACTGAACCACAGGCTGTACAACGAGGAGTGCTGGACAAACATCAGGGTGCCGAATGCCGTGGACCCGACCAGCAGCACACCACCCAAGATCAGGCCGATCAGTAACCGCTTGTTACGAAACATGAAAAACTCCTTTTACACCAAGGTATCCAACAGACCCGAATTCACGACCGCTCCAGCGGTTTCCGCTACCTCTTGCCCTGTGGCGAAAGTGATGCCGTTGCTGACAATCTCCTCCTCCAGCAAGGCTTCGGTCTGGGCTTGTTGGCGGCCATCGCCGCTGTAGTTGATTTCGACTTCAACCCCGGCCCCGTATTCCGGGATCAGGATCTGGCGTAGTTGTTCACGCGTCTCCTGCAAGGCATCGCGTAACGCACTGTTACTGGTAGAGATTTGCACCGAGAGGCGGTCGTGATCCTGCCGTACTATGACTTCCAGCCGACCGAGCTCCGGCGGGTCGAGCCGGATCGTCGCCTGCTGGAGTTGCTGGCTAGCCTGCAGGTGCACCCGTTCACCCAGCGAGTTCACCAACTGCTGTCCCCAACCACTGTGGCTGCTATCCACTACCAGTTGGTTTTGCACCGCCGCAGGAGCCAAGGTCGCAGCGTTCGGCCAGCCCCCGGTCACTAGCGTCGTGGATGTGCTATCCAGCAGAGCACTGGCAGACAAAGGCGTGGCACGCGCACTCTGCCGCAAGGCCGCAGCATCTGCCGTCGAAGGCAGCGCCGACGAACCGAGTCTTGCTGCCAGGCTTGGCGCTGCCTTATCGCTGTCGCTCACGGTCGGAGCCTGCAGCGCTGGACTCGCCAAGGTGCTGCTGGCCAACGAGGGACTGGCCGCAGTCGTTGCCGTCGCAAGAACGCTGTCCCGGGATAAGAAACGGGTGTTGGTATCTGCAGGCTCAGCCGTTGTGAGTGGCGACAGTGATGACGCCGCATCAGTTACGGTGGCAGCCGCTGACGAGCGGACAGCCTCAAAAGAGGCTGCGCTCCCCATCCAGAGGGGAAGAGCCGAAGCCTGCATGCTGGCATTCAGCAGTGCACTGGAGGAGTCCTGCGGCGTGGTGGTCACGGCCGGCAAGGTGTGACTGTGCAACTCATCAGCGACGACAGACTCCGCATCTGTCTCCACCGCCAGTTCCGGCAGTGCCGGATCCGTCAGCGGCTCGCTCTCCGCCGCCGTCATCGAATCCAGAGTGGCCAGCTCGCCTCTCAGCAACGCCTGGAAATCCTGGGGCTGCATCCAGATCATCGAATCGGGTAACGCCGAGAGCGAACTGGTGGTTGGCGCTATTCCACCATCATCCGCCGTTTCCGTAGCGACGGTATCCGCCGGGGCAAGCGGTTCTGCCGTGACGGCCCTGGCATAGCCCTCTTCCTCTGGCGGGGTCAGCGCATCCGCATCCGGGGATGGAACTTGTGATCCTGAATGGCGATTGGTCATGACCTCAGGCTCATCCTGTTCGGGATAATCCGGTAACTGGAAAGGCGTGTCGGCCTGTTCCCCTGCAGATTGCCGTACCGGGGGACTTGAGCTGGATGCCAGCAGATCGGAGCTGAAGGTGGTCTCCAGGTTCAGACCCATTGCTGGGCCTCCTGATAGGCACGCAATCCCTCGCGGTTATCCCGCAGATGGGACATGGCGCGCTCCAGCTCCTGGCTGCGTACCGACATCCCCTTCCAGGCCAACTGGCATAGCTGCTTGAGCAGCGCCAGCTCGCGGACAAAATGCTGCCGCACCTCGGGATGCTGTTCCAGGGTCGCCAGCTCAGGTTCCAGCTCCCGGGCCAGGGCACCAATCGCCTGCCACTGCTGCTGCCCGACCAACTGGATCAGCTGCGGGATCCAGCGCCGAAGATGCTGCTGCCAGGCCTTGAGTCCTATCCGTTGCTGCTGTTGATCCTGCGTCATGGGGCTACCCTCTGTGCTTGGCTCGAGCCGCGAAGAGACACCCTTGCGAGTCTCTCTGGAGAATTCCAGCGGACAAAACGAATGGCAATCGCCATGCCAGAAATATAAGTGTTATATTTCAATGTGTTATATTGGTGTCAGTTGGCGGGAGGAAGTGTTTCTTCCGCTGTTCGGGCTCAGGCCGGAAACCGTTCAGGCGACACGGGCGGCAAAACCCAACCAGCCTTCACGCACGGTACGCAGCAGTTGAGCTACCTGACGCATGCCGTCGAGGTCATTCTTCAGACTGGCCTTGAACAGGCGTTTGCCGCAAAAGCGATACAGGTTGTGCAGATTTTCCGCGACTTCACCGCCCTGCTGACGGTCGAGTGAAACATCGAGCCCGCCAAGAATACGCATGCATTTTTTAATGCTGGCGCCCTTGCGCTCGAAGTTGCGCGCCAACAGATGCCCTTCGGCGCGAGATATCTCGTCGAGCAGGCCATCCAGCAGCATCAGCACCAACTGAGCCGGTGAGGCCGTCGCCGCTTTCACCTGGATTTCGGCCTGGCGATAGGAGTCATAACCGGTGTCGTACATGGCAAACCATCCTGAAAATTACAGATAACTGATGTTGGACTCGAGGATCGCCATGGTGGCGATCATGTCGTTGAATTCGGCCAGATAGCGGGTGTAGAGCTTGTCCATCTTGATGTCCCACTTCTCCTGACGGGACTCGATGCTGTCGACGCTCGCCTGGGCACTCTCCAACCGGCTGGCCAGCAAGCCACCACTCTTGGTGTAGGGGGTCAGCAAGTCGTCCAGCGCATCGAAGATGCCGCCATCATCGGTGAAACATTCGGTCAGCAGATCCGGGTTATCCGCCAGCGCCTCTTCCAGCGCATCCTCATCAATCGACAAGGTACCGTCGCTGGAGAACTCCAGGCCGATATCGCCCAGCGTCACCCCATCGGGCAAGGCAGTCCGCAGTGTGTTCTTCAAGCTGCTGATGATGCTGCGGATTGTGGAGTCACCATCCAGATCACCATCGTCGGCATACAGGGCGGTCAGTGACGAGATCAGCTCATTGACGCTGTCGACCACGCTCTGCAAATTGTCGACCACTGTATCTGTGTCGGCCTCGACCACCACGTTGATGGCATCCTCACCGCTGGCCTGGGCTTTCTTGAGATCTATGGTCAGGCCATCGATCACATCTTCGAGGCTGTTGCTAGATGAGGTGATGGTGACTTTATTGGTGGTTCCCAGCTGGATTTGTGCATCCTGGGCTTCACTCAGCACACTCAGGCCGTCAAAGGCACTCTGAAAGCTGGTAGTGGCGTCACTGCTGGTACCAGCGGTGAAGGTGATGGCATCGACGCCCGCCTCTTCACCCGATTCGTCACTGGTGATCATCAGCAGCACGCTGTCACCACTGGTCACCAGGCTGGCGGTCACCCCGGGATTGTCGGCGGCCTTGTTGATGGCACTGACCAGATCCTCCAGGGTCGCGCCCGAGCTGAGCGTTGACAGATCCAGGTTCAGGGTCTCATCGCCGACCGTCACCGAGAAGGTTCCGTCGCTCGGAATGGCGGTATCACCATCCGCCGTATCGAAGGTCATTGCCGCCTGATAGGTCTGGGCCAGCTGGACCACGGTAATGCTGTACTGACCGGTGGCGGCACTGCCGTCAGAGGTCACGGTAAAATAATCTTCATCACTGACAGTCGCCGTTTGCGCGGCCAGGGCGTTGTCGTCGCTCAAGGTTTCCAGGCTGTCCTGAAAATCTGTCAGCAGGCTATCGAGACTCTCGAGGCCGCTGACTTGGGTGGAATACTTGTCATGCTTTGCCGAGAGCATCCCATCGATCCCGGACCGTTCTGCGGTCACCATGGCACTGGCCAGCGACGCAGCATCGTAATCGGTATAAGACATGAGGGGCTCCTGGAGTGAAGGACAAAAATAACGAAAACGGCCATCCCGTCAGGGATGGCCGCTGAAACCACTTATTGCAGCAGATTCGCCACCAGGCCTTGGGCGTCGCTGACCGAGCCCAGCACGGAAATACCAGCCTGCTCCAGCAGTTGTTGCTTGCTCATTTCCGCAGTTTCCGCCGCGTAGTCGGCATCCATGATGTTGCCGATCGCGCTGTCGGTGTTTTCCTGCATGTTAGTCAGGTTGTCGGAGATGTAGTCCAGACGGTTGATCGATGCCCCCACAGAAGAGCGGACAGCACTGATGTCGGTCAGCAGAGTTTCCAGATCATCGATGGTGCCGCTGGCAGTGGTGGAATCCGCCAGAGTGGAACTGGCAGCTGTGATGTCGGAAGTGATGGAGCCCAAAGAGGCGGAAATGTTCACCGACAGGGTTTCGCTGGAAGATGCACCCACCTGGAAGTTGACGGCGGCAGAGCCCAGCAGACCGGAAGAGGAGAGCAAGTCGGTACCACCAAACGAGGTATTGCTCATGACGTCGGTCAGCTGGGATTGCAGATCCGCATATTCAGTTTCCATGGCGGTGCGGTCATCGGCAGAGTAGGTATCGTTCGCCGCCTGGGTCGCCAGATCCTTCATTCGACCCACGATGTCGACCATGGATTCCAGGGCGCCATCCGCGGTAGAGAGCATGGAAGAAGCATCTTCCACGTTGTCTTGCGCGACCGAGATGCCGTCGCTTTGGGCTTGCATACGAGTGGCAATGGAGAGGCCAGCGGCGTCATCCGCAGACGAGTTCACCGCATAACCAGTGGACAGACGCTCCATGGCGGTGGTCAGTTTGTCGTTGGCGGTCGACAGGGAACTTTGGGTAACGGCGGAGGCGTAGCTGGATTGAATGGATAAAGACATAGGAATCTCCTTGGGGTTATGGCCACGTTTGTAGCCCTGGACATGAGTAAAAGAGCGACGCCCCCCCGCAGAAAGTAAAATGCCCTGATGAAAAAAATTCAGGCGCTGCCGGATAGGAAAAAATCGCGCCCGTCATTACATCTGCCCCTCATCCTGGTCGCTTCTCTTGATCCAATACCGACTGCAGAACTCTGCACTCTGAATGCCCACTCGGAAGAGATGCCTCGAATGAATGCAACCCCCAACCGGCGCCTCAACATGCTCAAGAACAAACTGGCTGCAGGCGTCCGTTTGTACCAGCAGCAGCAATGGCAGGCGGCGAGCCGCACGTTTGAAGCCGTCCTTAAGAGCGAGCCGAAGCAGTTTGACGCCCAGCATCTACTTGGCCTTATCGCCCACCGGCAGCAAGACTACGATCGGGCGGTCAAGTGCTTTACCCAGGCGATTGCCCTGCAGCCGCTCAATGCCACCCCCTACTACAATCTTGGGCTGACCCTGCAGGAGCGAAAAGAGTATGCAACTGCCCTGCGGCTGTATCAGATGGCGCTGGAGTTACAGCCGGCAAACGTCAAGATCCTCAACAACCAGGGCATAGTGCTCAAGGAGCTCAAGCGGTATGAGCAGGCACTGAGCAGCTATGCCCAGGCCATCACGCTGGATCCCCGCTATGCCAGGAGCTATGTCAATCGCGCAGGAACCTGGCTGCGCCTGGGGAATGCCGACGCGGCGCTCGCCGACTGTGATCGGGCGATCCAGCTGCAAGCCGACCATGTCGAGGCCTGGTTCAATCGCGCCTTTGTGCTGGCCGAGAGCGGTCGCCATGCCGACGCCATTACTGGCTATCAGTATGTACTGACCCTGGACCCGCACCATGCCATGGCGCAATTCGCCCTGAGCCTGTGTTACCTGATCACCGGCAATCTGCTGCACGGTTGGCAGCAATATGAGTGGCGCTGGCAAGACCAGAGTCTGGGCATCAAGAAACCCACCCTGCCCCAACCCGAGTGGGATGGTCACTGCAGCCTGCTCGGAAAAAAAATACTGGTCTATTTCGAACAGGGGCTCGGCGACACCTTACAGTTTTGCCGTTTTGTTCTGCCCCTTAAACAACAAGGCGCCGAGGTGATATTGCTGGTCCAACCCGTGTTGCAGGATTTGGTACAGAGTCTGGATCCCGGTATGCAGGTGGTATCCGGCGGTCAGTTGCCGGAGGTGGACTATCTAGCGCCACTGCTCAGTCTGCCCCTGCGGCTGGGGATCGGATTGGCCGAACTACCCACCGCCAGCGGCTATCTCCATGCCTCCGCCGAACGACTGCAACACTGGCAACAGCGACTGGGGCCACAGTTAAAACTGCGGATCGGGTTGGCATGGCGCGGAAACAGCGTGCACAAGAATGATCACAATCGCAGCCTGTCGCTGGCGGCACTGCTCCAGGCCCTGCCCGAGCAGTTCGACTATGTCTGTCTGCAAAAAGATCTGGACGCTGACGAGCGTCAGCGGCTGCAGTCGCGACCAGATATCCGGGTATTCAGCGATGAGCTGACGACCTTCAGCGACACCGCCGCCCTGTGCCAACAGCTGGACCTGGTGATCAGCGTCGATACCAGTGTGGCCCACTTGGCGGGAGCCCTGGGGAAACCGCTCTGGGTGCTGCTGCCGTTTAACCCGGACTGGCGCTGGCTGCTGGAACGCACAGACAGCCCCTGGTATCCCGACGCCACCCTGCTACGACAACCTGAATATGGCGATTGGTCGAGCCTGCTCGACACTCTGCCGCAACGACTGAGCGCCTGGTTACAAGATCCCCACCGAGCAACACAGCCTCATGCCAGCATCGAACAGCTCGCTGAGGCCTGATCCGACACAGCGGGCCGAACGCTTGTTTTTGCGCGGCGTGCCATGTCACCGCAGCACAAGAGCGAGGCGCTACTCGTCACTATATGTACTGGCCCGAATAACAGGGCCCGATTATTCCGTCAGCCCCATGCCGGATGCTGTCCATCTGTTCTTGAACAACTCGTTACCGAACTGACACAGTTATTCCACCCTGAAGATCGATAGATAAATCGATCGGGTGGTTCCGGAATCCAACAGAGGTTAATGATGATAGACCCGAACGTATTAGAATTATGCAAAGACCTTGAGGTCATATCGCAAAAGAAATGCAAAGAAAAACGGATTCTCTTTTTTGGGCGGGATACCTTTTGTGACAACAGTAAATATTTATATCTCCATATGCTGGAACAGCATAAAGAATTCGAGGTCATCTGGTGTGGTAAAGATGATAAATTAATCTCCATGCTTGAAGCAAATAATCTACCTTGTTTTCATCTTGCAAAAGATTTGAAATTAAGCTATCAATTTTTGCTTGAAGCCGCCATTTCGGTCCATTGCATCAACCCCATAGATGCACTGGCTGGCAACTTGCCCATGCTGGCCTGCTTATCAGGATCAACATCTATTCAGCTATGGCATGGTATAGGAATAAAAAAAGTAGACCTAGCGATCACCCGGCTCAAAGATGTGACCAATCTTGCCACAACGAAGTTAATACGAGGTGCGACATTCGCCAATTATTATCTCAGCCCATCACCATTCGCCGATGAACGATGGGTTGATTTTTTTGGTGCCAAAAATATTTTGCGCGCAGGCTACCCAAGAAATGAAGTATTACTTCGTGAATCCAGAGAACAAGAACTCTTAGGATCTGAGCTGGATAGCGACAGCTATCAATCGCTATATCATTCAGCAAACAAAAAAATATTACTGGCACCCACCTGGGTTGAAAACACCGGACTGAATGACCCACAACTATTAACTGGCATGTTGTTGTTTTGTCGTCAAAACAACATTTCGATGTTTGTTAAAAAACATGCCTTTATCAATCAGGTCATTGACCCTGACAAGAAAATCGCCAACTTCCATATTTTACCATCAACTCTCGATATTTACCCGCACATGAGTAAATTTGATGCCGTCATTACAGATTACTCATCAATAATATTTGATTATATTTTAACAGAGAAACCCATTCTAACGACCGACATCCACAAGGGTCTCGATTATGATTACGCCATGCTGCCTGATGGCGATTCATTCCGATACATCATCACCAAAGAAAACACTGCCGAGGTTCTAAACAAGGCGCTGTTCAATGACGACAAAAAACATCATCGCCAGCAAGTAAAAAAATATCTTTTTCACACGGAAAACCGACAAGCCAACATGGATGTAGCGCAAAAAATAGTGGCCATATTTGAGCATGAGACCCTGATGAAAAATAAGCTGAATATCATCTAGGCCGTCCGGGATAGCATATGGATACCGTACTCCGTCCGATATCCATACCCAAGATGCCCGATGTCAATTTAGAACCAGACTGGGATTACTATCGACCAGCCATGCCGACAAATCATCCACCGGCATGGGCTCTCCGATGTAATAGCCCTGCAAATAGCGGAAGTTAAGCCGTTTCAATTCCTTAATCTCCTCCTCACAGCTGACATGCTCGGCGACCAGCGGAATATTCAACTCCAGGGCAAATGACGCTATGGCTTTGACGATGGCATGGGCAGTTTTCTCATGGCGGAAGTGTTGAATAATGGAACCATCCACCTTGATGTAATCAATATCGAAGCGAGTGACATACTCGAAATTAGAATAACCAACGCCGAAGTCATCAATGGCCAGGCGGATACCGTGATGTTTCAGCTGGGTGATGACCTGTTTCATCTTGTCAAAATCACTGACGTATTCCGATTCTATCAGTTCGATAATAACTCGCCCTGCCATACCATGACTCTGCACACCGTCGATCAAGGCACTGATAATCCCCTCATCCTTCATATCGATAGCATCCAGATTCAAGGAAACCGTTAATCCGGTATGGGCCATATCATTTAACGCCGTATGAATCATGGCCAGGGTTAATTGCCGGTATAAATTGCTTCGTTTCACCACATTCAAAAAACTTCCGGGAGCATAGATATGGCCCTCGGGATCCCGCAATCGCACTAATGCCTCGCACCCGATCACCTGATTGCTATAAATATCCAGGATCGGCTGATAATAGGGTAACACCAGCCGCGAACGCAGGGCCTGTTGCACCCGATTCAGAATAAATAGATTCTCGGCATAGGCTTTTTCCAGGTGCATCTCTTTTTTGTAGATCACCCAGTCCTTGCGCTGTCGCCGCGCTTCTTCCTTAGCCAGGCGGGCGTAAGCCAGCGCCTTCTCATAATCATCAACCCCCAGCGAAATACCGGCGGTAATGGTCAGCAAGGTGGCATGATCATCGAGATGATAATTTTCATTGCTGATGAAATAGATGATTTTTCCAATCAGATGCACCACATTGTTATGCTGGTTATTCTGGCAAACCACCAGATATTCACCCTGATTTAATTTGTAGAGCTCACCCTGCTGCTGACATATTTCTTGCAATAGCCGCGCAGTCTTTTGCAGCATCTGCTGGCCTATGTCATGGCCAAAAATGACATTGATATCGGTAAAGGAGTTCAGCTCAATCAAAATAAATGCCGAAGTAGCATGTTTGGTGGAGTCTTGGCTATTTAAAATAAGTTGCTGCTCATTGGGTAATCCGGTTAACGAATCCAATAAGCTCGCCGACCACAGTTTCTTCTTTTTCAGAACGATGAAATATCGATACAGGAGAGCACAGAGCAAGATGAAAAAAAGCCAGAGCGGGGATAGTTCGATAGCCTTTGACAAATATTCCATGATGGACCCTGTGTTCCAATTAAAGTAAAAATTAGCTTAACGTACGCCAATCCCGATAAAATATCTGGCAGATAACACGCAAATACAGAGCACAATATAGATGATGGAGCCGCGATGTTAATCAGCTCACAGACTGCGATGCGTCAGGCCAACAGCGCCACCACGGTTCGGCTGGTGACATTGGCCTGCGCCTGTAATGTGGTGGCAATGGATTGGTAATCGGTCTGTCCTAACGCCAGTTGCAACTGCCGCTGGCTCTGCACTAACTCGGCCTGACTCAAATCGGACTCCACGACCCGGCTTTGCTGTTCGGCCTGCTGTTGCACCTGCTGACGATAGGTGCGCAGTTGCTGCACCGTGTGCTGAATTTGTTGCTGTAACTGCTGGATCTGCTGCTGCACCTGCTGCCGCTGCTGGCTGCTGTCGGCCGCGGCCACCTGATCCGCCAGTTCGGCGAGGGTACTCTGCTCGGCACTCAAGCGTACCGTCACCGCATTCCCGGCCGGAACCCGCACCCCTTGACCGGACATCAGCATCGGTTCGCTGAGCTTACGTTCATTGCCTTCGCTGGCGGAAAAACTGAGTTGGCCGCCGTCGCTGAGCGTGACCTGAATGCCCTCTTTTTGCAGGGCCTGATCCAGACTATCCGCCACGGTTTGTCCGCTCGACCCGGCCGGCAAGGCGACGGTGGCCCCGCTACGGCTGGAGGGGAAATAGATGCGCACCTGCTCGTTGGCCGGTTTGGCGGAGAGCAGGTCGACCTTGTCCAGCACATAGCTCCGGGGACTGCCGCTGTCAGACCACACAGTCGGCTGTAACTGGCTATCGAGACTGCTCTGTTGCTGCAACGACTGATCCAGCTGCCGCAGACGCTGGGACAGGGCATCCGCCTGGGCGGAGTCCTGGCCTAACTGGTTCTTGAGCTGACTCAGCTGGCGATAGGTTTGTACCAGTGCCACTTCGCTGGCCTGGGTTTCCGCGACCCTGGCCTGGGCTTCACCCAGCATCGACCAGCTCTGGAACCGGGCCACCCATTCGGCAGTATTGCTGGTGCCTGTCGTAGCGCCGCTGACCGTGGCCGATGTGGCATCCGGCTGGCGATCCCGCCTGGATGTAGCTGCGGCTTGATCATCCAGATAGGCGCTCTGGTCACCACGGCCGACGGCCAGATCCTGCGCCGTCTGGCTGCCATCCGGGATCCGGCTCCCCTCGACGGTCGGCTGCCAGGCCGACGTCAGTGCTGTGGTATCCGGATTCGGGATAGATGCCGAGATCGCCATGTGGTCAGTCCCTGTTAGAGTTCATCAAAAAGGCTCAATCCGAGGACAGACGAGAGCACCTGCTGAGTCACCTTCAAAGTGGTGAGTATCTCTTCGGAGCGCAGTGTGGTTTCGGCATAATCGGCTTCGGAAATCGAGTTACTGAGCTCTTCGCTATAGAGCAGGGTTTCACTGTGCGCGCTGGAGAGGGTATCCAGTTGATTGGAGCGGGCTCCGATACTGGCAATCGCCGAGCTGAGGCTGGAGCTGGCGCTGTCGATGGTATCCAGCATGCTGCTGGCGGTGGAGTTATCCCCGCTGGATAAGGCCGTCACCAGGCCATTCAAGTCATCAAAAAAGCTGCTGCCACCACTAAAGAAAACATCCGACAGGTTGTCGGTACTGGCCACTGTAATGCCATCACCGACACTGACCTCCCGCTGGTAATCATCCCCGGCGTAACTATAGGTATCCGTGGCCTCGTCATACACCACAGGGGCCGTCGAGCTCAGGCTACCGGAGAACAAATAGTTGCCACTGGCATCGGTCTGATTGCACAAGTCGACCATGGTTTCCATCAGACCACTGATTTCTGTGGCGATATTCGCCAGATCCTCACTGTCATAGGTACCGTTGGCCGCCTGCACCACCAGATCACGAATCGAGCCCATCACATCGGTCATCGAGGAGTACTGGGTTTCGGAGGCGCTGAGCTGGCTGCTGGCGGTTTCGATGTTCTCGATATACTGCTCCAGCTGGGTCTGCTGCGCGGTCAGATTGCTGACCCGGGCATAACCGATGGCATTGTCGGAGGGTTTATTGATCGACGAGCCCGTCGACAGTTGTTCGGCTATGGTGGTGTATTCAGCATATTGATTCTGCATACTTTTCAGCAAGATCGCCGTGGTTTGAGACGTACTGACACGCATAGAGCCTTCCTTAGAACATATTCAGGACAGTGTCGAACAACTCATCGGCTACTGTGAGCACCTTGGAGTTTGCCGAATAGATATTCTGATAACTGACCAGATTGGCCGCCTCTTCATCCAGATTGACACCGCTGATGGAGGACAAACTATCCTGCAGCGAACTCTGCAGCGAGCTACTGGTGGTCAGCGCCGAGGAGGCCTGACTGCTGACGAGGCCCAGCTTGGTCACCAGTGCCGTGTAGGTATCTTCCTGATCTCCTTGCAGATCCAGCATGGAGAGCAGATTGGTGTTGTCTCCCGTGCCTGCCGATGCAGAACCCGCGAAAGCCAGATCGTCACCGCTAAAGTCGTCGGCAATCGCCAGTGTGCTGGCCGCGTCAGCGCTGTCATAGCTGAACAGCCCGGTTCCGGCGCTGCTGTTGAGGTCGTACCCCGTCGTCTGCAAGGCATTGAATTCATCGGCAATCGTCGCCGCCAATTCGTTGAGCGACTCTTGTGTGGGCTCCAGAACCTCGCTGCTGAAAGCCAGCAGGCCACCCAGACTGCCTGACATCTCCTCATTGACCCTGCTGGTCTGCTTGCCGTAGGTCAGGGTCAGTCCGGTATCGCTGGCGTAATCCAGGCTGCCGGATTTGTTGCCACTCACCAGCGTCTGCCCCTGGGGCAGACTGATGGTGTAGGAGCCATCGTCCTGGGCCACTGTGCTGATATCCACCAGCTCGCTGAGGCTGGTGATGGCCGCATCCCGACTGTCTTCCAGAGAGCTGGTATCGCCGTCAGAGCTTTGCAGCGCCACTATCTTGTCATTCAGCGCCGCCACCTGGGAGGCCAGATCGTTCACCGTCGACAGTGTCGAGCCAATCTGGCTGTCGATCTGCCCCTGCAGTTCATCCATGTAACCGGCCAAGGAATTGACCGCATCACAGACGGCCTCGGCATCGGTGAGCACAGCCGTGCGCAGGGAATCATCATCCGGCGAGCTGCTGGCGGCTTCGAGTGCCGAATAGAAGGTGGTCAAACTGGTGGTGACATCCAGGGAATCGCTGCTCATCAGCTCTTCCAGATAAGTCGCATACTCGCTGTAGCTGGTGTAGTAGCCGACATCCGAGGTGGTGGTCCAGGTTTGCTGACTCAGGTAGAAGCTGGTCTGCCGATCCACGCTACTGACCGAGACACCGCCGGATACCACGCTGGAGAGCGTCACCGTCTGCCGACTGTAGCCATCGGTATCCGAGTTGGCGACGTTGTTACTGATGGCATTCATCACCACCTGGGTAGCCATCAGCCCCGAGGTGGCATTGGAAATCATGGTCATGGCTGAAAACCCCTATCGCGGCATGGCATGCAATACAAAGACGTTATAGAGGTGAAGCGACCGTCTATTTCTGACTCTTTAATGGATCGGCCAGCTTTGTTGCCACTCCTCCCATCGGCTCGACCGCTCCGCCCATCTGTTCGACTATGGTGGCCTGTAGCCCTGTGCTGTCCTGATTGGCCATCACCATGGCCAACTGGCTATCACACATCTCCTGATAGAAGCGCACACTGTCGCTGCTGACCAGACTCTCGTCGCCGGTGATGGTCTCGTTGGCCTTGCGCATCTCGCGCAGCACCTGCTGCAAAAACTGCACTTCAAACTGGTTGGCCACGGTATCCAGGGCTGCCGCCGAGTCCGGGTTGTGCTTGATGGCGTTTAGCCCTTGTATATCCTGATAAAAACTCAGGTTGCTTGACTCGTTTGCATCAATCTTCATCGTCAGATCACCATCAATTCCGCATCCAGGGCGCCAGCTTCATGCAACGCCTGCAAGATCGCCATCAGATCATCCGGATTGGCACCTAACGAATTGATCGCCCTCACAATGACCTCCAGCGAGGTGCCCTCCGGCCAGATAAACATATTCTGTTGCGGGTGATTGACCTGGATACTGCTGTTGGGGGTGGTGGTGGTCTGGCCCAGGGACAAGGCATTGGGCTGACTGACATTCTGGCTCTCGGTAATGCTGACGGTCAGATTGCCGTGACTGACCGCCGCCTTGCTGACCCGAACATCCTGACCGATGACCACGGTGCCGGTGCGGCTGTTAAACACCACCCGCGGCCGCTCCCGTCCCATATCCACATCGATATCCTGCAACAACCCCAAAAAGGAGGTGCGCTGGCTTTCATCCTTAGGGGCGCGCACCAGAATGCGACCGGCCGAAACAGCACGGGCCACGGGCCCCATCTGCCGGTTGATGGCCCGTGCCACATTGCTGGCGGTGCGGAAATTCGGGCTCAGCAGATTCAGCACCACCTCCGGCTTCTCGCCGAAGGTCATGGGAATTTCCCGCTCAACAATGCCGCCGCCGGGAATGATGCCGCTGGTCGGCACATTGACCGTCACCGAGCTACCGGATTCCCCTTCCGCCTTCAGACCGCCGACCACCACATTGCCCTGGGCCACGGCATAAACTTCGCCGTCGATGCCGCGCAGCGGTGTCAGCAGCAAGGCTCCCCCGCGCAGACTCTTGGCATCGCCAATGGAGGAGATAGTGATATCCAGTTGCTGACCGCGCCCGGCAAAGGCGGGCAAGCGCGCCTGAACCGACACAGCCGCCACGTTCTTCAGTTTCGGATCCAGATCATCCGGCAGCTGCACCCCGAACTGCTTGAGCATATTGGTCATCGACTGGCTGGTGAACTCCACCTGGTTGCGATCCCCGCTGCCCGACAAGCCGACCACCAGACCGTAGCCCACCAGCAAGTTGTCGCGCACCCCCTGCACATCGACGATATCCAGCAAGGGGCGGGATCGCACCGACTGCGGCAGGGTCACCTTGGCGTGAACCGGCGCCAGCAACAAGGCCAGCGCAACATAAACAAAGGGTTTCATAACGGTTCCTACAGGGGCGACAAGGCGCTGTTGAAGAAGGTGCTTAACCAGCCCGACTGGTTGGTGTCAGCCAGAGCCCCACGACCGGCATAGGTGATATGGGCATCGGCGATGCGCTGGGAGGAGATGCGGTTGGCCTGATCGATATCTTCGACCCGTACCGTGCCATTGAGCCGGATATATTCATCCCCTTGGTTCAATCGGATCCATTTTTCGCCACGGATCTGCAGCACGCCGTTGCTCAGCACATTGGCGACCGTCACCGTGATGGCCCCCGACAGGCTGTTCTGCTGGCTGGAGGTTGCGGAGCCGTCAAAGTCCCGATCGGCCTCCAGGCTGGTAGTCCAGCTGTTCTTCGATTTGCCCCCTATGGTCGGGGTCGGCAGCTCCAGGCTGCTGCTCTTGCCGAGCTGGGTCGCCGCTTTCTTGCTCGACTGGGTGCTCTCTTCCAGGGTCACGGTGAGGATGTCGCCGATCCGGTAGGCCCTCCGGTCCTGGAACAGGGTGAACATGTAATCGCGGCGATAGAGGCTGCCATCCTCGCCCTTGCTCGTGGTGCTGACAGGGGCCGTGGGCCGCCACTGCGCCTCATCATCGGCAGGCGGGATCACCTCATAGCTGGAACAGGCGGCCAGCCACAGGGGCAGAAGCAAAAGGATGCAGCATCTCATGGCGATATTCCGCTTACATATTCTGGGAGACGTATTGCAGCATCTCGTCCGATGCGGCAACCACCTTGGCATTCATCTCGTAGGCGCGCTGGGTGGCGATCATATCCACCATCTCCTCCACCACGCTGACGTTGGAATTTTCCAGCGCGTACTGTTTTAGCGCGCCGAAAGAATCCTCACCCGGAACCCCCTCCACCGCATCACCCGAGGCTTCGGTGGCCTGATACAGGTTGCCGCCCGTAGCCGCCAAACCAGCCGGATTGACGAAATTGACCAGCGTCACCTGACCCAACTCCTGCGCCTCGGCCTGGCCACTGATGGTGGCCGAAACCGTGCCATCGGTGCCGATGCTGATGGCTGTGGTGTTTTCCGGCACAGTAATCTGCGGCAGCAAGGGCAGCCCGGAGGCGTTGACCACAACGCTGTCGGAGTTGACCTGGAACTGGCCATCCCGGGTGTAGGCGGTCTCGCCATTGGGGAGTTCCACCTGGAAGAAGCCCTGACCGTTGATCGCCAGATCCAGCTGATTGCTGGTGGTCTCGTAATCCCCGGTGGTGAACACCTTCTGGGTGCCGACCACCCGCACTCCGTTGCCCAGCTGAATGCCGCTGGGCGACTCATTCTGCTGATCCAGTTGTGCACCCGGCTGCACCTGCACCTGATAGAAGAGATCCTGAAACGCGATCCTATCTTTCTTGAAGCCCGTGGTATCCACGTTGGCCAGGTTATTGGAAATGGTGGTCAGCTTGGCATCCATAGCCGCCAGACCTGTCTTGCTTACCCATAATGCTGTTTGCATCTAGTCATCATCCTGTTGCTGTGCGGCTTAGGCCGAAATCATCTCGTTACCCAATTTCGCCTGCTCATCAGAGCTCTGCATCAACTTGACCTGCAGCTCGAAATTGCGCGTCATCTGCAGGCTCTGAATCATCTCGTCGACGGCATTGACGTTGGAGTCCTCCAGGTGGCCACTGGCCAGGATCACGTTCTCGTCGCTCTCCGCCGTCTCACCGCTGTCGAGGCGAAACAGGCCATCGGTACCCTTGACCAGCTGGCTGGTCTCCGGGTTGACCAACTTGATGCGCCCGGCTTCGATCAGGGCGCCGCCGCCCGGCGGTGTCACGGTAATGGTGCCATCGCTGCCAATATCCAGATCCCGATAATCGGGCAAGACCAGCTCGCCGCCCTCGCCCAGCACGGCACGACCATTCACCGTCAGACGGCCATCGGACTCCAGGTTTATATTGCCCGCCCGGGTGTAGGCCTCTTCCCCTTCGGCGGTCTGTACCGCCAGCCAGCCATTGCCGCGGATCCCCACATCCAGGGTGCGCCCTGTGCTGACCAGAGCCGCTGCACTAAAATCCGTGCCCGGTGTGAGCTCGCTGGCCAACACCCGACTGTCAAAACCATCCCCCTGCAGGGCGGTGGAGCTGACCCGTTCGAAGTCGGCACGAAAACCTGTGGTATCGACGTTGGCCAGGTTATTGGCATGGATCTGTTGGGCCATAAGGGCATGCTGAGCCCCGGACATGGCGGTATAGATGACTTTTTCCACTGGTTATCCGTTATCAGAAGGTATTGAACAGGACGCTGGAGAGCTCATCGGCGGTCGACAGCACCTTGGAGTTGGCCTGGTAGTTGCGCTGCAACGCCATCAGATCCACCAGCTCTTCGGTAATATCGACGTTCGAATCCTCATAGGAGCCGACCGTCAAGGTGCCGGCAATGCCATCCCCGGCGGTACTCAGCACAGCGTTGCCGGAATCCTTGGTCGCATACCAGATGCTGCCATCACCCTGCTCCAGCCCATCGACATTGACGAAGGTCGCGAGCACCACCTGACCTTGCAGCAGGGTCTCGCCATTGCTGTAGTTGGCGTAGAGATAGCCCTCATCGTCGAAATAGACATCCGACAGGGTGCCGGCGGTATAGCCATCCGCCTCGTTGGTGGTGGTGTTGGAGTCCATCGAGTATTGAGTGAACTCGCCGTAATCCACGCTGATGGTGACATCGTCGGCGCCGTCGGCGCTGAAGGTGAGGCTGGTTGCGGTCGTCGGTGACGCCAGGGTCCCCCCCTGGTTAAAGGTCAATGCCGTGGTCACGGCAGCACCGCTGGAGTCCGTCAGCTGGGTACCATCCACGCTGTAATAGGCCGACCAGCTGTTGTCGCCGGTTTTGACATAGTACTGGCTCAGGGTATGTTCCGTGCCCAGCGAGTCATAGAGGGTCGAAGTGGCCGAATAGTTATAGGTGCTGCTGTCGTCCATCTCGAAGCTGTCGGTGATGGTGGTCGACGAGGCGCTCAGATTGGCCTCCAGCTCCAGGGTGGTAGAGGCTTCCGCCGCCAGTGTGGTGGTGGTGATTTCCAGGTCGGTCACCTGCCCCTCTTCCAACTCGCCATTAGCATTGACGGTATAGCCCTGCAGGCTCCAGCCATTGCTGGCCAGCAGCTTGTTGTCGGAATCCACCGAGAAATTACCAGCCCGGGTATAGGCGTCATCCTGACCATTACTGATGACGAAGAAACCGCTGCCGGAGATGGCCAGGTCCAGATCGCTGCCGGATTCCACCAAAGAGCCATCGCTGGAGAAGCTCTGGGTCACGGTGGAGGATTCCACCCCGCCCGCCTGCCCCCCGCTGTAGATGGCCGAAAACGAGGTGGAGGAGGATTTAAAGCCGGTGGTCGAGGCGTTGGCGATGTTGTTACTGACCGTATCCAGCGCGTCACTGGTCGCCAGCAGGCCACTCATACCAATGGAATACATAGACATAAATAGGGGTTCCTTGGGGTTAAGTCTTGGAAACGGCAACCACATCCGCCAGCGCCACTGTACCGGCGCCGGAGACCTGTAACTGCACGCCGTCATCGTCCAGGGTGACGGATTCCACTTCGGAGTTCAGATAAGTGGTCTCATTGGTGGTGGTGCTGTCAGCGCTGGAGACTGCGGTAACCGTATAGGTCCCGGCGCTGAGATCATCAAAACTGAAGCTGTAGGTACCAGCGCTGGGACTACTGCTGGTTTCGCTGCTGATCAGGGTGCCATCGGCGTCATAAACATTGATGGTCAGGCTGTCGGCGGCGCTGTCGAGAGTCACCTGCCCACTCAGGGAGCCATCGGCGCTCAGCGTGGTGCCACTGCTTTCGACCAACACGCTCTGCCCCACCAGATTGGTACTCTGCAGCGCCGTCAAGTCTTCGACCAGATCGTTGGAGCTGGTCTGCAAGCTGCTGAGCTCTTCCAGCGACTGCACCATGCTCAGCTGGGAGAGCTGACTGACATAGGTGCTGGAATCAATCGGATCGGTCGGATCCTGGTTTTGGATCTGCGCCACCAACAGATCGATAAACTCGATCTGTAGATTTGCCGAGGTGCTGCTGGAGCTTACGGTTTCTTCATCGCTGCTGCTGGTGCTACTGCTGCTGGTTACTGCGGAGATGCTCATGGTCGAACTCCTTAACTCTGTTCACCCAGGCCCAACAGCCCTTGCTGCATGGTGCCGATGCGTTTAAGCACTTCCACGCTGCTTTCAAAGCTGCGCGAGGCGCTCATCATGTCGGCCATCTCCTCCACCGTATTGATATTGGCGTAGTAGACATGGCCATCGGCATCGGCGAGGGGATTATTCGGCTCGTAACGCTGCAACGGCTGGTCGTTACTCGGGACCACATCGGCAATCGCCACGCTAGCGGCCCCCAGTTGCCCCAACTCCTGCACCTGCTGATAGACCGACTGGAACACAGGGCGTACCGCCCGATACGCGGCATCGGCACTGCCAGCGGCACTATCGGCGTTCGCCAGGTTGGAAGCCACTGTGTCCAGGCGCACCGTCTGGGCGCGCATGGAGCTGGCGGCTATGTCGTAAATCGCGTCGAATGACATGGTTTAACTTCCTTCGATGGCGGTGGTCAGCCCTTTGATCTTCAGGTTCAGGAAGGTCAGGCTGGTGTCGAAAGCCACCGAGTTAGCGGCAAACTTGCTTTGTTCGACCTGCAACTCGACTGTGTTGCCATCCTGGGAGGTCTGATAGGGAATGCGATACAGCAAATCCGCATCACTGGCGGCATTCACAGTCTCGCCCTGACCTTGACGACGGACGACATCACTCATCACCGCCTGGTAGTCCAGATCCTGGGCCAGATAGCCCGGGGTATCGACATTGGCCAGGTTGCTGGCAATCACCTGCGCCCGATCCAGCTTGGTCTGCAGGGCATAGGGTGAAACCCCCAACGCATAGTCCAGACTTAGTGCCATTCCTTCCTCCTGTTGAGCTGAGCATGACTCTCTGCCAGAATCGAGATAACAAGAGTCATGCCATCTATTTGAGGCCATATAAATCAACAGGTTAAATGAAATAACGCCTCAGTCCGGCCGTCATGCGGAAGCCCGGCTTCCGGCTGGGTGCCATAGGGTCGCCCTGAGTCTGCTGCTGCTCTTTCCGCTTTTGAGTCTGGCGGCGACCGCTGAGCCCGTGGCCCTGCGGCAGGCCCTCAGCCAGCAGGCCCGTCAGGAGCTGGAACAGCAACTGACCACGCTGGGCTGGCAGGCGCTCGAGGTGCACTACAGCCCCTGGCTACCGGAGGGAGCCAGCAAGCTGCCGCCCTGCCCCCAGCCGCTGCACATCCAGCGCAGCAACCCGCAGGCACCCGCCTGGGGTCGGGTCAGCTATCTGGTCAGTTGTCCGGCAGCACCGGCTTGGCAAACCCGGGGACGGGTGGATGTCAGTCTGAGTCTGGAGCTGTGGGTAGCCCGACATAGCCTGAAAAAAGGACAGGTGCTGCAAGCGGCCGATCTGCAGAGCCGAACGGTTACCGTGGATCGGCTGTTTCGCAGTTTCACCCCCATCCAGCAATCCCTGCAGGGCTATCGCACCTTGCGCAAGATCCGCGCCGGCCAGCTGCTGAGCGCTGCCGATCTGGGCGCGCCCCTGATGGTGCACAAGGGCCAGCAGGTGACCCTCTATGCCCGCACTCCAGAATTCAGTGCCAGTATGCGCGGCGTCGCGCTGGCCGATGGCGAACTGGGTGAGAGTATTGCGGTGCGAAATATGATGAGTAACAAGGAGGTTCAGGCCACTGTCACCGCCGTTGGCGAGGTCGAAACCCGCTTTTGAGCCTGCGGCAGCCTATCCACCCTAGAGCACAGTGCCAAACCGGGTGGAGGAAGTGGCAGGGACCTAAAGTTTTCCACCGGGCCAGTCGCTTCTTTTCAGGTAGCACACTTATTTGCAGGAGAGCGGCATGAAAATTACCCATGATGCCCATGACTTCACCAGCAGCGCATTAGCATCCAGCGCCACCAGCCGCCAGATCGTGGCTCAGGAAACGGGTGCCAGCACCACCACCCGGAGCGGATATCAGACTCCGGAAAGCGGCGTCAGCAGCGATGCCTTGTGGCTCGACGCCGCCCAGCAGGAGCTGGCAACGACCAGCGATGTGGATATGGAGAAGGTGCAGCAATTGCAGCAGGCGATCGCGAACGGTGAGTTGGTGCTCGACACCCAGGCTCTGAGCGAAGCGATCCTGGAGATGCACCGCTCATGACTCGCAGTGAACTCATCAAGAGCCTGATCCTGGGGATACAAACCGATATCGCCGATTACACCGAGCTGCAACGTCTGCTCGAACAGCAATTTCAACTGCTCAAGGATCGGGATACAGCCGCCATCACGGCCTTGAACCACGACCATCAGGCCATGGTAGCCAAGTTGCAACAGTCGGCTGCCGAGCGCTCCCGTCAGCTGAGCCTGCTGGGGATCAATGCCGATGACCACGGCATGACGATACTGCTCGGCCAGTTGCCCCCGGCACTCAAGCTGCGCCTGAAACCGATCTGGAATCGACTGTGCAAACTGTTGCAGCGATGCCAGCAACAGAATGAAGTCAATGGCCGCCTGCTCCGTTGTCAGTACGATGTCATCCAGCGCATGCTGCATGGCGAACCCAGCTACGATTACACGCCGAATGGTATCAGCGGCCGCAACGCCGGGTATTGAACTCAGCGGCCAAATTGCTGGTTATTGAACTCATCCATCTGCTGTTGCTGCTGGCGGTGCTGCCGATACTGCACCGCCTCGGCCCGCTGGCGCAGCAGCAGCTCCAGCCCTTTGACCTTGCCGATCTGCGCGCGT